>JAAWQC010000001.1 GCA_022800315.1 Clostridiales bacterium
GCCGCGGGCGGACCGTCCGTTTGTGATGGGTAATGGTCTGCAATCAACCTGGGCTGTTTTTGTAAGGGAGGGGATCGTCCCCTCCCTTACAAAGTTCGTCCCAAGCGCCAAATACCCCGCCGCCTGGGATGCCTTGCGCAGCGGTGCAATGGATGTTCACCCGTCATGGCGCAGGCCGCCGTCGCTGCCCAGCGCTTCCAGCGTGCATACCACCTCCTCAATCTGCATAAAGCATTCGTCGTCCTCCAACCGGTCGTCCCGCACAATATCCCGGATTTTTTGCAGGGCCTGCACACTTTTCAGGTTGACGATATCGGCAAGGCTGTCCTCTATTTGAGGGAACGTTACCTCCATTTCCTCCCACCGCAGGATTTCGATCAGCAATTCCCGATATAACTCCATACTGTTTCACCCCCGTTATTACTACTTCCTTAAGTATAATGGTCACGGGGAAAAATACTGCTGTTTATCTAGAATTCAGATAAAACACAGCACTGGAAAAAATCAAAGCATCTTAAATCGCTATATACCGGTTTTTTAATGTGGAACAGACAGGGACAGGGGATTCCAAAGGGTCGGTCAGACCCTTTGGTCGTTTGTGGAGGGGGTCCAGGGGGAACCCATCGAAAGGGTTCTCCCTGGCGAATCTTTGCCTCCTTTCTTTTCGTTAAGAAAGGAGGTGCCTGCGCGGCATGAGCGCACTCTTTATATCTTATCGGAATAAAAAGCAGGCCCGTTTTTTTCCGCCGGGTTGACGTGTACCATGCAGTGCTTCACGGCGGGAAAGCGGGCCTCGATCACGTCGTGGACCTGCTGGGCGGCGGCGTGGGCCTCGTTCAGGGATTCCTCCCCGTCCGCCCGTATCTCCAGCTCCACGTAGACCCGGTCCCCGAACAGGCGGGTCTTCAGCTGGTCCACCCCCAGCACCCCCTCCTGCTCCTCGGCGGCCGCCCGCAGCGCCCCCTCGAACTCCCCGTCACAGGCCCGGTCGGTCATCTTGCCCACCGCCTCCCGGAAGATGGAACAGGCCGCCTTCAGGATGAACAGACAGATGGCCACGCTGGCCAGCGGGTCGAGCACCGGCACGCCCAGCCGCGCTCCCAATATCCCCGCGAAGCTGCCCACCGAGGACAGGGCATCCGAGCGGTGATGCCAAGCGTCCGCCATCAGGGCGGATGAGGGAATCCGCTTCGCCGCGCTGCGGGTATACCAGTACATCCCCTCCTTGACGACGATGGACACCGCCGCCGCGACGAGGGCCAGCACGCCGGGAGCCTCCAGCGACCGGCCGCCGGAGGCGATCTTCTCCACCCCCGCCCAGCCAATCCCCACGCCGGTCACCGCCAGTATCATCGCCAGCACCACCGCCGCCACGCATTCCATCCGCTCGTGGCCGAAGGGGTGCTCCCGGTCCGGCGCCCGGTTGGCCAGCCTGACCCCCACGATGACGATGACGGTGCTCAGCACATCAGAGGCGGAATGCACCGCGTCGGACACCATCGCGCCCGACCGGGCGAAGATGCCCGCAAACAGCTTGAAGGCGGACAGCACCACGTTCCAGACAATGCTGACGGCGGAAACGTGGAGGGCCAGCCGCTCCCCGCTCCTTTTCTGTCTTTTCATTCACCGCGCCTCTTTTCCCTGTTGTTTCAGGAGAAAATTCCGATTGCCCCGCCCGAAACAAAACGGACGGCAGGGGTTATGCCAGCCTATTCCCGCCTGGCGGTATTTGTGCGGGGGAATTTCGAAAAAAACCTTGTAATTTGCCCCCCGTCCGCTATACTGGGCAAAAAGAGGTTCGACGGCGGCAGAACACCTACTGCCGCCATAAAGGAGTGATTGGATGGCCATCCCCCGACCCGAGCATCCCTTCCCCCAATTCCAGCGGAAAGACTGGCTCAGTTTAAACGGCCCGTGGGAATTTGAAATTGACAACGCCCGCAGCGGCCGCGACCGCCGCTTTCAGAACAGAGCGCACCTGGACAGCACAATTTTGGTGCCCTTCTGTCCCGAGAGCGCCCTGTCCGGTGTAGGCAACACCGACTTTATGAACGCGGTGTGGTATCAGCGGACCCTCACCATTCCCGACCAATGGGAGGGCAAACGGGTCTATCTCCAATTCGGCGCGGTGGACCACCATACCGAGGTGTACCTCAACGGCGGGCTGGTCTGCGTCCACGACGGGGGATATACCCCCTTCTCCGCCGACATTACCGACCGTTTACAGCCGGGTGAGAACCGTCTGACCGTGTATGCGGAGGACGACGTCCGCTCCCCCCGTCAGCCCCGCGGCAAACAGAGCGAATGGTATGCCTCCCACGGCTGCGACTACACCCGTGTCACCGGCATCTGGCAGACAGTTTGGCTGGAAGCCCGGCCCGAAATCCATATCGAGCAGGTGCGATACGAACCGGACATCAATAACGCCTGCCTGCATCTCTGGGCCAGGGTGCGGGGCGGGGCCACTCTCACCGCCGAGGCTTTCTACGAGGGCCGGCCGGTGGGCCGGGCGGAGGCTGTCTCCACCGGCGGAACGGCCCGGCTGTGCCTGCCCCTCGACGAGCTGCACCTGTGGGAGGCGGGACAGGGCCGGCTGTACGACCTGCGGCTTACCTACGGCGACGACAGGGCGGACAGCTACTTCGGTATGCGCCAGGTGCGGCTGGACGGGCATCGTTTTCTTCTCAACGGCAAAAGCGTGTTTCAACGCACTGTATTGGATCAGGGGTATTATCCGGATGGTATCTATACCGCCCCCAACGAGCGGGCGCTGATACGGGATATCGAACTGTCGCTGGCCGCCGGCTTCAACGGCGCCCGCCTCCACCAGAAGGTGTTCGAGCCCCGTTATCTCTACCACTGCGACCGGTTGGGCTATCTGGTGTGGGGAGAATACGGCAGCTGGGGAATCGACCTGTCCGACCGCGGCGCGGCGGAGCCTCTGCTGGGAAGCTGGATGGAAGAAATCCAGCGGGACTACAACCACCCCAGCGTGATCGGCTGGTGCCCGCTCAACGAAACGTGGGATTACGACGGCCGTCCCCAGTGCAACGAAATCCTGCGTCTGCTCTATCAGGTGACCAAGGAGATGGACCCCACCCGCCCCTGTATTGATACCAGCGGCAATTTCCATGTCGTCACCGATATCTTCGACGTCCACGATTACGATCAGAATCCCGCGTCTTTTAAAGAAAAGTATGACCGGCTGATGACCGAAGGGGTGCTGCACGACCCGTTTTCCAACCGCCAGACCTACCGGGGAGAAGCGGTGTTCCTCAGCGAATACGGTGGTATCCGCTGGTCGGAGCGGCCCGGCGAGGGCTGGGGCTACGGCGAGGGGCCCCAGACGCCGGAGGAGTTTCTGGAACGGTATCGGGGCCTCACCGATGCCCTGCTGGACAACGACCGGCTGTTCGGGTTCTGCTACACCCAGCTCTACGACGTAGAACAGGAGCAGAACGGGCTGTATACCTACGACCGCCGGCCCAAGTTCGACATGGACTTCTTCCGTAAGGTCAATGGCCGAAAGGCCGCCATCGAGGATTGATTATTCTCCCATATGCAGTTTTCGCCCGCCTTTTGAAAAAGGCGGCGGGGTCCGGGGCGCGGCGCCCCGCGTTATCCTCCAAAAGCGCAGGAAGGGGCTGGGCGGACTTCCTGCGGAAGCCCGATCGGGGGAAACCCTCGCCGGGGGGTTCCCCATCAAATTGAGGGACCTGATAGGAAAGGACGGGACAGCCGATGGCTGTCCCGTCCTTTTATTCCTATTCTAATACTCATAGCCCACGGAGTGTTAACCAACCATCGTTTTATTGCTGAGAACGCTGTTCTTTCGCCAGCTGAATCCCCAGCTCCTGGAGCTGAACCTCATCGGCGGGACTGGGACAGTCGGTCATCGGCTCGGTCATGTTCTGCACCTTGGGGAAGGCGGTGACGTCCCTCAGAGTGGAAGCACCCAACATCTGCATCACCAGCCGGTCGAGGCCGATGCCCATACCGCCGTGGGGGGGTGCGCCGTACTGGAACGCGTCGAGGAGGTAGCCGAACTTGCGCCGGGCCTCCTCGTCGGTCAGGCCGAGGGCGTGGAACATATGCCCCTGCAGCTCCGGATCGGTGATCCGAATGGAGCCGCTGGCCATCTCCACCCCGTTGAATACCAGATCGTACGCCTTGGCGAACACCTTCTCCGGGGCGTTTGTCAGATAAGGGATGCACTCGTCCAGCGGGGCGGTAAAGGGATGGTGCATGGCGGCCCAGGCCCCCGCCTCCTCGTCCCACTCGAAGAAGGGGAACTCGGTGATCCACAGCAGGTTGAAGCCTTCGCGGGGCAGCTCCATCCGGTCGGCGGCCACCAGCCGCAGGGCGCCCAGTGTGCTCTGGACATGCTTTTTCACCGTGTCGGCTACGATCAGGAGCACGTCACCCTCCTCCATCCGCGCGGCGGCCAGCAGGGCTTCCATCTCCTCATCGGTCAGGAACTTGCCGAAGGAGGAGGCCCGGTTTTCCGATGTCCAGCGCACCCAGGCGAGGCCCTTCGCGCCGATGCCCCTGGCGTACTCGGTCAGCTTGTCGATCTCCTTGCGGGTGTAGACCCCCGCACCGTTCTTTACGTTAATGGCCTGGACGGCGCCGCCGTCCTCCACCGCGCCGGCGAAGACGCCGAAGCCGCAGCCCCGCACCGTCTCGGTGAGGTCGATGAGTTCCATGCCGAAACGGGTATCGGGCTTATCCGACCCGTAGCGGGACATGGCCTCGGTGTAGGTCATACGGGGCAGGGGGGTGGGCAGGTCCACCCCGAGGGCCTCCCGGAACACATGGCGGAGATATCCCTCACCCATGGCCAGCACGTCCTCCACGTCCACAAAGGACATCTCCATGTCGATCTGGGTGAACTCCGGCTGGCGGTCGGCCCGCAGATCCTCATCCCGGAAGCAGCGGGCCAGCTGGATATACCGGTCGAAGCCCGCCACCATGCACAGCTGCTTGTACAGCTGGGGGGACTGGGGCAGGGCGTAGAATTCCCCGTGGTGGAGGCGGGAGGGCACTAAAAAGTCCCGCGCCCCCTCGGGGGTGGATTTGATCAGCATGGGGGTGTCCAGCTCGATAAAGCCGTTGGCGTCGAAATAATCCCGGGTGGCCTTGGCGATCCGGTGGCGCATCAGCAGGTTGTGCTGGAGGACGGGGCGCCGCAGGTCGAGATACCGGTATTTCAGCCGGGTCGCCTCGGCGGTAGTGCAGTTGTCCACGATCTCGAAGGGCGGGGTCTGGGCGCGGCTGAGGACGCGCAGCTCCTCCACCGCGATCTCGATATCGCCGGTGGGCAGCTCTCTGTTGACCGAGCTGCGGATGCGCACCCTGCCACGGGCGGCGAGGACGAATTCCCCCCGCACGCCGAAGGCCTTGTCGAACACGGCGCGGTCGGTCGCCTCGTCAAAGGCCAGCTGCACGATGCCGGTGCGGTCGCGCAGGTCCACAAATATCAGCTGGCCCAGGTCCCGCTGACGCTGTACCCAGCCGCAGAGGGTGACCTCTTCGCCTTCGTTCGCGGCGCGCAGGTCGCCGCAGTAATGGGTCCGCTTGAGACCCGCCATCGATTCCGCCATGGTGTTAAACATCCTTTCGTATCGGGCCGGCGGTTCCGCCGCCCGTATTCCTCTTATTCCAGCCCCGTCAGGTCCCCGCCCAACAGGTCGGTCATCCCCGCCAGCTGGCGGTCCAGCGATTTGTTATAGAGAATGGTGTACAGGCTGTCGTCCAGCTTCACATCCTGCTGGTCGCCCGTTTCCATGTCCTTCAGCTTCGCTTCGCCGGTGTTAAGCTCGTTGTCGCCCACCACCAGCGTGTAGCGGGCCCCGATCTTGTCGGCGTACTTCATCTGGGCCTTCAGGCTGCGGCCCACTGTGTCGAACTCCACCGCGATGCCCCCCTCCCGCAGGCGGGTGGCCATGACGAAGCAGGCGCGGGCGGCGGCGGGGCCCATGGAGGCGAAATACACCTCGCACCGGGGTTCCTCAGGGAATTCAGCCCCTTTGGCCTCCATCACCAGCAGCAGGCGCTCCAGCCCCATGGCAAAGCCCAGTGACGGCACATGCGCCCCCCCCAGCTCCTCGATGAGGCCGTCGTACCGGCCGCCCCCGCACACGGTAGACTGGGCGCCCAGCGCGTCGGAGATGAACTCGAACACGGTGCGGGTGTAATAATCGAGGCCCCGCACAATCTTGGAATCCACCACGAAATCGAGGCCCGCGTCGGTGAGGCAGCCCTTGACCTCCTCAAAATGGGCGGAACAATCGTCGCAGAGGTAATCGAGCATCACGGGCGCCCCGGCGGCGATCTCGGCGCACATCGGGGATTTGCAGTCGAGGATGCGCATGGGGTTGCGCTCCAGCCGGCCGCGGCAGGTCTCGCACAGCTCGTCCTGCCGGGCGGTGAAATAGGCGCGCAGCGCTTCGTGATAGCGGGCGCGGCACGCAGGACAGCCGATGGAATTGAGATGCAGGCTCACCCCCGTGATTCCCAGCGAATCGAGGATGGTCTTGGCCAGCGTAATCATCTCCGCGTCGGCCTGGGGTGCCGCCGCGCCAAAGCATTCCACCCCGAACTGGTGGAATTCGCGCAGACGGCCCGCCTGCGGCTTCTCATAGCGGTAACAGGAGGTGACGTAGGATACTTTCACCGGCAGAGCGCCGTTCAATAAACCGTGCTCCAGCACCGCGCGGGCCGCGCCCGCCGTCCCCTCGGGGCGCAGGGTGACCGACCGCCCCCCTTTATCGAGGAAGGTATACATCTCCTTCTGCACCACGTCGGTGGTCTCCCCCACCGACCGTTGGAACAGCTCGGTCTGCTCGAACACCGGGGTGCGCTGCTCCCGATACCCGAAATCCTGCGCCACCGACAGGGCGGTCTGCTCCATATACTGCCATTTGCCGCTCTGAGACGGCAGCACGTCCTGGGTGCCCCGCATCGCTTTATAGTTCGCCATGATTATCATCCTTTCACACCGGTAATCCCGAGCCTCTCATTTCGCCCGTTCACCGCGCCATAGGTAGAATTAAGTATAGTCTTTTCCCCATTCCCCTGTCAAGGGAAGGGGGCACAAGTTCTGTCCGAATGACAAACCAGCGCCCCTCTCCCTTTTTTATCCTCTGATGCGCTCGCTCCTGCGCGGGAGGGAACGCTATTGTCTGGTAAAAGATATAGAGTTGATTTCTCCTTGTATATTCTATATACTAATACTATAATCAATTGAATTGATATGCTTAATCATCCTATTAAAATGATACAGGGGGGAATCAACATGAACTCTACAGAAAGCAATCCCGTTAAATGGACAGCCGCCGTCGACTCGGAACTATACGCTCAGCTCAAAGAGCTGTCGAAAGAAACCCAAGTCCCTGTCTCCCAACTGATGAATGAGGCCCTGAAGAACCTGCTGATCAAATATGACATAATCGACGAGAACACGGATACGCTGTAAACCTGCCGTCGATCACGAAAAAGTCAGATAAAACCACCCTGCCTCCGTTCTTACCGAACGGAGGCAGGGTGGTTTTGTTTGACAACACGATTCGACATAATGTAAGTCAACTTTAAGAAACAAAAATCTACGAAATGTCGTAAATAAGAACAATGTGCAGCGTTTTTACTGTTTTACAATCACATTTATACATCATTTATATATATTTTTAGTATTTACACGTTCCCCGACGGTATGGTATGCTTTGGGTAAGAGATAAATATTCACGATATTGGTGAATACGGGAAGGATGTGATTCAAATGCAGAACGGTTGTCCTTGTTCACACAGCAGTTCCGCAGCACACGATACTTGAAAAGATTGAGGAGGTCAAAGGTAATGAAGGCGAAAAAGATTCTCTGTTCCCTGTTGTCCGTAGCCATGATCGGTAGCGCCGGGGCGTTGATGGTTAACGCAGCGGATTATATAGAGCACGTAAACATGTACAATAATTGGGAAAACTCACGACTTGGTGGCAACTTAGTATGTAGGTACTGGATAGGTTCTCAGTTTTTAGACAACAGCGCGCAGAGTAGCTTATATGTATCATACCTTCCGTCTCAAAAGGCTACAGTATATGTGTATATACTCGGACAAGGCCAGTCGGTAGGGAATAGGAAAGAAGCTAGCACAATGGGCAGCGGCTGGATTAGTACTGAACGATGCTATGCTACGGGTAAAATTGCCTCTCGTACTTATCACAGCTATCAACATGGCTCCGAGGCTAACTCGATCACATTTTATAATAAATAAGTGTTTTTATATTAAGAAATAAAAGGAGGTGATTCCAATGCAGAGCGGTAATCGTTATTCTATGTAAATTTTTAAGAACCCGGAATAATCAATAACACTAAGGAGGTCAATCATAATGAATGCGAAAAAAGTCCTTTGTGCATTGCTGTCCATGGCTCTGATAGGTAGCGTAGGTGTATTAAGCGTTAGTGCTGCTGACTATACAGAAACTATATCGATGTACAACAACTGGACTCGTTATCGTGTTGGCAGCGATTTGGCTTGCCAGTATTGGACTGGAATCAGCGCCGAGACAAGACTGAGCGTCACAGCAAATCAGGCAAAAAACTCTACTGCTTATGTCTATCTCCTTGGCCAAGGGGAAGGGACTGGTAATCGGCAGCAGTCCAGTTCCTATAATAACGGTTGGATCAAAACGGGACGGTGCTATGCCAGAGGGTCCTTTGCGCAGAGAACTTACCACAGCTATGACCGTGTCGGTGAAACCAATTCCTATACGTTTAATCACGGCTAAATAGAGGAAATGCCATGGGAGGGTAAAGAATTCTGTTTTTGCCCTCCCATGCACTTTTTAATAAAGGTGGTTGTTTTTATGCGAAAAATCCTCTCCCTCCAGTGGTCCCGCCTGCGGCAGTATTATAAAAATAACCGCTTCATTTTTGTGCTGTTTCTGGTCAGCAGCATTGTTTGTACAACCGGCTTCATTTATTTGTATGGGAATCTCATCATGAGCATGCGTCTGCGCAACGACGACTCCCGCATATATCGTCGATATTCCCTCTCCTTCGAGAATGTGGAGTATTCCTATGATGATATCGCCGAACGGATGGGTAAATTGGACCTTCCTGTAGAGGATAGTATTGTCTATAATAGTTATTTTGATTCTTCTAATGGGTCAATGGTCAACTTAGCGACACCTGTCACCGGAGAAATGTACGTGGTTCCTGTAGATGGGCGGCATTCCTTTACCAATGAGGAACTAAGAGAAGGGGCAAATGTAATGATTATACCCCACTTTTTCCTAAAAGTTCCCGCAGGATTGGACCAAGCGACCGGCATCTTTGAATACGCAGGAGAAACCTTCCAGGTTATAGGGCACCACGCCCGACCAGATGATTGTTACGTCCCGCCAGAAACGTTTCAACGTCTGAATTTAAAGATTACCAATCTGAGAATCATTTTAACTCATAAGGCGGCTGGAACCGCCGAGAACACGGATAACGTTGAGAAACTCAAGTCTCTTTTTCCTGGTGGGCAGATAGATTCTTCTTATGAATACATAAGGTTACGTAACTATGACTTCCCCACAGAGCTTACGATGATCTGCCTGGTATATGCCCTGTCCCTGTTCAGCTTCATGTTCCTGATGAAATACATGATGGAGACCAGCATTAAGGAAAATGTCATCTACGGCATCGTGGGCGCCTCCAAGAACCGGATCACCGGCCTGCTGCTGCTGGACAACGTCTGCTTCTCCGCCTTTACCGCTTTGGCGGGCATCCTGCTGCACATGGGACTGAAGAACGTGTTCTTCGATAAGGTGAACATACAGTCGGATATCCCCCTCACCTATCTGTGGAGCGATTACCTGCTGCTCTTCATTCTCTGCGTGGTCATCTCCCAGCTCACCCTGCTCCCCTTCCTGATCGGTTTCCGCAAGCATTCGCTGCTGTCGGCCAAGGGCCGCTATTCCTACATGTAAGGGGGAAGACAGATGAAAACGTGGGCTTGTATCCGCTCGATCTATAAAGGCATCCGGGTGCCCTGTGTCCTCCTCGCCTTCATCATGACGGTGGCCCTGCTGGTGGCGACCATCGCCTTCGGACATTACCGCTATTTCACCTATTCCCGCGACGTGTACGAAGGCTCTGGTCTGGAGAACGCCTATTACGTGGCTCATTTTGCCGATCCCACCCCGGATCAGGAGGCCATGGACCGGGAGCTGGCGGAGACCCGGCAGCTCCCCGGCGTGGAGGCGGTGCTGTACGACACGGCGGTGAACGGATTTACCATTGACGGACAACTTTGGGGCATTATGCTTCTGAGCGACAGCGTATGTGACGCCTTTCCTCTGGACCTGTACAGCGGCCGGTCCTTCAGCGAAACCGGCCTGACCGCCGACGGCGCACTGGAGATCGTGGACGCCAGCGGGTTGTTTTCCGATATCGCCTTGGGCGGCTCCTTTTCCCTCAACTACGGCGGTACGCCCGTGCGGGCCGGCCTGACCGGACGAATCCGCTACCCCTACTTCCACATCAATTTCGGCAGCTCGGGCGACGTCGCCGCCGACAACTTCCTGTCCGCCCAAACCGCCATCCTCGCCAAGGACACCCCGGAGACCCGCGCCCTGCTGGAGGCGGCGGGGGAGGTGTATTACGCAACCGGCAGCAACTACTTCGTGGTTTTCTCCGACGACGCCAGCCGGCAGGAGATCGACCGGTATCTGGAGGAGGCGGGCAAGAGCTGCCTGATCCTCTCCTATTCGGAGATTCTGGACGAAACGAACCGGCGGGTGGATGAAAACCTGCGCCTGTGCTTCCCCCTGCCGGTATTCCTGCTCATCCTGTCCACCGTCTCCCTGTTCAGCATCAGTGTGATCGTGATCTACCGCAAGGCAACCGAAAATGCGGTCTGGTATCTGTGCGGCTGCAGCAAACGCAAAAGCCTGCTGCTGATCTTCGCCTGTATCGGCCTGTGCGGCGCGGTCGCCGCCGCGCTGAACGCCGTCTTTATCCTGCTGTTCCCCCTGCTGGGAGAACGGGGAATTCTCCCTCTCGAACGGATCTATCTGGACGGCTGGAGCTTCCTGTTCATCGCGGGATATTTGCTGCTGACCCTGCTGATCGTGTTCGTCACCTCGGTGCTGCTCCAGCGCCGTACCTCTCCCATCCAACTGCTAAGGAGGCTTGACCAATGATTACAATTCAAGGGCTCTGCAAGGATTACCCCATGGAGGGCGGCGCACCCTTCCACGCCCTCAAGGACATCGACCTCCGGGTGGAAAAGGGGGAATTCGTCTCGATCTGCGGCCGGTCGGGTTCCGGCAAATCCACCCTGCTCAACGTGATCGGCTGTCTGGACACCTATCAAAAGGGATCGTACCGCTTCCTCGGTCTGGACGTCGGGAAACTGAACGACTCCAAGGCGGCGATCCTGCGCAACCGGCACATCGGCTTCGTGCTTCAGGATTTCTCACTCATCAACAACAAGACCGTGCTGTTCAATGTGATGCTGCCCCTGTATTTCGGCAAGACGCCCTATCGTGAAATGAAAGGGAAAGCACTGAAAGCACTGGAAAAGGTGGGGCTTGCCGAGCAGGCTCATAAACGGGCGAACCAGCTGTCGGGCGGGCAGCGCCAGCGGGTCGCCATCGCACGGGCTATCGTGGGGGAACCCGAGCTTGTTCTGGCGGACGAACCCACCGGTGCGCTGGACAGCGGGACCTCCGCCCAGATCATGGGGCTGCTGCAAGGCATGAACGACAGCGGCATCACCATCCTCGTGGTGACCCACGACGAGACGGTGGCCGGTTACTGCCGCCGCAAGATCGTGATCAGCGACGGCATGATCCAGTCCGACCAGCCGGACCAGCCGAAATACGTCAACTGACCTTCGTATTACAAACGAAAACGCCCCTTTAGAGATGCCGCGGACCGGTGTAGCGTCAGCCGATCCATGGCCCCTAAAGGGGCGTTATTCACATTTGGGTTTTCAACACGTCTGGACCAAAACCGTTATTTAATCAGGCTGGTACCGTCCATCTCAGCGGGTTTGTCGAGGCCCATGACCTGCAACATGGTCGGGGCGATATCCGCCAGCCGGCCGCCGTCGCGCAGCTCGCAGGGGGTTCCCACCACGCAGAAGGGCACCAGGTTGGTGGTGTGGGCGGTAAAGGGGGATCCATCCGGCTCGTACATCTTATCCGCGTTGCCATGGTCGGCGGTGATCATGGCGGTGCCGTCCATCTCCAGCAGTGCGTCCACCGTGCGGCCGACGCACTCGTCCACCGCTTCCACCGCTTTCACCGCCGCGTCGAACACGCCGGTGTGGCCCACCATGTCGCAGTTGGCGTAGTTGAGGATGATCATGTCGTACTTACCCGACTTGATCCGTTCGACCACCGCGTCGCACACGGGATAGGCGCTCATCTCAGGCTGGAGGTCGTAGGTGGCGACCTTCGGCGAATTGATCAGCACCCGGTCCTCACCGGGGAATTCCTTCTCCACACCGCCGTTGAAGAAGAAGGTCACATGGGCGTATTTTTCCGTTTCCGCGATGCGCAGCTGGGTCATGCCCTTTTCGCTGACATACTCCCCGAGGGTGTGGGTGAGCGACTGGGGCTTGAAGGCGATCTGCACATTCGGCATCAGCGCGTCGTACTGGGTCATGCATACATAGGTCAGGGGGAAGAATCCCTCCCGGCGCTCGAACCCGCTGAAATCGGGGTCTACGAGGGTACGGGTGATCTCCCGGGCGCGGTCGGGGCGGAAGTTAAAGAAAATCACGCTGTCCCCGGCTTTAATCGGCTCGCCGCCTGCCACCACGGTGGGAACGACGAATTCGTCGGTGATGTTCTTGCCCTCATCATCAATCGCCTGATAAGAGGCGGCGACGGCGGCCACCGGGTCGGCGGTCTGGACGCCCTCACGGTACACCATAGCGGCGTATGCCTTGCCCACCCGCTCCCAGCGGTTGTCGCGGTCCATGGCGTAATAGCGGCCGATCACGGTGGCGATACGTCCCACACCGATTTCCTTCATCTTTTCCTGCAGCTCGGCGAGGAAATCCACGCCGGAGGTCGGGGGCACGTCGCGTCCATCCATCAGGCAGTGGACGAACACCTTCTCCACCCCGCGCTTTTTCGCCATCTGAAGCAGGCCATACAGGTGCGTATTGTGGCTGTGCACACCGCCGTCGGAGAGCAGGCCCGCCAGATGCAGGGCGGCGCCGGGCTTTTTCGCGTTCTCCATCGCGGCCAGCAGGGCAGGATTCTCAAAGAAATCGCCGTCGGTGATGGATTTGGTGATGCGAGTCAGCTCCTGATACACCACCCGGCCCGCGCCGATGTTGGTGTGTCCCACCTCGCTGTTGCCCATCTGGCCATCGGGCAGTCCCACATCCATGCCGGAGGCCCCGATTTTGGTACAGGGGTTCTCGGCGAACAACTGATCGAGACGAGGGGTATTGGCGGCCTTGATAGCGTTGCCGTAATCGCTGGGGTTGATGCCGAAGCCGTCCATGATAATGAGAGCAAGCGGTTTTTTCATTGTTATGCCTATCCTTTCGCCGTATCTGGGATATTTCGCCGGGCATCCCCTGACAATTCGCGCCGCTGTCTGTGACACGAACGGACGAAACTCCCGTTGGAGTGAAAAGCAGGCGCCTTTCGTTCCAACCTGTTTCTTTCCTTTGCCGACAGTCCCGTCGGCCTGCTGTGCTACTGTTTGACGAGAGCCATGGTGGCCAGCTTGGAAAAGGGCATGGTCTGTATCCAGACATGGCCGGGGCCGGTCACCTGGGTGTTGAAGAACCCTTCGCCGCCCAGCATCTTGTTTTTCAGCCCCTTGACCGTCACCACATCCATCCGGACAGTTTCGGTCATGGCGGCCAGATGACCACTGTCGATTTGGAGCGTCTGGCCGGGGGCCAGGTCGTATTCCACTACGTGACCGTCAATTTCCAAAAAAGCGGTTCCCTGGCCTGACAGCTTCTGCATAATAAAGCCCTCGCCGCCAAAAAAGCCGGTGGTGAATTTTCGGGTAAAGTAGGTGCTCAGCTGTACCCCCGCCTCTGCCGCGAGAAAGGCGGTTTTCTGTACCACGATCTCGTTCCCTGCCGTAATAGGCAGCGGGATGATCCTGCCGGGAAAACTGGAGGCAAAGGCGATCATCCCCTCCCCGGCGGTACAGGTGTAATAGTTCATAAACATGGATTCTCCGCTGAAAGCACGGCCAAAAGCTTTTCCCAGTCCGCCCTCCATCGAGGTGCTCATCTCCATATTGGGGGTCATCCAGCTCATAGCGCCCTTTTCGGTCAGCATTCGCTCCCCTTGTGACAGGTTGCAAATCACCACCGGAAGGGTATCGCCCTCAATACTGTATTTCATCGCCACACTCGTCCTTTCACTGTTTCCCCGGTGTTTTGTCGGATCGCTGAAAGCAATCTGAAACGTTGTTTATGGCGCGAAAGGTCAAATCTCCCCTATGGAGGAAAGGCGTCTGCCGTACCTCCATACTTTACCCCTTTTGGCCACTGATTATTGCTGTAAGGGGACACCATGACCATCCACCGCGATGCGGCCGGTGAGGATCAGTATCCCCTCCACAAATCCCCAGATGCCCATGGCGCACGCCGCCAGCGGAGGCAGAACCAAAAAGAACAGCAGATAACCCGCAATGGTTATTACCAACTGTACAATCGCCTTGCTTGTATATCCTAAGTAGAAATTGTGGACACCCAGTCCGCCCAGGAAAATGCCCAGCAGACCGGCGACTACCTTGTTTTTCTGCACACCGGGAGGATAAGCGCCATAAGGGGAGGGTGCTCCGTATACAGGAGGCTGGGAAGCATAGACGTTCTGTGGGGGAACATAGCCCTGCGGCGGAACAGCCCCCTGAGACGGTGCGTGCACTTGCGGCGGAACCGTTCCCTGCGGGGGATTCTGCCCCGTATAAGCGTATGTCTGCTGCCGGGGCTGAGGCACCGCCGTATTGCAGTTCGGGCAGGTGACCGCACCGGGAGTCAGAATACGGCCGCAATAACGGCAGAAGGCCACGCCCTGACCGCCGGGAGCGCCGCAGGACGTACAAGCCGCTCCGCCGGGTATTGTCTCTCGTCCGCACCAGCCGCAAAACTGGGCCGTCGGTTCCGAAGCGGAGGCCGCTGCGGAGGACTGGGATTCGGACGCGCCCAGCGGTGCGCCGCAGCCGATACAGAAGTTGGCGGCATCATCGTTGACTTTACCGCAGCGGTTGCAGATCATGGCTGACTCCTATCTGCCGCACAGGGCGGCTCACACAGGTGGTATGCCGGAGGCGGAAAAACGGGGCGGCCGCGCCGGCAGCGAATTATTTGGAGGCGGCGGTTACGATGGCCGCAAAATCGGGAGCTTTCAGAGACGCGCCGCCAATCAGGCCGCCATCCACATCGGGCTGGGCCAACAGCTCCGCGGCGTTGGCCGCGTTCATGGAGCCGCCATACTGGATCATCGCCTGGCCGGCCACCTCCGCGCCGTACAGTCCGGACAGTACGCCGCGGATCAGGGCGCAGACCTCGTTGGCCTGCTGCGCGGTGGCGGTACGGCCGGTACCGATAGCCCACACCGGCTCGTAAGCGATGACAACGCGGGACATCTCCTCGGCGCTGACGCCGCCCAGCGCGATTTTGGTCTGCAGGGCCACGATCTCGCCGGTAATATCCTGTTCCCGCTGTTCCAGTGTCTCGCCCACGCAAAGGATGGCGGTCAATCCCGCATCCAGCGCGCCGCGCACCCGCTTCTGAACAGTCAGGTCGGTATCGCCGAAATAGGTGCGGCGCTCACTGTGGCCGAGGATGACATACTGTACGCCCATATCCCTGAGCATGTCGGCGGAAACCTCGCCGGTGAAGGCGCCGGATTTCTCCCAGTAGCAGTTCTGCGCCGCCACGCCAATGTTGGTGCCCGCAGTGGCTTCCAGTGCGGCAGGCAGGTCGATGAAGGGCACGCCCACGACCACCTTGCAGGTAGCGTCGGAAACCAGCGGCTTGATTTCGTCGATGAGTTTTTTGGCCTCGGCAGGGGTTTTGTTCATTTTCCAGTTGCCGGCGATGATGTAGCTGCGATCCATGTTTCATCCATCCTTATCGTAATCGTATTATGGTCCGGCGCAGAATATGTGAGACAAACGGGGACACAGCAACGGCTGTGTCCCCGGCGGTGATCCTTTTACTTGTCGTTGAGGCAGGCGATACCGGGCAGCTCCAGCCCCTCGAGGAATTCCAGCGACGCTCCGCCGCCGGTGGAAATGTGGGTCATCTTGTCGGCGAAACCCAGCTGCTCCACCGCCGCCGCGGAATCCCCGCCGCCGATGATGGAAATAGCACCGCTTTCCGCGATCGCTTTGGCCACCGCGATGGTGCCCTTCGCAAAGGGCGGCATCTCGCTGACGCCCATGGGGCCGTTCCAGATAACCGTGCCAGCATCTTTCACTGCGTCAGCGAACAGCACACGGGTCTTCGGCCCGATATCCAGACCCATCCAGCCGTCTTCGATGGAACCCTCGAACACCCTGGTGTTGGCGTTCACATCGAAAGCGTCTGCGGCCAGCGTGTCCACCGGCAGAAGGAATTTGATGCCTTTCTTCTCCGCTTTGGCGAGGATTTCCTTGGCCAGGTCGACCTTATCCATCTCCACCTTGGAATCGCCGATGGCGATTCCGCGGGCCACGTTGAAGGTATAGGCCATGGCGCCGCCGATGATCAGGGTATCCACCTTGTCGATCAGGTTGGTGATGACACCGATCTTATCCGACACCTTGGCGCCGCCCAGGATGGCGACGAAGGGGCGCTTCGGGTTTTCGAGGGCGCCGCCCATCACCTTGATTTCCTTCTGGATCAGGTAGCCGCACACAGCGGGCAGATAATCCGCCACACCGGCGGTGGAGGCATGGGCACGATGGGCGGTACCGAACGCATCGTTGACATAGATGTCGGCCAGCGACGCCAGTGCCTTGGCGAAATCGGGATCGTTCTTGGTCTCTTCCTTGAAGAAGCGGACGTTTTCGATAACCAGGATCTCGCCGGGCTTGAGGGCGGCGGCCATGGAATGGGCCTCATCCCCGATGATATCGGTGGTGAACTTCACCTCGCGTCCCATCAGCTCGGACAGGCGCTTGGCAACCGGGGCCAGCGTGCACTTTTTCTTGGATTCCTCGTCCTTGGGACGGCCAAGATGGGAGCACAGGATCACCGCAGCACCGTGGTCGGCCAGATACTGGATAGTGGGAATGGACTCCCGGATACGCTTGTCATCGGTAATGACGCCGTCGTTCAGCGGCACATTGAAATCGCAGCGAACCAGCACCTTCTTACCGTTCACATCGATGTCCTCGATGGTCTTTTTGCCCATGTAGTTCATGTTGACACCCTTTCTGTTCTCATCCTTATAATCGTTGTTAAAAATAAAACAATGCTCTCAATCATTAATACTATAATATTTACGTGTATTTTGCAAGGGGGAAAGGCGGAAAAGATGGGCCGCGCTCCACGACGGTTTTTAGCAATTCAGACGGAGGAGATGTTTTTATTTTATCGTCGATGAAAAACCTCGCATAAACGGGCTGATATGCCTAACGTGTATCGCTGATCCTCCGATAATCACAGCGAATTCGCTTTTGTTGCAGATAACTTTCGGCATAATTTTGGCAACGTCTTACAAATTTATAATTTATCCCCGTTTTGTTGCGCTTAGCTGTTCACGAAATCTCTTTTGAATGGTAATATATAGATATCCGACCGGGATGTCAACAGAAAGGGGTCAATCATCATGGCGCAGTCCCGTATCGCTTCCAAAATCGTATGCTCCCTGTTCACCGTTGTTACGCTGGCAACCGCCGGCATGATAACGGCGGGAGCCAACAACCACACCGACACGGTGTATGATTTCACCTTCTCGCCTTCCGGCCACATCGGTTTTATCCAGACCACCGAGAAGCGTCCGAAACAAGACGCCTCCAGCGCCTACATGAAGTGCAACACCGCCCCCTATTCGTACATCGCCAGGGTCTACGGATACAATTGGTATGGCGAAAATATGACCGATTGTTCACGCGGCACTCTGTACGAATTCAGGGCCGGCACCACTCATTATATGAAAAACTGGGTGTATGAGGACGGTTTTACATACGCGGCCATCCAGGCCCGTACCTCTAACGAAAGCTCCACCCATTCCGCCAGCGGCGTCTGGAGTCCCGACAGCATCTGATCTGTTATAGCGAAGAGGGGAGGAGCGAAAGCCCCTCCCCTCTTTGTGAAACGACGATGCTTCCATCACCATTGACCTCCGTATGCCCTCAAGGGCACCGTTTTGAACCGGACGCGCGAAAGGAGTATCCTTATGGGACGTATGCTGAAACTCGAGCTTTCCCGAGCGCTGCGCAGCCGCCTGCTTCCCACGGCGCTTATTGTGGGATTGCTGATCGCGGTCAGCCATTATCTTTTCGTGGTGCTGGAATACCGCGGCTATATGGAGGCAGCAGACCTCTGGACAGCCGACGCCCATCCCTTTTCGGTTTTCGGCAGCTGGCTCGGCGGGGATCCCTTCCATATGCAGTCCTCCCTCTATTTTATCCTGCTGCCAGCGCTGGCTTCGCTGCCCTATGCGGATTCCTTTTTTCTGGATCGAAAAAGCGGGTATATCAAGCAGATCGTTACCCGCACCAAGAAATCCCGTTATCTGGCTGCCAAATACATTGCGGTATTTATTGTGGCCGGCCTGACCGTCGTCCTGCCACTGCTGGTCAATCTCGGCCTGACCGCCGCTACCCTCCCCTCCCTGCTGCCGCAGATCACCTGGGGGAATTTTACCATCGGTGCCAATCACCTGTGGGCCGAAACGTTTTACACTCAGCCCTATCTCTATGTTGCCGGCTATTTGGGGCTGATCTTCCTGTTCAGCGGGCTCTTCGCCGCTATTGCGCTGGCTGTCTCCTTTGTCAGTGAGAACCGGTTCATCGTGATGCTCTCTCCCTTTTTGACGGGGCTGTTCGTCCTGTCGCTGCTGAGTCTGCTGGGGGAAAGCCGGTACAGCCCTCTCGACTTCCTCAACCCCGCTTCGGCCCATGATACCGGGTTATTGGCCATACTGGCGGAGGCACTGACCCTTTTGCTGGTAACCGGAGGCGTCTTTTTCCTCAAAGGCAACTGCGATGACGTGCTATAGACAAATTCGCCGTTTTTTCCGCGACTGTTAACGTGGGCTGCGACAGAGCCCGGTCATGCTGCTCCGTTGAGTTACCAGCCGTATAATTCCCGGTCTTCTGCTGGTGATCGCTATTGCCGTAGCGGACGGATATCTGGAGCGTATCCCCCTGTACTATGGCTGGAGTTTCTATGGTATACGCGGTGGAAGGCCGATATCCCATCTTTTTCCGCTTTCCCGCCCCGGTTATCCGGGGGTGGCCCTTTTTCCATCGGCTGGCTCCTTGCTAAACGAAAGGATTTATTCATGTGCAGCAAAAGCGTTTATCCTGAATCCAAACGGGTGGGACTCGGCTTGCTGATACGTTATGACTGGCGGTTCGGCTTGCTGTCCCATCTGTATAAATACATCCCCGCTGTCCTGATATTTCTGCTGTCCTGCGCCAGCTTGCAGGCCGGCGTCGGATACGACACTGCCGCAGGTATCCTGCCGCCGGTCAGGCTGTCGCTGGGAGATTATCTGCTGCATACCTTTCGTGGAATTCCCGTGTATCATCTGGTTCGCC
Organism: Clostridiales bacterium; assembly: GCA_022800315.1. Classification (GTDB taxonomy): domain Bacteria; phylum Bacillota; class Clostridia; order Oscillospirales; family Acutalibacteraceae; genus Avimonas_A. The sequence continues at coordinate 19,731 of JAAWQC010000001.1, forward strand.
AGAACACGGACAACGCTTTTATCCTGCCAGCTCTGTGGCTCATCCTGAACCTGTATCCGACCTTTCTGGTCGGCGGGTATCCGCTGAATGACCTTCACGGCTATGGGCAGCAGATACTGACGCGGTCAGGCACGCGCACTCGCTGGTGGCTGAGTAAGATCTGCTGGAATGTGTCCAGTGTATTCGTATTCTATCTGGTGGGATATGCCGTCCTGCTCCTCTACGCCTGTGTCACCGGCTCTCCCGCCTTTGAGGCAACGGCATCGGTCGCCGATCACTACTTCCTGTCGGGCACGGGAACGGTTCCAACCGCCCAGTGGCTGCCCTACGCCCTGGTCCTGCCGTTTCTGACCACCGCCGCCGTTTGCCTCTTACAGCTGTGCCTCTCCCTTTTTATCCGGCCCATTCTCAGTTATATCGCCGTGGTCTGCCTGATGGTGGCTTCCTCCTACTTTTGCACCCCGCTGCTCATCGGCAATTGCTCTATGCTGGCGCGGGGGGCTTTTGCCACAGCGGAGGGAATCCCCCTGATGGTATCCCTTTTCACCCTGATTGGCGTTATCGTACTTTCCATCCTGATCGGCGGCATCCGATTCCATCGCTACGACATTTTGAACAAGGCTTGAAAGCCGGTCTGCATTGAAAGGAGCCTGTTTCCATGTACATAGAGGTGAAGGGCTTAACCAAGCGTATACGGAAGGCTACCGTACTCGACCATATCGACCTGTATCTGGAATCCGGCCGGATTTATGGACTCAGAGGGAAAAACGGTTCGGGTAAAACCATGCTGATGCGGGCTCTGTGCGGCCTGATTTCCCCCAGCGAGGGTACGATAGACCTGAATGGCGAAATACTGGGTAAAGATCTGTCCTTCCCGCGCAGCGTCGGCGTCCTCATCGAGAATCCCTCCTTTCTGGGTGTATATACCGGCTTTGACAATCTAAAGCTGCTCGCCTCGATCCAGCGGCGGGCCGGCGACGAGGATATCCGCGCTGTCCTGGAAACCGTCGGCCTGGACCCGCAGGATAAACGCAAATACCGCAAATATTCGCTCGGGATGAAACAGCGTCTGGGAATCGCCGCGGCGATTATGGAGCGGCCGGCCCTTATCCTGCTGGACGAACCCATCAACGCCCTGGACGAGAAAGGGATAACGCTGGTCCGCGGCATCCTCCATGATTTAAAGGAAGAGGGAGCACTGATCCTCGTCGCCTGCCATGACAAGGAGGAACTGGACGCCCTGTCCGACGAGATATTCACGCTGGAAAACGGCCGAATCGTGGATCACTGTATCGTGGAACCCGCCGAAAAAGGGGGCGACAGGGATGTCGAATAAAAAGCGCTTGACCGCGCTGCTTTTCGTGGTACTCCTGGGCGTGGGATTCCTTGCCGCCGTTTTTGTGGGATACCGGCAGGTCAACCGCCGGTATCCGGAGGCGGACAACGAGATTTACGCTGAAGGCGAGCCTCTCGTCGAGGGCCATCTCACCTACACCCTGATCGATTGGGCGCTGGTGACGATGGGGGACATCCGCCAACGGGACGCCCAGTACAAAACAAGTGTGGCAGCGCCCCGCGGCGGGCTTTGCACCGATGAGCAAATCCGATGCCTGATAGTCACCCTCAGCGTCAGCAGCGACGCCGATGGGCAGAAGGTGATCCCTTATCGGCTGATCCCCGAGTCGGACGGCTGGTATAATGAAATGGATCTGGAGCTCTTTTATGTTTTTAACGACAACCCGGTGACCCAGCTGGACACCGGCGAGACCACCACCCTGGTAATCCCCTATTGCCTGTACGATTTTCACTTCCGATCCGCTGACTGGGCGGCGATCGACTCCCGGGAGTTCCGTCTCGTCCTGACCACATATCCCGTCAAGCGCTCCTTCGCGCTGACCTATTAAGCGCCATCAGATAAGCGGCCGTTCGTCGTCCTGCGAATGGCCGCTTTTCCTTTCTCGCAGCAGGAATGATCCGTCTGTGGGGCCTGCCACGAAAAAGCTTCGTCAATTTAACTATATATAGTTTAATTGATTTGGCCGCCTCTCCAAACTTCGTCTTTTGACTCAATTTGTGTCCGAATATCACGTGACAGACGGGAATAAAGTGGTAAAGTAGAATTGAGCCTGCTCTTCATGCTCTACCAATAACGGGGGGCTGATGTAAAAAAATCACATCCGATTTTGGCTATGTATACAAAATTCACATTTTTATTATATCTGGACGAGTCGTTTGTTCACATTTCGTCTTTTGCATGGTAATATATAGGCGTTTCCTCTCATATTGCGGTGATCCGTCCGGTTCGCGAACGGCGCGGAGAATAAACGCCGGAGAGAGAAACCAGAGCATGCGGCCATTCCCGGCCAGAATAGCCGCGCCGTCGTCCATTCATTGTTGTGAAAATGAATGGAGCTATATTCATGGCGAAACATCGTCTCGCGTCCAAAATTGCCTGTTCCCTGTTTGCCGTCGTCACGGTCGCCACCGCCGGTATGATTACCGCCGGCGCGGCGGGGAATATCTCCGACTCCAACTTCTCGCTGAGTATCAACCAATACCAATATACCGACTACACTCCCCGGCGGGAAAAACGGGATTCCACCTCGGTATACATGTATGTAAAATCAAAGGTAGGGTCAATACGGACACATGTGGTCGGCGCAACGGACAGCGTCGCCAATCTGACCAACTGCTCACTGGGCTATTATTATACGCCCGGTACAGGTGTCACCTATATGATCAATAACGTGTACGAAACTGGTAAGCACTACGCCGCTATCCGCGGAGATCAGGGTACCACCAGCACCGGCGGTATCGACGGCGTGTGGAGCCCCGACAGCGTCTGAGTCTAACAAAGCTGACCGGCCGGCGGCGGGAAGGCCCGGCTTCTGCCGAGCCTTCCCCCGCTTCCCGCCGTCACTTTTTGGGGGGATTTTATGAGAAAAAAGCAGATTGTGATAGGGGCAGTCAGCGCCGGCGCGGCCGTCGTCCTTCTCCTTTTCGTCCTGGCCCGGGATCCCCGGCTCGCCCCCTATCTCCCGTCCTTCCCGTCCTTCGGGCCGTCGTCCGACGTCTCCGATCCGGCCCCTGCCCCGGATGACCCCCTGGATCCCCGTCAGGTGGATAAGTCGGTCCACGGGGAGGATATCCATCCCTTCGATCAGCCGGTCACCCTGTCCCTCGACAGCGTTACAGCCGACACACCGACCGAGATGTTCACCTATTCCCTGCGGGATGCCCGGCTGTCCCGCTCCCCCCTGCGGCCGGATACCCCCCCCGTCGCGAGTCGGGATATCACGACGGACGGCGGCGGAAAGCTGACCAGTCCCCACGTGTATGTGCAGGTCACCTTTTCGGTGGTCAACGCGGGGGAGGAAACGGTGAAGGGATACCCCCTGGCGGACAATCTGCTGACGCTGTGTACCAACGGCGCCATCGCGGATACCGCCGAAATGCGCGATTGCCGTTGTCTCTCCGATTCATCCTGCCTGTCCCTGAAATCCTCGGTAAAGGCCTTCCTGCCCGGCGCGGAGCATGTCTTCGAGCTGACCTACGTCCTCCCGGAATTCTGGTTTACGGGAGGGGACATCCTGTTCCGCCCCAATCATCGGGGCCTGGATGCCTATAAGCTGCAAATGCAGGGGAAACGGACCCAATACATAGAAACCGGCCTGGGCAATCAAGACGCCGGCCTGGCGGAAATCGCCGAAATATCCCGCCTCGAGCTCCATGATCGCGGGGACACGGTGTCCGACGACCGTTTTACCCATCTGACCTATCGTATCGAAAACGCGGCGGTTTCCTCCCGGTGGGATACGGCCCTGACGCCGGTCCCCGGCGGGGAAGGCCCGATCCCGCCCACGGCGGATAACGGGTCTTACCTCTATCTGGATATCGCCCTCGGCAACCCCATGGGGCCGATAGAAGTCCCCATGGAGAACCGCGAGGTATCCGCCGCCGATATCTCCCTGAGCGGGCTGCCGCTGTACCCCCCGGCGGGAAACGGCGCCCTTGGGCAGCCGCTGACCCTGCTGGCCAGCAACACCGCCGAGGGAACCCTGACCCTCGCCTCCGGTGAAAGCCGGACCGTGCGGCTGGGCTTTTTCCTGCCGGAAGACTGCCGGGACCAGACCCTTTATCTCGCCTGTTCCTGCGACAGCGTACAGGGGCGGTGCACCCTCAGCAAAAAGGGGGAGGACCAGGGCCGGGCGCTTATGCCGGAAATACAATGGATTGCTCTCGACTGCCGTACCCTGTCGGATGATTTGGATAATTAGGAGGCTGCCCCATGCGTAAAAGCCTGTTTCGAATAGAAATGAGCCGCGGGCTGTCCAGCCGCGGAATGCGTTTGTCCCTGCTGGTGGGACTGCTGATCGCCCTCACCCATATTGCGATGATCGTCCTGCCCATGCTCGCCTATCAGGACGCCTATCTGCAGTATCCCAATAAAATGCTCAATCCCCACAACGTGTTCAGCAAATGGATGGGCGGGGAGAGTTACAGCCTGCAGAGCTACCTGTTTTTCCTCATTGCCCCCATCCTGGCCACCCTGCCCTTTGCCGATACCTTTTTTACCGACCGGAAGAGCGGGTATATCAAAAATATCTACACCCGGGTATCCAAGCGCCGCTATCTCATGTCGAAATACCTGGCCGTCTTCCTGTGCGGCGGGCTGGCGGTCGTGCTGCCCCTCGTCGTCAATCTCGGGGTCACCGCCGTGATCCTCCCCTCCCACCTGCCGGAAATCGTTACCAGCGTGTATACCATCGACGCGACGGCCGTACTGGGCGACCTGTTTATCACCCAGCCTTATCTGTATATCCTGATTTACCTGCTGCTGGATTTTGTGTTTTACGGCCTTCTCGCGACAGTGGCTCTCGACATCTCTTTTGTGGTCGAGAACCGCTTCGTCGTGCTGCTGACCCCCTTCCTGCTGTACCTGTTCCTGCAGGCCCTGACCACACTGATACGCTGGCAGCAGGTCAATCCCATGGTGATATACCATCCCAGCCAGGGAATGACCCCCCATTCGTCACTCCCCATCATGCTGGGCATTATCGCAGGGCTGGCCCTGGTGACCGCCGGAATCTATTTTGCGAGGGGATTACACGATGACACCTACTAAAAACCGGCGGAGACGCCTGTCCGCTTTTTGGCCCCCCTTAATTCAAAACCGGCTGCTGCTGCTCGTCTATCTCATCGCCTATCCCGTTTTGACCATCCTGTATACCGTTAGGGGAATACAGACGGAACAGCAGTACCATATGCCCTGGACCATAGCGGACCAGCTCTGTGCCACCACCTTATCCTTCTTTCTTTTCCTTATGGCGGTGCTCCCCTTTCTGTATCTGATCAACCATATGGTCAAGCATACCTTCTCGGTGCCGGTGGTCATCCGCCAGCGCAGCAAGGTCCGCCTGTGGTTTCACCAGCTGCTGCAGACAGCGGCGGCCGCCCTTGCGATGACCCTTTATCTGCTGCTCTGTGTTGTGGGCGCCGGCAAGCTTTTGGGGCTTTCCACACTGAACTGGTCATCTCCCGTCAGCGTTTATTATACCTTCACCCAAACCGTGAATACGGAGGTGACCATCAGCCGGATCGTCCTCTTCTTTATCATCGCCTGTTTCCTGGGTCTGCTGACAGCCGGCACCTTGTTCCTGCTGCTGCGCTGGCTGACCGATCAGTATCTGCCCGGCTGGATTGTCCTGCTGGCGCTGGGCGCGGCGGACAGCGCGGGCTTCTCCCTGCTGTTCGACCGCCTGGTACTTAATCACAGGCGCTGGGTCGATCCGGCTGAGATTCCACGGAATCTGCTGATCCCACTCGTCTGGCTGCTGGCAGCGGCTATCCTGGGTATGTTTATCGCCCGCAGAAAGGATTTTCTACGTGTACAGCAAAAACAAAACAACGAATGACCGAACAGGCAGCGCCCCTGCAGGCACCCTGACCAAACAAATCCGACACGATCTGATGGTGGGATTGCTCCACGCTTGGCCCAAATTTCTGCCCGTGCTGCTCATTTTTCTTATCCCCGCTTTTCAGATGGAGGGGATGATTAGGTCAGCGGCGGCTATGGGCCATTTGTCCGGCGTTTTCACATGGGGAGACATGGCCCTGTACGCTTTTCGCGGAATGAATGTGTACATTCCATCGCCGGGTACCTCATTTGAAATACCGGTGGTTTGGCTGCTGATCAATCTGTACCTGGCGTATATCATCGGCAATTACCCGATAAAAGATATTCATGGCTACGGTCAGCAGATCCTGCTGCGTTCCAGAAAACGAGGCCAGTGGTGGGTCGGCAAATGCGTGTGGAATATTTCAAGCGTCGTCGTCTATTATGGCCTGGGCTGGCTGACGCTGGCGGCCGCCACCCTGCTGACAGGCGGGCGTCTTTCCCTTCAGGTGACGCCCGAGCTGTTGGGGCCTATCCTGCAAATACAGCAGGCGCCGACAGCCCGGCTGATCCTGTCGGCAGCCCTGCTGCCCGTCGCGTATTCCGTTTCCTTATCCTGTCTGCAAATGATGGTCATGATGATCCTGAAGCCGATTGGCGGGTACGTGGCCGCTACCTGCGTGACAGCCGCATCCGCCTATTTTTACACACCATTTTTGATCGGCAACGGCTCGATGCTGCTGCGGAGCGACCTGGTGATGGAAAACGGGATTTCCCTGACGGTTTCACTGGTCTCCTGCTTGGCGGTATGCCTGTTTTCTCTGCTGACAGGCTATTTCTATTTCCGCCGCAGCGACATTCTCGACAAATCCTGACACGATAAAGGAGCGATATCAATGGCAGAACTGGTCATCCACAATTTGAGCAAGGTCATACGGGACGCCACCGTCCTGAATAACATCAGCCTGGAAATGGAAGCGGGAAAGGTTTATGGCCTGCGGGGAAAAAACGGTTCCGGCAAGACCATGCTGATGCGGGCTATCTGCGGCCTCATCGTCCCCACGGAAGGGGAAATCGTTATCGACGGAGAACAGTTGGGGAAAGATATCTCCTTTCCGCGCAGCGTGGGCGCCCTGATAGAAAATCCCGCCTTTATCCCGACCTATACCGGGTTGAAAAATTTGCAGATCCTCGCCTCCATCCAGGGCAGGATCGGCGACGAGCGCATTCGGGAAACGTTGGTGCAGGTGGGGCTCGACCCCGACGACAAACGGAAATACAAAAAATACTCCCTGGGGATGAAACAGCGCCTGGGCATTGCGGCGGCTATTATGGAAAATCCCCGGTTGGTGGTATTGGACGAGCCGATCAACGCGCTGGATGAAAAAGGCGTAGAACTGGTGCGCGGCATTTTGCAGGAATTGAAGGCCGCTGGATCGCTGATCATCGTCGCCTGCCATGACCGGGAAGAACTGGACGCCCTGTCCGATGAAATTTTTGTGTTAGAGGACGGGAAACTGAAAGGCAAAGAAGACCCCGGCCATTCAGAGTCGCCGGACGACCATACCGGCGGAGAAAACAGGGGAGAGGAAGAGGCCGATGCGTAGCTGGGTGAAGGGCCTGATCGCCGGAGGCACCGCAATTTTACTGCTGGCGGCTTTTGGTTTCGGATACGATCGGGTCAACCGCGCCTATCCCGCCCCTGTCCGTGCGGCGCATACGCTGGGCGAGACCTTTGAGACGAACGGTCTGGAAATCACCGGTACCGACAGCCGGCTGATGAGCATCGCGCAATTTCGGGAACAGTACCCCGATATCATAGTAGATATCGGTTATCAGCAGGAGGACGGCAGTATCCTTCCAGAGGAAAATGTCCGGATCCTGCTGGCATCTGTCCGGGTAAAAATTCTCTCGGAAGGCGCAAATATTCCCTTTTTGTACAGTGCAGGAGTACAGTCCGGCACCTGGCGCAACGGCATGTCCTTTGATCTGTTCGCCCAGCTCAACGATCTGGAACCGGATGCCGATGGTTATTACCATCTCATCCTTCCCTATCAGATACTTTCGCTCCAGTTTCTCGAGAAGGACTGGGAAACGGTTGAAAGCCGCTCATACGAGATCGTGTTCTCCCTGTATCCTACCCGCCATATCCTGCAGTTGGAGACATAAAGAAGGACCGCCAGTTGGCGGTCCTTCTTTATGTCTCCTCAAAATGTCCCCGTATTTTTTCATACAACCGATTCACCGCCTCTTCCCGACGGTCGCCGGGGTCAAAGAACGGTTTTTCCCCATCCTCTTCCCCGTCGCCGGCTATCAGCCACAAATCAGGGGAAAACCAATCTCCCGTTTTGCTCCCTACCAGCAAAAGGTCGGCGCTTTCCTGCTCCTCCCACCAGCGAAAGAGGGCATCATTCTGTTGAAAACATCCATACAAATACATACCGTATAAATAGGCATAGGGCATATCGGCGGCGGTCAGGCAACGATAGCCCTCCGCCGTGAACTTCCGGCGAAGAGCGGAAAGCCAGAACAGCTGCTCTTCTTCCGGCGCCAGGATGCCGATTACCGGCCGGTTGGAAAAGGCACCCACCCTGCCGGCACGGCGCGGGAGCCGTACGGCGAGATTGTTTTCCTCCCACAGCAGGCAGCACAGCTCTTCCCGGCATAGACGGTCCAGCGCACCGGTCAGCCGTCCGGCATATAACAGCCCGGCAATCTTCCCCCCATTGCGGCGTAAGAACAAGGCAAGGGCCGTTTCCTCCTGATCGGACCGGGGCGGATACACCACCAGATTGCAGCACCCCGTCGGCAGACCGGCCTCCTCCAGCCCCTCATAGCAAAGTTCCGCCGTCACATTGAAGCCGAAAGCGGAGGGCAACACCGGCGACGCCGGGCGGCCGATCACCAGTGCCTCATCCACAAAGTCCGGGACAGCGGATTTCGGCGGGTCAAGCCCCAACTCACGCCGAAAGGCTTCGGTCACACTGCCTATCTGCTCCACATCGCGGGAAGCGAGAAAGCGATACGCCAAAGCGGTGACCAGAGGCGCTCCATAGCTGTTGGAGCAGGGGGTCTGCACCGACAGCCCCTCCGCTGTCACCAGTTCGTGGCGGGAAGAGACCAAAAGATCGGCTCTCCCCAGCGGGTCGCGCCCCCACCGCTCCCCCGTATAGGAAGGAGCCGTGCGGACCCCGACGGCACAGCTCAGCACGGCGGGAAGGGTGGTTTTCCCGTCGTTGCTGTGGGCCGCCACCACGATACAGCCGGCACGGGCCAGCCGGGCGATCAGAGGGAATAACAGCCGAAAATCCCCATAGCAGGTGCTTCCCACGCTCATATTGATCAGGGCCGCGCCGTTGTCCAGGCACCACTGAAGAGCGCGGGCCAGCTGTCCAACGCTTCCCCTGCGCCCCGTATCCATGACCTTGATGCTGCCCAGGGGCGCGTCGGGGGCGTATCGGCGTACCACAGCGGCGCAGGTGCTCCCATGGCTGGGACGCGCCGGACCGCCTCTGGTGCGCTCCGCTACCTCATGCTCCGCTGTGACCTCCAGATCCACCGTCAGGGGTCCCAGGCCGTATACATCGCTGTTGACACCGTCGTCGATCAGGATAACGTCCTTTCGTCTCAACTGCCTCCCTCCTGCCGTATCCGGCTCAGCGGAACTTATCCGCCTGATACCGGTAAAGTGTGGAATAGCGCCGGGGATTGCTCATCAGCTGTTCGTGGGTACCCTCCTCAATGACACGGCCGTTCTCCAGTACGATGATTTTGTCCGCCATATGGACGTTTGACAGACGGTGGGAGGTAAACAGGGCCGTCTTGCCCTCACAAAGGGTTTCGAACGATTCGAAGATATGGTGCTCCGCTTCGGGATCCAGCGATGCGGAAGGCTCGTCCAGCAGAATCATCCGGCTGTCCCGATAGAATACCCGCGCCAGGGCGATACGCTGATACTGCCCGCCGGACAATTCGATGCCGTCGTCCTCAAAGGCCTTTGTGAGATAGGTATCCAGCCCACAGCCCGCCGATTCCAGCACCTCGCTGCAGCCCGCCTTTACCATAGCGTCCCGAACCCTTTGGTCATCGGAGGCCTGCTCGTCCGCGGGCAGTCCCTGCTCCGGCAGAGCCACATTTTCCCGCAGGGTGAAAGCGTAGTTGACAAATTGCTGGAACAGGCAGCTGAAACAGCGGCGCAGAGCGGTAAGATCATACTCGCGTATGTCGTGCCCGTTGATCAGAACCGCACCGGCGTCCGCGTCGTAAAACCGCAGCAGCAGCTTGATAATGGTGGATTTCCCCGCGCCGTTGACGCCGATCAGGCAGACACGCTGTCCCTCCTCGATGGTGAAAGAGACATCCTCCAGCACATCCTGTTCGGTGTCGGGATAGCGAAAGCGCACATGGTCGAACCGTACCGACAGCGGCCCCTCGGGAATCCGCGTACCGGTATCGGTCACCCGGTTGCGGTATTGACGAAACTCTTCGATATTGTCCACCCGCAGCTTGCTCTCATACAGGCTCATCATCATGTTGATGAAAAGGAAGACGCCGCTCGACAGCTGTCCCATCATACCGGTATACAGGGTGTAATCCCCCACCGTATACCGGGCGCCCAGCACGCTGAAAGCCAGCACGGCGGTCAGTGCCACAATCACGATCTCCGGCAGGATGGCAAACAGGGCGGAAAAAATCGTCCGCCGCCGGATCATGTGCCTGCGCGCGGTAAAAAAGGTATGCCATAAGGTACTGTAGCGCGCTTTCAGACTGCCGCCGATATGAAACAGACGGATATCCTGGGCATAGGAACGGTTGGTCATGATATAGTTGAGATAACTCAGCTGCCGCTCTTCTTTCACATGCTTGAGGCCCCATCGGTACAGGCGGCGGGTGTATTGCTGGTTGACAATGGTGGCGGGGATGGCAGCTGCGATGATCAGCAGAGGCACGAGTATTCCCACGCCGCACAGGGCCGCGAAGCAGCTGACCACCGTCACCAGCGAACCGATACTGTCAATGGCGCTCCATAATACCGCGGCAAGCCGGGCGGTATCCCGGCGGACGTTTTCAAACGCGTCGTAATATCGCGGGGAGTCAAACAGCTCCAGGTCCGCCCGCAGGGAGATATCCATCATATTCATGGTCACCTGGTTGGAAACCATATCGTTGTGGATTCCCGAGCAGTAATCGCCCCATTTCTGGAGCCCCCCCGACAGCACGCTGGTGAGCAGCAGCAGAAAAAGCAGAAAAAGCAGCGTCCCCTGGGGGGATCCCATCAAAAGCCCGCCGGAGGCCGGCACGCCGGTCAGCAGGTTGATGACGGCCCGCCCCACATATACCGCCGCTACCGACAGCAGAGATACGGCCGCCTTGGTCCCGATGCGCACAACGGTATAAAAGCGGGAGGCCTGCCAGGACAGTCGCAGACACCCCGAAAAGGTCTTCATCAGGCTGCGCAGGTTATCCCTGCCCGTTTTTAGCCGCTTGCGGACATCCATCGCCGCCCCTCCTGTCGATCGTGACACCGCCGGCGCATCTTTCGCGAGACGCACCGGCGGCGGGTTTCTCCTTATGCTTACTTATGGTTGGCGGTTGCCGTGTTGTCGTCGTAGTCGTCGTAATCACGGGCCATATTGCGGGTCGAATTGGAATAGCTGTTGTAAGTCCCGCTGTTGTCGCAGCTGCAGCCACAGCCGACACAGCTGCACTCGGTGCAGACACAGGCATAGGCCTGGATCGTGTTGTCCGCCGTCGGACGTTTCGTCAGCTTCTTCATAACCATTTTCCTCCCTGTTTTCTCCTGCCTATGCCCCATCATTTGGCATAGTTGCTCGCGGTCATGTCACCGTTCAGGTCAACCACGCTCTGGCTGTTCCCGGCGGGGGTATAGACCTCAGCATAGGTTTTCGGAGCCATGCATGTACAAAAACAGCGACAGGAACAGGTTTTGCAGGCACAGGCGTACGCCTCGATGGTATTGCCTGCCTCATTTGCCGGTTTGCGCAATTTTTTCATCATTCTAACCTCCTTTCTTCATGGCGGCGTACCCCGGCTGAGGCGTCCGCCTATTGGATATATCCAGCAGAGGCAGCAAAAGCGCCTCTTTGGAAACGAGAAAGGTTATCCGGCGATTTCACCAGTCATCTGCTCGGCGATGATTTCGGTGATATGCTCCACCGTGTCGAACCGGTGGGTATTACGGGGATCGTTCATATCGATAGAAATGCCGAACAGCGCCTGAACCTCCATAAAAAGCTCCACCATATCGTAGGCCATGAAACGGAACACCTCACCGGTCAGCGGCCGGCTCAGGTTTTCCGGTGTAAGCCGTGCGGGCGGAATGTCAAAGCGCTCCCGCAGCAGCCCTGTCACCCGATCCTGTATCTCCTGTGTCGTCACGATTTATCCTCCTTGCTTGTCGTCGAAGGCGGCTCAGCCGCCCAGGACTGTGCGGACATGGGTATACAGCGCTTCGGCGCCCCATTGCTGCTCCCATTCGGCAAGGTGGAAGACCGGCAGGTCCGCTTCCTCCCGCCGCCTGTTCTCCACCTCGCGCACCGGTATTTCCGGCGGCAGATAATGATAGGTAAAACAGCGGCGCTCGTGGGTATCCAGAGTGTCCAGCATCCGGTTGCTCATGACAAAAGCCCCGGCGGCACGGCCGAACCGATAGCTGAAATCCCTCTCAAGCTCCCGATAGAAAAGGGACTCTACCCGGTCGCAGGGGACAGCGGTTACCACACAGTCGGGGCTGAACGCCTGGCACAGCAGGAACGCCTTCAGCCCGAAGCCATTGGGGAACTCATCGTTATACCGCATCATCGCCCCGGGGCACTGGATCAGGATAACATCTGGTTTCCTCTCATCCTCCAGCCGGCGCATCCAGGCGTTCATTCCATATATCTTGCTTTCCTCATCCACAGACGGATCCAGAAAGAAGTCCGGCAGCTGATCCAGCCCGAGCGCCGCCCCCAGCGGAGGAGGCAATACGGCGGCGGTGCGGTAGCCGTCCCGGCGAAAAGCGCTGTCCAGGCACAGCAGGGCGTCGGACGGAGCCAATCCGGGGTACAGCTCCCCCACCAGTACGACGGGAACGGCGGGAGGACGCAGGTCGCAGCGCCCCTCCGGCAGCACATCCTGCAGGCGATCACCCGGCCGCGGGGCAGTCAGGTCGGTCAGCCTGCTGTTTTTTTTCTCGAAAGGGGCAAACACCGCGGCCTTTTCCTCCGCTGTCAGGGAGGCGGCGCAGTACACCTCTTTCCCCGTCTCCGCTCCCCGGCGCAGGGCGTGCATAAGAAGAGGGCGGGCGGCGCCGGCATAAGTCCCCTCCGGGATCAGGAGCGCCTCCGCCTCCTGAAGCGCCGTTTCGAAATCATCGGATACCTCCAACCCCACAGGGCGGCTGTCGTCGGCATATCCCGCGTCATGCCCCCCGAGCCCCGCGCCGGGAAAGGCGACGGGGAGGAGGCGGTTGGGCCCCTCCCCGCCCTGATGGGCCAGCCAGGAGAGTGCGGGCGTAAATTCACGGGTATAGGGGTAGACCATCAGGGTCTTTCCTCGATAATCAGGCATCGTCTTTCCTCCCCTCACCGGATATCCCGGTGCCAGCGTTCACGCATTTCCTTGAGCATCAGCATGAGCCGCAGATGATAGGCCGCCTGTTCCCGCATATTCTCGCAGGCACGGAGCTTGACCTCCCGTGACAACGCACTGCCGCCGTCCGCACTCCGGCAGCACAGGCTGCAGAAAGAAAGAGCCCAGCATTCACGGCATTCCTCCGGGGTCAGACGGCAGACATTGAGCAGCGTATCCGCCTTGTCGATATCGAACCCCCGGTCGATATGCCCGATATTCATGCAGGGGGACAGTTCGCTCACCCGCTCACAGGGATAAAAATGACCGTTGACATCCATCAGCAGGCGCATCTGCCCCGGTATACAGGGGCCGGAATGAGAAGATGCCTCCGGCAGATGGCGCCGGTCACCCAGGCTGTCGTACTCCCGCAGGATGCGGGGTACTTCCTCCCGGGCGATGGGAGAGACCCGCTCTTTCTCGATCAGACCGAAAACACTGAGATAGGCCAAGAATTTTTCGTAGTTGTTCTGCTCGATATACTCCCAGGTGTACACGGTTTTACGCAGGGAGTAACTGTCGTCCACCACCGCCGAATGAACGTTGGTCTGCGCCAGAAAATCGTAATCCACAAACACCCGGTTCGAGCAGTCGAGGGCAAATTGGGGATCGATGACCATACTCAGACTGACCGATTTCATATACTCCGGATATTTCTCCCGGATACGCCCCAGGTTTTTCATAATCACATCAAAACTGCCCCTGCCGTTGGCGGCAAAACGACGGTTGAGATCATGGGCTTCCCGTCCGCCGTCCACACTGACCATCAGATGAATGTCGTGTTCGACGAAAAAGTCTACTACCTCGTCGGTGAGCAGGGTGCCGTTGGTGGTGATGTTGAAGGTAATTCCCCGTCCCTCGAACACCTTCTCGGCGTACAGGACAAGCTCTTTCAGCAGACCGAATTCCAGCAGCGGTTCCCCGCCGTAAAAGCCCAGATCAACCGACTCTGCGTCGCGGGAATGCTCCAACAGGAAGTCCACGCCTTTTTTCGCCGTTTCCCAGCTCATGATTTTTTGGGCGTGAGTACGCTGACCACCGTTATTTAAATCGGAATAAATGCAGTAGGAACAGCGGAAATTACAGTTTTGGGTAAGCTGAAGGGTGATTTTCCTCACCTTGTGCCGCAGCAGATAGGGCAGGATATCGGTGGAGGGATGCTTCCATTCCTTCACCCGGTTATCGGACAGATAGCCGTCGGCCCGCAGCCCGCCGATCTCCCTGCGGGCTGCCTCCCCGGCCTCCCTCCCCGCCAGCATCCGGCGCAGGCCTTCCCACGTCTCCCGCTCCACCTCTTTGAGTTCGTTACGGTTGACATCATAAAAATACCAGCCTGCGTGGGTGCGCATCAGTCGTATCAGCGGTTTAGCCATGTTGTTCCCCTCCTTCAGCCGGACGGCGGTCAAGAAAAAAGGCCAGCTTGCCGGTCCGATCGGCAGGGAACAGGTGGGAGGCGATCTCGAAGGTCCAGTCGGCCTCTTTCAGCTCATCCTCCCGCAGGTTTTCAATGAACAGTTCCCGCAGGGTGCCGCCCCAGCCACGGTAGGCTTCCTTGACGGCCAGCCGGCAGCGGAACTGACGGGGTCCCTCCTGAATCACCTGGAACTGGCGGATGATCTCTCCCATCCGCTGATTGATCATATCCACCGGACGGAGAAGGACATAGGCATTGATCCGCCGCCCGCCGGGGGTTACGATGAAATCGCTGGTACGTCCTGACGTCAGCTCCAGACGGGTGGAACCGTCCGCCTGTCTCCACAGGCGGCCCCGGTCCCCGGTCCGATAGCGGATCAGGGGCATGGCGCGGTTGGTCAGGGTGGTGGCGTACAGGTCGCCCTCATCCCCGTCGGCGGCGGGGAGCCCGTCGGACAGGCATTCCAAGTACACGTTGGAATCGAAGCAGCGGAACCCCTCCCCCGTATCGAGGGCGATGGACCCCATCTCGTTGCAGCCGTAAAAGTTCACCACCGGGCAGCCAAACACACGGGACAGCCGTTCCCTTGTGGCGGCAGGCAGGGTTTCCCCCGTCAGCTCGATCATGCGCAGCGACGGCAGAAGTGCGGAAAGATCCCCTCCCGCCTCCTCCGCGCAGTCGGCCAGCAGGACCACCACACTGGGCTGCGCCTGAATCCAGTCCGGCCGGTATTCTTTCATCCGCTCGATAATCTGCCGCAGGCGGGTGTCTGTCAGTCCGCTTTTACAGAAACCGAGGCTTTTCTCATCCCGTGCCGCCAGCGTCTCGTCCTCTCTCGCCAGCAGGGTGTTGCCCTGATATTCGGTGGTGTAAAAATAAACCATGCGGCTGGTCGGCCCAATGCCGTAGAGACGGCGGCGGATCAGCCAATGGGGCACCGCCGCCCTCACCGTGTCCTTTTTATACCAGTAAACGTTCAAATATTGTCCAGTAGAACCGGAAGTATGACGAATATCAATCTGATCACGGCAGGCGGGGCCGGTAAACACCTCCGACAGAAAGTCGGCAAAGTGTTCCTGCACCGTTTCCTTTTCCAGCAGCGGCAGGTCGTTCCATCCCGTCGGATTGTCTACGGCCGACCGGTATGCTCCCCGCTCCCTGTAATAGGGTGTGGACCCCACGGCATGGGCCAGCAGACGATTCAGGCTCTCCTGATACAGCATCTCGTCACACCTCCCTTTTCTGCCGGGACCAGACACTGTCCACATATTCGGTCAGCCGGCCAAAGGTGTCCATATGATCGGCGAAATCGTCGTCATCGTCCAGCGGAACGCCGCCAGCTTCTTCCAGCTTGATTACCAGATCGATAATCCCCACCGAGTCAAAGCCCAGTTCGTCGATCAAGGCGGTATCGCCATGGATTTCCTCCGGCGTTACCGCTGTTCTCGCACAGGCTGCCACCAGACGGCGGATTTGGTCTTCCCGTTGCTTCTCCATGCCTTTTCTCCTTTTCAGCGTCCTCGCAGCGGTTTGCCGCTGGGTGTTTTGGGGAGCTCATCAACCCGCTCGAAAAAGCGGGGCTGCTGATAGCTCTTCAAATATCGCCGGCAATGTTCCCGCAGCTCTGGAAGCGACAGGTCCTCCGCCGCCACGATCCGGGCGCAGACCACCTGGTCATACACCGGGTCATCCCGGCCGGTGACCAGCGCTTCCCGCACGCCGGGAAAGCGCAGCAGCACCTCCTCCACCGCCTCGGGATAGATATTCATCCCCGCGGAGATCAGCACATTTTTCTTCCGTCCCCGCAGATAGACACAGCCGTCTGCATCAATTACGGCGATATCCCCAGTATGCAGCCAGCCATCCTGAAGCGCCTGCCGGGTCGCCTCCGGATTGCGGAGATAGCCCTTCATCAGGAAGGGGCCACGGATGAGCAGCTCGCCCTCGGTATCTGGCGGGCAGGGAACTCCCGCTTCATCGGCCACCCGCAGCTCCACTCCCGGCAGGGGCCAGCCCACCCCGCCGTTTTTTTCGGGTCGGTGCTGTGGAAACAGGCAGACGATGCGGGAGCAGGTTTCGGTCAGGCCGTAAGAATGAATTAGGGGAACGGCAGGATAGGCCGCCGCCCATTGCTCAAACAGGCTGTCGGGGGCCGGCCCCCCTCCCATGTAGACCGCCCGCAGGGACGCGAGCTGTTCCGGTGCTGCACCGGAGGCGAGCAGCCCCCGCACCATAAAAGCGGCGCAGGACAAATGGGTCAGCCGGTGCCTTTCGATCAGGCGGACGGCCTTCCGGGGCATAAAATACCCCTCCTGATACACCACGGCCCCGCCCAGATATACCTGTGTAAGCAACTGCAGGTTGGCGGCCACCAGAAAAACGGGAAAAGCAACCAGCGTCCGGCTCTCCTCCCCTTCGCCCAGCAATTCCTTCAGGGCGGGGAGCTGTGACAGCAGCGCCCTGTGGGTCAGCATGACCCGTTTGGGGCGGCTGGTGGTCCCGGAGGTATGCAGCACCAGCGCCACGTCGTCCGGCGAGCCGTCCCGTTCCGGCTCACCTGCCGGCAGCACGGGACAGGAGGCGTTCAGGCAGACCGTCTCCCCGGTATCGACACACAGAGCGGTGATACGGAACCCCGCCCCCTCCAGCGCTTCGGCCAATTGGGTCAGATACCCGCTGTCGGTCAGAATGAGAGACAACCGGGTGTAGTCGGCGGTTGCCCGCAGTTCTTCCGCCGTCGCTTTGTTTTCCAGCGGCACCACGCCGCGCCCCGCCATCAGAATCGCAAAATAAGCGACGGGAAAATAAAGGCATCCGGGCAGAAACAATCCGACCAGAGACGTGTCGCCGTTAAGCGCCTCCACCCGGGCCGCCAGCTCTTTCGCCTGCTCTGCCCACTGCCGGTAGCTCAGCTCCCTCTCCCCGCAGATCACCGCGGCTTGGGAACGGTTCCCTTGTCGGATCAGCAGATCCTCCAGTCTCATAAGGACCCCCTTTGCAGTATCGATAAACGGTTAATCACTCGTCAAACGCTGCCATGCGGCTGTTACCAGTCGGGATAATCCTGTGGGCGCAGTCCATAACGGGGAGGGCCCTGCGGCTCCCACTGTACAAGCGGCTGGAGGAAGGCTGCCTCCCTCTCAAGTATCTCCCCGATCAGGACGCAGGAACGCTCCAGCAGCGCCCGGTTTCGGGTGGCGTTGTATTTGATGCAAAAATCAAGGACGTGCTTGGCGTCCCGCGTCAGGCGGTCCAGCTCACTCCAGTCATAGGGATAGCCGACGATTTCCTCCCGGCTGACCACCGCTTTGATACGGGCAGCCATCGCTCGCTTATGTTCGTAGAATACGTACGGCCAGCGCAGGTCCATCGGCTCCCGACGGCTCTGCAGATAGGGTACGAGCTGGCGGCAGGCCGTTACCCCGTAGCTGGCGATCTCCTGCCGCCGATGGAATTTGATATCGTCAAAATCAATATTCTCCGATTGGAGATAGGCGGTAAGCTTGCGCCGGATGGAAAGAAAATCATAGTCTACCGATACCGCCGGGTCAGGCCTCAGGGTCTGGAGATAGGTAAACTGCTCGGAATCAAACGAATGCAGCAGAATTTGACAGGGAACCCGCGTTTCACGGAATTGCTGATCAGGGGTATACACCAGGGCGTGATAGGTGCCGTCCTCCGGCGCGTCGCTTTGACCGGGCGGTTCATATCCGAACAACAGCACGCCGTGGGTTTGGTGCTCCTGCTGATAAAACGCGCTGTCAGGTATCTCATAGGAATCGGTCCAGGCGACCGTATACACCCCCGCCTGCAGATTCCGAATCAGGAAGCCGGTAACATCGGTCAGTTCTTCCACCAGTCTGCGGTCCAGACGGTTCACCTTCAGACAGGGCCAGCATTCATACAGGAATTCATGATAGTCATAGGGACAACTGCTGACAGGATCGTATACCATCTGTATGTAATGATTGATAATCCACTCATAGGAATATTTTTGGGTGAGCATAACACTGTGAGGGAAAGCATAATGAAGGTAAGCACGAATTACCGGTTTTTTCTCAATTGGCAGAATAACGGCTTCCAAATAATGTCCCCCTCCCTCATAAGGAGATGTTTCTTCGCCTTTTATCGACAAATGGCAATTACATCATACCTGAATAATATCAATTTTTCAATACAAAAAGTTGTGTATCTTATAATTTATATATACGAAATAATATAAACTTAAGGCTGTAAAATAAGAAAAGCCATATTGTCTATGAGAGCCACATTTCCCAAAAACAGCATAAAAACCTCACAGTCTATCAAATAGATGTGAGGTTTCTCTTCTGTCGTATGGCAAAAAAGTGAAGGAAATCGAACGGAGATCAGACCGCCTGATCCCGACGGGAGGGACCGTCCGCCACTACCCGGCCGTCCTGTATCCGCACCACTCGACGGGCACCACCCGCGATATCGTTATCGTGGGTGATCAGAATAATGGTGCGGCCCTCGTCATTGAGTTCCCTCAGAATACGCATAACCTCCTCGCCCGACCGGGTGTCCAGATTGCCGGTAGGCTCGTCGGCCAGAATAATCGGCGGCCGGGCAGCGATGGCGCGGGCAATCGCCACCCGCTGCTGCTGTCCTCCGGACATCTCGGCGGGACGGTGCCGTATCCGCTGTTCAAGGCCGACACGGGTCAACGCCTCCACCGCCAGCCGGCGTCGTTCTTCCCGGCTCATACCGCGATAAATCAGGGGCAGTTCCACGTTTTCCACCGCGTCCAGACTGGGTATCAGGTTGAACCCCTGAAAGACGAAGCCTATATGCTTATTGCGGATTTCCGACAATTGATCGTCGGTCATGCGGGAAACGTCCCGCCCCTCCAGGAAATAGGCGCCGGAGGAGGGGGCGTCCAGGCAGCCCAGCATATTCATCAGGGTGGATTTGCCGGAACCCGAGTGTCCCACAATCGCCAGGAATTCCCCTTCGTTCACGGTCAGCGAGACACCGTCCAGCGCCCGGACCTCATTGGGGCCGGGGTTGTAGATTTTATAAACATCCTGTATCCGTATGATTTCGCCCATGGCCGGCACTTCCCTTCCGCCGGCATACTCCCGGCGGTCTTTAGTATATCCGTATCTTACCGTTTTTCGCTGTCCGGTGTGTAAACAAATCAAGAATTTTCCGCAAACAATGACGCCGATATCGTTTGCATTATAAAATGGTAAACGCCGCCCGTGTATAACGGGCGGCGTTCATCTTATTTGGTCTGCCGGCTGAAACTCCTCAGTCGAGCACGTAAACATTCATCGTGCGGGCGCCAAACTGGACGCACTCCTCATAGGTCGCCATAAACAGGTCTACCACGGCATGCCCCGACATCAGCGCCCCGCCGGTATCGCCGGCGATCGCGTAGCCGTACACATATTTCCCGTCGGGAGACGCGATATACAGACGGGTGCCGTACGGAATGACATTCGGGTTGACCGCCACGACGCCCACGGCAGCTTTACGTCCGCTGGCGGTGTAGTTCCCCGCCAAGCCGCGGTCGTTAGTATAGGCGGTGGCGCGGCCGCTGTACACCGCCTTATAATTAGCGGGAATACCATTGGCGTCCAGAACGGCCCCCTCCTGCTGAACAGCGGAAACCGCCTTCACCGTACGGGTACCCACCAGCTTGATTTCGTTGACCGGCTGAAGGGTTACTTCTTCACCGACCAGCTCGGTAGCGGTTTTCTCACCATCCACCAGCGTCTCACGGTAGGTGTAGGTGCGGATGCCTTCCCGGCCCGCCTGTTTGATTTCAGTCTTGCCCTTATCCAGGGTATTGGTATATTCCACCGTGCTTTCATAAGCAATGGGCTCGTTCACCACAGTTTCGCCATACTGCACACGATTGACGCAGATATTCAGGCCTTCGCTCACTGCCTCCGCGGTGTGGACACTGGTCAGGTCGTTCTCCCCAATGGAGACGCCCACCTTGTTGAGCGCGTCGGCCACTGTGCCGCCGGTCATACGCACCACCGTGGTGCATCCGTCCACGGTCACCTGAACGTCGAAGGCACGGTTGATTTCGATCGCACCGCGGTTGATATCCATCTCACTGATAATTTCGTCGTCAGAACCAACGGCGATTTTGGCATCCTGCAGGATCGCATCCGCATTTCGATTCAGGGTGAGTACCACGCGGCTCTCTTCCCCATCGATGACGGTGACCGCGTGCATGTTCATCGACACGACAGCCACCATTACGGTGCTGACTACAGCCAGTGCAGCTACCCCAAACAATCGGCTGCGTATAACGCGGCCTATCGCCGAGGCGATTCGAGTAACGGTATCCATCAAATGCTTCCTTTCTTCTTGGCAGGAAACGTCCGGCGGTGTTCAGTAGAGGACGTCTCTCTATATCAAGCGGAGATAAAATCCGACGGAACGGATTTTATGTAAGCGTTTGTCCATCTCTCCGCATAAGGAACGGTCAGCGTTTTGGTGGCGGTTCCGCATAACGTTTGTCATTATACCCAGACGAAAGCACCGTGTCAAACCCTTTGCAAATGTATGTTTTTAGCTATTTTGCACAACGCTTATGGCAAGTAACGGAAATGCCGGTGTCCGCCTGTCCCTCTCATTTCGCCTTTTTTGTTTCGGGCCTATTTGACCCGTCTTCGGTATTTTTAAGGGTATTTCGCTGTTTTCAGCTAATAACATTCGACTTTTTTGGTTATTCGGCGAGCGATATCCCCATTTATTGACAGTTCTGGTATTCAAGTCGGCCAATGAATTTTTTCTCTCAATTTTTGTGCACTCATCCAAAAGTTACAGGGTTGTAACCCTTTCAAAGGCCGATAAAATCAAAAATAATCCGCATTTTTCCCCACCAACAGCATATACTGATAGGTAAAGAGGTAATAAGTACCGCAATAGGCCGTATATTTATACGCACGCTCTTTAATTACCAGCTACTCGCCGCCCCACCAAGGCCCTTTTTCACCCATTATTTAAGAGTCATGATGGGATTCCATGCTCATTTTACTCACTATCGGAAAAAATCATTGCCAATTACCTTCTCCTTCTCCCTCTTTTCAGTAAGTTCCGGATCATCTGGCCAGTACGGATTCCTATTATACCTATATATAATAAATAAAGTCTTTCCGCATTCGGCCTCCGCCCCCATACGTGCTATAATATAAAGAGACGCCGGTCCCATACGGTGTAAATTACCCCCTCCTGGGGAAAGGAGACGATCCCTTTTGACAACACCTGATCCTCGTCGGCTGGCAGAAGCCTTCCCCTTCTGGCCGCAGCTGAGCGACAGCGATAAACATTTGCTGCTGG
Source organism: Clostridiales bacterium (assembly GCA_022800315.1). GTDB lineage: Bacteria > Bacillota > Clostridia > Oscillospirales > Acutalibacteraceae > Avimonas_A. The sequence goes on from JAAWQC010000001.1 coordinate 41,993, forward strand.
ACAACACGCAAATACATACTTATCGACAGGGAGATAACGTACACAGCGGACGGGCATGCACCGGGATACTGCTGGTGCTTCACGGACAGCTGCGCGTTTTCCTGCTGTCAGACGAAGGGCGGGAAATCACCCTATACCGTCTGCTCGACCGTGACATTTGCCTGCAGTCCGCCTCCTGTATTCTGAAAAGCCTGACCTATCCTCTTCAAGTGGACGCGGAAAAGGATACCGAGCTGTATCGTATCGCGCCGGAGGCCTATAAGGAAATCAGCAATCGTTACGCGCAGGCGGGGACCTTCCTTGCGGAAACCGTATCCACTCGCTTTGCCGAGGCGATGTGGGTAATGGAACAATCCCTGTTTGTTAAATTCGACCGGCGGCTGGCCGCCTTTTTATTGGAACAGGCCGCGCTGGACGAGGGCGACCGGATCACCCTTACCCATGACCAGATCGCCCGGCATCTGGGAAGCGCCCGGGAGGTTGTCTCCCGCATGCTGAAGTATTTCCAGACCGAGGGCTGGGTGTCGGTATCCCGCGGCGGCATCCAGCTGCTCGCACCCGAAAAGCTGCAGGAACTGTCCCAATAACCCCTCTTCAATCCATTGAGAAAGCCGGACGGAAAATTTCCGTCCGGCTTTCTGCTGGTGAGCTTTTATTCTTGATTTTCGCGGGGCAGCCGGGATTCCAGCAGCTGCTCCAGAGGGGTACCGTCGCTGGCCACCAGACCGCCGTTCTCGTCAAAATGAATATCCGTCAGCACGGAATGAGTATACTTGCGAATGTCGCGCAGGCGGAACCGGTCATCGGGCGTCATAAAGGTAAACGCCATACCGTGGCGCTTCGCCCGCCCCGTGCGGCCGATACGATGGAGATAATACTCGTTTTCATCGGGAATGTCGTAATTGAACACAGCCTCCACATCGTCCACATCGATGCCGCGCGCCGCCACGTCGGTGGCCACCAGAATTTCAAAGCGTCCCTCGCGGAAATCGCTCATCACCTTATTGCGTTGTGACTGGGGGATATCGCCGTGCAGGCAGTCCACCGACCGGCCCTGACGGTGCAGCCGTTCTCCCAGCTGGCGGACGGTGCTTTTCCGGTTGCCGAACACCATCACCCGATGAAGGTCCAGTGCGTCGATGATGTGCACCAGGTCCTCCATCCGCCGGCTGCCGGAGGACATCAGCTCAAACTGGGCGATCTGCGGCCGGTTGTCCCCCTCCGCCGCGATATGGATTTCGGTGGCGTTATGCTGGTACTCCCACGCTACATCCATGACCTCACGGGAGATCGTGGCGCTGAACATGACCACCTGCGTATCGGCGGGGGTCGCGTTGAGAATACGCCGTACATCGCGGATAAAGCCCATTTTCAGCATTTCGTCCGCTTCATCCAGCACGGCGGTATAGACGTTTCCCAGCCAGACGGTGCCCCGTCCCATATGATCAAGAAGCCGGCCTGGGGTCGCCACCACAATATGAGGGTTCTTTTTCAGCACGGCCAGCTGTTTGGCGATGGGCTGGCCGCCGTATACCGAGGCGATCCGCACATCGGGGCGAAAAGCCGCCAGCTGCCGCAGTTCCTCCGCGATCTGTATGCACAGTTCACGGGTAGGACAGATAATGATCCCCTGCACATCGTTGGTATCGCTGCGGAGTTCCTCCAGCAGCGGAATACCGAACGCACAGGTCTTTCCCGTTCCCGTAGGGGCCTTGGCAATCACGTCCCCGCCTTTGCGCATCAGGGGAATGGTCTGGGCCTGTACCGGTGTCGGCGCGGTAAACCCCATGCGGTTTACCGCCTTCAGTATTTCCGGGCTGAGATCCAATTCGCTGAATGGGGTGATTTCATTGTTCATGTCTTTTTTGGGTCCTTCCTCACAGGTTTCAAACGGCGGGATCCCTGTTTTTCAGAAACCCCAGGCCGTATTTCTTGACCATATTCTTTATATACCTGTGTATTATATCATACGCGGCTTTGACGGACAACCCCGACGGGGATAAGGGACAGAAAAGGCCCGGCGCTGTACGAAACACATACAGCGCCGGGCCGGCAATTTCAATGACTGTCAGTTACTTGGATTTCTTTTTCGAGAAGGCCAGAACGCCGCTGGCCGCCGCCACCGCCACAACCGCCATCACCGCTACGCTGGAAGCGTCGCCGGTCTTGGGGGAGTCGGTAGACTTCGCCGTCGTGGTGGTCCCGTTGCCGCCCGCCGTGGTAGTCGTGGCGCCATCGTCGCCCTTCGTCGTCGTCGTGTTTTCCGTAACCGGAGGTACCACGACGTCATCGGAATTGGCAGCGGCGAAATACAGCTTGTTGATGGTTACGCTGTCGCCAGGATTGCCGACTACGCGGTATTTCAGGATGCGGATCAGGATTTTATCCTGACCGTCGCCGATATTGTTATCCTTCATCGCCTTGGCGAGGTCCAAGCTGCCCTTGCCCGCTTCGATACCCGCGCCGCCGTTGACCAGGCCGGCCAGATTGATCAGGTAATGGTTGTTGGCCGGATCATACAGGCCGTTTTCGTCCAGGATGCGCATCAGGATATTGAACTGGCCGCCCTCGGTATCCCAGTAAAGGACCGGAGTTTTGGTCAGATCGATCTCAATCTCGTTGGCTACGTAAGTGGAGTAAACGGAAGAATCGGCGCCGCCCTCCGGGCCGAAGGTCAGCTTCATCGCTTCTCCGCTGAACTCAGCCTTGCAGACCTCGTCACCGGTATTCTCACCAGTAACGACAACGTTGCCCTCTGTGCCGTTGATGTTGACGACATCGCCTTCGGCCGACGCCATCATGGGAATCGCCGCCGCCGTCACAACGGCCGCCGACAACAGCATACTCAGAACTTTCTTCATTTTCATGTGTGATTTCCCTCCAATTATCCTTGATGTTTTACGGAAATTGATCCGCCTCTTGGTTACCCATTATAAGTCAGTCACTACTGATTGTCAATCATTTGGAGTTAATTTCTGTTAATTTCTTTGTATGATATGGATGGTAGGTTTCCATACGGTTTGCTTTTGTTGTCATATTGCACAATTGGCGGCGACGCCTTTCTACAGAGTCACTTTTATACCGGCAAGGACTCCTACCATCCGTACCGTGGAAGGCCGGTATTCGCCGCCGGTCCGTTCTGTGTCTTGTTCAAATCCCTCAAAAAATCGGCGCGCGGGTATGCCCGCGCGCCGACCGGTCTGATTACGCCCGTTTATTTCTTTTTCTTTTTCAGATAGATGACCACGCCCACAGCGGCGGCGACCACGATAACGGCGGCGACCACCACGATCACGATAACGGTGGTATCGGTCCCCTCCGCATCCTTGTCGGCAGCGGTGGTTTTCGCGGTTGTCTTCGCAGCGGTTGCGAGGGCGGTGCTGGTGGTGTCTTTCGTTTCATCGGCTGCCTGGGTCGTATCGCCGGGCGCATCCGTGGACTCTTCGCCTTCACCCTCGGTGGGAGCAGGAGGCGCAACGGTGGAAGGGGTTACATCATCGGCGCCCTCCGGTCCAAAATAGACCTTCTTGAAGGTCGCAGTATCGTTCTTACCGCCGTAAATGCGGAATTTGATGACCTCAAAGGGAATCTCATGACTGGAAAGGTCCATATTCAGCGACTGCATCTTCTCCAGCAGATTGACCTTGCCCTTGCCAACCTCCATCGAATCGGAGTTGCTCACCATTTTGGCTACCTTCACCAGCTGGGTCGCGTCGTCCTCGCCATAGCGCAGCAGGATATCAAACTCCATGCCGTCGGAGCCTTCCACATCCCAGTAGAGGAACGGCGTTTCATCCAGATTGACAAAGGGGTAGTCGTTTTTAAGCGACATGTAGCAGGAGCAGTCCTTTCCCCGCTGATTCATACGGGTCAGGGTCATCACGCCGTCATCCGCAACCGACCACTGGCAGAATTCCACCTGATTTTCTCCCTCGTTGTTCTTCAGCCGGCCCTCGACACCGTTAAAGGAAATCGAATCGGCCGCTGCGGACGCGCTCATGGGGATCGCGGCGGATGCCAGCAGGGCAGCCGCCAGCAGAGCACTGAATACCTTTTTGATTTTCAATGTAGTTCCCTCCACTCGTATGTTGTCGGCCCCACGGGCCGATTCCCGATTCCCTTCCTTATGGGAGCCGGGAGAATAGACAATTTATTTTAACAAAGGGAACAGGATATTTCAACCAAATGAGTGGCTTCCCAGTTAATCTAAAGTGTTATATCTGTCAATATTCAAAACATTTAGCTTGTTTTTTGTGCAAGTAATACATATAGAGGTCGCTTTTATGAGCGGCCGCTCTCCCGCAGGTGGCGGAAAAAGCCGGTGAGCAGCGCCGCACACTCTTCCCGCATCAATCCCCCCTCCCATACCGGTTTATGGTTGTAGGGGAGGGCAAACAGGTCCACGAGGGAACCGCAGGACCCCGCCTTGGGGTCCGCAGCACCGTAAATCACCCGATCGATGCGGGCGTTGATGATCGCGCCGGCGCACATGGGGCAGGGTTCCAGCGTCACTATCATTTCACCGCCGAACAGCCGCCAGCCGCCCAACCGGCGGCAGGCGTCGTCAATCGCCTCCAGCTCGGCGTGGGCGAGAGCGTGGCGCAGATGCTCCCGGCGGTTGCGTCCCCGCCCCACGATTTCGCCGTCACGGACGATAACGGCGCCCACCGGGACCTCGCCTTCCTCCGCCGCTTCACGCGCCAGCCGGATAGCTTCCCGCATCGCTTCTTCTCTGCTAATCAAGCGGCACCGCTCCCTATCGTGTTCAGAATCAGCAGGCCGATAAAGGCCAGCACACTCATCAAAAATAATGGCGAGGACAGTAAGGCGCCGGCTTTTTCCGATGGGGCCAGCGGAACGGCGGACGGCGGACGCCCGCATTCCCATCCGTTTCGGACCGCAATCCGCTGACGGAGCAGCGCCGCCGCCAGCGCCAATACGGTGACCACAAAAAATACCGCCAGGGTCAGCGAGTTCCCCATTGCGGTTCCCCACTTCAGGGAGGCATACTGCAGCAGCACAGACACCAGATTATTCATCAGATGCAACAGGCTCGCAGGCCAAATGGAGCCAGAGCGCAGCGCCAGGCCCGCACAGGCAAACCCCACGATAAAGGCGAACGGAACCTGCAGCAGATTGCCGTGCATGAGTGCGAAGAGCAGAGAAGATACCACTGCGGCAAACAAACGGCCGTAGGGAAGCAGAGCACGCAGCACAATGCCGCGAAACACCATCTCCTCCAGCAGGGCCGGCAGGACGGCCAGCACCACGACATTGAGCAGCAGACTCATCGGAGTGCCCTCCAGATAAGAGGGCAGATCGGGTGTCGGCACCCCGAACAGGGAAAGCACGTTCATCAGCTGTCCTGCCGCCAGATTGGCGAACATACACAGACCCAGGCCCACGAGCAGGGATAAACCGATGGATATCCCCGACTCCCCTCCGCTGTGAAAGCGCTGAAAGGGGCGGAAGGGGCGTCGGAATCCGCCGCTGGCGGCCAGCATCGGCACCCCCATGGCCACGGCGTATACCACCGCGTAAAAGAGCAAAAAGCCGGTATTACCCAGCCCCCAATATCCGTCGGTATTCTCCGGCGATACCCATCCAAAAAACAGCATAAACTGCAAAAAAACCGAAAAGGTCAGCTGCATCATCAAAAGCAGGAGCAGCATACCTGTACCGAGGAAATCTCCCTCCCGCCGCAGGGTCGAACGGGCGGCGGCGTTTTGAGGATCGTGGGGAATCGTAGGCATGGCAGCGCCTCCTTCCTGTTGTCTCAGCCTTAGTCTACCATGGGGCCGCGGCCTTGTAAACAGGCCAGATTCCTAAAAGAAAAACGGCTGTCCTCGGGGGACAGTCGTTCATTTCGTCATTCGGTGGGTCGGCGGAACAGGATGCCGGCTGCACCCGATCGATACAGGGCCGCGTGAAGGAGCAGGCCGCAGACCACGCAGGCCGCCAGCTGCCCGGCGCCGACACACAGCATGTTAAACAGCAGGATACCGGGGGTCAGCTGGGTGTAATAGGCCACCGCCAGCTCGGCGCCGATCACTACGGCATTGATCAGGACCGGCGGCAGCGAAGACAGCACCGGAACCCCCCTGACCGTTATCCCCCGCAGCCGATAGGTCAGATAAGCGGCGGACAGGGTTGCCAGCGGGCCCAGCACCAGGTCAAGCGCACCGGCAGGATTGGTGCCCGACATCAGGCCGAACAGGTTGGATACCAAGCAGCCAACCGCCAAACCGGGCACAGCCGCCGGTGTCAGCACTGGCAGGATGGTCAGCATCTCGGATATCCGGAACTGGACAGGGCCAAAGGCGGCGGGGGCGACGGCGACGGTCAGGGCCACGTACATAGCCGCAATAAGCCCCCCCTCCGCCAACAGGCGCAGGGAACGTTTCTCTTTCATGGATTTCTCTCCTTAGTTTTGATTGGCGCCGGTTCCGGCGCCGGTCAGGATGGTTACGAACTGACCGGAGTTTGAAAATAACTCCGTCCGTATCATACACCATCCCGGCACCTGTGGTCAAGGGAACGCCTGAGGACTTTACGAAAACGGGTTCCCGCTTTATAATAAAGGAAAAAACAGAAAGGGGACTGAGTCATGGACGAGCGTGAACTGGACGCGCTGAGGGATGCGGTCATCGGCCGCGCCCATCCCGATACCATTATCCTGTTCAGTCAGAAGAGAGGACTGGACGGGCGGCTGTCATCGGTCAAGCTGTGTGTAGTGGCCGATTGCGAGTCCCCCCGCCGGCTGGAACGGGAGCTGTATCTCCAGGTGGAATCGGACCTGCCTTACGACGTGCTGTGCTACCGTCCGTCGGAGTGGGAGTGCCTGTGCCGCGACGGGGACAGCTTTGCCGCGCGCATCCGCCGTTCGGGGAGGGTGCTGTATGAGAAATAGCCGTCATTCGGAGGACAGCCGCCTGTATTTCGACTGGCTGGAGATCGCGGCGACCGATCTGCTGGCCGCCCGGCTGCTGACCGAACAGAAGCAGTGCCTGGACATCGCCGGCTTCCACTGCCAGCAGTGCATGGAAAAAGCCTTCAAGGCCTATCTCATCTATACTGGTGCGGGACTGGCGGACGGGCACAACCTGACCTGGCTGTGCCGTCAGGCGGTCAAGCGCGACCGGCATTTCTCCCGTTTCCTGGAGACCTGCGCCGACATGAACCGGCTGTATATCGAAACGCGGTACCCGTCCGACGACGGCGAAAGCCTGGAGGCCGCCGAAGCGGAAGGCTTCTGCACCGCGGCAGGCGGGCTCTACGATTTCATCTGTGACCGGGTATATCGTCACGCGGATATTGAAGAGGACTGATTTTCCGCTTGCCACACCTGATTTGTTCCTTTATAATATACAGATGGAATGCTACCGGAAAGGACGAATCCTATGCCCATGAAACGTATATTGTCGGCAGCCCTTGTAGGTGCCGTTTGCCTGTTGTCCCTCACCTCCTGTAAAAAGACTTCACCGGTTCCCGATATGGACCCGCACAATGTGACCCCTTCCACGGGGGGAGAAGCAGCCGCCCCGCAGCCCGGCGGGAACCGCAATCCCCTCACCGGTGTGACCGGCTATAACGGCCCGGCGGGCGCCCGGCCGATCTCCATCATGATCCCCAACGACAAGACCGCCCGTCCGCAGGTCGGGCTGGATCAGGCCGACCTGTATGTGGAGGCGGAGACCGAGGGCGGCATCACCCGTATCATGGCCACCTTTGCCGATGTGTCACTCATACCGGAAAAACTGGCCCCTATCCGCAGCGCCCGCACCCCCTTCCTCATGCTGGCCCAATCGCTGGACAGCCTTTACGTCCACTGGGGAGACAGCGTGGCGGCGCGGGAGCGCTTCCACTCCTCCGGCATGGATCATATAGACGCCATGTATGTCACCGACGGAACCTTCTGGCGGGATGCGGAGCTGAAGAAAACGCGGGACACCGAGCACAGCTCCATGACCGGCGGCCCGAAGCTGCAGGCCTATATCGAGAAAAAGAACCTGCGCAGCACCACTTCGACCGCTTCGCCCTTCACCTTTGGTGAAAAAGCGGGCACCGGTGCGGGCCAGCAGGTACAGATCACGGTATCCCCCTCCCGTCCGGTGGTGTTCGAATACGACGCGGGAGCCGGCGTGTACCGCAAATACAACGGTACCCTCGACAGCAAGGAGGCCCACAACACCCTGTCGGGCGTCCAGCTGTCCGCCGCCAACGTCATCGTGATGGAGGCGGAGAAATTCAACGAGAACGATGTCACCATCGGTTTCCGCCTGACCGCCGGTGAGGGTGTGCTGTGCTCTGGCGGCACCAGCCGCCCCATCCGCTGGACCCGCACCGACGACAAGCTGAGCTTTACCGAGGAGGACGGCACCCCCATGATCTCCGCCGTGGGAAAAACCTATATCTGCCTGACCTCCCTGGGTGACCGCACCGTGCTGAAGTAGCCCTTTGTTTTCCACCGGTTCTCTCTGCATCGTGGAAGGAAGCGAAACGCCCCGCAGCCTGATGGCTGCGGGGCGTTGTCCGTATCGTTTTCCTTATTTGGTCATAAAAAGCACGCCAAGGGTATTGGGGCCGCAGTGGGAAGAGATGGTACAGCCCGCGCGGGTGACAAAAATCTCCTTGAAATCCGCCAGCTCTTTCACCAGTTTCTTCACCAGGGCGATGCGTTCGTCCGAAATGCCCGAATGGGTGATGAAAACCCGGTCGGTTTTCAGATCCTTCCGGCCCGACAGCTTATCCCTCACGTACTGTTCCAGCGCCTTATCCAGGGAACCGCGATATTTTTTGCCCACGCTCATAGACCCGTCGGCATTGTTCACCTCGATGCAGGGCTTGAGCTGCAGCATGTTGGCCCCCAGCATGGCCAAGGCGGAGCAGCGTCCGCCCTTATAGAGAAATTCCAGAGTATCGATGATAAAGCTGGCATGACAGCGGGCGGTCAGCTCCTGCACCTCTTTGGCGATCTGGGCGGCGGGCATCCCCGCCGCGATACGCTCCGCCGCCTCGATGACGGCCAGGCCCGAACCGGTGGAAAGGTTGCGGCTGTCGATGGCGTAAACACCCTCCATATTCTCCGCGGCCATCCGGCAGTTGTTGTAGGTGGCGGACAGGCCAGAGCCCAGCGTCAGGTGAATGACCTCATACCCCTGATCGGTCCACTTTTTAAAATACTCAGCATACTCCGCCGCGTTGATAGCGGCGGTTTTCGGCAGAATCTTCTGCTCCCGGTACACCTCATAGATACGGTCGGGCACTAAATCCACGCCGTCCCCATAGGTTTTGCCATCCAGTATTACATGGAATGGATAATACTGTACGTTATATCTTTCCCGCAGCTCGTCACCGAGGTCGCAGGTACTGTCAGCGCTCAGAATAATCTTACTACCCAATGGCCCCTTCCTCCTCTTTTTGATACTGTACCAGTCTAGGATAGCACAGGACGGCCTGTTTTTCAATAACGAATCTGTCACGCCAGCCTTGCGCGCCCCCTCGTCTCATGCTATAATGAGCGATGTCATAGTACCAGTCCACCTCTACAGGCGCGGAGAAACCGCTCTATGTGCCAGGAATGGCCCGCTGTTCTTCTGCACCGATACATAACGGTGCAGAACCTCGCCTGTACGACGGATCAAATACTGAAATCAAAGGGGTAATCTCCATGTCGGGACATTCCAAATGGAACAATATCAAACGGAAAAAGGAAAAAACGGACGGCCAGAAGGCGAAAATCTTTACCAAGATGGGACGTGAAATCGCGGTGGCGGTCAAAGAAGGCGGCAGCGCCGACCCCGCCGCCAACGCCCGTCTGAAGGACGCCATCGCCAAGGCGAAGGCTAACAACGTGCCCAACGACAACATTGACCGTATTATCAAAAAGGCGGCCGGCGAGGGCAGCGCCGACACCTATGAAGCGCTGCAGTATGAAGGATACGGCCCCAGCGGCATCGCTCTCATCGTGGAAACCCTTACCGACAACCGCAACCGCACCGCCGGCGACCTGCGCCATTACTTCGATAAATTCGGCGGCAATCTGGGCCAGACCGGCTGCGTCGGTTACATGTTCCAGAAGAAAGGTATCCTCGCCATTGAGGCGGAGGGCCTCGACGAGGATAAGGTAATGGAAGACGCGCTGGAAGCCGGGGCGGCCGATTTTGCCACCGACGGGGACGTTTTTGAGATCACCACCGAACCCGACGACTTCTCCGCGGTGCGCGATGATCTGGAGGCCAAGGGCTATGTCTTCGTTTCCGCTGAAATAGAACAGGTCCCGGACGTCTATTCCGCCATCGAGGATCCCGAGCTTGTCGTCAAAATGGAAAAGCTGCTGGACACGCTGGAGGACAACGACGACGTACAGAACGTCTGGCACAATTGGGAACGTCCTGACGAGGACTGAATAGAGTGTACATAAGGCACCCCACCGGCGGTTATCCGGTGGGGTGTCTTTTTTATCATCTACAGACGTAATTTACGGAAAGAGAGGCCATGACCCCGCCGCTCCGTTCTATTCGCCCGGTTGTGCTGCGGACGGTTGACAATCGTTCGTTCCCACGCTATAATTGCCATATAAATGGTAATTATAGCGTGGCGCCCACTGTCGACAAATAGGAAGGTCTAAAATGGGTGTGTTCGAATAAGATGATAGCGGACCAGTCTTATTGAAACACCGAGGAGTTATGCCATATGGAAACAAAATCCCCCCTGAGTATGTCCCGGGAACAGTTTGACGAATTGTATCGGAAGACCGAAGGCTTTATAGGTGAGGTCAACCGAAACCACCCCTCTTACGACAAGGGAGAGTCCTTCCTGTCTTTTCTCGAAAAAGGCGGACTCGCCCTGCTGCGGGATCACGCCGACATCGTTCAAAATTTAATCTGACAAGAAGGTTGAATGACGCGTGTCTATCAAGATAAAAGACGACGCGGGAGCAAGCTCCCGCTATATCTATGTCCCCCCGTCCGCCGAAGAGCAGTACGCGGAGTATCGGCGGCTGAAAACGCTGTTCGACGCCTATATCGCCAGCCACCGGCTGGACCCGTCGCTCATTCACGTGGACGAGACCCTGATCTGTCAGCTGCTGGTCCGTATAGATAAGCGGAAGGATTATTTCCGCATCTATCACGACGACACCTATATGAGTGAGATTAAGGAAGCGGCCCTGACCGCCTATTGGCTGATCCGGTTCAAGCCGTTTACCTTGGTGACCGCCGACCCGGCGGAAGAATCGGACAACCGGGAGATCAACGAGGGCTTCGGCGCCTTTCTGATGCTCAGCGCGGTGAAAGAACATACCCGGCGGCAGGGCGGCACCCTGATGTTATCCCGGGACTACGTCAGGCGGCTGATGTACGGTCTAAAATACTGGGATATCAGCAAAGAGGCCATGATGCTGATCGCGGAAACCCTGTGTGAAATCAGCCGGCCCCAGAGTAATTGACAAGTCCATTATAAAGGCAGGGACGTTCAGCCAAAGGAAAGGCGCCGGCCCTTGCGGGAGGTGGTTCTACTGAACCTGTTTGACGCGCTGGCCACCCTGATCCAATCGGAGCTCGCCCGGTCAGGCGGGCTGGGCCTTTTCACCCTTCTCGCAGCCACCGCCGCCGTCACAGCCGCTGCCACAGTCGCGGTCATGCGGGCGGTTTACGTCCCGCTGAAAGCGCTGAAGGTCAAAGAACTAGAGGAAAACCTGCGACAGCTGAAGGACGACAAGGCGGCCCAGCAAGCTAAATACGAGAGGCTGGAGAAGGCCTATCACGACGGCATGGGACAATTCTATATACGGCAGGCACAGGACGACATCGGCGACGACCGGTCTCTCGACGCCTTTATTGACGCAGCAACAGACACACAGGAAAAAGAAAAGTAAAGCAGGACGGGCCGCTGCCGGGAACCGCTTTCGGGCCGGCATCCCCCTCGGACGTAAACAGTCGATAAACACCTGATCCACAGGCAGACTTCAAACGACACCGAGGAGAGGAGGATACCGGTGAAATTTCCGTCCGCTCGTTTTTCCCAGCTCCTGCTGTGCGGGGCCCTGCTGTTTACCCCGCTGCTCTTTTCAGGCTGCCGGGAACACCGCCAGGTCTCCGCGCCGGCGGAACCCGCCGCTGTCTCCTGTTCCTTTGACGGCACCATTCTGGAGGTCAGCGGCAGTACCCTGCTGGTTCAGCCCGATTGGAACAGCGAGGAGCGTCAGCGCTCCCACACCCTGTCCCTATCGGCCGGGGAGGGCGTCGCCGTCCGGCGCGGCGGCGAAACGCTGGGCGCCGCCGCACTGGAGGCCGGCCAGACGGTTCGCATCGCATACGACGGCGGTCGGTCGGAGGGCTATACGGCACAGCTTTATCACTGCACCTCCATCGAGATACTGTGAGAAGAAAGAGCCCCCGGAGAAATTCTCCGGGGGCTCTTTTTCACCCTTGCGGGCGTTTTATTCCGCTGTTTATTTCTTGCCGTACAGCTCGCCCAGACGGACCAGATGATCGTAGCGCTCGGCGGCGTTCTTCTCCGCCTTGGCGAACAGCTCCTCAGCGCGGTCCGGGAAGGAACGGGTCAGAGAATTGTATCGCACCTCGCCCATGATGAAGTCGCGGTAGGAAGCGGTCGGCGCCTTGCTGTCCAGCGAGAAGGCGTTGTCTTCCTTGCGCGGGTCGAAGCGGTAGGTGTGCCAGTAGCCGGCTTCCACCGCTTTCTTCTCCTCGGCCTGGGAGATGCCCATGCCGCCCTTGATGCCGTGGTTGATGCAGGGGGCGTAGGCAATGATCAGGGACGGGCCGGGATAGGCCTCGGCCTCCTGAATGGCCTTCAGGGTCTGGTTCATGTCGGCGCCCATGGCGATCTGGGCCACATACACGTAGCCGTAGCTCATGGCAATGGCGCCGAGATCCTTCTTCTTCTGCACCTTGCCGGCCGCCGCAAACTGGGCGACCGAGCCGGTCGGGGTGGCCTTGGAGGCCTGGCCGCCGGTGTTGGAATACACCTCGGTGTCAAAGACCATAATGTTGACGTCTTCGCCCGACGCGAGGACATGGTCCACGCCGCCGAAGCCGATGTCATAGGCCCAGCCGTCACCACCGAACATCCAGAAGGACTTCTTGACCAGCACGTCCTTATTCTTCAGCACTTCCTTGTACAGTGGGTCGAAGTCGCAGCCGCAGGAACCGCAGGCCTTGTCGGCCTTCTCCAGCGCGGCCACCACCTTGGCGGACGCGGCCTTGGAGGCTTCGGCGTTGTCCTTGCCGGCCAGCCACTCCTGAGCAGCTTCCTTCAGGCCCCACTCGGCGGGCAGGTCGGTCTCGGAGAATTTCTTCAGGATATCGGCCACGCGGTTGCGGCGGGCGGTGACGCCCAGGAACATGCCGTAGCCGTATTCGGCGTTGTCCTCAAACAGGGAGTTGGCCCACGCCGGACCGTGACCGTTCTTATTGACGGTGTAGGGGGTCGACGGGGAGGAACCGCCCCAGATAGAGGAGCAGCCGGTGGCGTTGGCGATATACATCCGGTCGCCGAACAGCTGGGTAATCAGCTTGGCGTACGGGGTCTCGCCGCAGCCGGCGCAAGCGCCGGAGAACTCCAGCAGGGGCTGGAGGAACTGGCTGCCCTTGACGGTAGTGGTCTTGAATTTGGCGGCGACCTCTTCCTTGATGGGGAGCTGATACCCGTACAGGAACTTCTCCTCCTCGTGTACCTGGGTGTCAATGGGCTGCATCACGAGCGCCTTGTTGCCCTTCATGCCGGGGCAGACGCTGGCGCAGGAGCCGCAGCCGGTACAGTCGAGAGCCGACACGGTCATGGCGAACTGGAAGCCCGGCAGGCCGGTGGCCGGCTTCATCTTCATGCCCTCAGGGGCGTTTTTGGCCTCCTCCTCGGTCATCACCGCCGGGCGGATAACCGCGTGGGGGCACACATAGGAGCAGAAGTTACACTGGATGCAGTTTTCAGGCACCCACATGGGGACGTCCACGGCAATACCGCGCTTCTCATAAGCGGAGGAGCCCAGCGGCACGGTGCCGTCCGCGTCCTTCAGGAAGGTGGAAACCGGCAGCTTGTCGCCCTGCTGGGCGTTGACCGGCGTCAGGATGTTGTCGATATAGCCGCGGATTTCTTCGCGGCCGCCCATGGCTTCGATGCGCACGTCCTCATCCTTGGCCTTGGCCCATTCCTTCGGGACCTTGACCTTCTTGACTTCCTTCATGCCGCACTCGATAGCGTCGTGGTTCATCTTGACGATGGCGTCGCCCTTCTTGGAATAGGATTTGGTGGCGGCGTCCTTCATAAATTGAACCGCGTCCTCGGGAGCGATCACGCGGGCCAGCTTAAAGAAAGCGGCCTGCAGGATGGTATTGGTGCGGTTGCCCAGGCCCAGGCCCTTGGCGATATGGGTCGCGTCGATCGTGTAGAACTTGATGTCGTTTTTAGCGATATAGCGCTTCATGGAGGCGGGCAGGCGCTTATCCAGCTCCTCCACGTCCCAAGCGCAGTTGAGCAGGAAGGTGCCGCCCGGCTTGACATCGCTCACCATATCGTACTTGTCCACATAAGAGGGGTTATGGCAGGCGACGAAGTCGGCCTTGCTCACGAAATAGGTGGACTTGATCGGCTTTTTACCGAAGCGCAGATGGGAGATGGTGACGCCGCCCGACTTTTTGGAGTCATAGGCGAAATAGCCCTGCGCATACATATCGGTGTGGTCGCCGATGATCTTGATGGAGTTTTTATTGGCGCCCACCGTACCGTCGGAGCCCAGGCCCCAGAATTTGCAGGAGCGGGTGCCGCGGGGGGTGGTGTCCAGATTCTCCTTGACCTTCAGGGAGAGCTTGGTCACATCGTCTACGATGCCGATGGTGAACCGCTTCTTGGGACGGGCGGTCTCCATGTTGCGGTATACGGCGACGATCTGGCCCGGCGTGGTGTCCTTGGAGCCCAGGCCGTAGCGGCCGGTGTACACCGGGACGCTCTCGAACGGGGAGCCCTTGAGCGCGGCGCACACGTCGAGATACAGGGGCTCGCCGATGGAGCCGGGCTCCTTGGTGCGGTCGAGGACCGAGATAGCCTCCACGCTGTCCGGGATAGCGGCCAGCAGATGCTTGGCGGAGAAGGGACGGTACAGACGGACCTTGATCAAGCCGACCTTGTCGCCGGCGGCGTTCAGATGGTCCACCGTCTCCTCGATGGTCTCGCAGGCGGAGCCCATGGCGATGATGACGCGCTTCGCGTCGCGGGGACCGTAGTAGTTGAACAGCTTGTAGTTGGAGCCGATCTTCTTGTTCACCATCTTCATGTAGCTCTCCACCACGTCGGGGATCGCTTCATAATAGGTGTTGCAGGCCTCGCGGGCCTGGAAGAAGATATCGGGGTTCTGCGCGGTGCCGCGCTGTACGGGATGCTCCGGATTCAGCGCGTTGCTGCGGAAGCGGTCAACCGACTCCCAGTCCAGCATCTCGGCCAGATCCTTGTAATCCCAGACCTGGATCTTCTGAACCTCGTGGGAAGTGCGGAAGCCGTCAAAGAAATGCAGGAAGGGCACCCGGCCCTTGATAGAGGACAGGTGGGCGACGGCGCCCAGGTCCATCACCTCCTGCACGCTGGAGGAACAAAGCATGGCATAGCCGGTCTGGCGGCAGGCGTACACATCGGAGTGATCGCCGAAGATGGACAGCGCGTGGGATGCCAGCGCGCGGGCCGACACATGGATGACGTTGGGCAGCAGCTCACCCGCAATTTTGTACATGTTGGGGATCATGAGCAGCAGGCCCTGGGAGGCGGTGTAGGTGGTGGTCAGCGCGCCCGCAGCGAGGGAACCGTGGACAGCGCCGGCGGCACCGGCCTCCGACTGCATTTCCGCTACCTTGACGGGACGGCCGAACACGTTTTCCTGTCCGCCGGCGGCCCATTTGTCGGTTTCTTCCGCCATCACCGACGAGGGGGTGATGGGATAGATCGCGGCAACGTCGGTGAACGCATAGGATACATGCGCCGCGGCGTTGTTGCCATCCATCGTCTTGAACTTTCTTGCCATGGATTTGTCCTCCTTTAAGGATGGTTTAATTGGTAATAAGAACAACGGCGGACCGGTTGGTTTCCGCCGTTGGAAATCCGTTCCGCACATCAGTTGTCATGATAACACTTTTCCCCCGGGGTGTAAATATGAAAACCCGGCTTTTTCCATGTCTTTTTTGTTAATTAAAATGTCCGCTTCTCAAAAAGGGCTGAAAACGGGCAAAAACGGCGATATCCGCCCGCAGGGGTCCGGCAGGGCAAAGGGCCCCGCCCGCTCTCGCCTTTTCGTTCCCTCAGCCGCCGCCCGGCCCCCTGAAACTCATTGACAGAGGGGAAAAAAGCGGATATTATACTGTTGATTGTTTTGTGCCGATTTGACGGTCCGGCGCATGAATTTGTACGGCGCGCCCTCACGGCCGCCCATATTGAAAGGGGAAACACCACCACATGGATTCAGACCCTGGCCCGGCGGGCAACATATGGCTGCAGCTGCTGCTCCTGCTCGTCCTGATTCTGTTCAACGCGTTCTTTGCCGCGTCGGAAATCGCCATCATCTCCCTCAACGACAACAAACTGCGCAAAATGGCGGAGGAGGGGCATAAAAAAGCACAGCAGGTGCTCAGACTCACTGCCGACTCCTCCAATTTTCTCGCCACCATCCAGATCGGCGTCACGCTGGCCGGCTTCCTGACCTCCGCCACGGCGGCCCAGTCGCTGGCAGCGCCGCTGGCAAACTGGTTTATCGGCCTGGTTCCCGCGATGCAGGCTTACGCCGGCGCCGTGGAATCGGTAAGCGTGGTGGTCATCACCCTGATTATGTCCTATTTCTCCCTGGTGCTGGGCGAGCTGGTACCCAAGCGCATCGCCATGCAGAAGGCGGAGTCCCTGTCCTTCGCCGTGATCGGCGTGCTGCGGGTGGTGGCGGTGGTCGCCCGCCCGTTCGTGAAACTGCTGTCCGCCTCCACCAACATCGTGGTGCGCCTCTTCGGCATGGACCCCCATGCGGACGAGGAAAACGTCACCGAGGAAGAAATCCGCATGATGGTGGACGTGGGTGAGGAAAAGGGTGTCATCGAAGAGAGCCAGAAGGACATGATCAACAATATCTTCGAGTTCGACGACATCATCGCCGAGGACATCATGACCCCCCGCACCGATATGGAAGCGGTGGATATCGAGGACGGTCTCGCCGAGGCGCTGCGCATCGGTATGGAGGAGGGTTTCTCCCGCCTGCCGGTTTACGAGGACGAGATCGACAACGTCATCGGCCTGCTGTATATCAAGGATCTGCTGCCCTATGTGGGCGCTGAAATTCCCGGCGGCTTCTCCATACGCACCCTGCTGCGGGAGGCGTATTTTGTCCCCGGCACGAAAAAATGCGGCGAGCTGTTCACCGAGATGACCGAGAAACACATCCAGATGGCAGTGGTGGTGGACGAATACGGCGGCGTCGCCGGCATCGTCACCATGGAGGACCTGCTGGAATCCATCGTGGGCAACATTCAGGACGAGTTCGACCACGAGGAGGAGGAGGTCACTCAGACCGGCGACCACACCTTCGAGGTGGACGGCTCCATCGATATCGAGGAGCTGAGCGACCTCCTGGACGTCAAGCTGCCCGAAGGGGAATACGACACGGTGGCCGGCTTCATCATGGACCGCATCGGACGCATTCCCGGCGAGGACGAACACCCGGTGGTGACCTATGAAAACGCCTCCTTCACCGTGCAGGAGGTGGACGACCGCCGCATCGAAAAGGTACACATCGAGGTGACCCCCCTGCCGCCGAAGGAAACCGAAGAGGATACCCGTAAAAACGAAAAAGCGGCGGAACGGAAAAACGGCAAAGAAAAAGAGATAAAAGAATAACGGTATTTTATAAGGGAGGCTCCGGCATCTATGCCGGAGCCTCCCTTTGCCGTCTCTTTCCTTTTCAAAGTCACACTCCCTGTTGACTCACTGTGTACATATATGATGATATATCTGTTCGGTTATTTCCTCCATACGGTGGATGGCCGTTGGCACCGTTAGTACATAGAAGGGAATGTCCCTCAGGATTTGCTTAACGACTATTGAGTTTTCTACCCTGACCAGGAGCGAATAAGGCAGATTGAACACAGTGGAAACAATGGATTCCTCCCCTGAGCTGTAAACGGATATATGTGCAGGATTCAGCTGTATTTGAAAAGAGACCCTGGGTGACGAAATGCAGTACATATTCTCAGTAACCGTCATATCGTCTTTCATTTCCCTGTCCGTTATGACACCTTCCACCCTGATTGCGGAAGAATATCCGATGCCTGAAGTCTCGGTATAGGGGGTTGCCGGCAATGGTATATTGGCAATAATGCGCCTTCCGTAGAACTGATACTGATACTCACTCATATGCCTTAGCCTCCTCAACCGCCCGATACGCCTCCGCCTGCCGGTAAAACATTTCGGCATATAAACCATTTTGGGACATCAGTTCCGTATGGGTACCTCTTTCGGCGATTCTCCCATCCTCTATCAGCAGTATTTCATCCGCCATAATCGTGGTGGATAACCGGTGGGTCACGAAAACGACGCTTTTATCCGCGATATGGGACATCAGTTTATTATTCAGATCGTATTCCGCCAAAGGATCGAGGGCACTGTTGGCTTCATCCAACACAAAAATATCGGCCCTTTGAGCGAAAGCGCGCGCTATGGCCAATTTCTGCTTTTCTCCGCCCGACAACTCGACCCCCTCTTCTTCAAATTCACGGGTTAAGTAAGTCTGCGCTCCCTTTTCCAGCTGAGACACCCTTTTTTGAAGATCAGTAAACATAAGAGCATTCGTTATGTTCTCCGCCGATCCCTCACCGGGAATATCCATTTCTATATTCTCGCCAATTGTAAAGGCATACACATTGAAATCCTGCATTGTCACCGAAAAACAGCGCCGAAGCTGTTCTATCTGTATTTCCTCCATGGGTCTCCCATCAAAACGAATGGCACCTTCCGTTGCATCGTACAGACGGAGCAGCAACTTGACAATGGTGCTTTTCCCCGCGCCGTTTCGCCCCACGATCGCCATCTTTTTCCCCGGTTCCAATACAAAGCTGATATCCTTCAAAACCATCCTGTCATGGTTCGGATAGCAAAAAGAAACGTGCGAAAATTCGATTCTATGCGGTTTTTCCTCCACATCGCACCCTTTATCCTGATTTTCAATAGTCGGCTGATAATCCAGTACCCCGCGCAAATGGGATACGTAATATTCGCTTTCGAATTTCAGCTTGTCCAACGTCATAACGATCTGGGATAACTCCCCCGCTATGTTAAACGTGATTCCATACAGCATGGAAAAGCTGCCGATGGATATGGCGCCCTGAATCGCCTGTACCGCCAGATAGATCATCAGCCCCGGCGTGATGACAAGGGAATTAATACAGTTAATACCATATTTAAATCCCCAATATTTTCGATTGGTATCGCAGAACAGGCGATATTTCTCGCGGAAAGTAGCATTTAATTTCCACAGAATAAATTTGTGCAGATGAAAAAGGCGAACTTCTTTGGCAAACTGCCGATGATGAGCGATGCGCTTCATGTAATCCGCCTGCCGGTTCAAGGTTTCTTCCGCTTCATAATGATTCATGGACAGTTGAATGGACCGACGCTGATCTAAAAAAGTGACAACGATAGACGCCGCCGCAAAAATCAGCATGATCGGGCTGACAAGACTGACGACTGACAGCAATGCCGCTGTGGAAAGAATTCCCTGAACCGCGCTTGCTATTATTTCGAGAAAATCAAGCGCTTTTGTATCCGCATAGCGAGTAGCCTTTGCATAATTATCATAAAATTCCGGATCCTCGTAACACTGCAAATCCTGTTTCATCGCCATATTCACAAATTCGTTTTGCAGGGAATTTCGTATGCGGTAGGAAGCGCGAGGCGTTAAAATATTGCCGAACCAGGTGGAGAGCGAATATAGAAGGAAAAAAAGCAGTTGTATGCCAACGATTAGAATGATCGTTTTGACGATATCTCCTGTAGCGGTTATGCTGTCAATGATCCACTTAATATACAATGTGCCGAATAATGTCTGGGCCGTGGCCAACAGTACGGTGAACACTTTATATAAAAATATTTTTTTGTCCTCCCGCCAGACAAAACCCAGCATAAACTTGGTATCCTCCCAAGCTTTGCGAAATGTAAAGCGACCCATCAGTCAGCCTCCTTATTTCCCGCATTGGGAAGATATAAACATATATTTGCTATATAGAATATCATCTGATACAGCAAAATCAGCGGGACAGCTTATCTTTTTGTCCTGTATTCGATGCTTGGGGCAATTCTGCCCATAACAGGCCGGGAGGTACAGGCACTCCAGACATTTGTCACTAAACCCCTTTGCGCCGCCGGGCAAAGCATAATCTCCCCATTTTTCAAGATTTAAATCGATTTTTCCATCAGTGATTGTCCCCACAACATTAAACCTGTCAATTTTTTCATCCTCTTCGTTGCATTTCCTCAACAAACCATCTGTTCCAAGAGTAAAATGATATGGATAGCCGGCATAACAGACCCTGCCGAAAGGATTGAAGAATTTAAAATTAAGGTAAGGTTCTATTCCTCGTTTAATCGCTTCGTCCATCAATATTTTCCGCATAAAGGGTTCCAGTTCCCCTTCGATTACCTCAAAATTTTGATCATTTTCGCCACCCCATTTTTCAATACTATGAAAAAATACAGTAAACCGGTGGTCCAGTTCATCTCGCATATCATCAAGTAATTGAGAAACAGTATCAAACGTCTGATAATCGAAATTGACACGCACTGCTACTCGAAAATCATCCATAACACTATTCTTCATAGAAATCAGATTCTGAAAAATCGTATCCCAAGTGGCTTCACCGCTATATAAAGGACGATTTATATTATGGGTATCTCTTCCTCCGTCTAAAGTAATCTGAAAAAATTTGAAATGTTGGGATAATAGGTAATCCGTCATGGTCTTATCTAATAAATAACCATTTGTTGTAATACCATAGGAATAAATTACATGATTCTGATTAAAAAAATCATTCAGTTCATTGGTGATTTTTTGGATTATGGGATAAGATAGAGTCGGTTCACCGCCGAACCCATTCTATATAGAATTCCGTAAGACCATTTTGATAATAATGATTTTTAACAGCCTGTATAAATCGATCCGCTATTTCACCATTTATCTGTTTTTTATCATGGTTTTGATAACAATAACGGCAATTAAAATTACAGATATTATTAGGCATTATAATAAAACTTAATTTGGTTGGGTCGAACGCGTTTTTGTAATAATTAATCACCACCTGCATAATTTCATCCGTCTTGCTTTCTACCGTAAAGAGCTGCATTAATTCTGCTTTTTTAATTTTATCACATTCATTGTTTGTCAACGCCAAAATGTCTTCGTTATATTCACCCTTTGTGATGAATACTTGGGCCCCATTTTTCCAATTATAAATAAGCGTGCCTTCATCAAAGGTATTCATTACCGTATATCGTGATCGAATTCTCATAAAAGCACCTCTTTATAAATATCGCAAATCAGAATCGACGGCAAACGGCCGTCGATTTTGATGGTTCAGCTGGCGCACCCACCCTTACAGCCACAACGGACTTGGCAGCCACAATTCGTGTCGCAACCAGGGGGGCATTGGGAATTAGCCGACAATATCTTGGGAACAACCGACAAGAAAAACACAATATCACCTCTTTCCATTTAATTCTCAAATTATAGTAACACGCGCCACTTTTTTAGTCAATATTTGATTTATTATGTCGTCAATGTTATATTTATTTTATAATATATACTATAGAGGTATAATGCGTATGGGTTATTTCCATAGATTCCTGGAGCAAATTTCATATGAGAATACGGAGCTGCATTTTCTCGCCGCACACGGTATTTTTGATCAATCCGCTTACCCACAGGATTATATGCGGCAGCGGCTCCTAAACGATTCATATCTGCTCCATGTCAATAAAATACAGCAAGCCTTTGTCAATCATTCGATTCCCATTATTTCTTTAAAGGCGTTACCCTTTTATACGATGTCTACCCTTCTCAACAGCAACGCCAATGTTCTGATATTGACTTTTTTGTTTCTGATAAGTTTTTAACAAATGCAATCGATATTTTAGGTGAACTGGGATTCACGTATAATAACACACCCCTATCTCATCACTGTATGGATCAGTATTTCCATTCTTCCGCTACTCATTTAAGTCCTTTTTATCATTGCACAACAAAGGTTATGTTGGAATTACATACATTACCTGTATATTGTTCCTGTGAAGATTACGCTCTTGAATTGCATACGGTGGCAAACAGCTTTATATATAATGATTGCCGTACCCTAGTTTTAGGCAATAGAAGTATTCAGACATTTACCATTAGCAAAACTTTCTTTCTGCTATTATTACATCTTGCCAGACATATAGCCTGTGATGTTGCATATTGCGTTATGGAACCCGAAAGCGTTATACATATACCTGTTAAAACGTTAGTTGATTGTTACTATTTCAATTTAAAATATTCAAAAGAAATTGAATGGTTGGAAATTGAACGATTAGCGAAACAATTTCATGTTGTAGAAGCAATACAGTTTTCTCTTAAAGCCTTATCTCAGTTTACCTCGTATGACTTTATATCCTCAGCTGGTTTTGACTCACTTGATAGCGACGATGCCTCGACTACCTTCCAAAGTGTATACCGGCAACTGAATAAAGAGGATTTTATCGAATTGTACCTTAAACGGAATGATCCCAGCTATGTGCGGCAAGTATATTGGAGCCGTGAGTTCAGACCCTCCCAATTGCCGGCGAGCAATGAATCTACCTCCCATCATCAAACTTTTTATCTGTCTGACGTATTTACCTGCCTGTGCGGTAATCATATCGAACATGATATCCCCTATGTGTCAAAACCTACGCATAACAAAAAAATCACCGTTTTTGCAATAGAGGCTAAAAAATATTCTCTGCATTTACATATTTGTTTTCCCAGGCCCATATTAAACCGCGGCCCATTGACAATGTCTCTCTACATAGACTTAATTGATTATAAAACGGCTGTTAACAATATCTTTGCAACGACTGTTTCTACATCGCTTTTTGGGGATTGTTTTGGAAATGTTCTTTATATCAACGCTTTGCCCGGCGATAATTATGACAAACGTCTTGTTGAAGCGAATATTACCGATCAATTCAAAGAGGATTTGACAATAGATGTCCAGATACCCTATTCGGCGTTATATTTGTTTTCGAAATCCCCAAAAAGAATTTTTTACAATATCGAACTTTTGCAGAAGGATATTGGCGCCCACTATTTTCAATCCATGCGAACTTGGGATAATACACCGCTATTCGACTACACCACCATGAACGTTTTAGAAGTTCCTGATTAGTTTCAGCAATCGGAAAAAGCAATGATTATGGAGGACTGTGACTCGGAACAGTTACCCCGTTGGGAGGGAAAATCCGAGAGATATCGGAAAGAGGGAGGGGATGAAAGCGTTTCATCCCCTCCCTCGCTTTTGTCCTATTCCATTTGAGCGGCCGTCGCCGCGAGCAATTTTGCCCGGCGCGCCAGGGACGCGATTTCCGCCCGCTCCTCGGTTGTGTGCCAATCGCGGCCGGTGATACCCATGCCGCATATCGAGGGCGTTCCGGTTTGGGCGGAATACGCCGCGTCAGAGCCTCCCCCGTTGAGCAGGGGAGACAGCTCTTCCAAGCCGTACCGTTCGCCTGTCCGCCGGATCAGCTCGAACAATTCCATCCCCCCGTCGGTCTTTTCCATGGGCGGCCGCCTGCCGTACAGTCGTATCTGCGACGTGGTGCCCGGCACATAGGACTGCCCGGCGACCTCTTCGAGTACCCGCATGGCCTCCTTCTGTTCGGAAGAGGTTCCAAAGCGAATATCCACCCCTATCCTGCAATGCTCCGGGACCACGTTATAGGTGGTCCCGCCCTGGATTAGGCCGCAGTTGTAGGTGATGCGGCCAATGTGGCTCCGGTTTTCCAGCGCGAGAATTTTCCGGGCGGCCTCCCGGACGGCACTGACCCCGCGGTCATAATGCATACCGGCATGGGCCGCTTTGCCGGCTATCGTGATGTCCGCCTTCAGAATGCCCTTGCGCTGTACGACCGCCTCGCCGTTAGTTCCGCATTCGCAGGTGATGGCGGCCGCGCAGTCTTTCGTCTCCGACTGTATAAACGCGATGCCCTCCTCACCGGAGAGGCAGGTGCTCACCTCCTCGTCGGGAGTGAGCACCAGCTTGAGGGGACGGCCGGTGAAGCCGGCCTGCCGCAGGGCCGTCATAGCCAAAAGCGCTACTGCGATGCCGCCCTTGCAGTCCACCACGCCCGGACCGTACAGGCAGCCGTCCGCCTCCTCCAGCATACGCGCGAAGGAACCTTTAGCGTGGACGGTATCGAGATGGGCGATAAAGCATAGAGGCTTTTTCTCCTCCGTTCCCGGTGAGGACAGGACGAGCCCGTTCCCCGCCAGGGGAAAAGGATGGCGCACCGGGGTAAAGCCCTTCCGCCGTGCGAAATCCGCGATAGAGTCCCCCAGTCGGTCAATGCCCTCTGTGTCCCCGGAACAGCTCTCGATGGAAACCATCTGTTTGAGGAACCCGTAGAATTCCGGCTCGGCCCTGTCGATGCAGCGAAACAGCGAACCCGCCGCTGCTTCAGACAAATTGTTTGTGGTCACGGTACACCTCTCCTAAAACAGCGGCCCCGATAATGCCGGCGTGGCTATGCAGCTTAGAGATGCAGAGCTGATCGGGGAAACGGATCTTCTCTTTGATGCGGGAGACCAGAAAATCCCCTTCGTTCATGACGGCGCCCGCGAGCACGACCTTATCGGGGCGGAAGATGATCAGCAGGTTGTCGATCCCCACCGCCAGATAGCCCGCGTATGTCTCCACCACCTGTTCCGCAACAGGGCAGCCCGCCTTTGCCGCGATAAATGCCGTCCTGCCGTCAACCGCTCCCCCGCCCTCCTCTATCAGGCGGGCCAGAAGGCTTTGGGGATACTGCCCCGCCGCGTCGCGGGTCTGCCGGATGAGTGCCGTGACCGAGGCATAAGCCTCCCAGCAGCCAGTGGCGCCGCAGCGGCAGGTCACCCCGCTGAAATTGACGCACATATGGCCGAATTCCCCCGCCGACTCATTGCGGCCGCGGTAGATTTTCCCGTTGATGCGTATGCCGCCGCCGATACCGGTTCCCACCGTGACCATGATGAGGTTCGGGGTCGTCACCCCCTCCCCCGCGTACACCTCGCCGAACATGGCGCAGTTCGCGTCATTGCCGACGAAGGCCGGCACCCCCAGCTCTCTGCTGAGCGTATCCGCCACCGGTACGTCCGCCAGCGCCAGGTTGGTGGAGTCCACCAGCGTTCCTTTATGGGGATCCACCTGACCGGGCAGCCCGATACCCACCGAGGTGATCTTCGCGCTCCCCCTGTAAGAACGGCCGATATCTGCCAGATCGGACAAAAAGGCAGCGGCGTCCCGGGCGTCGGTCGGCCGGCTCCTTTTCCCGGTTACGTTATAGCGGTCGTCGACCAGCCCCGACTTGATTGCGGTGGCTCCCACATCAATCCCCAGTCTCATCGGGTTCCTCCGCCATAAACGCAGCGGCCCTCAACGAAGGTGGAAACGACCTCAAGCGCGGGATTAAGCAGGATCAGGTCGGCGTCCTTGCCTACCGTGATCGTGCCGGTTTTGTCGAGGATTCCTGCGGTGCGGGCGGGGTTGCGGGACGCCATTTTGCTGACCTCTTCCACCGGTATCCCCATCCCCACGAGGTTGCGGAAACCATGCATGCTGGTACAGGCGCTGCCGCTGATGGTCCCGTCGTCCAGATACGCCAGCCCGTCTTTGACCGTCCGGGTCCGTCCTTCCATGTGATAGACCCCTTCGGGCAGTCCGGCGCCGTACATCGAATCGCTGACGATGTTGATGAGGTCCGCACCCTTTGCCAGATAAATCAGCCGAACGACCGGCTCCTCCACATGCCGCATATCACAAATAACCTCACAGGTTACCCGCCCGTCGGTCAGCACCGCCCCCAGGACTCCCGGATCGCGGTGTCTCAGCGGCCGCATGGCGTTGAAGGTATGGGTCGCCACATTCGCTCCCAGATCGATCGCTTTCATCGCGGTGGCGTAATCCGCGCCGGAATGCCCCAGCTCCACCGTGATCGAGTGACGGCGCGCATAGCGGATCGTCTCTTCCGCCCCGTTTATCTCAGGGGCGATGGTCAGGATGCGTATCCAGTCGCCGCCGGCTTTCCGATACACATCGAGGCGTTCGGGCGAGGGGATAAACAGGTCCTCCTTCGGATGGGCACCCCGGTATTCCTCGGAGAGAAAAGGCCCCTCCAGATGGATACCCCGGATTTTCGCCCCCGCTGTCCCTTCCTCCGCCGCTGCCCGGATGGTCCGGATCGCCCCCTGCGCGACATCGTCGGCCGAGGAGGAAATGGTGGGGAATATCGACGTGATGCCCATGGACGCCTCAAAGGCGGCGACTTTCTTTACCCCTTCCCGGTCGGGACACTGGAAGGTGACCCCCTGCGCCCCGTGGAAATGGGTCTCCACCAGTCCGGGGAGAAGCCTCAACCCGGCGGCGTCGATCCGTTCCAGTCCCTCCGGCGGGGACAGGCTGATTTCCGAAATGCCGCCGTTCCGCACTGTTACACATCGTTTATGAAAAGCAAAATCGTCCAGCAGCACATCCGCGCCGGCAATGACGTATTCCTTCATGGTCATTCTTTCATCCTTTCTTGGGCCCCTGTAATTCGGCCGCTCACTCGCCCATCTGCGCCAGATAGCGATTCAGGTTTTCCAGGCTGATTTCCACCCCCAGAAGGACATCCTCCATGCCTTCAAATTCAATGGACACGTAGCCCCGGTAGCCGGAGTCGTGGATGATTTTCAGGCACTGATAGGCGGGCTGGTCCCCCTGACCGAATATCGTGGCGCGGCGGTAATTCCCGGCACGGGTAGGCAGCCAGCCGCGCCCGGGGGCCGGCCACATCCCGGAGCGCACGAAGGCGTCCTTCGCATGCACATGGGAGATAAACGGCAACAGCTTGGAAACCGCTACGGCGCAGTCTTCATCCACGCCGCCGAAATTGCCGATATCGCAGAGATAGCGGTAATTGGGATGGTTGACTGCCGTGAAGATGCGCAGCATCCGGTCGCTGTCCTGCACGAGGCTCCCGTGGTTCTCGGAACAGGTGGTGACGCCTTTGCTCCGGGCGTATTCGGCAACCTCACGGATAGCCGCCGCCAGCTCCGGCAGAATCGCCTCGAAGGTCGGCACTCCCATATAGCCCTCATAAAATTCACGGGTGATATCGTGGCGCAGGAGGGGGATTCCCGCCTCCGACGCGATATCAATATGCTTTTCCACCCGTCGGATTTCTTTCTCGACATCGGGGGTGCAAAAATTGGCACCCGTGGTATAGATCGGCACCTCCATCCCCAGACTGCGGGCATGTTCGGTCAGCCTCAGGGCAAAATCCCGGGGATCTCCGCCGTCCGGCGGTATATCGTTCAAAACGAGCTCAACGGCGTTCACACCCATCTCCCGGATCTTCCCGATGACCCCGAAATGATCGAGGACCCCCTCGTCCAACAGTTTGCAGAAACTCCAGGTACTGATGCAGGTTTTCATATACGCCCTCCCCTTTTACAGCGTGACTTCTTTCCCAAGCCGGGCAGAATCGTAAATGCCGCACAGCATTTTTTGCATCTCGACCGCCTGCTCGATGGGGACGCGCGATTCCGCCCCGTTTTTCACCATATCGACGAAATGGGCGATTTCCAGGTCCCAGCTGCTGCCCTGGGCGGGAGTCAGATGATCGTCGCTCAAATACCCGTCCCGTTCGCCGTAAACGACCAGAGGTTCGAGGGTAAGTCCCGCTTTTGTGCCGTAGATCTCCACATCCCGGCGTTCCGGGCTGTTCAGCGCCCAGCTGGCTTCGAACAGCAGGGCGGCCCCGTTCTCGAAATGGATGACACCCGCGCCGAAATCCTCGGTATTGTACTGATTATCGTCGCAGCTCGTACCCTGCCAGCGGTCCACGCCCTTGGTCTGAAAATCTCCGATGCGGTTCGACGCCACGGCGCTGACCCGTGTCGGTTTGGGAGTGCCCATCAAGTACCAGGCCGCGTCAATTTTATGTACGCCGATGTCGAGGACCGGGCCGCCTCCCGAGGCCTTCATATCGGTAAACCACCCGCAGGGGGTACCCCGGCGTCGGATATACGAGGCACGCGCATAGTACACCTCACCCAGTTCCCCTCTGTCCAAAAGCTCTCGGGCTAAATGATAGGGTGGGTTGAAACGACTGGGGACGCCGAGCAGAAACCGGACGCCCTCCTTCTCGATGGCCTCCTGCATCCGGAGGGCGCTTTCCCTGTCCACGGTGAGCGGCTTTTCACACAGCACGTGCTTGCCTGCCCGTGCCGCCGCGATAGTGACCTCGGCGTGGGCACAGTTCCAGGTGCACACGTCCACTGCGTCAATGTCCGCCTTTTGCAGCATTTCCTCCACCGAGGAATACACCTGCGGAATGTGGTATTTTTCCGCCAGCTTTTGCGCGCGCCCGATGTTGAGGTCGGCCACCGCCACGATCTGAGCTTCCTCGCAGTTCTGATAGGCGGGCAAATGCGCGTTTGTCGCGATATTGCCGGCGCCGACGATCCCAATCCTGACCTTCTCCATTTTCATCCTCTTTTCTCCGCAGAAAAGGTGATGCCGCCCGTTCAGGATAAGCCCTCTGCGGCCAGGCTGCCCTGAAAAGCATCAGTTTTTCGTCCACCAGAACGGACAGGTTATCCCGATGCCCGTCCGATGGAAATTATATTCCTTACCATACCTCGCAAAGAACAAATAGTAAAGGCCTTACGAAAAATTTTTCCGTTTTTTGGACCGGGGGCGCAGCCGGACAGCTGGCCGGACCGTAGGGCTGAAACCATCCCCTGTCGGGTATAGAACAAAAATACCGACGGTGGGCTCCCGCTCACCACCGGTATTTTTAGTTTCTTATGTTTCTCCCGAAGGATATGCCCGCGGGTGCAGAGGGATGCGCCGAGCCCTTAACGCGCACTTTACCAAGCGGTGTCTTCGAATAATCATCGCAGTTGGGCATTGAGATTATTCAGATGGATATCCGAACGTTATATATTCTGATCGGTTTGAAGTAATTGAACAAAAAGATCTCCGCCATACTTATGCTCGTTAAATAATAAAACCGCGCCACGATCCAAATGAGCTTTTACATACGTTTGAAAATACTCAGACTCTTCAATATACCGGCCTTCATTTTGCTCAATCAGGCATTTAATTAACGCATCAAACTCTCCTGTTATGGTTTGACGATTCAGCTCCAATCCCTTATTATCCGTATTGAAATCTGTTTCCGATAAGGGGTTTGGTGATTTGACTGAAAGGGATATGGCGAGTTTTGCCAAAGTAAACGGCTGAAGCTGTTGACTTTTACCTAACAAACCGAATAATTCAGCAGTTTGATGACTCGTGCGGATCTTAAACCCCATCAATCTTCCCTCCCGAAATACTGCCCTACCTTCACGTGCGTCTGTGTATTATCGTCATTTTCAAGAGTAAACGTCGTCAATATCTTATCCTTCATGATTTCCATATGGTTTTGACTGATCTCTTCGTTGGTGGAAAGGATAAAGACCTGACCCTTTAACGTACAAAAAAAGTCTCGGACGATGTTTTGTCTGTGTTCTGTGTCGATTCTTGCAAAAGGTGTATCGATGATAAAAGGGACCTCGTGGCGGCATAACTGCATCAGAGATTTATAAAGGGCCATGATAAAAATCTGTTTTTCTCCATTGGACAGCGAACCCTTATCTATTTCTACCAGGAGCTCCGTATGGCCCTGATGAAATAACTGACCTGTGGATTGCAGCAAAAGGATTTTTTCTTTTGCTTTTTCCCCCAACAAAAGCGGAAGCTTGTCCATGCTATATTTTTCACATATATCCGTCAGTTCAGAATCGGTATAAGTTTCATTTCGATAGATATGAATATCGAACTGTTCGTCAATATAGATATCGTCAATAAATCGGGATTTCCGCATTAAACGGTTGATTTCCGATCGAAACAAAGCTTCCATTTGGGCAATCTGGGTCGCATACAGCCGGTCTTCCAATTTGTCAAGCATGAGTAACGCTTTCGCAGAGATACTGACGATGTTGTCCTTTTTGATTGCTTCTTCATATTCTTTTTGTATTTTATCATAATCAATTTTTGTCAGCGCTTCGTTTCTCACGGCTTCCTTTTTCGCATCCTCCAAAACGGATTTTTCCTGTTCCAGGCGTTTTATCTCGTTATTAAAGCCATCTTTCTTTTCTATATACTGGTGGACTGCCTCTATGCTGCACTGTTCCAGCTGGTCCCGCAATTCCTGTGTACGCTTAATAGAATTTTTCGTTTTCAACAATTCTTCTGAAATTCTATGGGAATCAAAGGCGAGGATTTGGGATATCGTATGCTGAACATCCGCTTTTTGATCCGGTGACAATTGAAATATCGGGGTAATCCGTTTTTTTCGGGAAGTCAGCTTTTGTGCTATGGACTGCACGATATGGGTTAATTGGCTATCATCCATATCCACGTTATTTTCCTTAAGTGCCTGCGATAATAAATACCGTGTGTCTTTATGCTGAAACTCAGAAAGGAAATAATCGGTTTTCTCCTGGTCTTCTTCCGCTTGAATTTGCGAGTGAATGTCCGCCAAACGGTCACGTACAATTAAAAAGGGCAGGACATCGTCGGCGATTTTTTTCATCCAGCTGCTTATTTCTCCGCGTTTTTTCTCTTCGCTTTCAATTTCACGGATAATCGCATCCCAATGTTTTTTACTTACTCCACCGGACTTTCTGTAATCCTTATCCAGCGCTTTTAAGCTGTCCTCGAGCCCTTTTTTCTTTTGATCCAATTCCTCTATTTGATTGCTTAATGTTTCCACAATACGTTTGCTCTCATTATACGTGTCTTTTGCGGAGGTGTATCTCGCCACCATTTCTTTTTCTGCCGCCGTTTTCCCCGATAATCTATGAAAATTTTTTTTCATTATTTCAAACGTGTCATATCCGCAAAGCAGGAGAAACGCATTTTTAATCCGGCTGTTTCCCCCTTCATTCAGAAAGAAATCCGCAATTTTTTCCCCGTCAAAGAAATATAAGTTAAATAAATCCGGTGGGATCAGCTGTGTGATAAACGTTTCGAAATCCGCTATTTCCGCGGGAGACAAAACCTTTCCATTTTTCGTTACGTCCAGCCTTTCGACTACAGATGATACTTTTTCACAGGTCCAAATCCTTTTGACCAGATAGCTATCCGTCTGGGTGCCATTATGTACAGTGAAGCCTATCTGTACGTGAGCGCTTGCGGGAAGTACGAGTTTGGCATGATTATTAATAAGCTTATATAGTGTACGAATGTAAAACGCATTGACAGCCTGATAGCCAAATGCATGGCAGCCATATATACAAACACGTATAGCGGTGAACAACGTTGTCTTTCCTGCACCGTTTTTGCCGCCGATAACTATTACGTTTTTATCGTCGGGACCTGCTGTATCCAGTACTGTGGTCCCTTCATAGGAACCAAAGTTATGTATTTCAATCGATACAATCTTCATTTATATACCTTCCTGAATCGCATAGTAATGAAGCCAGCCTTGATTCATAATCTTATCAAATGCTTTATTCAGCTTCATACTTCTGGCAAAGCTCTTATTGTTTTCGATCTCCACAATCAATTTAGAAATCAGTTCAAACTCCACATCGAATTCTTCGCAAAGACTCTGTATTTCCTTAATGACACTCTCATCGTATATGGGCACCTTGTACGTATCCCACGGCAATCTCTTTCCTGTAGTTTCATAATATAAATCAACGAGCGCCCGCCGAGACAAATCTCCGTCTTTTTCCCACATTCTATCAATACACCGAAGCTCTTCCTGCGTGATCAATTCCATACCGGTTTCCTCTTGCAAAAGCAACAGCTTGCGCAGAATAGTCATACGGCTTTCCATAGTAAAGGGGCCCTGTCCCAGTGCGCCGTCTTTTTTCTGGTACACCGCACCGTTGCGTCGTTTGTTTTCTCGTGCAGACGGCAACGAACGCATCATCAGCAGCCAGTTCCTGAAATCACGGAGAGGCTTCAGCTTAGTTGCACCATGGTCAATAAAGTTTTTCAGGGATTTATCTTCTTTTACCATCGTGCATATCCAACAACCAAAGCGAGAATTACCCGTTATCGGAATGTCTTCTTTTTTAATTTCACCTAGAACGCTTTTTTCTTCACCCAAATTTTCGCCCTGATAGAGTGAAAACAGATATTTTGTACTCGTTCCCCAAGGGGTAAACGCATCTTTCAAAAGATATTCCCAGACGACTTCATTCGGAATTTCAGTCAGAGGATTATACACATACGCGTGTTCAATCGCCGAATGTGGGACTAAAATTTTGCCTTCAATTTCCCGGTTGCGAATATTATTAGCCCGATAGGAACTTTCCGCTTTTCGAACGCCCAGAAGAAGGATAATCTCTCCATTACATTTCGTTTTATTAATCGTATATTTCGTCATTGGATGTATTTTTAAACGATCTGTGCACCAACGAAAACCAGGTGGTTCTGGTGTGGGATAGCCGAGTCCAATCACCCGGCTCCAGAATGTATCCTCCATTTCAGGGTAAATAATATCGGATACAACATTCAGGTGCTTGCCGGCATCCCCGATTTGCTTGGAGGCTTTATGCATATATGTTCGAACAATCGGATTCTCCACCATAGTGTCCGAGGTAACTATGTAGACTTGCTTATGCAGTTGATCCGGCAGCAACCCATTTAGCATTTCAAAAAGGAGCATGCAGAGAAGTGTAGAGTCTTTCCCGCCGCTGAATCCAATCATCCATGGGCGCGTGTCGTGAAGATACACATATTTCATTTCCTCGATAATATCATAGAATGCTTGAAATTTATTGTTCATCATCCTGTCTCCTCACTAAGTGCCTTTCCTTCGCAGATTCTTCGGGATTGAGTGCAATTCCTAACAGCTGCTTTATTTTGTTACAAGTCAGCAAGGCCGCTTCCTCGCTGTTCATGACTCTGCCGTCAGTACGCAATGTCCTGTTTTCCCAATTTCGTCTATTATTTCGTCGCCAATCAACCTGACGGAGCCCCTTTAAAACTTTCACCATATCGCTTTGGGGATTGTCATAAAAAAAAGCGCCTAGTTTACCTAACGATTTCAGTACAATGGCTAAGGTAATAATATAATTTTCACGTAAATCTGTCTTAGATATCGCACGATGAATCAGTTCATCCCATTCGACGATATTGTTGGCCGCATTTCTCCAAAATGTCAGCATGAATTCTTCATCGGCAATTGAAATATCCTTTTTGCGCATTATTTTATAATTGGCGGTATACATATTATTTAACGTAAATAAATTGGAGCTGTTTTTCCCCAGTATGTCTTTTTCCTTGTCTGTAAACATACGAAAGAATTCCACCGAATCAATAATGCTCTTGGTAGCCATAGCCAAAGGATCTCTCGAGTCATAAAGCGTCGCAAGCGAATTCGATGTTTTTACGGCATGTTTATTTAAATCCGTGAACATTTGCTGACTGCGTTCCAGTCCACAGTCATTAAAGAAAACGATGGATATGGTTTCCTCGCCAAGAGTAGCATCTTCGGCGATTGCAGCATCTATCGCGGCTTTCCTATGCTGGCCATCGTTGAGCAGAAAGACCGATTCCATAGGTACTTCCAGAGTCCCAACATCCTCGCTCGTTTCACTTGGGATATACTTATATTCCCCGTCAATAGAGGCTGATAAGGCAGAAAATACATAGGTGTTTCTATTATCCAATATATATTGTTTAATCTCCGGTATACGCGCTTCATTCAATTTTCGCTGCGCTCGAAATTCCGGTAATATATAAGACTCATCCTGTATAAACAGTCGGGACAATAACTTGAGAGGGACCATCGCGATATAATAATCCCGATAAGCTTGTTTCCCCCGAACGGCTGGAAATAGGTAGCAAAACCCCATAAATTCACGTCTCCTGACAATAGGCGGGATATACTTAAGTAGATACTTGAGTATATCCCGCCTATTGGTGTTTGTCAATAAATGTCGGATTTGTCTTTCATTAATTCCCAGAAAGCTTTATCGCGAATATAATATGGTGCTGTAGAATCTCCCATTTTGACTATACTATAATGCTTTTGCAATTTTTTAACATCACTTAACAGTTTTTGCTCCTGCGGGCTATTCGCAATCGTATTAAACACGAAACGGATATCAGCGGGTTTCAGGTCGGCAACGTTATGTATTACCCAGGTTAAGATATACTTTGAAAAATCATCGTCGCCTGCTCCAAAGTGTTTTAACGATTGTGTTGACAAGAGCGTGCCGACTCCGAATTCCCTCCCCTCTTTCAATATTTTTTTAAGTGTTGGAAACCCACCATGAAGAAAATTATCTGCCTCATCGACCAGTATCATCTTAGTCAGCTGCCGGTATTGTCCCTTAATGGCACTGGAACCGCCCGCGTGCATTTGTGCGTAGAACAAGTCCAAAGTGATGGCGACTACCAGATTCTGTATGTCCATGTCATAACCAGACAGATCCAATACCACAACACCGTGCAGTAAATCAAACAGCGATTTCGTTTGGGCAGAATCATTTTCAAAAATTTCAAAGTTATCCAATTTGTCCATCACCGCTGCCAGAGAATCGTTCTTTTTAATAGAATTGTCATCGGCATACAAGCGATAAACGTCAGCAAATGTTGGTGGGGTCCGACTCCAGGTAGAGGGCTGATTGGGTACAATGCCTTTAAGCGTATAGGCCTCCTGAATACAGTTGAATAAGGCATTTTCCTGTTTCGGCCCAAGCGCATAAGCTCGGGATAGTGTGTCTTTAAATGAATTGGCGGCATGGGTGGGAAGCAAGGGTTTTGAAATCCTTGGCGGATACAGCGCCAGCGGATTAAACGGCAGGTGATACAGCTTGATTACAGATGCATGAACCGCGTTGACAAAATCTTCTTTGCTCTCGTTGTAATCCCCTTTGTAATCAAATATCAGGATACCGATGTCATTGTTCAGAGTATTATCCAAAGATGCCCGATATAGCTGGGTGATAATGGATTTCGTAAACTGCGTTTTGCCTGTCCCCATTGTACCGATAATTCCCGTGTTTGTATGTAATACTTTATCCGTGTTATCAGGTTGCCAAACCAGCGGTGCGCCATTGCTCTGATCATCGCCAAAAAGTATTTCTATACCGTGCAGCGGTTCTTTGTCAGTTTGGTCACGGACGATTGCTGGTTCCTGTGCCGCAGATATTGACTCTTCGCATACCTCGGCAAGTTCAGCAGGCAGTGTTTCCGTATCGTAAGGATTCAAATCAGGTGCTGACCAATCGCTCTGCACCGCCAGCTCCTTCCGAATCTGTGGTATGGTTTTTACCAGAAATTGCACACCATCACACTCAGTAAACTGCAAGATTTCAAAATCGCCATCCCGTCCCGCTTTCCGTGTAACGCTGTCATGCTGGAATTCTATGATGCTCCCCTTGCCGATGCAGGCATCGGCGGACACAGATATCTCGTAATTCTCATTGAGCAGATCCTGTCGGTAGTCCTGCAGTACCATATCCCAATTCTGGTCGTCCCAGATATGATACAGCTTCATCTTTTCACATGATATGATCACAAGCTGCATGATAAAGTTTCGTATCAATTTGTTTTGCAGCGAAAAACGGTTTTCATCCGGCCAGAGAATCCGCAGCAGACTGCTCGCTGTATTTCGGATTTGTTCCCGAGCCTCCTTCAGCCTGCTTTCCGTCTGACCAATTTTCACCTCGACGGGGTGGATATACGCCACTAATTTGTCTGCACGTTTTTCCAAACCTACCATCAAAATATCGTCACTGGTTTTTCCGCTTTCAAAACCCAGCTTTTTTGCTGACAGGAGACCGTCCTTTTCCGAAAGGCCGGTCGCCCCGGATACGCGCAGCAATTCCTCCAGTGACAGCGGCACCCATATTACATCCGGATGATCGTAGTAGGCTAGCAAGGCCTTTACTGCAGACAGAATACTCATTTTTTCACGCGGAAACTGGTTGTTCGATGAAATCAGGCGCAGCAGCCAATCCCCGTTTAACGCATTGAACATGTCAATAAGGCGGCGGATGGACTCGATATCGGATGGCACATTTTTATTCGCCAGGTATTCCCGAATAATATCCTCGTACTGCTTAGATTTACGGGTTACCGTTATGGCGTCATATCCACTTGATGAGGTATATTGGTCGCTGTAATGTATAATAAGTACATTCGCCTTCTCATCTCTCAGAAAAAAGTTTAAATCCACCTTGGGATCGATAAATGTCACCCAGTTGGATGCGTCATAAATCTTATCCATCTGCTGTTCAGAGCGAATCGCAACGGATGTGGATATACATAGATCCTTATTATAGGGGTTACTGGTATTCGCAACCTGAAACAGGGCGTTAAAATAACCGGCCAGATGCATGAGCGGAGAATCCGCAGCGAATTTCGCCCCGAAGCCCGTTTTGTATTCGTCACCAAAAAATACGGAGGGGACGCCCGACCGAACACCCTCCATCATCACCCCTGACGGTATGAGAGAGGAGGTAATAACACTGGGCTCTTCATTGGAACTCATTTCATAAAAAGTGATGTGCGCGTACTCGTATTCGTTATTGTCAAGCGGATGAAAATACCCGTGCATCTTCTGAGACAATATATTCGCAATATCGTATTCGCTGAAACAACTGTCAAATTTTATATCCGTCGCACGGTATACGTCAATCAGTCTGTTGAGATTCAGCAAAGCCAGGAAGGCATTGTTGCGCTTTGTCTGTCCATACACATGAATATGAAACTCTATGAGCGCATCCGGTTCGGTCCCTCTTTTTAGGGTATTGGAAATAAAAAGAATGAGCCCCTGCAGAACTTCGAGGCAATCGCCCATATTGATGACGTTTACCCGAAATAACAAATTTCCCATATCTTGAAACAAACAGGGAAAATGCTGGATGTATTCCTCAATCTTTTCAGCGACGAGTCTCGGAACATAAGCACGCGCTCCGTTAAAACGCTTGTTGTCAAGCGGGGCGTAATATATCCATTCAGGTGAGTGTTTTTGCTCCACAACCCGGTAGACTTTTCTTTTTTCATCCCGAATATAGGGGAGCAGGTTATCACAGGACAAAAGCGCAGCAAAACCATCCTGTACGCTTCCTACTTGATCTTCCTGCAGCAGGGAGAGTTGATATGCCACATTTAGAGGATGGAACGGAGTCAGGCGTATTTCAAAATCGCCGTCACCACCAAAGAGAATCCCAAGCTTCATTAAATCGTTAATTTCTTTATTAATAAACAGGCCACCATTGACCTTTTCCATACAGTGTAAAACGCAATCAACATAGGTGCGAGCACAGGAGGCCAGTTCCTCATTATAATAGGCAAGGCTGGGAATCAAGCCGTTGCTGCTGAAATAAAGCATGAATGCTTGATAAGCCCTTTTTACCTCATCAGGAATATCGATGACTTTTTCCTGAAGATTATCCCCTATCCGTGTTGCACTGAAATACCCCCGCTCGACGAATGCTTTTTCATACAGCAGATTCTGGCGATAGTCTTCTTTCGCATAGAATTCATCTGTCCCAAAAGCGATAGCGTTGTCACCGATAACTTTGAAATCCCTTTGCTTTTGATATTTCATTTGAAATATTTTAAGACCGGTGATCGGCAGTTTAGGTTTTGGTTCATCCATCACCCGAAGGAGAATACTCACGCCGCCCAATTCTAAAGTGATATATGTCCCATATTCCATGTCTGTCATCGTGTTTTCATCAATATGCAGGCATAGGCCCGAATCAAAATGGCAGGAATAGCGTCCATTCGGTTCTATATTCACCGAATGGACAATGTCCCTGCCAGAGTTGACGATGATATCGCCGCTGCCGCCAAAAACCTGAAGATGAGCCCCTTTTTTCTTATAAACCACGGTATATGAAGTCATTACAGATCGAAGGTAGTCGGCGGCAATATCCAAAAGACAGATACGATACTCGTATTTCGTCGAGCTAGCGGTATCCGTGATACGGATTAAATGAAAGCTGCACCCTTCTCTTCTCTGCCCCAAGGAAACCCGAATGGTTTTCCCCGATACCGTATGGCCTGCGTTTAGACACAATATCTTGTCGGATTTGACAGGACGATTAAACGTCAGCTTTAATTCGATACCCTCTTTTTTATCCGCGTTGAAAATAACAACGTTTTTCTTCCGTTGTTTACTTGCGGTAATCCCATCCGAACGAATAAAATAAGAGTCGTTCTCCACAAATGAATATGTTGATGGAGATTCGGCATATATCTCATGGACCACCTCTTCAAAAGGGGTATTCTTTGCCTCTTTCTTTTTCTCAATAGATTTTTCAATTCTGTTATAAGTCAGGCCTTTATCCCAAGTATCTGGTTCTTTTTGCCTTTTTACCAGGTCTTGTATCAACCCGGAATCCAAACACTTTTCAAACTCCTCTTCAATATTGCCAAACCTGATGCAGCGGTCAATTCTTTCATACCAGCTGTTGTTGCTTTTTAGCCTCAGGGATAACTCTTTTTCGCTTATCATGGAGAGCGCCGTATCTTCTAACAGCCGAAATCCGCTGTAACAGGACGTACTGACATGCTCCTGATTAATGGCCGACAATAAACTCTCATACTCAAATAATGAGGATTTGTCGCTGAAAATATCTTCGTTTTTTCTAGTGAGTTCAAACTCGAGCACAGCCTTATCCGCAGATGAAAGAGAGGACTTCTGAATATACTCACGTATGTTTTTGACGATTTCATCCTGATGAAACGGCATACCTTTGCTGGTCAAATCACAGGTACCTTTTTTAATACTGTCAATAGGAGAAGACGACAACATCAGCATTGTCATCCCCGCATTTCGGAGCGTCGTCATAAATCCATCCGTCATATCATTCGATGATACAATCGCCAGTTCCGCCTGATTAAGCTTTAACGTATAGGTCTCGTATATATCCGGAGCATATACCCACCTTCCCCGTATAGCGGTATTTTCAATTTGTGTATACAACGTTTTATAAAGCTGTGCCACCATATCCGGGTTATCCAGTTTCAGCAGATACCGTTCTCTCGCAGCGATAGAACCATCCAGACTTTTAAAAAAGCCTATAATCCGGTCGGCAAGATATTTATAAAATTGCTTTGACATACTGTGCATCCCCACTATCGCTCTTTTTTTCAATAAAGTTGAGACGTTCAAAGTAATCTTTCACGATGAGTATGGATTGATAATCCAGGTAAATACCTCGGCGCTTCATTTCTTTAAACAGATCGTGTAACGGCATCCGTCGGCCCTTTGAGCAAAGCTTTGTCAGGAACAGCAGATCCCGGTCGGTCAGGTTTAGCATGTACCCACTTGTTTTACGATTTTTGAGAAATCGGTTTTTACAAAACAACTCAAACTTTTCCGTATAGCTATCATTGGCACGGTGGCGCCCGGTATTGACAAACTGAGTGAAAACGCTGTCGAAAAGGTATCGAATTGCCTGTTCTGTCTTGGTCTCTGTTTCTCGTAGGGCAATCTCTTTCAGAGCCGGGCAGTCGTGGATACACGCGCGATAGAATTTTGCGGCCTCCATAATTTGACGGGCATAGTCATTGTCTTTTTCCGGATGATTCCGCAGTATATCCCGGATGTCCAAATAATCCAGCTTATCTTCGTTTTCATTTTGGTTTAAAATCTCTAATGTTACGGCATGGGAAAAAAGTTTAGGCAAATATTTTTTGAGCTTAAGCCATCCATCTGTATAGCACGGCCTGGTTTGTACCGTTTTTTCCCAATCTATACTATAATATAACGGATTGATTTCATTCTGCCTATCAGCGAGAAAAAACTGGCTTAAAAACATACAGGCCTGTGATGTGTAAAAAAAGTAATAATGCTCTAAAAAATCAATCATGTATTCACTGGCAAAATTTTCGTCCTGCAATAAGAAAGAGAAATCCTCATAAAATACTTGTTGAATCGTCTTTACAATGGGTTTGTATGGTTTATCGTTTTCCATCATTTGAGCCATAGACGCCATATGAGTGATGACCAGGTCGGTCAAAACATCATATTTACCGTTTATGACGGCCTGCTCCACTAAATATTGCATATCAGCGCCGGCACAAAGAGTATCATATAAATAGGCGGCTATTTTCTTCTCTTTTGTATTGCAGGCAATGAATTTATAAGTGCTGATATTCGTCGGCTTGAAATGTTGGTCCTGGTCAAAAAATTTGGATTTAACCAAGGCGTCAAATATCGCTTCCGCCTCTTTTGGTTCAAAATGTATTTTCTCTTTAATTGCAGGCAGGACCTCCTCGAATTGTACCTTCGGGATACGCTCCTTTTGAATTCTTCTGAAAAACTCGCCAACTACATTGTGAAGATGCCTGATAACGGCGGCAGACCCGGGATGTGAGTCAAAGGGAAATAATTTAAACAAGGTTCCCGCGTTATTTCCGGAAATGGTGTGTCGATTATCTTCTGTTTTGACGGCAAATGTTTTTTTGAAGATATTCAAGTCAATTTGCATTTCCATTCAGATCACCTTCAATTCGAATGCAATTTAAATTCGTATCCAAACGTATTTTTACGAAAAACATACACATTATCTCTGGACATTTGCGTGTCTACCAGCATAATTTCATCAGAAGCATTTCCCAGTAATGTTAGTGAGTCAACAAATGAGTGGAAATCCGCATGTAAATTACGGTCCTGCGCCGTCGGACTGTATCCGTGTTTTATTTCATGCAAAAGTTTAAATAGAGAGTAATCGATATCTAGGTAAACCGGATCGGACTTCCCCCCATTATCTGCAAAACCAACGGTCAAACAGGACACGAACTTTTCTAATGTCTTCTGGCCGGAAGCCGGGCAATCATCTATATACGGTGTAATCTCCAATCTTTCATATAGTAAAACCGTATCGTCCTCGTTGTTAATACAGATGTGACGATCGTCTAGCTTTCCCTTCCAGTCAAAAACGCAGCGTGATACCAACTGATACAAATCATAGAGTTTTTCTTTCTGACCGCTGTTATACCAATATAGATTTTTTAAGTATAACGAATAGACGGGAGAGGAATCAAAAGCGTTTTTATCACGTAGACGCTGTAATCGAGTCATCATTCGAAAAGCTTTGGATTTCAATTCTTTACTTTTGGTCTTTGTATGACAGTTCAGTCCATAATCAAATAACACCTCTCCGTACGGCGTATCGCTCGTGTATTTTTGTATAACCGGTTCGATATTTTCGGCTACATTAAATTGTATAGCGAACTCATCCAACGCTTGCGTACGCTCTTTTAAAATATCCAGCTTATGAATGCCATCAATTAATGCTGATCGGTCACGATAATCGTAAATCA
Source organism: Clostridiales bacterium (assembly GCA_022800315.1). Lineage (GTDB taxonomy): Bacteria > Bacillota > Clostridia > Oscillospirales > Acutalibacteraceae > Avimonas_A. The sequence continues at coordinate 83,572 of JAAWQC010000001.1, forward strand.
GCATCGGTAACGAATATTGGATATACATATTGAGAAAATTGCTGTCCACAGTTTCGCACAGATCGTTCCGATTAAATGCAGGATGCACGAGAATATCGTAAATGAGATTAAACACTTCCCTGGTGGAAACCATGCTTTTATCCTTGATAATTACCTCACAGATTATTTTGGATATATTACTTTGTATGGTTTTGTCCGATAGCATTTCAAAATTGTGCCGAATGGGGCATCGTTTACGATTGGGACAGCCGTCACCCGATTGGCAGTATGCTTGATAAAATGGGTTTTTGCTGCTCTTGTCAAAAATTCTGCTGAGTAATTGATCCAGATAATCCGTTTCAATCCCCTGCTCGGTAAGAGAAAATAGATTATAGTCACCGAAGCTAATAAACTGAAAAGGGCTGTCCGGTTCGTATATCGCATCTCCTATGCGGCCGATTAGAATGTTTTTTTCCTCTACATATGCGGCCAATTTGGTGAATTTTTTCCGCTCATCGGATTCGATAAAATTGCTGAGTATGCCGAGATTAATTGCCACTATCATATTACGGCCTGGTTTATCCAGTTCGTCATCACGAAATCCGCTCAACCTATCGCTCAAGGTTTGAGAGGGTGTACGATCCTTACGATCGCTTTCTGCCGCGTCATTGTAAGCTTTAAAATTATCCAGCAAAGAGGGGGTGCCGTCTTCCAAGCAAGATAAATAATGAGACTTACCGTCTCCAGAACTTCCACATAATAAAAGCAGCGTTTTCCGGCCATCCGCATTAATACAATGAATTAACTTTCTAAGATCCTGCTCGATGAGGCGATCGACATGTAAATATTTTTGCAGTGGACCAAATGATTTGGCATCATCAATTGAATCTCCAGAAGACATGCGCAGCCTTCCCAGTTCCTTGACGAAATCACAAAGCATTTTATTTCACCCTCATAAAGAATAAATTTAGCTATTTCAAACCACGAAGTCTGTGGATATAACGATTGTATTCATAGGTGCGGCTAATAACTGGCTTTTTTAATGCTGTTTTAACTCTATTATATCATGTATTTACTATATTTCTACAAAATAATCCAAATTGATTAATAATATCCAGCTCAAACATATGATTCGTAAATTATATGTGTAATACATGGCACTGTTTAAAACACAGGACTTTCAGCTAACACAACACAGCCGGACCATCTGCATGAAATACCAGCGTTTTCGGATGCGTAAATCAGCACCCCTCTATTGAATACAAGATTGGTTAAATAGTCATCAAATACTTCGATTATCTCTGATACATGGATATAGAAGGCAGTCCGTTATTAACCACCCTTGCCATGCATCTTACGAGTGGACGGCTTTCCTCCCGCGCAGCAGGCGTTCTCATAAAACGGAAATCAACGTAAACGGTTTTCAGGCAAAAACAGGGCTTCCGATGTGAAACACACCGGAAGCCCTGTCATTCAATAGCGGTATTTATGCGGCTTTACGCCACATTATTTCGCTTCGCTCACCGCAACCGCACACGCCACGGTAGCCCCAACCATGGGGTTGTTGCCCATGCCGATCAGGCCCATCATTTCCACATGGGCCGGGACCGAAGAGGAACCGGCGAACTGGGCGTCGCCGTGCATACGGCCCATGGAGTCGGTCAGGCCGTAGGAAGCCGGGCCGGCGCCCATGTTGTCGGGATGCAGGGTACGGCCGGTACCGCCGCCGGAAGCCACCGAGAAATACTTCTTATCGTTCTCGATTGCCCACTTTTTATAGGTGCCGGCGACCAGATGCTGGAAACGGGTGGGGTTGGTGGAGTTGCCTGTGATGGATACCTCGACGCCCTCGTGCTGCATGATAGCGACGCCCTCCAGCACATCGTTGGCGCCATAGCACTTGACCGCGGCGCGTTCACCGTCGGAGAAGGCCTTCTCCTGCACCACCTTCAGGTCACCCGAATAGAAATCGTAGTCGGTCTCCACATAGGTGAAGCCGTTGATGCGGCTGATGATATACGCCGCATCCTTGCCCAGACCGTTGAGGATAACGCGCAGGGGCTGCTTACGCACCTTGTTGGCGGTGCGGGCGATGCCGATAGCGCCCTCGGCGGCGGCGAAGGATTCGTGGCCCGCCAGGAAGGCGAAGCACTGGGTCTCTTCGCTCAGCAGCATCTTGCCCAGGTTGCCGTGGCCCAGGCCGACCTTGCGCTGTTCCGCAACCGAACCGGGGACGCAGAAAGCCTGCAGTCCTTCGCCGATGACGGCGGAAGCCTCGGCGGCGTCGGTGACGCCGCGCTTCAGAGCCAGGGCGACGCCCAGCGTATACGCCCAGACGGCGTTTTCAAAAGCGATGGGCTGTACGCCCTTGACGATGGCGTCCACGTCGATGCCCTTCGACACACACAGATCGCGGGCGGCTTCCATGGTGCCCAGATCGTTTTCCGCCAGGAATTTTTCGATTTTGGCCATGCGGCGTTCTTTGCCTTCAAACTTTACATCGTTAGCCATATGGTACCTCCCTGCCGCAGTACGGCATATTTATATGTTTCTCACAGTGGGGCGGCCGGCAGCCGGCCGGGTCGATCGTTTGCCTGTCTGGAAGAACGGCGCTGCCGTCACGAACGACAGGAGCGCTGTCAGCGCGACAGGCGGTTCTTCGGTGAAGAATAAAGCGACCGGATCGCTTTATTCTTCACGGGGGTCGATATATTTGGCGGCGCCGTCGAAACGGCCGTACTGCCCGATGTTCTTTTTGTAGGCCTCGTTAGGCTCCATGCCGTGGCGGATATCCTCCAGCATCTTGCCCAGTTTGACGAACTGGTAACCGATGACCTCGCCCTCTTCGTCCAGGGCGATTTTGATGACATAGCCCTCAGCCATCTCCAGATAACGGACACCCTTCAGCTTGGTGGAATACATGGTACCCACCTGGGAACGCAGGCCCTTGCCCAGATCTTCCAGACCGGCGCCCACCGGCAGGCCGTCCTCGGAGTAAGCGGACTGGGACCGGCCGTAAGCCAGCTGCTTGAAGATTTCGCGCATGGCCACGTTGATCGCGTCGCATACCAGGTCGGTGTTCAGGCACTCCAGCAGGGTTTTGCCCGGCAGGATTTCCGCGGCCATGGCGGCGGAGTGGGTCATGCCGGAACAGCCGATAGTCTCCACCAGCGCTTCCTGCACGATGCCTTCCTTCACATTCAGGGTCAGCTTGCAGGTACCCTGCTGGGGGGCGCACCAGCCCACGCCGTGAGACAGGCCGGAGATATCGGAGATCTGGGTGGATTTTACCCATTTGCCCTCTTCGGGAATCGGGGCCGGACCGTGGTTGGGTCCTTTCTTGACCACGCACATGTTTTCCACTTCATGGGAATAGTTCATATTGGTGCTCCTTTCGGTCGACATTCCTTTGCGGAGTCGGACTGTCCTTGTTAAACTGTTGACATAAGGTTTATTATAACGGCTTTGTTTTGCAACCGCAAGAGGCTGCGTGCCTTTCCCGCGGAAAATGTGGCGGATTGTCCGCCCGAATCTTTGGGCAAAACAAATAAAACAGGAGCGGACGGCGTCCGCTCCTCTCCCCGGTCCCTTATTCCGCTGCCGTTCCCGGCTGATCCTCCACAAATTTGAGAATGTCACCCGGCTGGCACTCCAGCGCGCGGCAGATGGCGTCCAATGTGGAAAAGCGGATCGCCTTCGCCCGGCAGTTTTTCAGGATCGACAGGTTTGCCAGCGTGATGCCCACCCGGTCGGACAGCTCGGTAAGACCAATCTTCCGCTGGGCCATAACGGCATCCAGATTGACCACAATGGCCACAGAAATCCCTCCGTTACCATCCGGTGCAGCCAGCCTCAGATGGTCATGTCGTTTTCTTTTTTATATTCACCCGCCTGCCGGAACAGCTCGGCGAACACGAAGGACATGAGCCCCACCACCGAAAAGGTGACGAACACGGCAACCATGAAAAAGCGAGTGACCACAAACACGGCGACAAAGTAAAACAGCGCCAATGACAGGCACTCGATACCAATGATGCGGAAGCGGCGGCACATATCCCGTCCGAACGGGCGGCCCCGGTTGATATTGCGCAGGATCCCCCGCGCCTGCCACAGGATCAGCTCGGCCAGCACGCCGGACACCAGCAGTACCACCAGGTATTTTTCAAACCACATTTCCGGCATGCCCGGCTTTTGTCCCGTAGCGGCAGGGATGGTCCAGGGCAGCGAAATCATCAGCCCTGCGGCTACCAGCATCAAAACAGCGAGGGCGAACTCCACATAGCCGCTCAGGCCGTGCTTTCCGATGGTTTTCATGAGGAGACCAGCGCCTTTCTATCCATACGGGGCCTGTCGGCATAACGCCCGCCGGACCGGCTGCGTATCGCCATCCTTGTCGAAGAGCGGTTACCCCTTTGACGTTTCTGCCTATTATACCCGAAACCACCGTACAGGTCAACGGCGGAAACGGGCGGTATTTACCGAATACTCCTGCCGACAGGGCAGGAAGGGGCCATCCACTCAGGATGGCCCCTTCTCTTTCAGCCTGTTTTTCGCTGGCCAGTGTTATCGTTCAGCCGCTTATATTCTATTCGTTAGATTTTTCACATTGTACATCGTTGCGCTCAGCCACCACTGCGGTCCGGAAAATCCGGAAGGAGTGGACACGAACGCGTGGAAACTAAACTCCTTGTTGCCATAATCATACATGGTGGTAAAATCCGTGCGGCCGTCACCGTTAAAATCCCCTGCTACCATAAGCCCGGTGACATTGGAAGGATAATACTGCGTTCCCGACGCCCATGTCCAAGGCCCGGTGAAGCTGTCCCCGTGAGAATCGAAATAATCCACACGATATCCGCCGCCGCCCGTGTCGAACAGCGCCACAAGATCGTCGACGCCGTTGCCGTCGAAGTCGCCGGCTACCAGCCGGCCCGACTGCAGGGAATCGTTTCCGTCCGGCTCACCGGCGTCTACCAGATAAGGCCGGGGGTTGACACGGCTGCCGCTGGTCCATACTTCAAAATGCAGGTGGGATCCCTGTGCATCGCCGGTCTGCCCCACATAGCCGATGACCTGTCCCTGTTCCACATACTGCCCATTGGATACGAGAGGCGTATACTTCATGTGAGCATACAGTGTATGTAAATTCCCGCCATGATCGATGCGCACATAGTTTCCCCAGCCTGTCGTATTGGGCATGGACTGGGCGATATACACCGTGCCGCTCTTCACCGCACGGATAGGCGTCCCGTCGATGCCTCCCCACGCCAGATCGATGCCTCCATGCAGTTTGCCGTCCCGCATACCATACTCGGAAGTCACATAATCGAGCGGTACTCGATTCCCAAATGGCGAACAAAGTCCATAGCCGTTTGAGGAAAATAACTGCGGCTGTACCGGAAGCAGCTTATCAATTCTATATTCACCGTAAAACTGTTCCTCCCGGTAAATTCTTACCGTCATATTCTCCTGCAGGGCTCCGTCTGTTACCTCGCAGCCATCCATCCAGACACTGGCGCTCCAACCGCCCAGAAAATCCTGCTTGAGTGATTCTGCCGTCTTTCCCTCATAGACATCCCCAATCGTTTTATCCGTTTCATCGAGCGTAAAGAAAGGGTTATTGTATGCGGGCCGGTATTCAGCGGCGCCGCTGATCCCTGCCGATCCGATAAGCAGAACAATAGATGCTACTCCTGTCTGCCGCTCATACGGAAACAGGGCCGCCGTACGTTTTTATAGTGGCGTTTACCTATCTGCCAAAGTTATAGGTTGTATATATAGGTGAAATATGCTATCATATTTTAGATATCGCTTATCAATCGGAACAGGGGGAAATCACCTGCTCCGGCTTCAAATTTTGGCGCCGCCACCGGCAGGGACGGCGTGGGAAAGGCTTGGTTTTACCTATGGGAATCATGACGATGCTGTTTGGCGACTACAGCAAAAAGGAACTCAAGCGGGTCCGCCCGATCTGTGATAAGGTGCTGGCGCTGGAGGATACCTACCGTGCCATGAGCGAGGAGGAACTGAAAGGCCAAACCGCCAAGCTGAAGGACCGGCTGGAATCGGGCGAGAGCCTGGATGACATCCTGCCCGACGCCTTCGCGGTCTGCCGCGAGGCCACCGACCGCGTGCTGGGCACCCCTCACTTCCCGGTCCAAATCATCGGCGGCATCATCCTGCATCAGGGCCGTATCGCCGAAATGAAGACCGGTGAAGGCAAAACCCAGACGGTCATCCTGCCCGCCTATCTCAACGCCCTGAGCGGCAAAGGCGTCCACGTGGTCACGGTCAACGACTACCTGGCCCGACGCGACAGTGAATGGATGGGCAAGGTGTACCGCTATCTCGGCCTGACGGTGGGGCTGGTGGTCCACGATATGCCCAACGAGGAGCGCCGCGCCGCCTACGCCGCCGATATTACCTACGGCACCAACAATGAGCTGGGCTTCGATTACCTCCGGGACAACATGGTCATCTACAAGGAAAACAAGGTGCAGCGCCCCCATAACTATGCCATCGTGGATGAGGTGGACTCCATCCTGATCGACGAGGCCCGTACCCCCCTGATTATTTCGGGCCAGGGCGACAAATCCACCGACATGTACGAGGCCGCGGACAAATTCGCCCGCACCCTGAAAATTTTCAAGATCAAGGAAATGGACGCCAAAGAAGAGCAGAATGAGGTGGACGGCGACTACATAGTGGACGAAAAGGCCCGCACCGCCACCCTGACCGCCGCCGGCGTCAAGAAGGCCGAGAGCTACTTCAATGTGGAAAACCTGATGGACCAGGATAACGTCACCCTGCTCCACCACATCAACCAGGCGATCAAGGCCCGGGGCGTCATGAACCGGGACGTCGACTACGTGGTCAAGGACGACCAGGTCATCATCGTCGATGAATTCACCGGCCGTCTGATGTTCGGCCGCCGGTACAACGAAGGCCTGCATCAGGCCATTGAGGCAAAAGAGGGCGTGAAGGTGGAACGGGAGAGCAAGACCCTGGCCACCATCACCTTCCAGAACTACTTCCGCCTGTACAAAAAGCTGTCCGGTATGACCGGTACCGCTAAGACCGAAGCCACCGAGTTCGAGCAGATCTATAAGCTGGACGTGGTGGAGATCCCCACCAATAAGCCCATGGTCCGCGACGATATGGCCGACAGCATCTACAAGACCGAGCAGGGCAAGTTCCGCGCGGTCATCCAGCAGATTGAGGAATGCCACGAGCGGCACCAGCCCGTGCTGGTGGGCACCATCTCCATTGAAAAATCTGAGCTGCTCTCCAAGATGCTGAAGCAGAAGGGCATTAAGCACGAGGTGCTCAACGCGAAGTACCACGAGAAGGAAGCCGAGATCATCGCCCAGGCGGGCCAGCTGGACGCCGTGACCATCGCCACCAACATGGCGGGCCGCGGTACCGATATCAAGCTGGGCGGCAACGCGGAATATCTGGCCAAGGCGGAGATGCGCCGCATGGGCATTCCCGAGGAGGTCATTGTGGAGTCCACCGACTTCGCCGACACCTCCAACGAGGAGATCAACGCCGCCCGCGCCACCTTCCAGGAGCTGGAGGCCAAGTACAAGTCGGAGATCGAGCCGGAGGCCGAAAAGGTCAAACAGGCCGGCGGCCTGTTCATCCTGGGCACCGAGCGTCACGAGTCCCGCCGTATCGACAACCAGCTGCGCGGCCGCGCCGGCCGTCAGGGCGACCCGGGCGCGTCCCGCTTCTTCCTGTCGCTGGAGGACGACCTGATGCGCCTGTTCGGCGGCGAACGGATCAACTCCCTGATGGAAACCCTCGGCATCGACGAGGATACCCCCATCGAGAACAAGATGCTCTCCAACTCCATCGAGAGCGCCCAGAAGAAGATCGAGGAGCGCAACTTTGGCATCCGCCGCGACGTGCTCCAGTACGACGACGTGATGAACCGCCAGCGCGAGGTCATCTACGGTCAGCGCGACAAGGTGCTGGACGGCGAAAACGTCCGCGAGAGCATCGTCGAGATGATCAAGGGCTCCATCGAGTCCACCTGCAAGCGCTACCTGTCCGACGACGAACTGCCTGAGAACTGGAACCTCCAGGGCCTGCGCGATTTCTATATGGGCTGGCTCGCCAAGGAGGACGACTTCCACTACACCTCGCAGGAGCTGGAGGACATGACTCCCGCCGATATCTCCCAGCAGCTCACCGACCGGGCGATGGAGATTTACGACAAGAAGGAAGAGCAGTACGGCGAGGGCCTGATGCGGGAAATCGAGCGGGTCATCCTGCTCAAGACGGTGGACCGCTACTGGATGGACCACATCGACAACATGGACGAACTGCGCCGCGGCATCCACCTGCGCGCTTACGGCCAGAAGGACCCGGTGGTGCAGTACCGCATCGAGGGCTTCGATATGTTCGAGGGCATGATCGACGCTATCCGCGAGGATACCGCCCGCCTGATGCTCACCGTCCAGCTCCGCACCCAGGAGGAGCCGAAGAGGGAGCAGGTCGCCAAGGTGACGGCCGCCTCCGGCGCGTCGGACGGCAGCGATGTCAAGCGACCCACCCGCAAAACCGCCGCCCAGAAGATCGGACGGAACGACCCCTGCCCCTGCGGCAGCGGCAAGAAGTACAAAAAGTGCTGCGGCCGCAACGAAGCCGAGGGCGGCGAGGATTGAGTCCCGCAGAAATACGATAGTAAAAAGCCCCGGACCCGCCAATAGCGGGCCCGGGGCTTTTTGTATGATGCGTCAGTTCACGCCTAATTTACCGGATAGACCACCGATTCTGAATACGGCATAGGGATACCTCCCACATCCGCCCTGACTGACAAACTGACATAAAGCTTGCAGGTACCGCTTTCCAACCCTATATAGCTATCATTGATTTCCATTGTGCGGAACAATTCCCCGTATTTCTCCTGCATCTGCTCTAAAGCGTATTGCTCAATTTCGTCATGCGAGGGAAGCTTATCCGCCAGTTCTGCCTTTTCCTGTGCTGTTAGATTCACGTATTTCTGTGTGCGGGGCAACTCTATCTGGAGCACCTCCCCCGCCGATGTACAGGTAAAGCTGACGCGGTCGGCCGTATATCCGCCTGTATACTCAAAGGAGGCCAGCCCATACCGGTTAAAATCCGGAATGCTCAGGGACAGATACTGTTCGGCCAGAAAGAGAATCTCCGCCGGATTGGGGTAAAAGATGCCGGCGGGCCCTTCGGACTGGGCGAACGGCTGTCCCGCAGCGGCGGGCCGCTGTGTTTCCTGTAAACCGATAGGGAAGAGCAGGCCCCCGCCGATGGAAAGGGCGATGGAGATACACAACAGCAGGAGAAACCGCCTTCGCGCGCTGACTATCACCCGCAACCCGCACCCTCCTCCCCGCCGCCGGCGATTGCCCGGCGGATGATTGATAAGACTCCCCTGTAGCGTTAAGGTATCACGACGGCGGATTTTCGTCAATGCCTATGGTTTGAGGCGCTTATTCCATCTCATCCGAAATCGTGGCGGAGGCCGCCGCCGCTGCCCTGCGATTCCAGCACACAGAGAATCTCCTCGATCTGCTGGAAACACTCGGGATCGCTGAGCTGCTCGTTGCGGAGGATGTCCCGAATCTGCTTGAGCGCCTGATAACACCTCTGATCGACGATTTTCTCCACAGCGCCCTCCATCTGGGGAAAGCGTACCTCCAGTTCTTCCCACCGCAGGATTTCCGTCAGCATTTCCTGATATAACTCCATGACAATCACCTCTTTCGAAGATATTATACACCACTTATAGTGTAAATAGCAATACATCTATTTTAGTGTATTAAGATAGCCCTGAGGTGAAGCTCATGCGACGTTATCAGAATATTTTACGAGAACTCCGAGAGGATAAAGGGTACACGCAAACGGATGTTGCGAAGTATCTTGGTACTACACAGCAGGTTTACTCCCGATACGAGACTGGTGAAAATGAAATCCCAGTGCGATATATCATTGCGTTATCGAAATTTTATGGTGTATCGGCAGATTACCTGTTGGGTCTGTCATCGGAATTTTAATATTGATTATGTACATTCCTCATCTTCGCAGGGGAGCCGCGGACGTTCCGTCCGCGATCGCCCCTCCCGTGGATGCCTATGATAATCACGTAGCAGCGGAAGCTATACTTCGGGCGATCGGCACCATCCCATACAACGGTTACGACGCAGAGCGGGAGGGGCATGGCCCTTCCCCTACAGATATGCCATAGTTGGCGGTATATCATGGCGTTGTCAGTTTTATGGTGTATCGGCTAATTGCCTGCCATCTAACTTTCTGCTTTGCTGGTTTCTGAGAAAAAGCGATAGGTACCGGCACATAAAAAGAGGGACAGGCTTTCGCCTGTCCCTCTTACCCTTATTCTACTGTATAAACCAGTTTTTCGTAACGCGGCATAACCACACCATCGCCATTGCTAACATCCACGCTTAGTGCCATACCAATTTCATAACCGCTCCCATTTTTACGTAAATTGATACTGCTGATTTCTACACCGACGAGTATCTCTCCATATTTATCATTCATTTTTTCTTCGGCATATTGTTTGACCTGTTCCTTGGAAGGAAGCCTCTGTGCCAGCTTTTCTTTCTCTTTTTCGGTCATATCGGTATACAGAGAGGTTTGGGGGAAATTAACGTCGATCAGGTCTCCGCTGGGGGAGAGGTGCATCATAATACGGTCACTGGTAAAAAAATCACCGATCGGTATACCATAACTAATGGTATACCGGTTGGGAACGGTTATTTCTTCCTCGCTCGGGATTTCCACAAAAGACGCCAGCCCATATTGCTCTGCATGGGGCACCATCATCGATAAATACTGTTCGGCAAAAGCCAAAACCTGTTCATTTGTCAACTCGGCAAAGATATTTCGCGTCTCTTTTTGCTGATAGAATATCCCTATCAGCTGGCCGGTCAATTCATGATAATTATAAAGATTACCAGCCTCGTCAGAATAAATATCCTGATTATTCTCCTGGCCTTTATGCGAATATCGATAGGTTAGAGTTGCCCTCTCTGTCGGCATGGATTCCGCCCTTTGTCTGCTAAACGTCGCCGCATTGGTGATCGATGGCAATTCAACATCATAAGTGGTTCGCGCATCTTCTCTTTTCAAAATATAAGGCGTGTCGGTAGAAGTATATTCTCCATTCCGGGATATGGCAAAAGCCGCCAGACTGCCCCCTATTAAGATAATAGACAGAGATAAGGCGATCAGCACCGGAAATAGACGATTGTGTTTTTTCAAACTCATGATTCGTCCCTCCTTAAGTAATTTACGCAAAATAGATTAGTTGATCTCCGTTGGCTGTCGCATAGCACCCCAGTGCTTCAATTTCCTCCGGCGTATGTGTATAAAAACCGTCCACAAACCATGTGGCATAAGCAGCGGCGTTATTGACAGATGCCTTTGAATTAAAACATTCTTGGAAAAAAACACCGAGCCATACAGCCGTTAAATCATTGGGGATATCGGCAACCCATCCCATGGCACACCTTGCGCCGCGCCCCATCGTTGATCCTATCAAGTTTCCATAATCCTTGTGGGTAGAGCCTGTCTGACAGCCCGCAAATATTGCCAGATTCATCTTTTTCAGGCTGGGGACCTTATCTATAGCCTTATAAAAAACCGGCGCACCAATATAATCCCTTGCCGTCAGATAGGTATATCGCGGAGCAAAATTAGAATGAGGGTCTGGGCATTCAACCATTCCCGGAGCTCCATGAGTACTGATAACAAATATCGAAGCGTTTGGCAATATCGAATAGAGCGGTTCCACGCTGTTATTCAAATATTCTCCTGTGTCATAAAACATTTTCCAAAGCCAAGGAAGACTTCTAGCAGCGTGATCGCGGGTGCTGACACCATATTTTGAAAAATATTCCGGCAGGGTATTAACATTGTAAGTGAACATATATCCTTTACCCGTGTATCCACCCGACGCATTTACTGTTAATGTACCCACTAACGCTATGTAACATGCAAATAGCAGACAAAACATCTTCTTTAATTTCTTCAGTTTGATTTCATTATCCTCCTCACCTAAATACTATTTTTGAGTTATAATTTCATAGTTATTTTTCTCATTATGTAATATAATAACACATTATTGCTAATTGATCAACGACCTATTACTGCAAAAACTAAAGCCATAAATTATACGGCGGTATAAAAAGAGGGGCAGGCGAAAGCCTGTCCCTCTTCTTTATCTTTTTCAGCCGCACTTGGAGTAGCCGCAGTTGCGGCACATGACACAGCCGCCCTCGTGCTCCACCGGCGCGCCGCATTCGGGGCACTCCCGGATGTGGGCCGCCACTGCGGGCGCTTCGGCGGGCGCCGCCTGGGCAGACGCCGCCGGTGCGGGGGGATTTCCCGCCGCCTTGAATTCCTCCGACGCGACCACCTTCTGGATGACGCGGGCGATGGCGTCGGGGCAGGAGGTGCACTTCATCCCCGACTGCCGGATGGTGGAGGGGCAGCGGATGCCCCGGAGCTGGTCCACGATGGTGCCCACATCCAGCCCCGAACGCAGCGCCACCGACACCAGCCGGGCGGTGGCCTCCGACTGGGAGGGGCAGCCCCCCGCCTTGCCGGTGTTGGTGAACACCTCGCAGATGCCGTTCTCGTCGTAGTTCACCGTCACGTACAGGTTGCCGCAGCCGATGGCGATCTTTTCGGTGATCCCCTTGGTTACGTCGGGACGGGGGCGGGGGGTGATGGCCAGCGGGCGCGCCGGTTGCTCCGGCGGCTGCCCGGCCGGTTCCTTCCCCTCCGGTTCGCCCTCCTTCTTCGCCAGGTTCAGCACCTGTATCTCCCGGCTGCCGTCCCGGTAGATGGTAACCCCCTTGCAGCCCAGACGGTAGGCCAGCGTATACACCTCGGCGACCTCCTCCTCGGTGGCGTCGTGGGGGAAGTTGACCGTCTTGGATACCGCGTTGTCGGTGTGGTTCTGGAAGGCGGCCTGCATCTTGGTGTGGTACAGAGGGGATATGTCGTGGGCGGAGACGAATACCCGGCGGATGTCCTCGGGAATTTCCTCCATATGGGCGATGGTGCCCTCCTCCGCGATGCGGCGCATCAGCTCGTCGGAGTAGAGACCCAGCCCCTCCAGCCGTTCCCGCAGCACCGGGCTGACCTCCAGCATTTCGGTGCGGTCCATGACGCTGCGGATATAGACATAGGCAAACACCGGCTCCACCCCGGAGGAAACCCCCGCGATGATGGACAGGGTGCCGGTGGGGGCGATGGTGGTGACAGTGGCGTTGCGCAGGGGCTCCCCGTCCTTATAGATACTCTCGCCGAAGAGGGGGAAGGGCCCGCGCACCCTGGCCAGCCGGGCGCTGGCCGCCCGACCACTCGTGGTGATGAAGCCCATCAGCTTATCCGCCAGCGCCACCGCCTCGTCCGAGTTGTACGGGATGCCGAGGTAGAGCAGCATGTCCGCCCAGCCCATGACGCCGAGGCCCACCTTGCGGGTCTGCCTGGTGGTGAAGTCGATCTGTTCCAGCGGGTATTTGTTGGCGTCGATGACGTTGTCGAGGAAGTGGACCGCCGTCTCCACGGTGGCGGACAGCTTGTCCCAGTCCACCGTATAGGCTTCGCCGGTTTTCTTGAGCATCTTCACCAGGTTGATGGAACCCAGGTTGCAGCTCTCATAGGGCAGGAGGGGCTGCTCGCCGCAGGGATTGGTGGATTCGATCTCCCCCTGGGAGGGTACCACGTTGTCCCGATTGAGCCGGTCGAGAAAAATAATGCCCGGCTCGCCGTTGCGCCAGGCGGCGTACACGATTTTCTGAAAGACCTCCCCGGCGTTCAGGCGGCCGGTGACCATCCCCGTGCTGGGGTCCACCAGGTCGTAGTCCTCCCCTGCTTCCACCGCCTGCATGAATTTTTCGGTGATCCCCACCGAAATGTTGAAGTTGGTGATGTCGGCGTTGTCCGCCTTGCAGTTGATGAAGGTCAGGATGTCGGGATGGTCGATGCGCAGGATACCCATATTGGCCCCCCGGCGGGTGCCTCCCTGCTTGACCGCTTCGGTGGCCATGTTGAACACCCGCATAAAGCTAACCGGGCCGCTGGCCACCCCGCCGGTGGAGTTGACCGTGCTTCCCGCCGGGCGCAGGCGGGAGAAAGAGAAGCCGGTGCCGCCCCCCGATTTGTGAATCAGGGCGGCCTGCTTGATCGCCTCAAAAATGGCCTCCATGCTGTCGGCCACCGGCAGCACGAAGCAGGCGGACAGCTGGCCGAGAGGCCGGCCCGCGTTCATCAGGGTAGGGGAGTTGGGCAGGAATTCCAGGCGGGTCAACAGGCCGTAGAACTCCTCCTCCACCGCAGCCAGATCGACGCCGGGTTCGTAGGCCTCGTCCGGCGCGGCAATGGCTTTGGCCACCCGGCGGAACAGCTCCTCCACCGTTTCGGTGGGCCGGCCCTTGTCGTCACGGATCAGATAGCGGCGCTCCAGCACCGTGCGGGCATTCTGCGTAATTTCCATAGCGGTATCCTTCCTTAACTATATATTGAAATCATATTCTCTGTTTCATCACAAACAACACAACATATTGTATCTCCCTGCCACGCACCTGTCAAGGGAAAATTGGGAAGCAAAAGGATTTGACCGGGCGGCCGGTTCGTGATAGCATAGGGGCACAATATATAGAGGAGGCGGTCGTATTGCTGATGCGAGGCGAACTCGACCGGCAGGTGAAGGCGCTGGGTATCGACCCGGCGGGCACCCTGCTCATCCATTCTTCCATGAAATCCATCGGACCGGTGGAAGGCGGGGCCGACGCGGTGCTGGATGCCTTCAGCGCCCATATGCGGGACGGCCTGCTGATACTGCCCACCCATACCTGGCGGCAGATGAGTGAGAGCTATACCGTCTTCGACGTAGTAAAGGAGCCCTCCTGCGTCGGGCTGCTGACCAATCTGTTCCGTGGGCGGCCGGGTGTGATCCGTTCCTGGCACCCCACCCATTCGGTGGCGGCGCTGGGGCGGGAGGCAGCCGCTTACACCGCCGGGGAGGAACGCACCCGCACCCCCTGCCCCCGTGACGGCTGTTGGGGCCGCCTGTACGACCGGCGGGCGGTCATCCTCTTTCTGGGCTGTTCCCTCAAGTGCAACACCTTTCTCCACGGGGTGGAGGAGTGGTGCGGGGTGACCAACCGGCTGGCGGAAACGCCCCAGGATTTCACGGTGGTCACTCCGGCGGGTGAACGGCTGACGGTACCCCAGTACCGCCACCACACCGAGCCGGAGCTGGATATTTCCGACCACTACGACAAAATGGCCCCCGCCTTCGAGAAGGAGGGGGCTATCCGGCGGGCCCGGCTGGGGGAAGCATCCTGCATCGTGGCCGACGCAGCCGCCATGGCGGACATTACCGCCCGGTATCTGGCGGCGAACGAACAGCTCTTTGCCGATGCGGAACCGATCACGCTGTTATAAAAAAGCCGGCGGGAGCAGAGCTCCCGCCGGCTTTTTTATGTATACGTATCTCCGTCGTTGTGTGTCAGGATCCTTTAGAAGCGTCAAACTCGATACCGTTGTCATTCCCTTCTTATAAGAAGAACGCGCCGGGCGCGGAGAATGCCTGCCAGGTCTATTCTTCCTTGAGGAACGCGCCCAACCGTTCGGTCAGTGCCTTTTTGAGCAGGGAGTTGGTATCCCGGCGGGCCCAGCTGGCCCAGTAGGTGTAGCCCCCCAGGGTCAGGGAACGGGCGGTGGCCATATAGCCGTAATAGCCGTTCACCTGATCGATCGGGATGGTCTTCACGCCGGTGAACTGGGCGCGCAGCCAGAGGGACATATCCACCAGGCTTTCCCCCGGCACGCCGACGAAGAGGTATTCTCCCCATTGCAGGACCGAAACGGTCACACGGGCCACATGGGCGCGCAGCTGCTCCTCGGTGAAACCGCACTTCTCCTCGATAAAGTTGTAATCGTAACCCGCGCGCCGGCGGTCGTCGATCAGCTGCTTCACCTCATAGGCGGGGCGGCCCTCCGCGACAGCCCGGTTCAGGCGCTCCTCACACTCCTGAGCCCGCTTTTCCAGTTGGGGATATTCCGCCTTGCTGTAGGGCAGGCTCTCCCGCATGGGCAGGTCGATCTCAAAGAGGGCGGTACGGCAGTGGTCGGGATCGCGGAAGGGACGGCGGTCCCGCTCGAAGCAGGCTTCCAGCCGGGCGGCGATGGTCTCGCCGATGCGGCGCGCCTCGCCGGAGCAGTCCTCGTAGGTGTCCATACCGTCGAAGCCCTTTTTGGTGGACAGATCGCCGCAGGGGCCGTTCAGATACAGCGACATCCCGCCCAGGTCCCGCTCCAGCTTTTCGCTGAGATAACCGGGCCAGTCGAAGTTGTACCGGTACTGGTCGTCGATGCCCCGCAGCTCGAACAGCACCGCCACGTCGGGATGGGCGGCAAAGCGGGAGATGCTGCCCATCACCTCGCCCCCTTCGTTTTTGAAGACGAACAGGTAGGCTTTGGGGTCGTTGTCGTTGTCGAAGTAAATCGGCTGGTCGAACGCCGGCAGGTCGGGCCGGTAATCCCCCAGCAGCATGATTTCGGGCTTTTGGGAATAGGGGCGGCCCTCCTCGTCGAAATCCATCCCCGACCAGACGGTCACGCCGCCCAGTCCCGCCACGTACTGCTCACGGTTCATGGTGTAGTCGGTGCCGAAATCCGCCTCCGCCACCTCGCAGGTGAAGGGTTCTGCCGACGCCATCAGGTCACGGACGGCGGGGATGGTGCGGGCGATCAGCTGGTCGATGGCGTCCCCCGTCAGCTGAGGCCCATAGGGGGCGGCGTGGACCTGCAGCTCATGGTACCAAATGTTTTCCGCGGGGAGGCCGGTGGCGGCCGCCACCTCCCGCCGCCAGCGGTTGGCCTCCTGCGGGAAGGAGCCCAAAAAATCGAAGGCGGCGATCAATACCCGCTGCCCGCCGGCCTCCAGATAGAACAGCCGGCCGTACAGGTCGGTGCCGTAGGGGTATTCGGGTGGAAAAATCCCCTGGGCCGAGAATTTGCCAAAGCAGCATTTTGCCATGGTTACCGCGTCCTTTCCCTTTGTGATTGAGCGGGGTCGTTTACAGAAAAAGTATACGCCGGCGGCGGTCAAAACGCAAGGAAGAATCCGGGGCCTCCTATCGGATATTACGTGTACAGAAAGTCCAGCAGGCCCTGCACCGAACGACTGCGGTCGGTCAGCCACAGGCCGGCTCCCTTGCCGATGTAGGTGTTCTGATATTCTCCCTTCTGCGGGACCACATACTGTTCCACCGTATAATCCGAATAGGACAGGGCCTGTCCCGCGAGGCCCAGCAGCTCGTTCTGGGTCAGGTTGGTTTTCACATGGGGCAGCACGGCGAACAGCAGACTGTTGAGAGAGGCAAGGTTCATTCCCTGCACCTTGCCGATGAGGGCGGACATGACCTTGCGCTGCCTCTCGGTGCGCCCGAAATCACTGTCCAGCTTGCGGATGCGGGAGTAGTCCAGCGCCTTGGGCCCATTTAGATGGTACGAACCCGCCGAAGCCCCTACGCCGATGTGCTTTGCCTCCGCGGCGCTCAGCTCGATATCCACCCCGCCCAGCGCATCCACCGCTTTTTCAAAAGCGTTGAAATCCACCGCGATATACTGGTCGATTTTCAGACGGAAATTCTGCTGGAGGGTCAGGGAGAGCAGATTAAATCCCCCGTAGGCGTAGGCGGCGTTCAGCTTGTGGTAGCCCTCCCCCCGGCCCGGTATGGTGACCCACAGGTCCCGCAGCAGGGAAACCAGCCGCAGGGTATGGGTGCGGGTGTTGACCGACAGGATCAGGTTGGCATCCGACCGGCCGGTGGTGCCGCCCCGGTTGTCGGTGCCGATCAGGAGGTAATTGGTGACCCCCTTTGTATTGCCCAGAACATCCCCGCTGCCTACGCCGGTATCCTCCGCCTCCGGGTCGGACAGGCTAGGCGTTTGGGAGGGATCGGGCAGGAATTCGTCCTCTTCTTCCGGCAGGGTATCCACGTAGCTCTCGTCCCCGGTGCCGTCGTCGTAATCCACCTGGCTGAACAGCACCCAGAGATAAACGCCCGCCGCAAGAAAGGCCAGGGACAGCAGCGAAATGATGCCCGCGCCGATACCCGCGGCAATCCGTACGCCTTTGGAGCGGGATCCGCGTTTCGGTGTCTTATTCTCTCTGTTTTTCATGTCATCACGCCTTTTAGGGAAATCGCCGCCCTGATCGGCGGCTTCCAGTTAAGTCATGAGTGTCTATTGGCTCATTTCTTATCTATGGATGGTATGTCCCCAAAATGAGAAGAGATACATCGCGGCGGCGGTGTATCTCTTTTTTCATTTATTATTGGTTGTGATTTTCTTTTTCAAACGCCACCGACAGCCGGTAGGGGGAGAGCGGCCAGGAATACAGGCGGATATCCCTGCCGCTCCAGCAGCCGGTGAAAATCTCCCTTCCCGCCGGCGATTTTTCATCCGGCGGCGTTTCGGGTAAGACATAAAACATGCTCAGCGGCAGACGAAATCCCTGTCCAGTCAGCTTCATAACGCTTTCCTTCAGGGTCCACCATACGGGAAAGCGGTCGGCGAGCTGTTCCTCGGCCAGCGGCTCCAGCAGCTCCCGCTCCAGCGGGTGAAAACGGCGCAGTATCGCCCGCACGGTGTGGGGCGCCGCCGCGTCGAGGCGTTCGATATCCACCCCCACCGGTTGGTCGGCTACTGCGGCCGCCACGGCCCCGCGGGTATGGGACAGGCTGACGAAGCGCCGTGTTTTACCCCTCAGGAGCCCTTGCTCGAATGGCTTGCCGCCCTCCCCTGGTGTCCAGTCGAGGGCGAGGGATACCGCCGCCGTCTCCGCCGTCAGCAGATCGTCCGCCGCAATCACCGTCGGTTGTGGCGGACCCGGCGGCTCTTTCTCCGCTGCCAGCAGGGCGTAAGCCGTCAGGAGGGCCGCGGCGGCCGACTCCCGCCGGTCTTCCCACCGATGGTACCGCTCCATCCGCTCCCGCCGCAGGGGCGGCAGGCTCTGTGCGGCACGGATTACCCTCTCTTCCGTCCAGCTCCCTGTATACGAACAGTATATAAAAATTCCCATTTTACTTCTAGAACAGCCCGCTGATGCGGCCGTCCTCATCCACATCAATCGCCTCCGCCGCAGGCACGCGGGGCAGGCCCGGCATGGTCATGATGTCGCCGGTCAAGGCCACCACAAAACCCGCACCCGCCGCCAGACGGACGCTGCGCACCGTGACACGGAAGCCGGAGGGCCGGCCCAGCAGGGCGGGATTGTCCGAGAAGGAATACTGGGTCTTTGCCATGCACACCGGCAATCCGCCATAGCCCAGCCGCTCCAGTTTATCCAGCTCCTTCGCGGCGGCGGGAAGGAAATCCACTCCGTCGCCGCCATATACCTTCTGTACAACAGCGCCCATTTTATCCTTCAGGGACATTTCGTCGGTGTAAATAAAGCGGAAATCGTGGGAGGTCTCGGTCAGGCGCAGCACCTCCCGGGCCAGTTCGAGCCCGCCTTCCCCGCCCTTGCCCCATACCTCGGAGAGGGCGACGTTGGCGCCCAGGGCCGCACACCTTTCCCGCACCAGGTTCAGCTCCGCCTCGGTATCGTCGGGGAAGCGGTTGATGGCGACCACAGCGGGCAGACCGAACCGCTTGGTGATGTTCTCCAGATGGCCCAGCAGATTGGGCAGTCCCTTCTCCAGTGCGGGCAGATTTTCGGCGGTCAGTTGGTCCTTCGGCACGCCGCCGTGATGCTTGAGGGCGCGCACGGTGGCCACGATCACCACCGCGTCGGGGCGCAGACCCGCCATGCGGCATTTGATATCGAGGAATTTCTCCGCGCCCAGATCGGCGCCGAAGCCCGCCTCGGTCACCACATAATCCCCCAGTTTGAGCGCGAGACGGGTGGCGGTCACGCTGTTGCAGCCATGGGCGATGTTGGCGAAGGGACCGCCGTGGATGAGGGCGGGAGTGTGCTCCAGCGTCTGCACCAGATTGGGCTTAATCGCGTCCTTTAGCAGGGCGGCCATCGCCCCCTGCGCCTTCAGCTGGCCCGCCGTCACCGGCCGATCGTCCCGGGTGTAACCCACCACGATGGAGGCGAGCCGCTCCTTCAGGTCGTTCAGCCCATCGGCCAGGCAGAGCACTGCCATGATTTCCGAAGCCACCGTGATGTCGAAGCCGTCCTCCCGCGGCATGCCGTTCATTTTACCGCCCAGGCCGTCCACCACCTGGCGAAGCTGGCGGTCGTTCATATCCATGCACCGCTTCCACGTGATGCGGCGGGGGTCGATGCCGAGGGCGTTACCCTGCTGAATATGGTTGTCGAGCATGGCGGCCAGCAGGTTGTTGGCCGCGCCGATGGCGTGCATATCGCCGGTGAAATGGAGATTTATATCCTCCATGGGGATCACCTGGGCCCAGCCGCCGCCGGCCGCGCCGCCCTTAACGCCGAATACCGGGCCGAGGGACGGCTCCCGCAGCGCGAGGACAGTGTTTTTGCCCATGCGGTGGAGGGCGTCGCCCAGCCCCACCGTGGTGGTGGTCTTCCCCTCGCCGGCGGGGGTGGGGGTGATGGCCGTGACCAGGATCAGCTTGCCGTCGGGGCGGGAAGCCAACCGTTTGATAGCGGGCTGGGCGATCTTGGCCTTATCGTTGCCGTACAGTTCCAGATCCTCCCGGGACAGGCCCAGTTCCTGCGCAACGGCCTCGATCGGCCGGGGTGGTACGCTCTGCGCGATCTCAATATCGGACAATCTCTTTCCCATGGATATCCACGCCTTTCTCAATTGGTTTCAGACTGGGCTGATGCCGCCGACAGGGGACGGGCAAACACCGTCCCTCGGTGGCGATAGAACATGATAGCCGTTATGGTAACCGCCAGGGTATCGGCCACCGGCTCGGCGGCGAATACACCCGTTGCCCCCCAGGGGCGGGAAAAGATCAGGATCAGAGGGATCAGGAGGATGATCTTGCGCAGCAGGGCGAGAAACAGGGATATTTTGGAATGGCCGGTGGCCACGAAGGTCTGCTGACAGGCGATCTGGATACCCATGGCCACGATCATACACAGGTAGATGCGCATCATGGTCTCGGTCACCTGCAGCAGGGCAGGATCACTGTTGAACAGCCGCACGAAGACGCCGGGGAACAGCATCACCGCCGCCCACGGCACCGCCGTGAACAGGATGGAAATGCGCAGGAAAAGGAAATACGCCTTTTTCACCCGGTCGAAGGCCCCCGCGCCGTAGTTGTAACTTATGATGGGCTGGACACTCTGGCCCAGGCCCGACAGCGGCATCATCACCAGCTGCATCACGCTGCCGATGATGGAGTAGGCGCCCACATACCTGTCGGCGGTGGCCAGGTCGGGACTGACCGATTTGAGGGTGGTGTTGATCACGATGCCCACCAGACTCTCGGTGGAGTTCATGATAAACGGGGACAGGCCCAATCCCAGCACCGGTCCCAGCAGGGCCCAGGACATCCGCATGTTCCGCAGGCGCAGGCGCAGCTTGGTCTTTTTGCCGAGGAGGAAGAGCAGCACCCACACCGCGGAGATGGTCTGCGATATAACGGTGGCGATGGCCGCGCCCCGCACCCCCATCCCGAAGCCGTAAATGAGGAGAGGGTCCAGCACAATATTGCAGATCGCGCCGATGAGCACGGTCATCATACTGGTGGCGGCGAATCCCTGCGTGTTGATAAAGGCGTTGAGCCCTAAAGACAGCAGCACCGGCAGGGTCCCCACCAGATAGATGCCGAAATACTGCTCCGCATAGTCGATGGTGTTTTCAGTGGCCCCCACCACCATCAGCAGGTCCCGTTTAAAGAACAGGCAGAGAGCGGTGATCACGGCGGAAAACAGTACAAGCAGCGGCAGGCAGTTACCCATCAGCTTCTCCGCCGTGTCGCGGCGGCCCTCCCCCATCCGGATGGCCGCCAACGCCGATCCGCCGATGCCCACCATGGTGCCAAAGGCGGAGATGATGATGATCAGGGGGAAGCTGACTCCCAGCGCCGCGATGGACTGGGTGCCCAGCGCGCCGGGCAGGTTGCCGATATAGATCCGGTCGACGATGTTATACAGGGCGTTGATCACCTGCGCCGCGATCGCGGGAACCGCCAGACGGAACATGAGCCGGCCGATGCTTTCGCCGCCGAGATCCGCCCCTTGTCCGATTTTCAAAGGAGTTGCCCCTTTCCATGGAAACACTGGCGCGCGCCGCTCCCGTTACGGGGAAGCGGCGCGCTTTTTTCTGCCCACCAGTATAACATTTACAGAAAAAAACGGCAAGAGATCCGGGCGGTTTTGCGGCAGAAAAACGAGGGCGGCGGGACATATTCCCGTCCCGGTCCGCCATACTCTTTAGAGGGCGGGAAAACGCTCCCCGCCCTCCAGCATCCCGCGCAAACGGGATGCCGCACGATAGGCGCGGGCGAGAAACGCTTCAGCGTCCAGATAAGGCTCATACACGCCCGCCTGTACCTCCAGGCAGAGCGGGCCGGCGTAACCGGCCGAGTACAGCGCCCCTATGGCTTTTCTCCAGTCTCCCGTACCGTCAAAGGGCAGACGATGCTGGTCGCTGCGGCCGTCGTTATCGTGAAGATGGGTGGTCAGCACCCGCGGGCCGAACCGGCCCGGAAACTCAAGAGGCCCGGGACTGGAAAAATCGTGTCCGCTGTCGTAGCACAGGCCGATCTCCGTCCCGCCGAAGCGGTCGAGGACCTCCGCCAGATGATGGGGATGCCGCAGGTTTTCCAGCGCCAGGCGCACGCCCGCTTCCCGCGCGGCGTCCGCCGCCCGGCGCAGCCGGTCAAAGCCCTCCGGCGAGAAGGGCTTTGGGGCGGGCCCGTCGCTCAGATGGACCACCAGGGTATCCACCCCGCATCCCCCGCATTCCCGCAGGGCGCAGGTCAAACGGCGCAGAAAGCCTTCCCCCTCCCCGCCGGGGAGCCAGAGGGCGTCGCAACCGCTGTCGGGGAAATGGGCGCTGGCAACCGAAAGCCCCGCTTCGTGGGCTTCCCGAACCTGTTCCCGGGGGGAGGGCGCACCGTCGTATTCACCCCACCACAGCATCACCGCGTCAAATCCGGCGGCGCGGATGAGGCGCAGTGACTGCTTTGGCTCCAGCTCGTAGCCGAACCAGAGATAGATGCCCAGCGGCTGCATGGCCCCGCCTCCCCCGTTTGAAAAAATACTGTCACCTTGATTATAAGACAAACTTAAGAAAATCACAAATGGACAGAAGAGCGGGGGATTGCTATAATAAGGGCAATGGGAAATTTCGACAGGAAGGGCGACTTTTCGTCCCTCTGTCGCAGGGTATCACCTGACCGCCCCCCTTTTCACCGATAAACACATCGTCGCTTGAAGGATGATCCTATATGAAACACATGGGAAAACGACTGGGCACCTGTCTGGCCGCGGCCGCGATGCTGGCCATGGCCCTCCTGCTGTCCGGCTGCCATAAGGACTCGCTGGCGGACAAGGCTTTCCGTTTCCGCCTGCCCGCCGATCCGCAGCAGCTGGACCCCCAGGTATCCACCGACCGCTCCTCCATGACCGTGACCGCGGCCCTGTTCGAAGGGCTGACCCGTCTGGACGATGAGGGCCGCGCCGTAGCCGCCGCCGCCGACTGGACGGTATCGGCGGACGGCCTGACCTATACCTTCACCCTTAAAGAATCGAAATGGAACAACGGCGAGCCGGTGACGGCAGCGGACTTCGTCTTCGGTATCCGGCGGGCAGTGCAGCCCTCCACCCGCTCAACCCTTGCCGTTCAGCTGTACGACATCGCCGGGGCGGAAGCGGTCAACACCGGTCAGGCGGATATCTCCGCGCTGGGGGTGCGGGCGCAGGACGACCGCACCCTGGTCATCACCCTGCAAAAGCCCAACGCCGCCTTTCCTGAAAAGGTGGCGGCCACCCCCTTCCTGCCCTGCAACGAAGCGTTTTTCGAATCCACCGGCGGGCGGTACGGGATGGAAAAGGACTACGTGCTGTGCAACGGCCCTTTTTATCTCAAAAGGTGGAGCCACGGCGAATATCTCGTCATCGAGAAGCAGGAGGGCTATCACGACAGGGACAGCATCCTGCCCGCCGCCGTGCGCTATGTCATTGGGGACACCAGCGATCTGATCACCTCCCTGTCGGAGGGGAATCTGGACGCCGCGGAGCTCCCCCCCGAGCTGGTAGACGCCGCGCGGAAGGAACCGCTCCAGCTGGTCCCGCTGCAGGATACGATCCGATATATTTTCCTGAACAACAGCGAAAAGGCCCTCGCCCAGACGGAGGTGCGCCAGGCGCTTTGTGGTGCGCTGGAATGGGATACGCTTCGTCAGCTGTCGGCCGCCGGCGGTCTGACCCCTGCGGAGGGGTTCGCTGCCCCCGACGCGGTGGTGGCCGGCGGGGAAAACTACCGCACGCCGGATAACATCCGCGTTCCCGCCACCGACAGCGGCGCGAAAAAGCGCCTGTCGGAGGGGCTGGAGGCGGCGGGCCTCACCAAAATGCCCGCCATGACCGTGCTGTGCGCCGACGACGAATTCAGCCAGACGGTCACCCGCTATATTCTCCAGTCCTGGCAGCGCAACCTCTCCCTCTATTTCACCATGCAGGCCGTGCCGGAGGCGGAGCTGGAGACGCGGGTGCGGGTGGGCAACTATCAGATCGCCCTGTGCCCCGCCCAGGCGGGCGGACTCACCGCGCTGGAGGCATTCGGCGAATTCAGCTCCGGCTCCTCCTCCAACCTGGCGCGTTTCTCCGACAGCGGCTACGACGCGCTATACGCCGCGGCGCGCATCGGCAGCGTGACACGGGAAGCGCTGGACGGGCTGGAACAAAAGCTGATGGAGCTGTGCCCCTCCATCCCCCTGTATTTCCAGACACGGTATTTCGCCCTGCCAGAAGCGGTCAGCGGGATGGTGATCCGGCCTTTCGGCGGCGGAGCTTTCGGTTCGGCTGTTGATTTCCGCGCAGCGGGCAAGCCGGATTGAGAAAGCCGATGAATATCCCCCTTTTCGTATACAGGAAACAGGATGTATGGGAGGATGCCACAGGGAAATATTCGAATACAAAACGATTACCGATGATCCCAAAGGATTTTGGGGAGGCGCCGTTGACGTGGGTCAATTTGAGCACGAGCTGAACCTTCCCGGCAACGACGGAGGGGAACTGGTCAGCGGCATTTCCACCACCCAAAGCTACGGTTCATCGAAATGCATCGTGTGCATATTCAAGCGAAGGAAAGCTTGATCGGTTTTAGATATCGGCGTGCCGGCAGGCACGAAAGGATGGATAATTTACATGGAATTGCTGCAACCGGGACATGTCAACGTCCGCACCCTCAGCCCGCTGGCCCTCGCCTTCGTTGGCGACGGAGTATACGAATTGATGGTGCGGGAGCAGCTGGTGGCGGAGGCCAACCGCCCGGCGGGCGTATTGCACAAACGGGCGGTGGAACTGGTGCGGGCGGAGGCGCAGTCCGCCGCGATGGAGCGGCTCCTTCCCCTGCTCGACGAGGAGGAGGCCGGCGCCTACCGCCGCGGGCGGAACGCCCACACCGCCCGCACCGGCGACGATTATCACAGGGCCACCGGCCTGGAGGCCCTGTTCGGTTATCTGTACCTGTCGGGGCGTATCGACCGGGTACGGGAGCTGTTCGCCGCCGCCACCCGGTCCTGATCAGCCGCTTGATGCGGCAGGGCAAGCAATATTTGTGAAAAACGGGTCATACTATCGAAGACGCCTGTAAGGGCTCTGCCGTCCGGCCTGCTGGGCAGGACGGCCGCAGCTGTGCGAAAGGATGGCCGCCTGTATGAAGCATTCGAACACCTCCCCCGCCGGTCGGGGGTCTCTGCGGCCGTCGGCCGCTATGGTACGGCGCACCGCGCTGGACGCCCTGTTTTATGTGCTGGGCAGTATACTGTACGCCCTGTCGGTCAACGTATTCACCGCACCCAATCACATCGCCCCCGGCGGGGTTACGGGTATCTCCACACTGGTCAATTACCTGGTGCCGGGACTGCCTATCGGCACCCTGATCTTCGTCATCAACCTGCCGCTCTTTTTCGCGGCCTGGCGGCATATCGGGCGGGAATTCACCGTGCGCACCGCGCTTTGTACGGCGGTCAGCTCCCTGTGCATCGACCTTTCCGCCCGCTTTATCCCCCCCTTCCGCGGGGATATGATTCTGACCGCTGTGTTCGGCGGCGTGCTGGCGGGGGCAGGACTGGGCCTGATCTATATGCGGGGCGCCACCACCGGCGGCAGCGAGATCGTCGCCCGCCTGCTGGAACGGAAATTCCACCACATTCCCATCGGCCGCCTGATCCTCGCCGTGGACGCGGTGGTGGTCGCGGCGGCGGCGGCAGTCTACCGCAATCTGGAGAGCGCCCTCTACGCCATCGTGCTCATCTTCGTGTCCACCAGCGTGATGGATATGCTGGTCTACGGCGGGGAATCGGGCAAGATGCTCCTGATCATGACCCGCAAAGAGAAGGAGATTTCGGCCGATATTTTAGCCGCCATGCACCGCGGCGTCACCATGCTCAACGCCACCGGCGCGTATACCGGCGGTGAACGCAAGGTCCTGCTGGTGGCGGTGCGCCGGTCGGAGGTCTATAAGCTGCGCACCCTGGTGTATGACCGTGACCCCGCCGCCTTCATCATCGTGGTGTCCACCGACGAGGTGCTGGGCGAGGGCTTCAAACGCATGGACGAACCGAAATAAGAGGATTCAGAAAGGGGCTGACAATTATCAGCCCCTTTGGATTTTGTTCGTAGAAATATTTATATTGCTCCGCAGGCACCCCTTTCTTAACGATAAGAAGGGGGTGGGAAAGAATCTCAAGGAAGGGGATTCCGATTTCCCCCTCCTTTGAACCTCCCCTTCAAACAACCAGGGATTATGTCCCTGGACCATCGCTGATCCCAGCACACAATGCAACGCTGTTTGTGCGTTTATCGGGGGGATTTCAAGGATAATGCCGTCGCCGCCGGTGGCGGGAACAGGAAGACAGAGGGTGCAGCGGCATTAGCGCATAAAGAAAGTAAATCTCAAACTTCTAAACTGTGCTGGCGAATAAACAAATTACTTTCCATACCGTCACCTTTCCGATTCATCCTTAATTGCCGTAATCCACAAATTCCTCCGGATTGTCCCGGATATACGCGATGCAGAGGGCGAGGGGCTGTTCCCGCGCGGCCGCTTCTATGAACGTCTCGCTCAAAGCGGCGAGATCGGGTCCGGCGGGCGCTTCCCCGCCCTCCGGCGTTTCGGGCGCCTCAAAGGTACGGCGCACCGCATCGGCGCATGCGGGCGCACCCATCAGCTCCAGCCCGTCGGCGGCCAGCTCCGCAAAGCCGCCGGCCCCGCCCGCATACAGCGCCCGGAAACCGCCGCTCTCCACCTCATGGCACACCAGCCAGATGCTGTACACGGCGCAGCGGCCGCGGGACAGCAGCGGGATATCCCGGTAGGGGTCGGGCTTGCGCTTATCCAGTTTGGCGAGCAGGTTGCTGACCACCGCCTTCAGCAGTTCCTCATCGGGCAGGGCGTCCAGCCGCTGACGGTCCAGCTCCTTATATTTCTGCTCCAGCTCATCGGGCCCCTGGCGGCTGCGCAGGCGGCTGCCCCACAAATACGCGGCGATCAACAGGGCGAGCACCAGCAGCACCAGCAGGACATACCCGGTCTGGCCGGCGCCGAAAAATCCGCTCAATGTCAACATCGTTCCATCTCCTCCGTTCTTAACGTCCTCAGCGTCCGGAAAGTCCCAGCGCCTCCCGCAGGGCGGGCCAGATTCCCTCCGCCATGCGCAGGAAGCCCAGATCGTTGGGATGCAGGAAGTCCACCGTACAGCCGTCGGCCTCCGGCCCGCTCGAATAGAAGAGGGCGCCGTCCACCATCCAGACCTTATCGTCACCGCGGGCGCGTGCGTTTTCCAGCGTCCGGCGGATGACGGCGGCGCGTCCCGCATTTTTTACCCCTTCCCTTACCGGGTTGGGATTGGTGACGAAGATCACCGGCAGCGTGGGCTGGGCGCGGCGTATGCGGAGGAAGAAAGCCTCGTGGGTCTTCTCCAGCCAGGCGGCGTCCTCCGCGTTGTAGTCGTAGTCCATGATAAACGCGCTCATGGGCAGGCGGGCCAGCGCGTCGGCGATCACCGGCTGCCCCATGCCGTTGCCGCTGAAGCCTAGGTTGACGTGGCCGGCGTCGGCCCATCGGCCGAGGATGGCAGGGTAGCAGGTGCCGGGACGGGAAGCGCATCCCCCCTGGGTGATGGACGAGCCGTACACGCCGAAGGGCTTTTCCGCCGTGTAGGGGGTGGGCGGCGCCAGTTCCGCGCCGTTCTGCACCCCGATCTCCACCCGGCTCACCCCATTGTACAGCGGCAGGTTCACCGTCACGTCGATGAAGCCCTCTTTATCCGGCTGCGGGTCCACTAACGGGGTGTGATGTGCGTCGGGCGCGCCGCCCCGCAGATTCGCCACCCCTTCATACTCCCGGCTTTGCGCGTCCCGGGGATAAATGGAATTGACATAGGTGCGGCGGGTCCCCCTGCCCACGTAAACATCCACGCCGGACGACCCGGTCAGGGGCATGTGGGGCATCAGGGCGGCCCACACCAGCTCCACCCGCACCGCGATCACCGGGGAATTGGTGCGAAACCGCAGGCGGCCGCCCGCCGTCTGCCGGGCGAGGTAGGCCAGGTCCTCCCCCGCCGCCTGCCGCGTGGCAGCGTCCAGCCGGACGTATCCCGTCCCCTCCTCGTACAGTACGCCCTCGGTCTGAATCGGCGGGGTCTGCCCATCCACGAAGGCAAAGGCCGCCCCCTCCACCGGCGCGGGCTGAAAATGAGTGTCTACCTGTGAAATGTCCCGGTTATCCATTGCTGCGTTCCTCCTCTGTTTCCTCTGATCCGTCCCTGTCCATCAGCAGACGGTAAATATCCCCTTTTTTCAGGCCGGTCTCCGCCGCGGCCCTTTTCGCCGCTTCAGAGGCGGAGAGCCCCTCCTCCATGTAGCCGGCGGCGATCTGGACCGCTTCCCCCGGCTCGGCCGCCGGCTGTTCGGCCGGACACGCCCCCTCGATCACCAGTACGAATTCCCCCCGGGCCGTTTCCTCCCGGTAGCGGTTCGCGGCGGCGGCGAGAGTGGTGTTGATAACCTCCTCGTGCACCTTGGTCAACTCCCGCACCAGCGCGATACGCCGGTCACCCAGCGCCTCCAGCAGATCCTCCAGGGTGGAAGCCAGCTTGTGAGGGGCTTCGTAAAACACCATGGTGCGCCGCTCCTCCCGCAGGCTGGCCAGATGCTCCCGCCGGCTGCGCCGGTTCATACTCAGGAAACCCTCGAAGGTAAACCGGCCGGAGGGCAGCCCCGCCACCGCGATGGCGGTCACCACCGCGCTGGGGCCGGGCACCACCCCTACCGGTATCCCTTTCTCATGGCACTGCGCCACCAGTTCCTCGCCGGGGTCGGAGATGGCGGGCATTCCCGCGTCGGTGACCAGCACGGCGTTTTCCCCTGCCAGCAGCCGGGCGCAGATCACCTCGCCGCGCTGCCGCTTATTGTGTTCGTAGTAGCTCACCAGTGGTTTCCGGATATCCAGATGGCTCAGCAGGTGACTGGTGACCCGCGTGTCCTCCGCCGCGATGAAGTCGCAGCCGCGCAGGGCCTCTACCGCCCGCGGGGTGATATCCGACAGGTTGCCGATGGGGGTGCCCACCAGTGTCAGCCGTCCGCTCATTGTGTTTCCTCCCCCGGGTTTATTCCGGTTTATCTTCTCCCGATACGGTTTGTATTTCCACTTTTAGGCCGGGGCGGCTGCCCTTTCTGGCCTCGCACAGGAACAGGAAGGGCTCGGCGCCCGGCTCGCCGCCGACCAGCCGGAGGCGTTTGGGCTCCAGCCCGGTCTCCCGCAGGACGGCCAGCACATCGGTGAGCCGTTCCGGCCGGTGGCACAGGCAAAAACAGCCGCCGTTTTTCAGCAGGCGGGCGGCGGCCCGGGCCATATCCCGGAAGGTGCAGCCCGGCTGATCCGGCCCCGCCTCAAAGCGTGCCATCCGCCGGGCGGCGGACGACGGCAGACCGCGTGCCCCCTTTTCCCCGGCGGGGAAATAGGGCGGGTTGCCGGTCACACGGTCGTATCCCTCCGCCGGCAGGAGCCCCTCTAAGTGCCGCAGATCGGCCCTGTGAAGGCGGATACGGCCGGCAAGACCGCTGCGCTCCACCGAACGGGCACAGCAGGCGGCGGCCTCCTCCTCCAGTTCCACCGCGTCCACCACGGCGCCGGCGGCAGGCAGGGCGGGGTCCCGGTTCCAGTAAAGGGGGATCACCCCGCATCCGGATCCCAGGTCGCAGACCCGCTCGTCTTTCCCCGGCGCGGAAAAGTCCGCCAGCAGCAGCGCATCGGTGCCCACCGGCGCGGCGGGCGTCGGGTAGACGCCCACCCGGTCGCTGAAAGCCTCCCAGCGGTCGGTCGTTTGCGGCACAGCTGTCCCTCCCTATCACAACATCGGCGGGCACCTGCCCGGCATGTAAAAACCGCCTGCTACACCGATAAATAAAGAAATTGCCGAGCGTTTCCCGTCAGGGAGCCGCCCGGCAATTACGACTGCAGAACTTTTATTCCGCCTGAGGAGCGCCAACCGGGCAGACGTCTGCGCAGCTGCCGCACTCGGTGCAGGTAGCGGGATCAATTACGTACTTACCGTCACCCTCGGAGATCGCGGATACGGGGCACTCGGCCTCGCACGCGCCGCAGGCGATGCACTCGTCGGAAATTTTATATGCCATATGGAAGCACCTCCTTTTTATGTTCGTGCCTATCATACCAATAACCCTGCGAAAAATCAACCGTTTTCCGCCGGAAAATCAAAGAAGTTTGCCTTTTCTTTTCTTTGGGACAAGCTTCGCGCACAGAAGTGGTAAAGCGTCGGGTCGGGGTTTATTTGTCCTTCTCCAGCGGGCTGAGCTGTTCCTGCTCCTCCTTGCCCACCTTGATGCGGCTGTCGCGGATCACCTTGACCTCCTCCCGGCGGAAAACTACCGGCGGGGAATCGGGACTTTTGTCCAGCCGCACCTTGATCGCGCCGGTGAGCAGGTTCGCGTCTATCACGACCCCCTTGCCCTCCTTGGTGGTGACGAGGGCGCCGTTTTTCGGCGTGATGCGCAGCAGGGCCTCGTAGGAATCCTGCTCGTATTTCAGACAGCACATCAGCCGCCCGCAGGAACCGGATATTTTGGTGGGATTCAGGGACAGTCCCTGTTCTTTGGCCATTTTGATCGACACGGGCTGGAAATCGTTCAGGAACTGTGAACAGCAGAAGGGACGACCGCAGATGCCCAGCCCCCCCAGCATTTTCGCCTCGTCCCGCACGCCGATCTGCCGCAGCTCGATGCGGGTGCGGAATACCGAAGCCAGGTCCTTGACCAGCTCACGGAAATCCACCCGGCCGTCCGCCGTAAAATAAAACAGAATTTTCGAATTGTCAAAAGTGTACTCCACGTCCACCAGCTTCATGTCCAGCTTGTGGGCAGCTATCTTTTCCTGGCAGACCGCGAAGGCGCGCTGCTGCTTTTCCTCGTTTTCCCTGCCGCGCCGGACATCCTCCGCTGTGGCGGGACGCACCACCGGCTTGAGAGGACTGACCACCGCGTCATCGGATACCTCGGTGTTGGCGATGACCACCTCTCCGCATTCCAAGCCGCGGGTGGTTTCCACCACTACGCGGCTGCCTTTTTCCATTGTATGGCCCGCCGGATCAAAATAGTAGACTTTGCCCACGTTTTTGAACCGGACGCCGATGATTTCTGCCATGAAGTACCTCCCGTATCGTGTGTCACACACATCTATCGGAAATCCGGCGGACGCCGGAAATCGTTCGTCTTTATTTTCCCGCAGCCGCCCGCAGGCGGCTGCATATCAGGGTCAGCAGCAGGGTGTGCCCCATGTTGCGGGGCAGAGCCGCCAGCAGGCCGTCCACCGCCTCCATCAGAGCGATCAGCTGGCCGCGGGTCAGCGCCGCCGCCAGCTGATCGGCGGCCTCGGGGCTGGGCGACAGGGTGGAATCTCCGCCGCAGCGGCGGGCCAGGGCGTCGCGGAAGATCAGCTTGCAGCCCGACAGCACGCCGGGGACCGCGGTTTTATCCTTTTCCAGCGGCGCCGTGGCGCGCAGGAGCTCCAGCTCGTCGGACGCGGCTACCGCCGCGGCAATACGGGGCGTCAGCTCCAGCACCTGCTGGAAGGAACCGTCGTCCAATCCTTTTACCGCGGGGCCGATCAGCCCGCCGAACAGGCGAAGGCTGCTCAGCAGTTCACTGTCGGTCCGTCCCGGCAGTTTTTCCCGCAGGATGGGCAGAGCCTCCTCTTCCCCCACCGGGCCGAGGGTCACGCACAGAGTGCGGGACAGCACGGTGGGCAGAAGGGCGGAACGGTTGAGGCAGGTCAGCACGAACACCACGTGCGCCGGCGGCTCCTCCAGAATTTTAAGCAGGGCGTTCTGGGCCTGCTCGGTCATGCCCTGTGCGCCGGCCAGGATCATCACCCGCCGGGGCGCCTCGTTGGGCAAAATATACGCGTCATCCCGCACGCTGCGCACCACGTCGATATGAAAGGAACGGGACGCCCCGTCTCCCCCCTCCCGCCGGATGTCGGGATGGGCGTCCGCCGCCGCCTTGATACAGGCGGGGCACACGCCGCAGGGCCGCTGCGTCCCCTCCGGGGCCGTGCACACCGCCGCTTTGGCGATCAGAGCGGCGAGGGTGCGCCTGCCGCTGCCCTCCGGCCCTTCCAGCAACAGGGCATGGGGAAACCGTTCCCCATCAATACAGGCGGACAGCAGTTTTTTTGCCTCCGCATTGCCGGCAAAGCCGTCAAACCGCATGTTACCCGCCTCCCGATTGCTTTATCAGCGGCTCAGACCTTTTCAAACCGCTCCACATCCATGACAAAGATGGTGGCGCCGCCCACCGTGACCTCCACGGGATAGGCGGCGTATTCCGACGCGCCGTAGGTGGTGCTGGGCACCATCTGGGTGCGTTTTTTAGACTGCTTTTCCACAATGGCGATGACATCGTCCACCCGGTCGTCTTCGGTGCCGACCAGGAAGGTGGTGTTTCCCGCCATGAGGAACCCGCCCGTGGTGGCCAGCTTGGTCACCGAAAAACCGCCGCGGGTCAGCGCGGAGGAAACCGCGCCGCTGTCGTCTTTGTTGACAATGGCAAAGATCATTTTCATATCTAAACAATCCTTCCCTGAAATAATGGGGCGGCCATACCCCGCCCACCGTCATTATACGGGATTTGGCGATGGGTTACAAGGCCGCTCAGGCGTATTTTCATGGAAAAAGATGAGGAAATTGCCACGAACACGGCGGTTTTTCCGCGATCGGTGTCATCGGAGCACTGAAAGGCGGGTATAGCCGCCCGCCTCCAGCAGTCCGGCGGCCTCGGGCCCGACGCGCTCGCCGGGAATCACCGCTGCCACACCGGGAGGACAGGGGCACACCGCCCGGGCGCAAACGCGCCCCACCGCGTCGCCGACCGGCACCTCCGCCGCCGGACGCAGAACCGCCTCCCGCGGGGACAGCACCCGTTCAGCCGGCGGAAGGGACACCACCTCGGTCAGCGACAGAGAACGGGAAGGACCCCTGCCGCCTTTTTCGCCGGCGGCCTCCCCGCGGCACAGACCGACAAGGGAGCGGAACAGGCGATCCAGCTCCTCGTCCGTATTGGCGGGGGTCGGCAGAAAAACCACCGTCCCGGCATCCGCCAGCTCGGGTTCGCATCCCCGGCGGCGGAAATAGGCGGCGGCACCGCTGCCGTCCACACCGAAACGCCGCGTCCGTTCCGGCGTAAAGGACAGGGTCAGGCGCAGCGGGTCCCGCAGCGGGTCGGCGGATTCCGCCGCCTGCCCCAGCAGCGCCCTCATCCCGGCCACCGCCCCGGCTGTCCGGCGGCACGCGGCGGGACCTTCCCGCCGCCACCAGTCCTGTGCGAGGTCGAGGGAGGCCAGCACGGGAAAGGACGGGGAGGTGGAACCGAAGAGGGCCATGGCCTCCTTGGGCAGCATCTCCCCCCCGCCGCAGGCGGCCGCTTCCGGGGACAGATGCAGCATCGCGCCGCCGGTGAGCACCGGCAGCGTTTTGTGGGCGGAATCGGCGGTCATAAACGCCCCCAGCGCCAGCGGGTGCCGTCCAAAGGCGCCCAGGTGGCTTCCGTGGGCGTTATCCACCAGCAGGGGCACGCCGAAGCGGCGGCAGATTCCCGCCAGGGCGGGGATGTCGCTGAGGATTCCACGATAGTCTGGGCTGGTGATATACATTGCCCGAACATCCCGCTCCCGGGACAATAAACGCTTCGCTTCCGCCGGGGGAATCCGACCATCCGCGCCGGGCCACACCCATACCGGGTCAAGGCCCAGCAGCACCGCGGCGTTTACCGCGCTGCGGTGGGCGTTGCGGGCCATGATCACCCGCCCGCCGGGGCCGGCGCCCAGCAGCAGCATGGTCTGGATGCACAGGGTACAGCCGCCGGCGCTGTACAAAGTCCGCGCTGCGCCGAAGGCCCGCGCCGCCAGCCGTTCGCTTTCCTCGATACTGTCGCCGCCGTCGTACAGGCTGCCCGTATCCGGCAGTTCGGTCAAATCCAGCGCAAAGGCCTCCCAATCGGCGGCTTCCCCCCGCCCTTTGTGTCCCGGCGTATGGAAGGAAGCGCGCCCCAGCCCGGCATGGGCCAGCAGCGCGCTGTAAAGCGGCGTATTCCCGCCGCTGTCCTTATACATAATCGCGGCGGATGAAGGCGCTGATGCCCACCGGATCAGCATCGAAGGAGACGATGTCCCCTGGGGCGCATTCCACGTCGGTGACGTCTACCGTCAGCGCGGTCAGGCCGATGCGGCCGATGACCGGCGCTTTTTTTCCGCCGATTTCACACCACCGCCGCCGGCGGAAGAACAGGAAGCCCTTCTCCTCCGGCAGATCGGTAAACAGACCGTCAGCCAGCCCAGCGGGAACCACCGCCACCCGGGTGGCCTTACGGATACGATATCGGCCGTCGTCCCCCGCCGTGCAGCCGGGGGCCAGCCATTTCAGGTCGCACACCTCCGACACGGTGCGCCCCACCCGCTTTAGCCCCCGCTTGTCACGCTGGGGCCCCCGCCCGAACAGGTCGGCGCCGACCCGCACCGCGCCCAGCTTCATCTCGGCGCATTCCGCCGCCTGGGCCACGTCGGCCATATGGGTAACGCCGGGCTGAAGCCCCTCCCGCTCGATGGCCGCCAGCACCCGGCGGAAATCCCGCACCTGCTGCTGGCGGCGGGATTTGCCGCAGTCCACCGTGGGCAATACCGTAAAGACGCCGCTGAGCTCTACATTTTCCAGATGTTTGATGGTCTGGGCCGCCTTCGCGGCCTCCTGCGGTTCGTAGCCGAAGCGCCCCATACCGAAATCAAAGCACAGCTGCACCCGCGCGCGCAGGCGGTTCTGCCGCGCCAGCGAACTGAACAGCACGGCGCTGTCATTGGAACCCACAGCGGCAATCAAATCGTTTTTCAGGATGGTGAGGATGTCCTCCTCGCTGGCATAGGGGGTCATCAGCAGAATATCCACCCCGCGCACCGCTTCGGCGACCCGCACCGCTTCTTCCAGCCGGGAGACCGCCAGTGTGCGCACCCCCTCGCCCGCCAGCAGCTGGGCCACGGCGGCGTCGCCCAATCCGCAGGCGTTCGCTTCCAGCAGGGGGATCAGAGGGGTGCGTCCCGCCTGTTTCTGCAACAGGCGGAAATTGTCGAGGATGCGTTCGGTTTGTACCAGCAGGGTCATGAGATATCCTCCCTTTTAATGGCTCGTTTCAAGCGATGGTTTCAGGCGGTTTATATGTCGGAATCGGTCGAATCGGAGAGCAGCCGTACAGGGTTCGCCAGCAGCCAATATTGATAACGATAGTATAGCATTACCCTCAGGGCTGCGTCAATCGGCGCCGCCTTCCTGCGGCGGCAGGAGCCGCAGATTCCGCTCCGGCACCTTACGGCCTCGCCACCCGTATGCCTTGCCCTGCAGCGCGTCCAATTCCCTCGGGGTAAGAATCGGCGCATATATGCCGCCAAAACACGGGTGGGGAGCGCACACCGCCCGACGATTGAGCGGGCAGACCTCCTGACAGCGGTCGCATCCCCAGACCAGCCCGCCTGTGCGGATCAGGCGCTCTTCCTCCTTCGTCAGCTCCCCCTTCTTCTGTGTCAGGGCGGAAAGGCAGCGGTCCCGGTCATCCGGTCCCCGACCGCCGGGGTGGAGAACCCCCGCCGGGCAGGCTTCCGCGCACCGTCCGCAGCCGGGGCAGCGCGGAAGCGGCGCCGGTTCTTCATCCGCTTCCCCACCGGCCATGGCCCAGTCGGTTACCAGGGCGCCGATGAACACATAGGACCCGTAAACAGGATGGATCAGCAGCCCGTTGTCCCCCACGACACCCAATCCCGCCAGGGCCGCGGCGGTCACCTCGGGCAGGGGGGAATTGTCGATGAAGGGCTCAAACACATTGGCGGGAAACGCCTCCTCCAGCGCTTTCGCCACGTCGGACAGCACCCGTCCCGCCGTTTGATGATAATCCGGGACGCAGGCGTAGCGGGACAGGTTTCGCCGAGCGGGACCGCCGTCTTCGGGAAAACGGTAAGGGAACAGCACCGGTATCACCGTCCGCGCGGCAGCCGGCAGCCGGCCGGCCCCGCGGCAATGAATTTGTCTGCCCTCCAGAGCGGCATAATGAACAAAGCCATGAAGCGGCAAGGAATGCTCGGTCAGCATACGGGATATTTTTGCCTGTTCGGTTTCGATCACAGTGCATTCCTCCGTTTATCAAGGGCATGCTATAGGTGATGCGGGCGATACGCCGGTTTCTTTTCCGTTTACAGACAGCGTCTGCTGCCCGAAAACGGTTGCCGAAATCCTGCCCGACCATTTCTTTTTATTTTATCACAGTTTATATTCGCAAAACCACCCATTTGCCCAATTATTCGCCGGCAGATTCCGTTTGCGCCGCCCGTTCACGATAACGAAATACCCGCGTCTCGTCCGGTTAAGCGGAAAATCGCCACCCAGTTCACAGCTCTCACCATATTTTGCCGTTAAAGGCATAATCATTCAATTATACATCTTGTTTATAGATAATATCTCCTGCAAATACAAAATTAACGATAAATCAGTGGTTTTGTATCACTTTCAGTGGCAATGAAACACAGAATCATCACCCCTTGGTTTTGCAGTGCTATACTCAAAAATGCAACAATAGAAAGAGAGGGAAACGCCATGTTCTGCAACCGACTGAGAGCGCTTCGCGGATACCATAACCTGACTCAGAGGCAGATTGCGCAAAGTCTCAGTATAGATCGTTCCACCTACGCTTATTACGAAACGGGAAAAACCCATCCTGATTTTGAGACCCTGACCCGGATTGCGCGGATGTTCGGGGTCAGCACCGACTACCTGCTGGGGCTGGACGAGTCCCCCGCCCGTTCGGTGATCAAAGCGATTCCGGGGATGGAGGATTCCAAGCGGGATATGGGTCCGGAACGTATGGAACTGGCCCGCCTGACCGAAGACGAACAAGCGCTGGTGCTGCTGTTCCGCCAGCTGGACGAAGACGCGAAAGAGCGCCTGTTCAACCAGGCGGTGAGCTCGGCGCGAAAAGGTAAGAACTGACACTCCATATAAAGGGTATACGGGACGGCGAAGGTTCTCGGACAGCGGTGCTGCGCCGGAGAACCTCCGCCGTTTTTTGCACGGACGGTGTTGCATCTTGCCTGCCGCCGCGTTATGATAAAACAAATATACATGACACCGCTTCCTCTGCGCATCTCCCGATTCCGCAAGAAAAAGGACGCAGCGTACGGGATGAAATGCCTAAGCAGGCCATTCACCGCCGCAGCGGGGACGAAGGAAAGGATGGATCACGTGTCGCATCGTATACTAATTATCGAGGATGAGGAGCCCATTGCCGAGCTTCTGGAATACGGCCTGCGGCAGGAGGGATATGAAACGCGGACAGCGCTGACCGGAGGCGAAGGTATCCGGCTGGCCGCAGAAGAACAGCCCGACGCCGTATTGATTGACTGGATGCTGCCCGACTGCAGCGGAATCGACCTGTGCCGGATGTTTACCCGTAAATACAACATGCCCATCCTGATGCTGACCGCCCGTTCCCGCACCGACGACAAGGTACAGGGGCTGGAGGCCGGCGCGGATGACTATATCACCAAACCGTTTGAAATGCGGGAGGTACTGGTGCGTATCAAGGCGGTCCTGCGGCGGTCACAGCGGTTTACCGAGCAGGAAAAACCCCTGTCCCTCCCCGGCGGGCTCTGTGTGCGGCCGCAGGAGATGACCGCCACATTGGATGGCAATCCCATCGAGCTGACCCCGCGGGAATTCGAGCTGCTGCTCTATCTGCTGCGCCGTCCGGGCCGGGTGCTGACCCGTTCGATGCTGCTGGAGGAACTGTGGGGATACGAATACGCCGGCGATTCCCGTACGGTGGACACCCATATCCAGCGGCTGCGGAAAAAGCTGGGGGACTCCATGAACATCGAGACCGTTTTCGGTGTGGGGTATAAATATGCGCCATGATGAGGTGAAAAACGGAAAAGCGCCGTTTTTCGGCGTCCAGCTCCGGCTGATGCTGGGGCTTTTTCTCGTTTTCGCCGTGAGTCTGGCGGCGGTCAACCTCATCGTTACCAACCAGATCGAGCAGACCTATGAAGAGCAGATCGGCAACGACCTTCAGGACCTGAGGGCCAACGCCGTGATCTATACCCGCCAGCTGCTGGTATCGGGAGGGCTCAACAACGAGGAAGAGGGTTTTCACGATATCGCGCCGGATATCCTGGGACAGTTCCTGTCCACAGGATATGAGCGGATTGCGGCCTATACCACAGGCGGAATCCTCATCGACCGGACACAGGACGACCTGTTTGGCGACGGGGTGGGGGACGATTTGCAGCAGGCGGTAAACGGCCGTTCCGCCTTTACCCTCATCCACGGCGCGGGCGGTCGCATGGACGCCCAGTTTTCCTGCCTGGTGGAAATCGAGGGCAAAACCGTGGGTATCCTGCGGTTCGATCTGGATTACACCGCCCGTCGTCAGCAGGGTGAGGCGCTCAGCCGTCTCGTGTTCCTGGTGACCTTCATCGTGTTTCTCATCACCTTTTTTGCGGTGGAGGTGATGGCCCGCAGCGTCACCCGTCCCGTCCTGGCACTGGCCCATCACACCACTCGGGTGGCGGAAGCGTCCCGGGGGGAGGCCCGCAGCGAAGGCGTGTCGGCCGCCGAACTTCCCCCGACTCCTGAAGAGGTGGAAAAGCTGGAGCTGCGCCGGGACGAAATCGGGCGGCTGGCGGTCAATTACGACCGCATGCTGGAAACGATACGGGAGCAGCTGTCCCGCATCCGCCGGGACCGCGACCGGATACAGGAGCTGTACCGCGAAAAACAAGAGCTGTTCAACAACGTCACCCACGAGCTGAAGACTCCTCTCACCACCATAAAAGGATATGCCGACCTGCTGGAGCAAAGCGGTGGAAAAGACCCCATACTGTTTCAAAAAGCGATGCGCCATATCACGGAGGAAAGCCAGCGCCTGCACGAGATGGTGGTGCACCTGTTGGAGATGGCTGATCGGCCCGAAGGGGAGACCGCCAGTAAAACCGACCTGTCCGCCATTGTCCGCAGCGCGGTGGACGCGCTGGAACCGAAAGCCCGTCGCTACGGCAATCAATTTTTGCTGGAAGGATCCCGCGCTGCTACGGTCAGGGGCTATGCCGGCCGCCTGCGGGAACTGGTCATCAACCTGCTGGACAACGCGGTCAAGTACGGCGAGCCGGGCGGCGATATCCGCGTCTGCCTGCTGACTGACGGCGACAAGGTACGCCTGACTGTTACGAACGGAGGGAAAGGACTGACCGCCCAGCAGATCGAGCAGATTTTCAATCCCTTCTTCCAGGCGGATAAAACCGCCCCGCGTGAGCCGGGCAGCGCCGGCCTCGGCCTGGCTATCTGCCGTAAAATCGCCGAGGAGCACGGCGGCGAAATCACCGTACAAAGCACACCGGGGGTCAGTACGGCTTTTACCGTGACTCTGCCCCTATACGAGGAGGGGGAAGGACAGGGATGAAAAACAGAAAACGAAAGATTCGAAACCTGCTGCGTGTCGTCTGCTTTGGGACGGCGGTTTGCCTCGCGCTGACCTCCTGTTCCCTGTCGGAATATCCCAAAACCATCCTGCTCGATGACAAGGCGGATTCTCCCGCGCCGGTGGAACCGGGTGCCTTTCGTTATGAGATGAAAAAGATGTACCAGCAGGAGACGGTCAGGCTTCACATCCCCAGCGCATCCGCCGTGGAATGGACGCCCACCGGAGACAACCGCCTCGTGCGGGTTTCTCAGGGTGAAGAGGGAGAACTGATATTCAACACGGTGGATTACCGCTACGGCTTTTACGAACCGCTGGCCAGCTTTTCCGGGGATGAATTCAGCAGCTATTCCCTCTCGCCCGGCGGACAATGGGTTGTGCTGAAAAAGGCGGCGGTCGGTCAGCCCTCCAGCCTTTTGCTGCGGTCCCTCAATTTGAACGAAGAGGCGGAGACCCTCCATTCGCTGAATACAAGCAGCAGCGCCGACCTGTCCCTGACCGCGTTCTGGTCCCCCAACGGCCGCTACTTCGCGACCATTGACTGGGGAGACGAGACCTGGGGCCTGCCCGGGGAGGGGGACCGAGGCACCCTGTACGTCTACGACTGTCAGGAAAAGATACTGCTGAACCGGCGAAGCGTTTACGCGCCGCGGACAGACTACCGGGGCGTGCTTTCCAACGACGGGCAGTATCTGTTTGCCGCCAGCGTAATAGAAAAAGATGACAATGCCTATTTCTGGTTTACCAGTGAACCGACCGAAATGACCGAACCAGACCCGAATACAGCGCCCGGCCTGCTCTCCTTCGACGCGCCCGTCCGATCCATCGCCTATACCGAACGGGAGGGCATCCCCACCTTTTTAT
Organism: Clostridiales bacterium; assembly: GCA_022800315.1. GTDB lineage: Bacteria > Bacillota > Clostridia > Oscillospirales > Acutalibacteraceae > Avimonas_A. The sequence goes on from JAAWQC010000001.1 coordinate 124,628, forward strand.
ACACCACGCCGCAGATGATCGGCCAGGTGACCATCACCAACAGCGTGCTGGAAATGAGCCGTCTCAAGTCGGTGCCCCGGCCCCGTGAGATTGCCGTGACAGCCGATGGGACGGCGGTGGCCTATCTGAAAGAAACCGGCAGCGGCAAGGCAGATATCTACCTCTCCGCCCTGGCCGCCGACGGCCTGTCGGAGGGCAGCCTGCTGTATAAAGAGGTGGATCTTCAGACGTCCCTGTGCTTCGGCTCCCACGACCGGTGCCTGCTGGCTGAAACGGTTTCGGGGAACCTGTCGTACGACATGGGGCTCGCTGCCGAGGGCGGGACTGCCAAATGGGGCTGGCTGTCCTCTTCTCTGGTCATCGAACTGCAATGACGGGGAAATCCCCGTTGTAATTTTCCATCGGGATGTGTATAATGAGGGAAAACGTTAAGGGAGGGCTGCTGGTGATAAAACGATGGATCACGGCAGCCCTTTCCTGTTTGTTATGCCTGCTGCTTCCCTTCGGTAACCCGGCAGCGGCGGAAGGGGCGGCTCCGCAGACCTCTGCGCCCCGTGTGCTGCGGGTAGCTTTCCCCCTGCAGAAGGGGCTGTCCGAGAGGGACGAGGACGGGAATCCCTTCGGCTATTCTTACGAATATTTGCAGGAGATCGCCCAGTATACCGGCTGGGAATACGAGTTCGTCACCCTGGAGGGCGATATCAACCAGTCCCTGACTGGTATGCTGGATATGCTGGCACGGGGCGAACTGGACCTGATGGGCGGCATGGCCCTCGGCTCCGGCGCCGAGGAGCTGTACGATTATGCCAGCTACAGCTATGGCAACGCCTATTCCGTCCTGCTGGTGAGCGAGGAAAACCCCGTACTCAATGAGTCGAATCTGCAGGACCAGCAGGTGCTGCGGGTAGCGGTTTTACGGCAGGCGGAGAAAAAAAAGGACGCGCTGCAGAAATACGCCGACGCCAGCGGCATTAAGCTGGAGATGGTGCCCTGCGATACGCAGGAGGAACAGATAGAGGCCCTCCATAACGGCCGGGCTGACGCCCTGCAGGAGATGGATCTCAATCCGGTGGATAACACCCGGGTGGTGGCGCGCTTCAACCCGACACCTTATTACCTAGCCACCACCAAGGGAAACGCGGAGGTCCTCAACCTGCTCAACAGTACCATTGCCAAGATCAACGAAGCCGATCCCTATTTTTCCATTGATCTATACGAACGCTTTTTTAACAAGCCGACCGAGAGCCTTTACCTGACCGAAGACGAACGCGCCTTTATCGAACAGATTGGTACGCTGAAAGTGGCGGTGCTGCGCGACAAGGCCCCTATCCAGTATCTCGATGGGGAAACCGGTGAATTCCGCGGCGTGTCCCGCGGCGTACTGGAGCGGATCGGGCAGAAAACCGGCCTGTCCTTCGAATACGTGACCGCTTCCTCCCAGGAAGAGCTGGAACAGCTGGCGGCCTCGGGGGCGGTCCATCTGCTGGCGGCAATCCCCTATGATTACGATCTGGCGCGGCAGTATCATGTATCGCTCAGCCGTTCCTTCCTGACCGCCCAGATGGTGATGGCGGTCAACCGCAACGCGGACGCCGATCATCTGGAGGGCAAGCGGCTGGCCCTCCCACAGGGGCTTGCCGTCCCCGACGGGGCGGACGAATCCAAAGTAACCAATTATTCCTCTGTCCTCCAGTGTATTGAGGCGGTGAACCGTGGCGACGCCGACTATTGCATCGGCAACGCCTATTCCATCGAATACTACACCCGCAGCCCCGGCTATCGCAATATCGTGCTGGTCCCTCAGACCAGCATGGTGCAAAAGGTCAGCCTCGGGGTTGTGAAGGCCGATGACGACGGTCACCTGCTGACCATCATCAACAAGGTGCTGCGTTCTTTATCGGACAGCGAAATACAGACCATTATTTCCCGCCATACCTTGGGAAACGACAGCAAAATCACGCTGGCTTCCTTTATAGACGCCAACCCCCGCCTGGTACTCGCCGTAGTGGGGGTCGTGGCGCTCCTTGCGGTGGCCCTGCTGCTTTTCCTCCTCCGCCTGCGGATGAGGGCCAACCGGCGTATTGCGCTCGATAATCGGCGGTATTCCCTGCTGGCGGACATCTCCAACGAATTCATGTACGAATACGATTACGCCCGGGACCGTGTGACCCTGTCTGAAAACTGCGCGCGCGCCTTCGGCTGTCCCGCCGTCATCGATCACTATCAGTCCACCCTCGACCGGGAGGGACCGGACGGCGAACTGTACCGCCATATGAAACGACTGGATCTGGACGGCGGGGAATCCCGCACGACAGGTGAATATCTGCTGCCGCTGGCGGACGGCACTTCCCGCTGGTACCGGATCGTCCATGCCCCGCTGCGGGATAAGGACGGACGCCCCGCCTACGCCATCGGCAAGCTGGTCGATATCCAACAGGAGATAGAGGAAAAGGATGCTCTGCTGGAAAAATCCCGCGAAGACGGCCTGACCGGCATTTATAACGCGGCGGCCAGTCGGGAGCTCATCGCCGGACGGGTAGAGGGCCCGGCGGATGAAAATATTCCGGCGCGGTCCTCCGCGCTGCTGATCATCGATATCGACCATTTCAAGGAGGTCAATGACCGGCTGGGCCACTATGCGGGAGATCAGGTGCTGCGCGGCCTTGCGGATATCCTGCAGCAGCTCTTCCGCCGTTCCGACATCATCGGGCGGCTGGGCGGCGACGAGTTCATCGTGTATATGGAGGACGCCGGCGACGAAGAAGCGATCCGTCTGAAATGCGACCGGTTGTGCCAGACGGTACGCGCCTCCGCCCTCGATGACAGCGGCCAGTCGCTGTCGGTCAGCGTGGGCGCCGCCCGCGTGGTGGCGGGTGAAAGCTTCGACGAGCTGTACCGCCGCGCCGATCGCGCCCTGTATCGGGTGAAGGAGCGGGGACGAGACGGCTATCTCCTGCTGGAGGAACCGGATAAATAGCCTATTATGGAAAGAAGCCGCCTGTGTTCTATTCCGAGAACACAGGCGGCTTCTTTCCGTTACCAGCATCGGCCATCTATCTGGGATACCGCCGGTATTCCTCCCTGCAACAAAAAACAAGGGAACGGCTCAGCCGTTCCCCTTGTTCTGCTTTACTCAGCGTCGTTACCATCCGGTTCTTCCTCCCGGTAGCTGACCCGCAGGGAGATGGTGTCCCCTACCTTCAGCTCAGTACCGGCCTTCGGCGAGGTATCCTGGACCAGTCCCCGCTTCACATCCGACGTTTTAAGCTTGGTGATGTTCACATTCAGTCCCAGCGCCTCCAGATACAGCTTCGCCTGCTCCTCTTTCCACTCGCGGAGGTCGGGAACCGTAACCGTCTCCGGCCCGGCACTGATGACCACCAGGACGGTGGACCCTTCGTCCGCGCTCTGCTCGGGAGAGGGGGTCTGCTCCAGGATGGTGCCGCGGCGCTTATCGCTGAAGATTTGATACTGCAGCTTGATCTTCATATTGCCCGACAGGGTGGTATCCCGGATCTCAAAATAATTCTGATTGATCAGGTCGTCTACTGCGTACTGCGGAGCGGCGGGCACCTGGAGGGTGGGAATGGTGGTGAGGGTAGGCGCCGACAGATCGCTGCTGTCGGTGGATGAGGTCCCTCCCAGTCCGATCGCATCGGGGAACAGGGTAAAGATGACCACACCGGCGATCAGCAGCAGCATCACGAAGGAACACAGTACGATCAGGAGGGCGTATTTGCCGCGGTTGCTTTTTTTCTTGCCTGGCTTAGTCTTTTTTTCTGCTTCCTTTTCCTTGGCGGGTGCCGGGTCTTTAACCTCGGCTCCGGTGTCCCGCATGGCGGAGATGGCGGGCGCTTCCGCCAGTTTATCACGGAAATCCTTCATGGACCGGGTGCGGTTGGCTGGATTCACCTGCAGGGCGTTGAACAGGGCCACCGCCACATGGTCGGGCAGCTTTTCCGCCACGTCGGCGGGTACCAGCAGGTCACCGCCGTCCCGTACCCGCGCCGGTGCGTCAGAGGGCGGATTTCCCGTCAGGGTACGGAAAATGGTGGCAGCCAGTCCGTATACATCGGTCCAGGCGCCGATTTCCCCCTCCCCGCTGTACTGCTCGGGGGCGGAATACCCGCCGATGAGCCGGGGCTTTAAATCGGTGCCGACGCTGCGCGCCTCCACCATGGAGAAGCCGCGCATGTGCAGCCGGCCGTCGGCGGCAATGATCAGATGGCTCGGGCACAGACCGTAATGACAGATACCTGCCGAATGCATCGAGATCAGGGTGGACATGAGGGTCATGAACAGCGGCCGGGCTTCCTCCCAGCTCAGACGGCCGCCCACACTGGACAGGCGTGTCTCCAGCGACACGCCGGCGCAGTATTCCCCGATAGAGTAGACGGTGCCGTTCTGATCGAAGATATCGTACAGGGGAATCAGAGAGGGCAGCTCCCGCAGCCGGGCCAGCGCCCGTGCGTGGGTGCGGAACCGGTCCATATAGATCTGATAGGTGCCCTCACAGCCGCTGATAACCGCTATTTCCCCGTTCTCGCCACGGGTACACAGGGTATCGGGAAGAAATTCGCGGATCAGGATGGGCGATTTAAGAACCTGGTCGTAGCCGATGTACACCGCCGCGTCGCCGTCGCTTTCCAGTACGCGGCCCACCAGATACCGGTCGGAGAGCAGGCTTTCCACCGGCAGATACAGCGGTGGGTTCTCCCCGTCGGCAGGATAGCCGCAAATACCGCAGACATCGCGTCCGTCAGGCAGCGGGTTCATACATCCCATACAGAATTTTTCGGCTTGTGCCATGTTTGTTTCCCAGCCTTTCCTGTGCCGTTGAGTTACCAGTGTTTACCACGCTATTCTACTGAATTGAGGGAGAGAAGTCAATTAAAGTATCAGTTTTGTAACCGATCGGTGCAAAGCCCCCCGATTCGACAGCGGACCGTCAGCCGCCGATGCGCTCCCTCAGCTTGAGCTGACGGATATCCTGTCCGCAGAAGGCAAGAGGCGTATAGGTGCCGATGATGCGGGAGGTGATCTGTTCCCCGTACCGGTCGAGCATGTCCTCCCGACCCAGGTTGGTACTGATCAGGGTGGGGCGTTCCTCCAGCATACGGGTGTTGATCACGGTATACAGGCAGGAGATATAAAACGGGCTGAGGAACTCGGTGCCGAAATCGTCGAGTATCAGCAGGTCACAGCCGGTGAGCAGTTCCTCGGTATTGCCCTCCGCCCGTCCGAAATGCTCCTTCTCCATCCGGTGAAGCAAATTCTGTACCGGTCCGTATACCACGCCGAAGCCTTTATCCACCACCCGGTGGGCAACGGCGAGGGACACATGGGTTTTGCCAATGCCGGTAGGGCCGGTGAGCAGCAGACTGGGCGAACCGTCCGCCCCGCCGCTGCGGAAGGCCTCCGCGTAATCGCGGCAGTAACGGAATATCGCAGCCATTTTCTCCCGCGGGGATGCGCCGAAACGAGGATCGTATGCCTCGGGATAGTAATCCAGCCGCAGCGAATCGAAATCGGTCAGCTTCATGGGGCTCATGCCGCTCAAACGGCGGCAGGCCTCTTCCCGCAGGAGGGCGGACAGACAGGAACACATCCGTCCGTGGGTATAGCCGGTGTCCTCGCACAGCGGGCAGGTATACCGCGGCTCAAAGTTGGGGGCGTCCTCTCCCTGCCCGGCGATCAGGGACGCCAGCTCCGCCTGCAGGGCCAGATTTTTATTCTTGATGGTGTCGACCGCCGCCTCCACGTCGCCACCGTCCAATACGGCCCGCGCCACCGAGATGGCGGAGTAAGCCATCTCCTGCTCGATTTCCCGCGCGCGGGGCGAACGGGAGATCACCTTGTCCCGCAGGGCGGCGGCACGGTTCCGCGCCGCTTCCCGGCGGCGGGCCAGCTCCGCTTCCGCGGCGTCGTATACGTCACGGCTGTATCCCATAGGTCTCACTCCTTCTTATAGACGGGGGTGTAGGTCCGCAGCATCTTCTCATATTCATCCAGGTCGAAGGAGGTATCCCGCGCCGGTTTCTTTTTGGGCTTTCCCCCACCCAGCGTTTCGGCCGCCTGCGCTTCGTCGGTAATCCCTTCCCCGTGCCATCGCTCCAGCACTTTATCCATATACGAACTGTTGAATTTCCCTGTTTTCTCCATACAGTAATTATATGCCAGACGCAGAAGCGGTTCCGGCATGGACCAGTCGGTGGTCCAGCGTTCCACCGCGTCCTGCTGCGCCGCCGTGGGCGACTGGCCGATACCGCACAGGGTGGCGAAGGCTTCCCACGCCTGCCGCCGTCGTTCCAGGCGGCACAGGTGCTCCTCCGCCTTACCGATGGTATCAATCTCCCGATCGGCCCAGTCCAGGGCCACCTTCTCGATATACCGCATGTTGGCCTTTCCCATAGCGACAGCGTATTCGATTACCATCAGGACCACCTCGGCAGGCAGGCCCGCCGTATCGTACAGATACAGCAGCGTCTCCATCTCCCCGTGGGATATGGGCTTACCCAGGCGCGCAGAAGCGGTATCCAGCAGATAGGCGAAGTCGGGGGAGCCCTTCTGGCGGGCGATGACCTCCTTCATTTGGGGCTTGACCGCCCGGGGCCGCGGAGTGGTACGGCGCTCCGATCCCGAAGCTTCCGCCGGCGGGATCGCCGCGGGTGCTGCAGGAGCGGCGGCCGTGACGGAGGTTTCGGCGGTGGACTGTTCCGTACCGGCGGCCCCCTCCTCCAAGGGAAGCAGGACACCGGTCTGCTCCCAATACTGCATTGCGTCGGCGCAGTCTGCGGCAGGCAGGCCGATGGCAGCGGCACAGGCGTCCGGGTCAAAACTGCCCCGGGCCGCCCGCAGCGCCCACAGCAACACCTTGAGCTGGGCTGAGCCGGCCAGCCGGATATGCCTGTCCACCACCGCGGCGGGAACAGCAAAAATATCGCCCAGGAGATCCGGGCGGATGGCATACTTCATCACAATGTCTGTCCTCTTCCCCCTATGCGTATTTCCCTCTTATTATACACGGCCCCTGAGGATAAGAGCAAGAGGATTATTTGGCGCGCCCTTTTTGGTGCCTTTGAAATAGAAGAAGCCCCGCCGGGGGAAGAATCCGGCGGGGCCGAGGGAATGGGGGTCAAACCTATTCATAAGGGGTTATACAAAACCCGGGGCTTACTCTTCGGTAGCGCAGAAAGCGGGGAGTTCCGTGTCGTCCCCCGTTCCATGCATGCCTCTGTCGGTCATGGCAACTGTGCCATCCTCGCTCTTTTCGAACCGGTATTCCACCGGGCCGGACACGGTAATATATTTTTGCAGGTAATCCAGCTGTCCCCTGCGGAACGCTTCCACCAGCTTATCCAGTTTCTCCTGTTTCACTTCATAGGAATCGGTATCCCAAGGCAGAGAATATCCGGCAGTGGTCGCCTGTGTTTTGCCAGCAGCGGAGATTCGGGAATCCACGATGGTCTCACAGATGCGCACCGTAGTGACCTGGGTCACCAGCACATCGCCGTCCCGATACTCCGACTCCACGAAATAATAGATATTTCCCGGTTTTCTCTCCCCCTCCCGCACAGCGAAAAGGACGGTGGGATATTCGGGATAGCGGTACAGCTGATAGGTTTCGCGGGGGGTTACCATTTGGCACACGGAAGAACGTCCGGATTCGCCGGGTGTTCCTCCCTGGAAATCGGGCGACTGCTCGCCGAACAGCGCTTGACTGGCGTGCTGGAGGGCGGACAGGGACAGGGTATGGGTCACATCCGCCCCCACTTCACCATAAATATAGCGATCGACCGGCGCCAGCAGGGAGACCCCTTCGGTTTCCAGTGTGTACCATTCGGACAGCGAAGCTGCGGCATCCCCAGTGGGGACGCCCTCTTTCAGTTCTCCAGTTCCATAACCGTACATCTCGCTCACCCCGGCTGCAGTCAGCGGCATGTTGTCCGCCGGTACGGTGGCATGAGTCACGCCGGTGTAAGATGAAGAGCCTGTGGAACCGGGTGAAACCGGATTTTCCTGATGATATTGTAAATTTCCAATAGCGAAAAAAGCTACGGCCGCCACCGCGCAGGCACCAACAAACGCTGTACGGCGCACGTAGACCGCGGCTCCCGTCTTTTTCTTCGGCCCTCTCTCCCGATTGGGCTGCAGGAACGCACGGTGATAAGGCGTACGGTTACCGACTCCCCGGCAGGTCTTTTTAAATTGCGACCATTTCATTTACGGCACCTCCCGTAAGGCGCGACGAAGCTGCTTTTTTGCATTGGCAAACCGCCACCGTACAGTAGCGGAAGGCAGCTCCATCAGCAGGGCGATTTCGGAGAGCTTGAGCCCTGCAATGACATGCAGGGTGACAATTTCTCGTTCCGCATCGCTGAGGGTGGAGAGCATCTGGTGGACGAACAGAGTATTCTCGGAACTGTCTGCGCGATCGCTGGACGTTAATTTTTCCAATTCCTCGGCATCGGCAAGGCGGTTCATCCGGCGCGTAGCGTTATAACTCCCGTTGCGGGCGACTTGCAGCAGCCAGCCTCCCGAGTTGTTGATGGTTTCTCCACGCTGCAGGGAATTCAGAAGAGAGAGGAATGTTTCCTGCATCACGTCCTCTGCTTCCTCTTCGCTGTGGAGAATGCCATAAGCCGTATGGTAAATCGCCTTATAATACCGGTCGTACAGCTGTGCAAACGTTTCGTCGACATCTGTCGGTCGGCCCATGGTCTGTCCTCCCCTTTTTCCTGCCGCCCCCTTCTGTTGAAAATGATTCTACAATAAAGACACACAGAAGATCGTTTTCGTTGGCGTTTTGGATTGTTTTTCTATTTATTACCATAACAGACGCAAAATACCCTTTGCTCCTGTGAATATAATACAGCATTTCGGTAAAAATACAAGACTTTTTTCTATTGGGACATAAAAAGGGGCCGGTAACCGGCCCCTTTTAAAGGGTGTACTGCGGGTATTACTTCTCCCCCTGCGAAGAGCGTCCCCCTGCCTTTTCCTCCGGCTGACGCACCAGACTGCGGATGAGGAAGGTACCAAAAAACAGTACGGCCGCGATCAGGACAATCATGGGCCCGGCGGCGGCCGCGTTAAAGTAGGACAGCACCAGTCCGAGGATTCCGGAGAACAAACCGAATATCAGCGCCAGAAGGTGATACGAGCGCATGCTGCCCGCCACATTGCGGGCGGCGGCGGCGGGGAGGATCAGCATCGCGTTGATAATCAGCAGGCCGACCCAGCGGATGGCCAGCATCACGATGACGGCGATCACCGCCACAAACAAATTGTCCAGCAGACGTACCCGCACGCCGCGTGTCCGCGCCAGGGCCGGGCTAATGCTGACCGCATGCAGGCGGTTGAAGAAAATCAGCCACAGCACCGTAAACAGGGCGAGGGTGATCCCCAATACCAGCAGCTGATCGCCGGATACGCTCAGAATGTCGCCGATCAGCAGGCTCTGGTATTTGGAAAAGCTGCCGCCGCGGGAGAGCAGTACCAGTCCGAGGGCTACCCCGCAGGAGGAAAACACGCCGATGACGGTATCGGTGGAGGATAAACGGGAATGCCGAATACGGTTCATCGCCAGCGCAAACAGGACAGCAAACACAATCATGACCAGCTGATAGTCCGACAGTCCCAGCAGCACCCCGATCCCGACGCCGGTCAGGGCGGAATGCCCCAGCGCATCGGAGAAGAAGGCCATGCCGTTATTAACCACCATCGTGCCCAGCATGGCGAACAGGGGCATAATCAGCAGCACGGCGAAAAACGCCCGCCGCATAAAGTCGTATTGCCACCAGTCCAGCAACCATTCAAGCACGGGTATCCCCCCCCTTCTCCTGACCAAAACTGCGGGCAAAAGCCTCACTGGTGAATACCCGATCGGGCGGGCCCGCCATCTCCACCGTCTTATCCAGCAGGATCACCTGGTCGGCACACCGGCGGACATAGTCCAGATCGTGGGATACCAGCAGAATCACCATATCGTCGGTGACCTTCAGCCGGTTCAGCAGGTCGTAGAACAAATCGAGCCCCGCCTGATCCACCCCCGACACCGGCTCGTCCAGAATCAGCAGATCGGGCCGGGGCAGGGTGGCGGCCGCCAGCAGCACCCGCTGCAGCTCACCTCCCGACAGCCCGCCCAGCTGGCGGTCGAGCAGGGGTGCGGCATTGAAGCGGGCGAGATGGGCGGACAGGCGTTCCCGATCCTTTTTCCGCCGGGGCAGAAAGACGGGCCAGCGAGAGGTGAGAGACAGCATCATATCGTAGACGGTGGCGGGGGCGCCCGCGTCGATAGAAAGGGTCTGAGGCACATAGCCGATGCGCAGGCGCGGCACTTTTTTGCCGTCGTGCCCGCTGAATTCGATGCGGCCCGTATAGGGTAGTTCTCCCAGGATAGCCCGCAGCAAGGTGGATTTACCCGCCCCATTGCGCCCGATGACGGCGGTCAGCCCGCCGCAGTGTATATGGAGATTGACATGCTCCAGAATACTGCTGCCGCCCCGTACCACCGACAGGTCAGCTATCTGGAGGCAGTGCAGGCCTCGATGGGTTTCATGGGTATCCATGGTCATTCCCCTCCCGTTCCGCTTTCGGCGGACGGCTTCCCCAGAGCGCGCAGGGCATCCAGGTTTCGGTCCATGGCCTGAAGCCAGGCATCCGCCGTCTGAGACCCCGATACCGCCGTATCGAGGACGAGGGTGCGGCTCTCCGCCGCGCCGCCGCCGATGTATTCGTACTCCACCGGATATTGGCTGTCGTACAGCAGCAGTATCCGGCCCGCCTGGGCGGCCGCCTGCTGCGCCTGTGCCGCGTCTGCGGCGGACAGACCGGATTCCTCCCCCATGGCGAGGGAGGCCACCGGATGCAGCCCCAGCTCATCGGCCAGATAGGCCACCGAATCGTGAAAGGTCACACAGTCGGTAAAGCCCAGGCTCTCCGCCGCGGACCGCAGAGCCTGTCCCCTGTCTGCGATCTGCGCCAGGTAGCGGGCGGCGTTGGCCCGGTAGCCGTCGGCATGGTCGGGATCAGCCGCGCACAAGCCGTCCCGCAGGTTTTCCACCTGCTTCGCATAGCGAGTGGGGCTGACCCAGATGTGCTCGTTCATAAAGGAATGTTCCGCGTGCTCTTCTTCGCTTTCGTCCCCATGATCGTGGATCTCCCCGCTTTCCAGCAGGGGGATTTCCGCCGAGGTATCCACCACCGTCAGCGACGGGAAGCGGCGCAGCGCGGTATCCAAAAAGCCTTCCGCCCCCGCGCCGTTGATAATGAGCAGGTCGGCGCTCTGCAGCGAGATCATATCACTGGGCGCCATCTGATAATCGTGCAGACAGCCGGTCTGGGACGGCACCAGGTTGTCCACTGTTACCCCCTCTGTATCGCCGACCACATTCAGCGCCGCGACGTAGACCGGATAAAAAGAGGCGACGATGCGGAATTCCGCTTCCCCGCCCCCGCCGGCGGAGGGGAGCCGGCCGGTAAAGGCTGTGATCAGGGCGGATACCGCCACAATCGCCGCCATCAGCAGAGCCACCGCCCCGATTCGTTGTTTTCCCATGGCACATGGCCCTTTCTTTCCGTTATTGCAACTCATTTGCAATTGGTATCCTAACACTTGGGGAGTGCTCTGTCAAGAGTGCTTTCTATCTTCGGCTCCTCGCGGAGTTCTCCGTCAAGAGCGGCTGGAAATCTGTATTCTGAGTGGTTTCCTTTATCGGCACGATACGCCGCGCCGGTTGACATCTTTTCGCCCGATAGTTACAATTGATGCAGCGCCATCCATAATGAAGAAGGGGGGGATCGGCATGCGCGAAATCCGTAATACACTGCCCAGGCAGCTGATCACGCAGGTGCTGCGGGAGGCGGGCCGTCCACTGACCGCGGGGGAACTCTATACCCGCGCCGTGCAGCGTCGTCCCCGGCTGGCTAAATCCACCGTCTATCGCAATCTGGACGCCATGCGGGAACGGGGCGAGGTGGTTCACGGCCGGCTCGCCGACGGGGAGAGTTATTATGAGGCGGCGGGCGGCGGGCACCGTCATTACATGATTTGCCTGTCCTGCCAGCGGATGCTGGACCTGCCCGAGTGCCCGCTGGGCGATCTGGAGCGCCGGGTGGCCGAAACCGAAGGCTTCACGGTCACCGATCATGTGGTGCAGCTGTTCGGCTACTGCCGTGCCTGCCGCGAGGGGGGAAAACCGACGAGTCGGGAATAGCAGATATCCCATTATCCCTAGCATAACCCGTTCCATCCGGGTAATCCCGGGGAGCCGGCCAGGAAGTGCCGAACCGGCCATTCTTTCCCTTCACGGGACGGCCGAACGAAAAACAACCCCTTGACAAACACTTTTCTCCTATGGTAAAATATCGCCGTTGTCTGAGAGACGTGCGGCCTTAGCTCATCTGGTAGAGCGCCACCTTGCCAAGGTGGAGGTAGCGAGTTCGAGCCTCGTAGGCCGCTCCATACGACAAAAAGCCGATCGCTTCCGCGACCGGCTTTTTTTGCCCCTGTTCCCGCTTGAAAGGAGTCTCCATGAAGCTGAATAAACCCGTCCTGCCGCAGGCGCCGGAGACGGCGGACGACCTGCCCGCCCTGCTGTCCGCCGTGCGGGAAGACGAAACCGATATCACCGAACGGCTCATCGCCGAGGCCTCCCTGACCGAAAAGGAGCTGGACGGCCTGTGCTTTCGCTCCAGCCGGCTGGAAAACTGCCGCTTTGTCGGCTGTTCCTTCCACCGGGCCGCCTTCCTCGACGTGGTCTTTGAGGGCTGTGATTTGTCCAACAGCGATTTCGACAGCGCTTTTTTCCAGCGGTGCCGATTCCATAACTGCAAAGGGGTCGGGGCCTTGCTGGCCCGCGCCCGGCTGTTCCATATCGCGGTGGAGGACTGCGATTTCCGCTACTCGGTATGGGACACCGCCCAGCTGCGGCGGGTATGTTTCACCGGCGGTACGCTGGATAAGTCCTCCTTCGGCGACTGCGCGTTCGACCCGGTGGAATTTCACGAGGCCTCCCTGATCGGGGCGGGATTCCTGCGTACCTCCCTGGACGGCGTCCGTCTGACCACCTGCCAGATTGCGGGCCTCCAGGCGGCGGGGCCCGAGCTGAAGGGGGCCATCGTCACCGCCTATCAGGCGGCGGAACTGGCCCGCCTGCTGGGCGTCGTCATACAGGACCCCGAATCTCCCGGTGAGTAAAAGCCGTAACAGGGACATCCCTCTCGACATAATCCCCGCCCGTTTCTCATAGGTATGGGACACGGGCGGGGATTTTATATGCCGCGGTTTTGCGGGAGTTTTCAGGGGAAAACCGCCCGGCTCCCCGCGGGGATTGAAAGGAATGAGCGTGATGTGGCTGGATATCGGCATTGTCATACTCTATCTGGCCGTATTGGTCGGGATGGGGCTGCGGGGCGGAAAAAACGTCAAAAGCGCTGGGGATTTCACCGCCTCCGGCAGTCGGTACGGCACGCTGGTGCTGTTCGCGTCGCTGGGCGCTTCCTTCATCGGCGGCGGGTATTCCTCAGGCAACGCCGCCCGCGCCTTTGAAAACGGCATCGGCACCACCCTGACCCTGTTCGGGTTCAGCCTGTCCATGATCCTCATCGGCCGATTTCTCGTCCCCGGCGTGGGGCGCTTTCCCGGCGTCTCCACCGTGGGCGGCGTGATCGGCCAGTCCTATGGACGCGCTGCCCGCATTCTGTCGGGCTTTTTCATCTTTCTGTGCAGCGCCGGCATGGTAGGCGCGCAGATGGAGGCGATGGGTCTGGTTTTCCACGTGCTGCTGGGGGTGGAACCCCACGTGGGTATCCTGATCGGCTGCGGCATCGTGCTGGTATACTCCACGGCGGGAGGGCTGCAATCGGTCATCGCGGCGGATATGGTGCAATTTGTCCTGCTGGCGGTGGGGATGCCCCTGCTGCTGGTGATGGGTGTCCATCAGGCGGGGGGCCTGTCCACCGTCCTGCAGGCGGTGCCGGTAGAATATTATAACCCCTTCAACGGCACCACGGCGGTGGGCTTCTTTTCCTTGTTCCTCACCATGATGCTGGGGGAGGCGCTGGCTCCGCCCTACACCCAGCGGCTGCTCATCGGGCGCAGCCCCAAGAGCACCGCCCGTGCCACCGTCCTCAGCGGCCTGTTCTCCCTGCCCTTTTTCGTCGTGACCGGCCTGATCGGCTTCACAGCGTATACCCTGCAGGTGACCGACAACCCCGCCATCGCCATGCCCGTGCTGCTTCAGCAGGTACTGCCGGTGGGGGTGCGCGGTATCGTGATGGCGGCGATGGTGTCCATCATCCTGTCGGCGGCGGACGGCTTCCTCAACAGCGCGGCGGTGGGGCTGGTGTGCGACACCCTGCTGCCCCTGCATCCCAACATGTCGGATAAGGCCCAGCTCCGCGCCCTCCGGTGGGTCAATCTGCTGACCGGCGTGGCTGCCATCGCGGTGGCCTTTACCGTGCCGGATATCTTCGGCATCCTGGTGCTGGCCTACTCCTTCTGGTGCCCCCTGATCCTGGTGCCGCTGGCCGCCGCTTTTTTGGGGGTCAAATCCAACGGCCGCGCCTTCCGTTATGCGCTGGCGGCAGGGCTGATCTCCACCCTTACGTGGAATTACGTCCTCCACCGTCCGTGGGGGATCGACGGGGCCGTGATCGGCACCCTTCTCAACCTGATCGTGTTCGCCCTGTGCACCCGCGCCTTCGGGCACGAGCGGATACAACGGGTACAGGTCTGGCGGGATGAACGCCCCCGCCTGCACCCGCCGGTGCGCACGGTGGCCTATTTCGACCGCCGGAAATAACCGATATACAAAAGGGGCTGCGGCAGTGCTGCAGCCCTTTTTCCATATCGGTCAGGATGGTGGCCTGATTGACCTTCCCGCCGCTCTCCGCCACGCAAGGGCGACCGTCAGAGGATACGGGAAAACGGGCGATGTCAGCACGATCAGCAGTCCTGCCGTCCTGATCAGGTATCCCAAGATTGACAGCGGATGGGCTGGCTGCTCAGCCCTTCATATAAAATAGAGGCAGGGCGGCGGCCAGCAGATACAGCGGCCAGGTAAGGACGGAACCGATCTTATCCATATGGAGTATCTCCTATCCGAATTGAATTTTGTTTTGATCAATGTTCCAATATCAACCATTCCCTTTCCCCGCCGTTGTCAAGGCATAAAAATTCTGCCGGTATTACCAAATGGCCTTGAGAACAACATATCCATATGATAGTATGAAAAAACGGCGTTCACATTTGGCGGTTTCAACTTTATTCGGAAAGGAACGGTTTACATGCGTGAAAAGAGCAGATGTCCGTGGGCGGGAGATCTCCCCCTGTACATGGATTATCACGACAACGAATGGGGACGGCCTGTACATGACGACAATAAACTGTTTGAAATGCTGATTTTAGAGGGGATGCAGGCCGGTCTTAACTGGGTCACCGTGCTGAAAAAACGGGAGGCATTCCGGGAGGCGTTCGACCGATTCGATCCGGCCAGGGTGGCCCTTTACAATGAGGAAAAAATTCAGGAGCTGCTGGGAAACGAAGGAATTATCCGGAACCGCCTCAAGGTGGCCGCCGCTGTAACGAATGCCAAAGCTTTTCTGGACATACAAAAAGAGTACGGAAGCTTCGATGGATTCCTATGGGCATACGTGGATGGTACCCCGATTATCAACCATCCGAAGAATATGGAGGAGATCCCCGCCGCTACGCCGCTCGCGGATCAAATCAGCAGGGATTTAAAAAAGCGGGGATTTCGATTTGTAGGCCCCACAATCGTCTATGCCTTCATGCAGGCCACGGGCATGGTAAACGACCATGTAGCCGATTGCTTTGTCCGGCAGGAATGAAGGCACCGCCTTTCAGTCGGTTGGCGGGCATACCGCTGACCTAAGTTTTTGATCCCCTGGCGCCTGCATGTATCCTGCGGCGAAAGGCTGGGAAATGAGCGCATATCCTGAACCTCCGGCAGATATAAAGAAAAGGACCGGCTGATCAGCCGGT
>JAAWQC010000058.1 GCA_022800315.1 Clostridiales bacterium
CGGGGGATTCTCAAGGGGGCGCGCTATAATTCGTATGATAATAACCGGCGCGCCCCCTGAGCCGCTCTTTCCCCCCTTTCTGGCGGGACAGAAAGGGGGTGCCTGCGCCGCACAGGCGCAAAAAGATACAGAGGGTAGAACGATGATTTTTATCCCGTAAACATAAGAATCCCTCCTGTTTCTAAAAGCAGGAGGGATTCTTTTACATCGCTGCCGCGATGAGTGACAAGGGGGAATATTCGGGCTGGAGAGCGGCGTTGATGGCCATGGCCACCAGCCGGGAGGCACGGCGGATAATCAGGTCGATCTCCCGCGGGGTGACCATCATCTGAGCGCCGCGGGGGGTCACCTCCTCGGCCGCCTCCTCCCGTCCGGTCAGCTCCATCGCCACGGTGCGGGCGTCCACCACGGTGGGCACCCCCATGCCGATCACCGGCACACCGAGGGTCTCCTCGGTGATGGCGGGGCGGTTGTTCCCCACGCCGGAGCCGGGGGCGATGCCGGTGTCGCACAGCTGGACGGTACAGCCCAGCCGCTCGGTGCTGCGGGCCGCGAGAGCGTCGATGACAATGACGGCGGCGGGCTTCACCACACTGCACACCCCGCGGATGATCTCCCCGCTTTCCACGCCGGTCTGCCCCAGTACGCCGGGGACGGTGACGGCGGCGGGCCGCAGGTCGTCCAGCCCGGTGCTGCGGGCGAATTCCCCCTCGATGTGCCGGGTGGCCAGCACCATCTGGGCCGCCCGCGGCCCCAGGGCATCGGGGGTGATGGACTCGTTGCCCAGTCCCGCCACCAATACGGAGCCCTCGGCGGGGAGCAGCTTCTGAAGCTCCTCCCCGATGAGACGGGCATAGTTCTCCAGCTTTTCGTCGTTGTCGGACAGGGGCGGAACCTCCGCGGTGATATACACGCCCCGTGGACGTCCCAGCTCCTGGGCGCCACGGTCGCTTTTGATGGTGATGCGGGTCAGGCGGGCTTCGTCCCGGCTCTCTTCCTCCCGCAGCACGTCGTCGGGGGACATCCCGCCGGTGCCGGTCATCCCTTCCCCTGCTTCGATGGCAAGGTCGGTGCGGACTTGCATGCCGATCACTCCTTTTGGCCGGTTGACCGGCCGATTGATTCCCTTTAGTATCGGCGGCGCCGCTTCGGTTTATCCGGCGAGGGGACAAATGACGGTCTCCGACGCTGGATTTATCCGGTAAAATCTTTTATACTGGAAACGTCTTACCCCAAAGTGTGATTTCGCGCCGCCCTGTTTTTACTTGCCAAATTGAGTATCATGGAGTGAAGAAAATGGAATTCACTTTTTACAAACCTATTTCGGATGAAGAAACCATCGAAATAGAGGATACCCGTACGGGGACTATCCAAAAGCTGCGTAGGTTGCCTGTGACATGCCGCGAAAGCGGAAAAGACGGCGAGGTAATGAGTTTCGACTGCTCAAGGAGAGGCGATATCCTCGTTCGCAACTATCGGCCCATTCGAGCCAGACGCTGGACGTATAGGCAGTACTCACCTTATTGTGTTCGAGGGAAAGTCCTGACCGAGAACAGGAAAACCGTGATCAAAATATACGCCGCCTACAGCAGACAGCGGCCGATTTATCGGCTAATGGGAACTTTCGCCATTGCAACGGTTTGTATTCTCTTTATACTCGCGCTATGGCTGTCGGGTATACTGAGCGAGCGTATTTCTTTAAGCGGGGACATCCTGCTGGCGACGATGTATATACTGATCTTTGCAATGCTGGAGTACGCTTGCCTGTTGGGAACCAAGGAAGTGGCGACAAATAATCTGGATTTTCAGAGAGAGGAAGTCCGAAAACGCGTCGAAGCAGTGAACCGCTGGGACGAATGATCACAGGGCGTCGGGAAGAACTCCCTGACAAAAAAACAGCGCCCTCGCCGGTTACCGGTGAGGGCGCTGTCCGTGATTTCTCAATATTCCCTGTGCCGCACCACATGGAGGGAACAGGCGATGGAGACGGCCACCCCCGCCGCGATCAGGAGAACCAGCAGTATCGGCAGCAGCGCCGGGTTTCCCCCAAAGTCGAAGGACAGGTGCACGCCGCTTTCGTCCAGCTTATTCAACAGGAAGGGGAGGGCGAAGGAGGGCACCAGGATGACCACCACCACCAGCAGCCGGCTCTTCTGGGTGCCGAATTTATACACCAGCGGGTAAAAGACGGCGATGATCAGCAGGGTCACGCCGATGCCCGCCGCCATCTGTATCAGCAGGAAAGCCATGTCGAGAGGCAGCTTTTTCACCAGCATAGTGACCGCCGTCGCCGCCGTGGCGAACACGGCAGCCGCCACCGAGATGAGCAGGCCGTACAGATACCGGGCGTACACCATCCCGCTGTGGGAAACCGGCATGGTCGCGGCCAGCTTGTCAAAATGGCTCTGCTCGTCGTAGGCGAAGCAGTTGACCGACAGCATCAGGCCGAAAAAGGCGGGAATGGCCGCCAGGGCGCTCCCGTCGGTGAAGACGCAGAAAATACCCACCATGATAATCAGGGGAAACAGGTAAAAATGCAGCTGGGATTTCAGCAGGGCGAAATCTTTTTTCAGTAAACCGATCATAGCGCAGCGTCCCCTTTCTCAGCGGCGGCCGCCGGCGGAATGAACCACGGCGTCCTTGGTGAAAAACAGCATGATTTCCTCGATGGTGGGCCGCTCGGCCGTCAGGTGCGGATGGCGCAGGGCGATCTCGCGGGACAGGCACAGCGCTTCGGCGCCGAAGGCGTTTTTCCGCACCCCCACCACGGCGTCGGGGTTGATCTCCGCCAGCTCCTGTTCGCCGCACCGCACCAGGGCGTATTTGTCCCGCAGAGCATCCTTTTCCTCGTGGAAGAGGAGGCGGCCCTCATGGATCAGGGCGATGGAGTCGGCCACCTTGTCGAGATCGCTGGTGATGTGGGAGGACAGCAGGATGGAGCGGTCCTCCTCCTGCAGGTATTCCAGGAACAGGTCGAGGATTTCATCCCGCACCAGCGGGTCCAGGCCGCCGGTGGGCTCATCGAGGATGAGCAGGCGGGGATAATGGCACATGGCCGCGGCGATAGACAGCTTCATCTTCATGCCGCGTGAGAAGGTCTTGAACGCCTTGTCGGCTGGCAGGCCGAACCGGTCCAGCAGCCGGGTGTAATACCCGTCGTCCCAGTCGCGGTAGACGCCTTTGAGGTAGCCGCCGATGTCTTTCGGGCTCAGGATCTCGTGGAAGCACGGCTCGTCGAATACCACGCCGATCTGCTGCTTGATCTCCGCTTCGTCGGCGATATTGTCCTTGTCCAGCACCTGAATACTGCCCGCGTCCCGGCGGATCAGGTTCAGGATCAGCTTGATCAGGGTGGTCTTGCCTGCGCCGTTGGCCCCTACCAGGCCGGTGATGGTCCCCTCCTCAACGGTGAAATCCAGTGGCTTCAGTTCAAAATGAGGATTTTTCGAATAGCGTTTGGATACGCCCTTGATATCGATGACCGGATGCATAACGATGCCGCCTTTCTTTCGATCTTGCCGCTTATTACTCCCACAGCATTTGCGCCGTGTCGCACAGCTCCCCGCAGGTCATGCCCGCCAGCTTCGCCGCGTCCACCGCTTCGCTCAGGAGGCCCTCCAGCTTGCGTCGCTGTTCCTCCCGGAGCAGCTCGGCGTTCTGTGGGGCGACGAAGCACCCCTTGCCCGCCATGGTAGTGAGGAACCCCTCCCGCTCCAGCTCCTCATACGCCCGTTTGGTGGTGATGAGGCTGATGCGCAGCTCCTTCGCCAGCAGGCGCAGGGAGGGCAGCGGGTCCCCCGGCTGCAGTTCTCCCGCCACGATGGCGCTTTTGATCTGGTTGACGATCTGTTCGTACAGGGGAGTGTCGCCGGTATTGCGGATGACTATGTTCATGGTTTGGCCATTCCCTTCACATAGCGTGGATTCTCTGTAGCTACTGTATATGCAGTATATACTCGGTATATCCAGATGTCAACCCCTGTTTTTGTGGTTTGATTTTCCAGGCGGAAATGTTGTACAATGTAGACAATCGCGATATACGCGATTGTCTACCGGAAGAATTTCCTGTCGGGACGAGGTCCCTCCTGCGGCGTATATACCGGCACAGAAACTTTTCCCGCTTTTCACAAAATACACACACAGCCGGCCCATAATAGAAATCAGACTGTTGATATAAGGGAAGGCGGCGCCCATGGAAGAAAACAAAAAAGAAACGGTAAAAAAGATACTCATTGTGGACGATGAAATGCGAATGCGCCGCATCATCGCCGACTACCTGCAAATCAAGGGATACGAGCCGCTGTGCGCCGAGGACGGGGTGCGGGGGCTGGAGCTGTTCTTGTCGGAGCAGCCCGATATGGTCCTGCTCGATGTGATGATGCCCCGGATGGACGGGTGGGAGGTCTGCCGCCGCATCCGGTCGGAACCCAGCGGCCTGAGTGCGACCCCCGTCATTATGCTCACCGCCAAGGGACAGGAGGAGGACGAGCTGCAGGGCTTCGCACTGGGGGCGGACGAGTATATCATGAAGCCGTTCAGCCTGAAAATCCTGCTGGCCCGCATCGAAGCGGTTTTCCGCCGGGGCGAGGCGCTGACGGCGCCCGCGGCGGCCTCCCTCTCTCCATCGGCATCCGCGGGAGAAGCCGAGGAGGGCATGCAGGTGGACCGTATGGGCCGGGTGGTGCGGCTTCAGGGACAGCCGGTGGAGCTGACCTATACCGAATTCGAGCTGCTGCTCTATTTGATGGACAACGCCGGGGTGGCCCTGTCCCGCGACAAGATTTTGGACAACGTCTGGCGCTACGACTATTACGGCGACGCCCGCACGGTGGACACCCACGTGAAGAAGCTGCGGAACAAGCTGGGCGAATACGGCGACCGGATCAAGACCATCCGGGGCATCGGCTATAAATTTGAGGCTCCGTCCCATCCGTAGGAAGGGGCGGGCCCCTTTTGAGAGGAGGCCGCGCTATGGCGAAATTATCGGGAAAGCGACGCCCCCGCATCTCCATCGTGTGGCGGCTGTTCCTCAGCGTAACCCTGTGCATCGTGCTGCTGCTGGTGGTCAACTGGCTGCTGAACAGCTTCGTGCTGAGCAGCTATTACCGGCAGGTCAAGGAGGGAGCCCTCCACGATGCCTTCGTGCGGGTGGAATCCCTGCTGCAGAACGGCACCAACGTTACCATCACCGATCCCGACGGCAATGTCATAGAGGAGGATACGGTCAAAACCGAGCTGTATCGCCTGTTCAGCAATGAAAATATCAAGACCCTGATCTGGCTGGGGCAGGAGGTGCTGTACAATTATCAGGTGGGTTCCCTGCCCTCCGACTACGCCCGGCTGGGGTGGTCGATGCCCAGCGGCACCTACAGCATCCAGATCAGCGAGGACAAACGGCTGGAAACCAGTGATATCGTGCTGGTGGGCAAGCTCAGCAACGGGGCGTCGGTCATGATGCGCACCCCGATCGCCGCCATTGAGGAGAGCGTGGGGATCACCAACCAGTTCCTGCTCATCTCCGGTTCGATCACCCTGGTGATCGGGCTGCTGCTGGTCTTTTTCGTGGCGCGGAGCTTTACAAAGCCCATCCAGGCCCTGTCCCGTGTGGCGGGCAGCGTAGCGCGGCTTGATTTCAGCGACCGGTATGTGGGCAGGGGCCGGGACGAGATTCAGGAGCTGGGTGAAAGCATCAACGCCATGTCCCGCGCGCTGGAGGCCAACATCACCCATCTGCAGCAGGCCAACATCCAGCTGCAGAAGGACAACGAGCTGAAAACGCGGGAGAGCGAGGCGCGCAAGGCCTTCATCTCCAACGTGTCCCATGAGCTGAAAACGCCCATCGCCCTCATCCAGACCTACGCGGAGGGATTGTGCGAGGGCCTGGCGGAGGATGAGGAGAGCCGGGAGGCCTACTGCGGCGTCATCGAGGACGAGGCGCAGAAAATGTCCGCCATGATCGCGCGTATGACCGCTCTGATGCAGCTGGAAGCGGGCGGCGGGGAGCTGGTCTTCGAACGGTTCGACATCGCGGAACTCTGCCGCAACCTGCTGATGAAGTACGCCCCCCGCTTCGCCGAGAAGGGGGTGACGGCGGAAGGACCCGCCCACGGACAGGAGGCGCCGGTGACGGCGGACGCAGTGCTGATGGAAAACGTCCTGACCAATTATCTGAACAACGCTCTCAACCATGTGAGCGACGGCGGCGTAATCCGGGTGACGGCGGCCCCCGCGGCGGAAGGGCGGGTGCGCGTCGCCGTCCGCAACAGCGGCAGCCCCATCCCCGAAGCCGATCTGGGCCGCATCTGGGAGAGCTTCTATAAGGTGGATAAGGCCCGTACCCGCGCGTACGGCGGCAGCGGTATCGGTCTGTCGGTGGTGGCCGCCGTCATGAAGGCCCACGGCATGCCCTACGGCGTGCGCAATGTAGACGGCGGCGTGGAATTCTTTATCGAACTGGCGCTGGAGCGGGACGCCAGGCCGGGACAGGCGCCCGGCAGCGATAAGGGCGCGGCCGGCTGAGCGGCGGGACGGGGGAGGTTCCCCTTTTAATAAAAGTGTTGTATACTGTAGGAAAAGCGCGGTATCCCGCGGCGGTAATAAAGGGGATGGCGGAGGATGAAAGCGAAAAAGAACAGGGGCTTCACACTGGTGGAGGTCATCGTTGTCCTCGTGATCGTGGCCATACTGGCCGCCGTCGCCATCCCCACCCTGCTGGGCTTCGTCAGGGAAGCTCGCCGCACCGAATATCTGGAAGAGGGGCGGGCGGTTCTGACCGGCGCCGAGACGCAGGTCCTTCAGCTCTGCGGCCGGGACGCCCTCAGCGATGAAACACTGGGAGCGGAGGACAGCCGCCGCCACATCGTGGAGCTGGCGGGGACACAGGGTGACCTCCAGATCATCCGGCTGGATGAGGCAGGCGGACGGGTGGGATATTTCGAGTACGCCGTAGACGGCGTGGTCGTCGTCTACGACGCCTCGCTGAGCAAAATGTACATCAAGGGGGAGCAGACGCCCCCTCCGGCGCCCACCCTGGAGGAACAGGCGGAAAAGCTCCGGCTGGCTTTCGAATCGGAAACGATTATGAAAACGGTCAGGGATTACTTCGACAGCAAGGGCAGCGGCCTGAACACCATTGATTCGGAGGGGCCGAATATTGCGAAGACGCTGAACGGCCTGTTTGCACAGGCGGGGATTGACCTGTCCGACACCAGCTACCGCGTCTATCAGAATCCCGGCATCGGCGGCTACACCCTGAACGTCGCCGACCGGAAGCTGACGGGGGAACTGGCCGATGCCGGGGCTTCGGTCACCATCGTCCAGTACGTTTACAGCGCCGGCTGGTCGGCCGTCACCTCCAGAAGCAAGGGGCCAGCCACAGCGGCGATGAAGTCGGTGGACGGTGTCGGCGTGCCCTACCTTGTCATCAACGCCGATCAGCTGACCCCTCTGGCGTAGCTTGGTCCAGTGGGAGGCTGCGGTGTCCTCTGCCCGCCTGTTTGCGGAATTTGTTATGGACAAACCCGATTTGTCCATGTATAATAAATAAATCTTATTGTCTGTCGGCGGTTTCGGGATTCTGCCCATGCCCGGCCGCTGTAAGGAGGAAATCTGATGTCCAAAGTAAAACGGATCACCGGCGGTATCCTCAGCGCCGCCATGGCCCTGACCATGATCACGGCCGCCGGCTGCTCCACCCCGAAAAATGCGATGACGGTGGAGGACACCACCTATACCACCGGCGAATATCTGGCCTATCTGTACAACTCCTATTATCAGATTTATACGCGCAACAACTTCGCCCTGTACGCCCAGTACGGCATGGACCCGTGGGAGCAGGAACTGACCTACGGCGAGGGCGACGACGAGCAGAAGCTGAAGGCGGAGGACTATATCGTCCGGGTGGCGCAGGACGCTATGATCCGTCAGGTGGCCCTGAAGCATAAGATGGAGGAATACGGCATCACCGAACTGCGGGAACAGGATGTGGAAAGTGCGGAATCCGCCCTCAAATCGGTGAAGAACGACGACACCATCAAGCTGGGCTTCACCAAGGACACCTATTCCAAAATGTACAAGGATTTTTACTGCAACGAGATGGCCCTGTTCTACGGCCTGTACGATACGAACGGTCAGCGGGCCGTGACCGAGGACGATATCCGCACCTACTTCGAGGACAACTACCGCAGCTACAAGATCATCGAAATCAGCCTGGCCGGCTCCGACGGTTCCGACCTGAGCGAAGAGGATACCCAGGGGGTGCTCGACCGGCTGAACGGCTACCTCGACCTGTACAAGGAAAATGGCGATTTCAACAAGGTCATCGACAAGTATAAACAGGATGAGGCGGACGCCAAGGCCACCGAGGAAAACCCCGCCGAAACGGTCACCCCCTCCACCGACGACGACAACCGCAAAGAGCTGGATGTCAAGCAGTACGGCGACGAGGACTTCACCAACGCCCTGGACACCGTGCCGGTTAACGAGGCGAAGGTCATACAGTATAAAAAGAGCGGCACCACCAACACCGCCGCCCTGCTCCTCCGTCTCGACCCCGAAGAGGGCGAGGACCGGGAGAATTTCTTCACCGACAACCGGGACAATATTATCTACGGCCTGCGGTATGAGGAATTCAGCAAGGAGATGAAGGATTACATCGCCACTCTGAAGGTGGAGGTCAACAAGACGGTGGAAAAGAAATGCCGCCCGAAGAACTTCGTCACCGAAAAATAAACAGATCAGAGAAGAGGCCCGCGCCATGGCGCGGG
>JAAWQC010000059.1 GCA_022800315.1 Clostridiales bacterium
GAGGGGCCATGGCCCCTCCCCTACGAAGACGACGCGCGCTCCTGCCTTGTTACCAAGCATTGACCGCACCAAACCGGCGGGAATCGACCGATTCCCCGCCGGTTTTTTCTCGACGGGGACAGGGGTTTGTAGTATAATATCTCCTGTTATACGCTGTGTACGGGGCCGCCGCGGAGTCCGCCGGCGGCCGGGAAAGGAAAACGATCCATGGAAATGAGCGAAATTCTGGCAGGCGAGTTCCATCTGAAAGAGGAGCACGTCCGCAACGTGATTCAGCTGATCGACGACGGCAACACCATCCCCTTCATCGCCCGGTACCGCAAGGAGATGACCGGTTCGCTGGACGACCAGGTGCTGCGGGAGCTGTGCGACCGCCTCGATTACCTCCGCCGGATGGAGGAACAGCGGGAGAAGGTCCGCGCCTCCATCGACGAGCAGGGGCAGCTGACCGGGGAGCTGGCGGCCGCCCTCGCCGCCGCCGTCACCCTGACCGAAATCGAAGATATCTACCGCCCCTACCGCCCCAAGCGGCGCACCCGCGCCTCCGCAGCAAAGGAGAAGGGCCTGCAGCCGCTGGCCGACGCCCTGTACGCCCAGCCCAAGGCGGGCCCTCCCGCCGAGGAGCTGGCCGCCCCTTATGTGGACGGGGAAAAAGGGGTCGAGAGCGCCGCGGACGCGCTGGCGGGGGCGGCGGATATCCTCGCCGAGCTGGCGGCGGACGACCCGAACGGGCGCAAGCGCCTGCGGGTGGTCTGCCTGGCGGGCGGCGAACTGACCGCCAAAGCGGTGGACGACGACCCGGGGGTCTACGCCCCCTACGCCGATTACCGGGAGCCGCTGCGCAAACTTCCGGGCCACCGCATCCTGGCGGTGAACCGGGGCGAGGCGGAGAAAAAGCTGAAGGTCGCTGTGGAATTCGACCGGGCGAAAGCCCTGTCCATCCTCCGCTCGATCCATGTGAAGGACGGCTCGGTATACGCCGATATCGTCGGGGAGGCGGTGGCCGACGCCTGGGACCGCCTGCTCTTCCCCTCCCTGGAGCGGGAGCTGCGGGGGGAGCTGACCGACCGGGCGTCGGAGGACGCCATTCGCGTCTTTTCCCTCAACCTGCGCCAGCTGCTGATGCAGCCGCCGGTGAAGGGCAAGGTGGCGCTGGGCCTCGATCCCGGCTACCGCAACGGCTGCAAGGCGGCGGTGGTGGATCCCACCGGCCGGGTGCTGGATACCGGTGTGATCTATCCCGTGCCGCCCTTCAACCGGGTGGAGCAGGCGAAAAAGACGGTGACCGGCTGGATTCTCCGCCACGGCGTTCAGGTGGTGGCCATTGGCAACGGCACCGCCTCCCGCGAGACCGAAATATTCGCCGCCGGCGTCATCAAGGAGCTGGCGGCTTCCTCCCCCGCGGCGGCGGTGTCCTATATGGTGGTCAGCGAGGCGGGGGCCTCGGTGTACTCCGCCTCCAAACTGGCGGCGGAGGAATTCCCCCAATACGACGTCAACCTGCGCTCGGCGGTGTCCATCGCCCGGCGGATGCAGGACCCGCTGGCGGAGCTGGTGAAGATCGACCCCAAAGCCATCGGGGTGGGACAGTATCAGCACGATATGCCCCAGAACCGGCTGGCCTCCGCCCTGGACGGCGTGGTGGAGAGCTGTGTCAACACGGTGGGGGTGGACCTGAACACCGCCTCCGCCCCGCTGCTGTCCCGCGTGGCGGGGGTGAGCGGGACGGTGGCGAAAAACATCGTGGGCTACCGGGAGGAAAACGGCGCCTTTACCTCCCGTTCCCAGCTGAAGAAGGTGCGGGGGCTGGGGCCCAAGGCCTTTGAGCAGTGCGCGGGCTTCCTCCGCGTGCCCGAAAGCAAAGAACTGCTCGACCACACCGCCGTCCATCCCGAAAGCTACGCCGCTGCCAGGGGCCTGCTGGCCCGCTGCGGCCTGACCCCTGAGCAGGTGCGCCGGGGGGAAGCCGCCGACCTGCCCCAGCGGGCGGAAGAGGTGGGCTTCCCGGTTCTGGCGGAGGAGCTGGGGGTGGGGGAACCCACCCTGCGGGATATCGTCTCCGAGCTGCTGCGCCCCGGACGGGACCCCCGCGACGAGCTGCCGCCCCCGCTGCTGCGCACCGACGTGCTGGGCATCGAGGACCTGAATGCGGGGATGGAGCTGGAGGGCACGGTGCGCAACGTGGTGGATTTCGGCGCTTTCGTGGACATCGGCGTCCATCAGGACGGGCTCGTCCACATCTCCCGCATCACCGACCGCTTCCTCAAACATCCCTCCGAGGCGGTGAAGGTGGGGGACGTGGTCAAGGTATGGGTGCTGTCGGTGGAGAAGGAAAAAAAGCGCATCTCCCTGACCATGGTGCCCGATAAACACTGACAGAAAAGAGGAACCAACATGATCGATTTTCGTTTTGACACCCAGCTGCTCATCGAAGGGGAAAACCTGTCGGAGGACGGCATCCACGACTATATTATGGAGCATCTGGAGGGGGACTGCCTGCTGGTGGTGGGGGACGAAACCCTGATTAAAATCCATTTCCACACCAACAGGCCCTGGGAGGTGCTGGAGTACTGCGCGTCCCTGGGGGACATCCACGACATCGTGGTGGAAAATATGGAACGGCAGTCCCACGACCTCAGGGGCTGAGGGCGGGGACTGCCGGAGGCGGCGTTTCGTCATTACATCAGGGCTGCCAGCAGGAGCATCTCCCGTGTTTTTTCGTAGATGCTCTCGAAATCCTCCACCG
This sequence comes from Clostridiales bacterium, assembly GCA_022800315.1. Taxonomy (GTDB): domain Bacteria; phylum Bacillota; class Clostridia; order Oscillospirales; family Acutalibacteraceae; genus Avimonas_A. The sequence goes on from JAAWQC010000059.1 coordinate 2,747, forward strand.
GCAGGGGATTCTCCCCCAACCCGAACTCAACGGTGAAGCCGGGGCGGCAGAACTCCGAGATGAACCAGTCCTTGAACCCGCCGTGGGAGGCCATACCCTCCGGGTCAGCCACCGTGTAGCCGCTGGAGGCGCCCATGATCTCCGCCATGATGCGGGAGCGGGAGGGGGTGTTCTCCCCATACCGCCAGTAGATTTCCTCCCCCTGTGAATGGAGGGCGAGGACGTGGCGGAATTTGCCCCGGCGGCACAGCTTCACCAGCGCGGCGGTTTCCGCCTCGCTCTCGGGGGCGGGGCCGCACCACTGGCGCGGGGACGGACCGTGTATGCCGTTTTCCAGCTCCATGGCCTGTAAAATCTTCCATCCGGCGTCGAAGTTATGGTTGATATCCACCCCGCGGGCGTTGGCCTGCCACCGGCGGCCCTCAGGGTCGAGGGATTCCACCGAGGGGGCGTATATCCCCGCTGTGGAGGGGCCGTGGAGGGCGATCTCCACTCCATCGGGATTGACCTGGGGGACCAGCACCAGACTGCGGCCCGCCAGCGCCTGCTGAAAATCCATCTCTGCAATGCGGCCGTCCCGGCCGAGGGCCTCGCAGATTTCCTCGCACAGGCGCAGCAGGATCAGGGAGGTGATCCACTCCTGACCGTGGAAGGCGGCGGCGTACAGCACCCGTTCCTTCCCGCTGCCCAGCACCAGGCCGTAAATCTCCCGCCCCAGCGCGGTGTGGCCGATGGGCAATGCCTCCAAAAAGCTGTATCGCCCCCGCAGGGCGTATATCATCCCCCGCACCGCGCCGCTGTCGGCGGGCTGGGCCGTAACGATCGGTTCCATTTTCCGTCATCCTTTCCGCTCATGCTCCGGCGGCCTTCGACCGATAGACCCATGCCGGCTGCTATACCATCCTATTCCAAAGGAGACGTTTTTATGAATTTAAACGAGGAAACCCTGTCGCAGGAGTACAAATACAAGGGGAAAATCATCAATCTGCGGGTGGACCGCGCCCGTCTGCCCGACGGGACGAAGGCCGGCCGCGAGGTGGTGGAACATCCCGGCGGCGTGTGTGTGGCAGCCCTGACCGGGGAGGACGAGCTGCTGTTCGTGCGGCAGTTCCGCTATCCCTACGGCGAGATCATCCCCGAGCTGCCCGCGGGCAAAATGTCCCCCGGCGAGGACCCCCTCCTGTGCGGCAAACGGGAGCTGGAGGAGGAGACCGGCGCGAAAGCAGAACGGTTCGAGCCGCTGGGGCGGCTGTACCCGTCGCCGGGCTACTGCGGCGAGATCATCCACCTGTTTTTCGCCGACGGCCTGACCTTCGGCGACATGAACCCCGACGACGACGAATTTCTGGAGATGGAGCGGATACCCTTCGCCGAGGCGGTGCGCATGGTGCTGGACGGCGAGATCGACGACGCCAAAACCCAGATTGCCGTGCTCAAGCTGGACGCCATGCGGCGCCGCAAGGGCTGAAAAATAAGAAAACGGGCCGTGCAAACCAATGGTTAGCACGGCCCGTTCTGTTGATCTGTTTTCCGTGACAGGAGGTTCCCTTACGACAGGGCCAGCTCGCACACCGTACCTTTTACCACCCGGACGAAATCCCCGGCGGCGAGGATCACCTGACAGCCCCGCTGCCCGGCGCTGACGCTGACCTCCGGCACCGTTTCGATACGGCGGTCTATGTAGACGGGAAAGGCCTTTTTCATCCCGAGGGGGGAGCAGCCGCCCCGGATATAGCCGGTAAGGGCGGGCAGGTCCCTGACCGGCAGCATGTCCACCCGTTTGTTCCCGGTGACGCGGGCCGCCTTCTTCAGGTCCAGCTCCCGGTCCACCGGCAGGGAAAAGACCACCGGCCCGGTTTTGTCCCCCACCGCCACCAACGTTTTGAACACCATGGCGGGGTCCAGCCCCAGCTCCCGCGCGGCGTGGAGACCGTTCAGGTCGTTTTCGTCGTAGGCGTATTCCCCCGCGTTATACGCTATTTTTTCTTTATCGAGGATACGCATAACGTTGGTCTTTTTCATGACTGTCACTCCTGAAGGCTGTCGGGCGCCGCGTCGTCTGTCCGGCGCTGTTCCCGGCTGACAAATTCCTTTTCGATGGTGCGGATGAGGGCGTCGCCCCGTGGGAAGTCTCCGACAGCGTGCTTGTCGACAGCTTGCTTGTCGACAGCAGGCAGGCCATAGGTAACCGCCCGCAGGGTTCCCGCCTCCCGCCGGAGCTCCTCCACCGCCGTCGCGGTACCGGCCTTCGCGCTGACGATCTCCAGAAAGGCGTATCCCTCATGGTTGGGATCGGGCCGGGTGCGGACGTGGAGCTGGGGGGCGCAGGGAAGCTGCGCCACCAGCGCGGCCAGCCGCTCCACCGTATCCGCTGTGTCCGCCGCCACGGCCATCAGCGCCTCATGCCGGCGGGGCAGACGGCCGCAGACGTAATACTGGTGGGGATTCCCGCGGGAAACGTGGTACAGCTCCTCCGCGGCCGGGTTGGTCAGCTCGCCGTAATAAATATGCAGCACATGGTGGATCGCCGCGTAGATAAAGACCGATGTCTTCTCCCGCTCCAGCAGGGCGCTCACCTCCCGGATGGCGGCGGACGGCAGGGTATGGCACCGGACGTACTCCCGTTTTTTCACATCGTACAGCGCCGCGCCGCCCATCACGATCACGGGCAGGCGCAGCTCGATCTCCTCCAGCAGGGGGAGGAAATAGGCGGGGGGCCGCCGGGAGGCCACGGCGATATGGGCGCCCCGCGTCAGCAGCTGGTTGTATTTGACCTTGGTATAGGCGCTGATATGGCCGTCGGGGCCCGCCAGCGCGTCCAGCGCCGCCACGAACAGCAGGTGGCGGTTTTTGCGCCGCGGCAGGCGGAATGCGTTGACCCCCAGCGACACGCCGATGCCAATCAGGGTATCGAGGCAGCGGTTGAAGGCGAACAGATAGGGATTCACGTCGGCGCCGTGGGCCACCGTGATGCTCATAAACACCACACAGGTGATGTAGGAGGCGGTGGGCTTTTTCACCAGGACGGTGATGTAGATCAAGGGGATGATGCACAGCGACACCAGCAGGTACTGGTAGATGGCGGGGTCATGGGGAATGAACCGCTGCTCGAACAGCAGCACCAAGGTGCCGAACACGCCGCCGATCAGGGTGCCGATGCAGCGGTTGAGCGCCACCCGCACGCTGTGGGACACATAGGGCTGCATGCACAGCACCGCCGCGATGACCGAGTAGAAGGGGACCCCGTCCTGCCGGAACAGGTAGACCAGAAAACAAAGGAAGACCGCCACGGCGGATTTGATGATGCGCATACCGACCTTGGGTAGCGATTTCATACGGGCGGCTCCTTTCTGTTTTATCACGCGAGTATCAGTGTACGGCATTCAGCCGCTGTTTTCAAGACCTTCTTTGGCGGCGGCGGACAGGATTGCGGCTGAAAGCCAATCCTTTTTTCAGTATCCCCTTGACCGAAGCCGCCATCCGGTGTTTAATAGAAAAATCGACGCAGGGAGGGTTTTATATGGTCAAAATCGGGATTGTCAACGACGTCCATGGGAATTTGGAGGCGCTTACGGCGGTGCTGCGGGTATTGGAGGAGCGGGGCTGCGACGAAGTGATCGGCACGGGGGATATCCTGACCATCGGACCCGATTCCATCGAGTGCCTGCGCCTGCTGCGGCAGCGCGAAGGCTTCTCCATGGTGTCGGGCAACCATGAACGCTGCTTTTTCGGCGCATTCGGTCCGCCCTACCCTTCCACCATGGCGGTGAACGAGGCCGCCCACCACCAGTGGGTGTACGACCAGCTGGACGACCAAGATAAACGGTGGCTGCGCGCCCTGCCGCCCCGAATCGAACGAAAGCTCCCGGCGGGAGGGGAAGAAGCGCTGGTTGCCTTCGTCCATTACCCCATGGCGGCGGACGGAAGCTTCCTGCCCAATTTCGAGCCCTCCGCCGAAACGCTGGACGAAGCCTTCGGGGATGACCCCGCCCGATGGGTATTCTACGGCCACGACCACCGGCCGTCCGACTTCACCGGCCGCCGGCGGTACGTGAACCTGGGGCCTATGGGCTGTCCCGGCGGGAGCAGCGCCGCGCCGGCTGGCATCCTGACGGCCGGCGAAAACGGCCTGCGGCTGGAAAAGCTCGCCGTTCCTTACGACAAGGCGGTTCCCCTGCGCCATCTGGAGGAAAAGCAGACCCCCGACCGGCGGGAGGTGCGGGACTGGTTTTACGGCGGATGAGAAAAGCGCCCCTTCGTGCCGAAGGGGCGCTTTCGTATCCTTATCTACAGGGTATAGATATCCTCTTCCCTCAGGATTTCGATGCCGCCGTCCTTCAGGGCGGTTACGGCTTTCTCATTGTCCGGCACCCGCAGGATGACGCAGGCACGGCCTTTGTCACGGGAAATGAACGCGTACATATACTCGATATCCACATCCCGGTCGGTCAGGGCCGCGGCGGCGGCGGCAAAGCCGCCTGGCTGATCGGGGATGCCGATGGCGATGACGTTGGTCAGGGACACGGTCAGGCCTGCAGCGCGAAGCGCTTCCTCCGCCGCGTCGGGACGGTTGACGATCAGGCGGAGAATGCCGAAGTTGGTGGTGTCGGCGATGGAGAGGGCGCGGATATCAATGCCCGCCTTCGCCAGTATGGAGGTAATTTCCCCCAAACGGCCGGATTTGTTCTCGACAAAGACCGAAATCTGCTTGATAAACATGGAGCATCCTCCTTTAATGGGCGGCGCGGGCCGATGGAACGCCCGTCCCCGCCGGTGATATTTTAAATTCCCGTGGGTGGTTTATTCCGTTATTAGTATAGCACGGAGTTCCGCGGGGATGCAAGGGGGATTTCCCCGCTGAAAGGGCCGGTGAGACGTCCCGCCTCGCACGCGGGAGAGGGAGACAACGCACGGGTCCACCTATAATTATCCTCACCCTGGCGGTCAGGACTGTAAAGGCATGTCCAACTGGCATTCCATCCATATGACCATAAGGGCGCACCGCTGTTCATGGGTCGGCTCCTGCCGTTCAAAGGCGTCGCGCCCCACCAGGCAGACCACCGGGCGGCCCTGCTCGTACCAGATCAGCACATCCCCGCCGGTGAGGACATACCCGCCCACCTCGACCCGCGCGCGCTCGTAATAGGCTTTCTCAATTTCTGCCGGTGTATGGGGGGAGATTCCTCTCACCAGCTCGATATAGCTGTACGGCGGCTCCTTACGGTCGGGAATCCGTCTGAACAGGAGATACAGCGTTTCATCCTGAGGGAGCATGGGGACGCCTCCTTTGTTTTCTCATATACTAACAAGATGTTTTACTATCTTTATAAGATATTTTACTACTATATTAGCATATAAGAATCCAGCTTTCAAGTTGTTACAATAATAACGGGGTGATTAACTTGAAAGAAATTCATTTGGATAAGTATAAACAACTGGGACTCAAAATTGCTTATTATCGCAAGTTGAAGGGCTATTCGCAAGAATCGTTAGCTGACGCATTGCAAAAAAGCCCTATCTTCATCGCACAGGTTGAGGCTCCGAATATGGATCGTGCGATTTCACTCGATACTTTATTCGATATCGCCGATCTGCTGGACGTGCCCGCTTATAAATTCCTGTATTTTGATTAAGAAAAGAAGCACGCGGCACTTATGCCCGTATGCTTCTTTTCCGCTTTCGATAGGCACAGATGCATTGGTATATTCGTAGGGGAGCCGCGGAATCAGGAATAACAACAATGAAGATAGAATACCGGCAGGCTCCCCTACGTATATCCCCTGTTCCAGCGCAAATAAAAAGAGGCCCGCGCCATGGCGCGGG
>JAAWQC010000060.1 GCA_022800315.1 Clostridiales bacterium
TGGACTCCCTTTTAATTCTCGCCGGAAGCCGGATGGTCACGATCCCATTTGGTTTTTCCTTTCAGACCTCCTCATAACAGGAAATACGCCCTTTCCCGGTCAGTCACCGGGAAAGGGCGTATTTCTGTCAAGGGTACTTTTCAAACCTTACCCGCCGTTATCCCGCAGGGGCCGCAGAGGGCGCGGTCGCAGCCGCCCCGGCTGAGGACGTTCTGGTACAGGCGGTAGCTCCCGGCGAAATTGTAGCAGTCGAACCCGTTCTGGGACAGGATGCGGCAGGCCAGATAGCTGCGCAGGCCGGTCTGGCAGTGGACATAGAGGGGTTTCGACCGGTCCAGCTCGGACAGCCGGTCCCGCAGGCTGTCCAGCGGCAGATTCCGAAAGCCGTCGATGTGCCCCCGGGCGTATTCTCCCGGTGTGCGGACATCCAGCAGGGTGACGCTGCCGTCGCGCGGCAGCCCGGCGACATCGTGCCAGTGGAACTGTTTGACCTTGCCGGTCAGCACGTTTTCGATCACGTACCCCGCCATGTTGACCGGGTCCTTGGCGGAGGAGAAGGGCGGCGCATAACACAGCTCCAGCTCGGTCAGGTCGGTGGCGGTCATCCCGGCGCGGACAGCCACCGACAGCACGTCGCACCGCTTATCCACCCCCTCGAAGCCCACCAGCTGCGCCCCCAGTATCCTGCCGGTCCCCTTTTCAAACACCGTTTTCACCGTCATATTGGAGGCGCCGGGATAGTAGGTGGCGTGGGAAGCTGAAAAGGTGAACACCTTGTCATAATCCATCCCGGCCGCAGCGGCGGAGAATTCATTGAGGCCGGTAACCGCTACGGTCATATCGAACAGCTTGAGGATGGAGGACCCCTGTCCCCCTTTGTATACGCTGCCGATACCGGCGATATTATCGGCGGCGATGCGCCCCTGCTTGTTCGCCGGGCCGGCCAGCGGCAGCTGCTGCGCCTCACCGGTCAGCAGATTGCGCACCTCCACCGCGTCGCCCACCGCGTAAATGCTGGAATCCTCGGTACGCATGTGCTCGTCCACCAGTATGCCGCCGCGCCTGCCAACCGACAAGTCCGCTACCTTTACAAGCGAATTCTCCGGACGGACGCCCGCCGCCACCAGCAGCAGGTCGGCGGCAAGGGTCTGCTCCCCCGCCCGCAGCAGCAGGCCGCCGTCGGTTCTGCTTACCGAAGTGAGAGGGCTGTTCAGCAGCAGGGTCACCCCTTTGCTCTCGAGATACCGTTCCACCTCGCAGGCCATGTCGAAATCGAGGGGGGCGATGACATGGTCCGCCTGTTCCACCACCGTCACCGAAAGGCCGGCTTTTACCAGGTTTTCCGCCATCTCCAGCCCGATATAGCCGCCGCCCAGCACCACGGCGGTCCGGGGCCGGCGGTCTCTGATAAACGCGTCGATGGACAGGGCGTCGGGGATGGTGCGCAGGGTGAAGACCCCCTCCTCCCCCGTCAGCTCCCGCAGACCGGGCACCGGCGGAACCAGCGGTTCCGCTCCCGGCGACAGCAGCAGCTTGTCGTAACTCTCCTCATACGATTCGCCGCCGCGCCGCCGGATGGTGACGGTTTTGCGCTGGCGGTCGATGGCTACCGCCTCCTGCTCCACCCGCACGTCCACGCGGAACCGGCGGCGGAAGCTCTCCGGCGTCTGGAGGGTCAGCGCCTCCTGCTCTTCGATCTCCCCGCCGATATAGTACGGCAGGCCGCAGTTGGCATAGGATATGTACGCCCCCCGCTCGATCAGGATGATCTGGGCGTGTTCGTCCAGCCGGCGGAGACGGGCCGCGGCGCTGGCTCCTCCCGCCACGCCGCCGATGATGACAACCTTCATACGATCTGCTCCTTTCGAATAAAAACAGCCGCCGATGCGGTGCTTCCCCTGCCGGAGGCTTCCCCGTCAGAGGAAGCGCCGCAGGAGAAATACCGCACCGACGGCCGACGGAGGGACACTCAGTCCTCCAGCATGCCCAGGATCGCCTGCTTCGGCTTGGCGCCCACCGAGGTGGAGACGATTTTGCCGTCCTTGACCACGATAAGGGTCGGGATGCTCATCACGCCGTATTTCGCGGCCAGCTCCGGCTCCTCGTCCACGTTGACCTTGCCTACCTTGACCCGGTCGGCGTGCTCACCGGCGATTTCCTCCACCACGGGGGACACCATGCGGCACGGACCGCACCAGGGGGCCCAGAAATCTACCAGCACCGGCTTGTCGGCCTTGAGGACTTCCTGTTCGAAATTCTGATTGTTAAGGGTTAACGCTGCCATATGATCGACTCCTTCAAGTTCATGTGTTTGTTTTGGTTGTGTTAGTAGTATATCCCCGAAGCGCCAAAGCTTCCGTGACTAAATCACCTTTTTAAAAAAGGACCGGAAGACAGACGAGGCCTGTCTTCCGGCTCCTTTTATTTTATGCGGGACAGGTACTGGCAGTACACATAAATGTTCTGTATCTTCTTGGCCTCCACCCCGTCGTCGGTTTGGATAACCGGCTGGGTTTCGGACGGGGTCACATACAGCTTGAACACGATGGCATCCTGTCCGGGGCGCATGTTGCGGATATGCTTATAGGGAAAATCACGCCGGGCAATGCCGAGATAGTTGAAGATGATGGTTTCGATGTCGTTGTCGTTGAAGCAGCGCAGAATGTCCTTTTCTTCGTGCATGTCGATGATGGCCTTCGCCTCTTCAAAGGACAGGTTGGTGCATTTGAATTCCCCCTGATTGAGTACCGACATGGTGTTGCTGTTGTCCAGCAGGAGCAGGGGTTCCCTATTTCCAGTTGACATGGCCGGCCCTTCTTTCTGTCTTTACAGGGTGGATGGTTACTTTCTCCTGCCGGCGTGGAATGCGTCGACGGGATTTGGTACTGAAGAACCTAACGGCAGCTCTTCCTGTACTTCAAATTATACCACCCGCCGGCCGGTTGTCAATAATTGTCAAACTTCTATCAGCTCTCCGCCACCCGGCGCTGCCGGCTGATCAGCAGCCCCACCGCGAAGATAGCCGCCGCGAAACCCAGCTGGATGAGCATGGCGGTGACGACCGGCGACAGGGAATCGGCGGTGACTTCGGTCAGCCGCCCGATGGCGTTGTTGGCTTTAACGAACCAGTAGGGCGGCAGGAAGCTGGCGGCGGTGAGCACCGCCGGGCTCAATACGCTCTGGGGGACGAACACGCCGCATAAAAAGCTCATGCCCAGCGAAATCACATTGGCCACCGCCGACTGCACGTTGGTGTTGCGGATGAACATCCCCGACAGAAACCCGATGCTGACGCATACCACCGTAAACACCAGGGAGTTGAGGATGAACAGCGTTATCTGACCGCCGTTTTCCGACCGTCCTCCCACCACGACCAGGCTGCAGACCACCAGCAGGCCCCAGATCATCAGGGCTACCAGGGCGTTGCCGAGGACCAGCTGGGCGTTGACGCTGCGCAGGGGCACCGGCGCGCACTGGTTGCGCCGCCGGATGTCCGAATGGTTGAAGGCCATGAGGATGGTGCTGATGGACAGCACGATGACGGCCAGCAGGATATACGCCATATAATTGTAATAGAGTACCATACCGTTGCTCTCCGGCGCCTGGGTCTGCACGCCGGTCATGGTCACGTCGGTATGCACCTCGAGACTGCCGGCCACACCGGCAGCAATGGCATCCGGCGCGGTCTGGCCCCCCGCCAGAAACAGGCGCGCGGTGTTCCAGTAGCGGTCCACCGCCAAATCCAGATACGCTGCGTTCATGGAATCCGGCACGGTCAGCTTATCGAGCTTCATCGTCCCGCCGGACAGGAAGCTGTCGGTATACCCCTCCGGTACGATCAGGATGTACTCCACTTTGCGGAAAAATAACGCATCCTGCAACGCTTCGGGATCATCCTCTATCTCCACGAAGGTGTTGGTTTTGCCGAGATACGCCTTCATTCCCTCCACCAGCGGGGAACCGCCTTCCCGGTCGATGACGGCGATGTTGACGTCGGTCTGCTCAAAATCGCCGGAGAAGGTGTCCTGGGACACGGTGGTGGCGATGACCGATATGGCGATAAAGATGCCGACATAGATGAACAGCGAAGGCAGCACCTTCAGAAAGACACGGAAATACGCTTTAAAGACTGGCATACTTTTGCCTCCTTGTCAGCAGGACGCTGCCGGTGATGAAAAGCAGGGCGATCCCGCCGAGGATACCGATGTTCAGGAAGAACCGGTCGGTCGACGCGTAGACGTACAGGCTGTAAAAAGCGTCGGTGATCAGGGCCGCCGGGTTGATGTAGTTGAGTACCGGCACCGTGTCAGCGATGAACTGGCGTATGCCGTTTACCATCAGTCCCGACAGGAAGCACAGCAGCATGGTCAGGCCGATCATGATGGCGTTCTTGACGCTGTCCTTTTTGCGGATGGCCGCGCCGACGAAGGTACCATAGGACACGCCGGTGACACAACCCATGAAACAGGTGAGCAGCACGTAGCCGAACCGGCTGCCGAAGTCCACCTTCAGCGCCAGTATCAGATAGGCGAGGACGATGAGGATTTCCCCGAAGTGTACCGTCAGGGCGGCGCCGGCGTCCGCCAGCACGGCGGTCATTTTACGGGAGGGAGCCACGCTCCGCCTGGCCCCCAGCGTGGACAGGTCGGCCTGGATGTCGTTGGTGTTGCGCAGGCCCCAGAAACAGCCATACAGGCAGGCCATGGCGATGAGGGCATAGAAATAATTCAGCATGGTATCGGGCTTGGAATCGCTGTAGGAGATGGCCTGCGTACTCTCCTGCCGCTGGCTCATCTGCTCGACGAGCTGCTGGACAGCCGCCGGATTCTCCGACAGAATGGACTGCATCGCGGCGCTGGTCTGGGCGTACTCGTCCAGGAAGGATTTGATGATGCTCTGATTGATACCCGAGCTTTTCAGCTTGAGTCCGATCCCGTCGGAAGTGTCGGTTCCATCTCCGCCCACCGTGATGACCCCCTCGACCTCACCCGCCTCCAGCAGGCGGTCGGCGTCCTCCCGGCCGGTGACTGTCAGGCGGAAGAGCTTGCCGTCGGGCACTTCCTGTGCGTCCGCCGCCACCGACAGCTCGTCGAGAACCTGACGGAAGCCGTCGTCCAGCCGGTAGGCTTCGTCATCCACCACCGCCACCGGCACCGGGTTGAAATCCTCGGTCGTGGACATCAGATTGCTGAAAGCCACGTAAAACATGGTGGCCAGCAGGATCGGAAACAGCAGGGTCCAGAACAGATTTTCCTTATCCCGCAGAAGGGAGCGGAGACGTCCGCCGTATAAATGCCAAAACATATTCTCTCGTCCCCCCTAGTCCCGCAGCTGCTTGCCGGTGATTTCCAGGAATACGTCGTTGAGGGTGGGCAGCTCGGAATACACGCGGCCAAAGGCCAGATCGTTTTCCTGCAGCACGTTCAGCAGGCGGATCAGGTTGTGCTTGCCCGTCTCACAACGGACGGTGAGGCGGCCGTCCTCAAACTTCGCGTCGGTCACATGGGGCAGCGCCCGGATCTGGGCGAGCGCCCCGTCTTCCATCCGGTATACCTCCACCGTGATGGTCTCGCCGGTGCGGATCATACGCTTGAGCTCGTCGGTGGTGCCGGTGGCAATGGTCTTGCCCTTATCCATGATGACAATCCGGCTGCACAGCTGCTCGATCTCCTCCATGTAATGGGAGGTGTAGACGATGGTGGCGCCCTGTTCGTTCAGCTTCTGAATGCCCTCCAGTATGTTGTTGCGGCTCTGGGGGTCCACCGCTACCGTCGGTTCGTCAAGGATGATCAGGCGGGGCTTATGGGCGATGCCGCAGGCGATGTTCAGCCGGCGCAGCAGGCCGCCCGACAGCTTTTTCGGGCGGAATTTGCGGAACTCGTTCAGTCCCACAAACTCGATGGCCTCGTCGGTGAGCCGGGCGCACTCTGCCCGGTCGCGGACGTACAGGCCACAGAAATATCGGATGTTCTCCTGAACGGTCAGTTCGTCGAACACCGCCACGTTCTGCATCACCACACCGATATCCCGCTTCAGCGCATAGGCATCGGGAGACATGGGCTTGCCGAAAATTCGGATAGTGCCCTTGTCGTATTTCAGCAGGGACAGGATACAGTTGATAGCCGTGGTTTTTCCCGAGCCGTTGGGACCCAGCAGGCCGAATACCTCCCCCTCCTCTATCTTCAGGTTCAGATGGTCCAGCGCCAGCAGATCGCCGTAGCGTTTGACCAGATTTTCTACCTCAATGACCATGGAACGCTTCCTCCTTCGCCGCTTCCCGCAGGCCGCGGCTTTCGATTGTGACTCTCATTATACAGGGTTACGCCCCGCGGCAACAGTGCCGGGAATCCTGTGTCGGCATGACAATTGTCACCAAACGCTTCCCTCTCTTGTGCGGTATGGCGCCTCATGTTACAATGTTGGCAAGGCGCCGTCCCGGCGGCTTGCCAACCGGAAGAACCCCCTTTCGGGACGAGGTCCCTCCGCGGCTGTGGCCGCGACGGGTTTTCTTCCAGCTGCCATATAATCAATACGTCTGTTATTAAGGCGCCGTCCCAGCGATATCGATAATGGGGAACACTGGAAAAATTCCGCAGGGAATTTTTGAGACCGCCGCCGGTAAACGGCGGATATTGATCCTGTCGGACGGCTGTGCGGCTTAGGAAATGAGAGGGGGGCTGGAGTTGAATCTGCTGCTTGACAAGCTGGTGCTTTTGCTCTGCTGCCTGATACCGGCGCTCCAGCCGGTCAATATGCTGTCGGTGGTCACGATGTTGACCGGCCTCACCCTCAGCGCGCTGAGCAGCTACCTGTCCTCCCGTACCTTCACCCTCGTCGGCGGGGGCGCTTATCTGTTTCTCTGCCTGGTGCGTCCCGAGTTCTGCTATTTCCTGCCGCTGGTCGTCTACGATATGTTCAGCTATCTCAAACTGTGGCAGACGCCTCTGCTGATTGTTCCACTGTTTTTCCATTTTGCTGCCGTGGAATGGACCGATATGGTCATCGCCGCCGCCCTGACGGTGATTTCCCTGCTGCTGCAGCGACGGACCACCCTGCTTCAGAAAACCCGCCGCGATTTTTATCAGCTGCGGGACAGCAGCCGTGAGCTTTCCCTGCGCATGGAAAGCAAAAACCGGGAGCTGATGGATAAGCAGGATTATGAGGTCAGGCTGGCCACCCTGAACGAACGCAACCGTATCGCCCGCGAAATACACGACAATGTGGGGCATATGCTGTCCCGTTCCCTTTTACAGGTGGGCGCGCTGATGGCGGTAGAATCCGATCAGCATAAAAAAGAGGGGCTGTCCAGCGTGCGCGATACCCTTTCGGCCGCCATGGACAGCATTCGAAACAGCGTTCACGATTTGCACGACGAGTCTCTGGACCTCCATTTGCAGTTGACCGCGATCACCCGTGAGTTCCGCTTCTGCCCTCTGCGTTTCGATTACGACGTCACCACTCCCCTGGATGCGGGAATGATTTACGCCGTCGTGGCCATCGTACGGGAGGCGCTGTCCAATATCATACGGCATTCCGGCGCGACCCAGGCGGAGCTGTTGTTCCGTGAGCATCCCGCCTTTTTCCAATTGATCGTCAAGGACAACGGCAGAGGTTCGGCGGCGCTTTCATCGGGAGGAATCGGGCTGCACAGTATGAAGGAGCGGGTGGACGCTCTCCACGGCCATCTTTCTATCAAAGGTTCGCACGGTTTTCAGTTGTTTATCACCCTGCCCAAAGGAGGAGAACCCACATGAAAATTGTCATCGTTGACGACGACCGGCTGGTCTGCGAATCGCTGAAAACCATACTGGAAACCGATGAAAACGTTACCGTTGTCGGGATGGGCCACGACGGACGAGAAGCCGAATCCCTGTACGATTCGCTGTCTCCCGACGTTTTGCTGATGGACATCCGTATGGGTGAAGTTTCCGGCCTGCAGGCGGCGGAAGCGATTCTGGACGCCCATCCTCAGGCTCGCATCCTTTTTCTGACCACCTTCTCCGATGACGAATACATCGTCCGCGCCCTGCGGCTGGGAGCCCGTGGGTATATTATCAAACAGAATTTTGAGAGCATCCTTCCGGCGCTTAAAGCGGTGTACACCGGCCAGAATGTTTTCGGAGACGCCGTGATGGAGCGCCTGCCGCAGCTTTTACAGGCCGGCCAGTCCGATTTCAGCCGCTACGGCATCACAGACAAGGAGATGGAGCTCATCCGTCTGGTGGCGCAGGGGCTGAGCAATCGCGACATCGCAAAAGAACTGTATCTGAGCGAAGGAACTATCCGCAATTATCTCAGCACCATACTGGATAAGCTGGATCTTCGGGATCGTACTCAATTAGCGGTGTTTTACTACCACTCGACACCGCCTAAAATATAATAGTTTGTTATGTTTATTGGCGGTGTCGCCGAAAATGCTTTGCATTTTCCCAGCACGCCATATTCCCGTTCTCCGCCTAAAATA
>JAAWQC010000061.1 GCA_022800315.1 Clostridiales bacterium
ATACACTGGATACAGCGGCTTTTTGCCCTCCAGCAGCCGTAAGAGGTGCTCCGCCTCGCTGTCCGCCTCCTCAAGGCTCATGGCATAGCTGTACAGGTAAGCCCCCCAGGGGATGCCCAGCCGTTCGCATTCAGCGACGCTGCGTTCGAACTGTGCGTCATCCTGCGCCGGGTCGTCGCTGCCATAGCCAGCCCGCAGGATAATGAAGTCGATCCCCGCCGCCTTCACCGCTTCAAAGTCGGGGGCGCCATTGTGGCTTGAAATATCGATACCTTTACTGATGTTCATCCTTTATCCTCCTTCAGTTTATCGTATCGGGTCCGGACGGCTCCCTATCGGGCCGCCGGGCCCCGTCACCTTTTCGCAGGGGTTATCTCCCGGCAGAACGGCCTTTTCACCGGTTTGCTCCGGCTAAACTGTCTGTGCCGATATGTCCGCCGGCCCGGCAAGCAGATACTGCTCCAGTTCGTCACGTACCTTTCTGATGATGCCGTTCTGGATGCAAAAGGCGAAGTAGATCAGATCCTTCATCTGGTCCAGGTCGCGGACGCTGCGGGTGCGCCGGTATTTAATCGCCATCAGGTAAATCCCCTGTGATCTTTCCCGTAAATCGTCCAGTTCCGCCTGAAGTGTACCAAAGCAGGGAAGTTCGATCCGCTTGCGAAGCAGCTGGATCCGCTTGACAAACAGGCTGTTGTACTCGTACAGCCTTTTGGTATTCAGCGCCAGATTGTACACGTTCTCCTGTTTCAGGAAGTTTCCTTCTTTGATATCTGCTGCCAACAGCAGCATCCGGTTATAAATGGCCAGAATCCCGTTGTAATAATCCCCTGCCGACTGCTTCTCTTCCTGTATCCTGTCGCAGCGGATACAGGCGTTGCTCAAAATCGCGTCCAGATCGTTCTTGAACTCGTAGAGATTGACCGGCTCAGCAAAGTCCAGCCGCGGCCTGAGCAGAGTGAAAGGATACAGATACAGCCGCCGCCAGAATTGACGCTGCTCCTTCTCGGCTCCCATATTTTTACGTAGGAGAAAAGCGGCCGCCATCTTGTCAAAAGGCGCGTGCCGTTCCACCCACCGGCCCTTTTCCAGATTGGGGAACCAGAATCCCTTTTCGTCGAATCCATAAAGCAGCAGCTCGTGTATGTTGGGTTCCTCCGTCCCTTCTTCATCGAACAGGGTATGAAAGTCGAATTCCACCAGCGGATAACAACCGTCCTCGAGACAGCGGATCACATAATTGATAAACGACCGGCCGTCCGGTAATTCTTTCAGCGGCTTTTCCCGGGTCTCGATCACCTCCTCGTAAGCATAATAGGGATTGTACTTCCGTCCATAAAAGCCGTAATGGATTTCACAATGGGGGTCGATAAAAAGCTGGTTCAGATGATTGATCAGCCAGCTCTCCATCTGCGGGTAAGCCCCCGTCACCGCCATGCGATAAAAGGTCCAGCATTCACTGGTGACATCAGCGTCAAGACGCAGCGGCAGTTTCATCTCATATAACATTCCTTTCTTGTCCTGTTTTGGGAAACAACGCGTCCCCAAAAGAAACACTGTTTTATTCGAGCTGTTCATCAGCGGAGGGAACGATTTGCCCTGTCTCCTGTTCGATAATCTGTAAGATGTCTCCGATGGTGTCGGTTGCGAGCATGCACATCTCATCAATAGGCCAGCAAAACTGATATTCATGCTCAAGGGCGACGATCAGCTCGACAAACCCATAGGAATCCAGTCCTCTGCCGGTCAGACTGTCCTCCAGCCCCTGTTCGGTCATCGGCTCCGGTAAATACTCGTTGACCAGCTGCAAAACCTTTTGTATATCTGCTGATTTTCCCATAGTTCGCACTCCGTTTCCTTTTTTGTGTCCGGTCTGCTATTGCTTTATTGCTCCCGTACGGTGATTGAACAATCGTCCACCCGCTTCTTCAGCTTGAAAAAGCGCTCCGCTTTTCCCTCTTTTGAACAGGGTATCCTCCTGAGACCCAGTCTGGCCGTCAGCTGTTTTGCCTCATTTTCTTTCCCGTCGGGAAATTCCACCTCGATTTCGCAGTCGTAAACGCCCAGATAGCTGCTGCGGTCCAGTTCCACCGTGATGCCGCCCTTCAGCAGATAACTGCGGCGCCAGGTAGTCAGGGAACCTTGCAGCACACAGGCCGGCGGCTCTTCCTCCCTGCCGGCGGCATCGTAACGGGGAAACAGCTTGTCCGGCAGACGGATGGCGGCGCACAGGCGCTCCAGGGGCAGGCTCACCTCTTCGCTGACGCGAAAGATATCCCCGGTATCCAGCCTCCGCTTATATTGCAGGGAAAGGCGGCCGCCTGTCTGCCGGACGCGCAGAGTGATTCCCCGCCGCCGCAAGTCTCCGCCCATGGTGTCGTAGTAATAGTTTATCTGCACCTTCTCGGTCAGTCCCTGCTGCTCTGATTCCAGCACTTTTTCGACCAGCCGCAGCTCCTCTTCCCCTACCAGATATTTATATTCCCGTTCCGTCACCCGGTTTTTCCCCCTTTCCGTATGACCTTCCCCGATCCGTTGCGCGGCAGGGAATCGGTCAATTCCAGGATATCCGGCCACTGATGCGGCGGCAGACGGTCCCGGCAGGCGCGGGATAAGGCGGCGGCGCTCATACCGGGAGCCACTACGCGAACCCGTATCTTCTGTCCCACCAGCTCATCCCGCTCCCCGCAGGCGGCCGCCTCCCGCACCCCTTCGATGGCGCACAGGATATCCTCGATTTCCTGAGGATAAATATTGATTCCCCCGCGGATGATCATGTCATCCAGACGCGACAGGATGGTCACCCGGCCTGCCTCATCCATGCGCGCCACATCTCCGGTATGCAGCCAGCCGCCGCGAAACACATGCGCGGTAGCGTCCGGCTGCCGATAATAACCACGCATGGCAGCCGGCGTACGCAGGACCAGCTCCCCATCCGTACCGGGGGGCAGCGATTTTCCCTGTTCGTCCACCACCTGTGCGCACACGCCTGTCAAAGGATATCCGGCGCTCTGCGAATGGGCGTGAAATTCGTCAGGAGGCAGCCAGCAGGCCCGGGGCCCCGCCTCGGTCAGACCATAAACATGATAGAAATCCGTCTGAGGAAAGGCAGACTGCAATTTGTCCGCAACGGCGGGTGTCAGGCATTCCCCGCTGATCGCCGCCATCCTCAGGGAGGGGACCCCTCCCCCACGGCCGGCAAAATGGCTGAGATGGTGAAACAGGGTCGGCGTTCCGCAAAACACAGAAGCCTGTTCCTCATTTAGTCGGTTGACCAGGGCGGACGGGTTGAAAGTCCCGCCGTAAAAACGAATCCGGACGCCTTTTATTAACGATATCAGGAATTCCCCCACCAAAACCGCGCAATGATACAGCGGCCGCGCGATCAATATCCGGTCGTTCCCGTTTAGCGGGAAATATTCGCCTATTGCCGTCAAATTGGCGATCAATCCCTCGTCGGTGAGCATCGCCCCCTTGGGCAGCCCGGTAGTGCCGGAGGTACACAGGATCACCGCGACGCTGGTCAGGTTTTCCGGTTCGGAATCCGGACGGTCTTCGTCTATACAGCGCAGCTGCAGCTCACCGCCTTCGTCGGTGAACAGGTGGCTCAGCTCCATCGTTTCCACTATATGACGGCAGTGGAGTTCCCCATACCGCGCCGAGAGCGGCACAGCGGTTTTTTCCGCCGCCAGACAGCAGAGCATCGCCCGCGCCGTGTTCCATTCCGACCGGCAGCATATGCCGATTTTGGACGGCAAAGGGCTCTTCGCCCTGGCTTCCGACTCCCAGATCAGTTCGGCATAGGTCAGGCTGTCTGCGCCCTCGCCCACCGTCTGATCCGGATACTGCCGCATCTGCCGGCTTATCCATTTCCACATCGTCATTCCGCTTCCTCTTTCCTCATCCGGCCCCCGGCAGGCATTTGTCTGCGGCATCGCCGGCATTATATGGCTGATACCCTTCGTCGTTTCCTTCCGTTACGCCGCCGTCCGATTCCCTCGCTCTCGTTTCGTATCCGCCCTGCGGACAACGGCTTTCCGGTCAGATTTCCAACAGCCGATACATATCCCCGACGGTTTGAAGCTGATCGGGGTTCAAATCGGATTCATCGAATTCACGGTCGAAGGTCTCTTCGATCTTCACAATAACTTCAACCATCCGCAGGCTGTCCCATCCCAGATCCATTTGGAGGTCCATTTCCTCCGTGATCGGCTCCTCTACAGCGCTGACTTCCCTGAATATTTCGTTTAGTTTTTCTCTGTCATCCATGCGTTATCGCATCCTTCACGTTTCATTCCATATTACATGAGGCCCGCTGTCTTTTCCTTCAGGCCCCCGGCCAGCTCCTCATCGATGCGGCACAGGCGTTCCAGGATTTCACTGGCAGGCTCTGCGCCGAACTGCCCGTGGAGCAGCTGATAGGATATTTTCATCTGGAGTACCTCTATCCGATGCAGCGGTTCCCCCATCCATTTCGTATCCATGAACAGGCTCGCGTAAGCCTCGGCCCGGCGGCGCATGACTTTGTAGAAAAAGACGATCTCCTGCATATACTGCATCGGCCAATCGATTCCGTTTACCGCATCCCGCGCGTCTACAGGGGGTGATGCAAACCAGCCGCGGAAGGCCGCCGGGCCTTTCGGCGGCGGGATTCCCCTATGATGAGGCCGAATGACCAGATAGCGGCCGGCATATGCCCTCCGCAGTTCATCCGACGATAACGGCCGCAGCAGCGGCGGGATATCGTTGAGCAGCAGCGCCCCCTCCCCCTCTCGGAAAAGGCGGACAAAATGGTCATCCCGCCAGCCTCTGGCGAGAAGATCCTTTACAGCGAAATCGGAAGTGACCTGCATCAGTACCAGATTCTCTTCACAATGGCTGAGCTGATGGAGGAGGCTGCCGACCTCCTCCCGTTTCATCGACAGGCTGAGCAGCCCCCGTTCCCTCAGCCGCTGCTGAATGCGAGGAACCACGTCCGCCTCGGTATAGCTTTTTCCCCTTATGAGCATGTTCTCAAGAATGGCGGAGAGGGACGGCAGGCTGTCCTCATAGGTATGTCGGATATCCATCCCCTGATGCAAAAGGTAGAGCAGCACCTGGTTTTCCACACAGGAAAGCCCCAGCACCTGCCGAAATTCCGCCGGGTCCGGCGGAGGGTTTTGAAACGGCGTCACGGCTGCATCACCTCGTTTACCAATTGAAGCAGGGCGTTCTTTTCCTCCTCGAGCGGTTGTTCACCCGACAGGACAACGCCGCCGGTCATATGGGCGATATCCAGATACTCCTCACGCAGCCGGTATTGCAGGGCCATATCGATATAGGCGTCTTTTTCCTCTTCGCGGGAGCGGACACGCCGGACCGCTTCGTTTACCTCGACATCGATAAACAACGCCAGGTCCGGTTTGGGGACAAAATCCGCCACCTCGTAAATCCAGCGGTCTTCCGTATATCCCCGGGCCCGCAGGTTTGCCAGACAGGAATAAAAATAACGGTCGCTGATTACCAAACGGCCTTTTTTCAGTTCAGGGACGATCACCCGGCTGCAGTGCTGGATACGATCACTGGCTGCCAGAAGGGAAAGGCTGCGATAATCGTAGGCGTAGTGATGGGGTGAGTCCATAAACGTGCGGAATATAGCGGATTGCCGTACGAACGCGGTGGGCTGCTTGGTCAGATAAACAGAGTCCCCCTGGTTTTCCAGATATTCTGTCAGCCAGGTGAGCATGGTGGTTTTGCCGCAGCCGTCCAATCCGCAGAAGGTAATCAGCCGGCCGGGATAGGGATGCGGCTGTGTGTCGAATAGTCCCATATCAAGTATCCTTTCTTTCCAGACAAACCGACTTCTCAGGTTTCGTCCCCCGGTACTCCCCGCGTCGTTTCCTTCAGGCGGACGCGGCGGTCGGCACAAAACAGCCAGTCGGTAAAATCAAGATCATATCGGTATCGTTTGCCGCCGGAGGGGTCCTGTATTTCGTGCATATAGGCCGTGTCGGCGGGCTTTATATCCCGAAGCAGTACGGGAAGATACGGATTGTTTACCTCAAACAGCCGGTCGGTGAGGGACAACGCGTAATAGCACTCTTTCTCTACGCCGCAGGACAGGATACGATCGGTCAGTATACCGCACAGCGCCGCATCCAGTTCTTTGGTAATCAGCAGATAGATATCGCAGAATTTGTAGAGCGACAGATCGCGCCCCATCTCCACCCACTGGTAAATGACGGCTTCCTTATATAAGTGAGCGCATAGCTGAATCAGGAAATCCGCCCGAGACAAAGTCATCAGTGTTCGGCCCTCCCCTACCTCCAGCGGTTCCCTTTCCTCCAGCAGCAGCTCTACCGGATGAGAGGATTCTTTGGCCTTAAAATCCAGTGAAAAATTGATATCGACCTCACAGAACTTCATCTGTTCCCAGTCCACCCGCCTGACAAACGGTACAGTCTCACCGCGATTGAGGCGAGAATTCAGTATCTCGCTTCTGGTCGCGGGGACCAGATGGTCGTTTCGTATGTATCCCTGAACGTACCCGGCCGCTTTGAGCCGTTCGGTAAGAGAGCTGATGTCCTGCTGCCGTACGAGGATATCCAGGTCGTTGGAGGTGCGCAGCCCGACGGGATACTCATAGGCCAGCCGCGCTCCCTTGAGGACCGCATAGGGGAAATTCACATCTTCCAGTACGTCGGCCATCCCGGTAAGCAGCCGGCGGAACCCGGTGGATTTCTGACAATTGCTGTCATACACCATATGCAGCGTGTTGCGAAATTCCCGATTGACCCGGCCGGTCAGACCGCATTCTTTCAGTACGTGCCATGCTACCGATCCCATGCGGTGATACAACAGCTCGCCGAGGACCAGCGCAGCGTCTATGGGGCCCTCCAGAAGCTCTTCGATTTTCTTCCTGTTGGGCTGTAAATAACGGCACAGCTCCAACACCAATGCCTGTTCATTTTTCAAGTTTTATACCTCCGCGTTCCTCACAATTATGAAGCCTCTGCCGGCTACACTAATAAAGGAGAAAAGTGGCCCGCTTTTGTAAAGTCGTGTGGGCAAAACGAAGCCGGCCTTTCTTATCTGAAAGGCCGGCTTCGCCGTGCCGCTTATTGATTGCTTAACCGCTGTACGTCCCTGCTGGAAACCGTTATATGGTCCTCATTTCCTCAAAGGCCTTTCTCAGTTTCCTCAAGGCGTGTTTCTTTGTCTGATTGATGGCTTGCCGCGATACGTTTTTAGCCAGCGCGATTTCCGCGATGCTGTATTCCTTGTAATAATGAAGATCGATAATCTCGTATTCCAGATTGGTCAGGCACCGATTCAGGAAATCTTTATTGATAAAGCTGTATTCGTCTTCTCTTTCACCGACTGCGGCGTTTCCTGTCTCATAAATCTCCGACGGCTCGCCAAATAGTACGATGCTTTGTGTATACTTCCGATTCGATTTCGAAAGGGATATATATTGATTGTAGACAGCCTTGCGTATGTAATTGACAACAGCGCCATCGGATTTGACATTCATCGTATCCATCTTCGATACAATTCTGAAGAAGGCTTCCTGTAAATCGTTATAAGAATCCGTATAATCCAGCAGTCGCGCGTACTTGATCAGCAGAGGATCGAAAATCAGCAGCAGCTCATACAGCTTCACACGGTTTGTCTTGGTACTGTTCACCAGATCGCAAAGATACATCTGTTTCATTTTAAAAGGCTTGTACACCCCTACAAAAATCGTGTAAGTAAGCCTCTATCCTCCTTAAAATATAAATTTTAGACTTTTATATATTAAGGAGGATGATTTAATATAAATGTAAATGTATTTCACGATTAAATTCTAATTAAATTAACATATTTTATGCTTTTTAGTTATTAATTTTTCATAATTATAATATACTATTTTTCGTATTACTAATAGAAATACTGTAAATTCATTCAGGTATAACATATATTAGCTGCTATTTCCCCCTGCTTTTTTACCTTATAGAAAAAGGAACGCTTATTCATCACAGCCCGGCAATAACTGCCTTCTTACCTGATAAAGAGATTTTTCGTGCGTTATGGTAAACGTGATAAACCGCTGACGTCATCGACATCGATGGAACACGAATCAAAAAGCACAGCCACTTAAAGTGGCTGTGCTTTTTTGCAGAGGTTATAACAACGGGCGGATACCCGTTAAATTTCTATTGACGGCTGTCGGCCTGTCTACGTTCAGGGCTCTCTCAAAGTCGGCGGACAGAGCGGCACTTTACAGAGCCCCCTCTTTTTTCTCTTTATTTGATGGAGCCCAAACGGCTACCATACAAAAGAAAGAGGTCATTCATTATGGCATGCAGAGACACGATT
>JAAWQC010000017.1 GCA_022800315.1 Clostridiales bacterium
AACCGCCTACCGCGTATCGCAGTGCCACGGGAAGATGGTAACATTCTAAAGCGTAATTTGTAAATTGTTGGTGTAACAGAGCAAAAACAACACAATCGTCTATAGAGGGTTCACCCGTGTAGCCATATACTGAAATCAAGGACATCTTTGTATGGAAATCCATACAAACGGGGATGATTGCTTGATTCCAGATAATCGGAAACGGGATACTGCCTTCATGCGGCGCGTACTGGCAGCCAACCTCCTGTCCATTCGGAAGGTACGGAATATGTCGCAGGAGGGAATGGAAGAAGCAACAGGCGTGAGTACCAATGAAATCGGGAAAATAGAACGAGAGGAAACCAGCGCCGGACTGGATACCATCACGGCACTGGCATTAGGGCTTGGGTTGGAAGTAAAACAGCTGCTGGATTTAGATATGGATGCGGCGGCTGTTTCTCTGAACCGAAATGGAGGATCAGAATAGCGACTGGAACAATCATCTATACAAGGGTGTCCATCAAAAGACCCGCTCCCATATGAGAGCGGGTTTTTGTTGGCGCGGCTTCCGCGCGGCGGCAGACGCGGTCTTAGTAGAGGCGGCTTTGATCTTCAGGGAAAAAGCGACAGAGAACAGAAAAAGCCGCCCCTGCCAAAACGGTAGGGGCGGCGCTTATCTTATGCTATTTGACTGCGCAGATGTCCTTAATCTGTGAGGTGTTATCCCTGGTGACAGCCTCCAGCGCAGTGACCTTGATCTTAATTTCTTCTGCGTCCTCAGCCACTTGGTCAAGTTTCTGAAACTGTTCGTTCATGCCCTTCTGGCCCTCAATGAGCAACCGGATATTCTTATCAGTAACATTTTCCTGATGAATCTCTATTTTTGTGACCCGCTCTTTTATTTCAGAAATATCGTCATGTATAGGGGCCAACAATTGACCAATAGCTTCCAGCAACCATCAATATCGCCTCGCCCAACCAGTATACCTTGTCCGGGCGGAGATATCAATAATAAAATCTGATTTAGGAGGATTATATATGACATCCATTGTACTTATGTTGGTACTGGCCGTGACCGTCGAGGCACTGGTGCAGTATACGAAAACCATCATGGATATGGTCACGGCCAAAGACTATAAGACGGCCGTTACCCAGCTGGAGGCGCTGCTGGCCGACGTGGCCCTGTGTGTCCTCGCCGGGGCGGACGTATACGGAGCGATGGGGGTATCCTTTGGCGGCGCCGTTTGTCTTTACAGGCGTGTTCGACAGCCGGGGAGAACTACGCGGCGGACATCGTTAAAGCCCTCAAAATGGCCACGCAGAGTATCGCAGAAAACAGACGAGGTTAAAAACAAGTTTAAAAGAGCCGGAATCGGTGAATTTGTGTCTACCGGCTTATATAGAGTTATTAGAATAAAGAAATTCCTATCCATGCCGCCCTGTCAATCATGTGTCACAGGATATACAATAGCTTGATATTTTGTATATTGTACCACCGTAAAAACAGAGAGGCACAAGTCTGTCGACTTGTGCCTCTCTGTTTTTTCATGCCATTTCTAAAATTCTTTAAAAGGAATCGGTTTTCTCCAGTCGGGTTCCTTCCCGTCGAATCATATAGTATTATCTGTGCTAAAACCGCCGTATTTTTAACGTATACACAGCCATACCATTTAGTAATGATTGGTGAGATATTCGAGAATTGCCTCACGTATAGAAATGATTATGGTATCTTCCTCTTTGAACGCTCCCACAAGGAGATGGCTTATCTTCCATAAATATTCGCTATCCAATGTCAACTCGTATTTTATCGAGAGTTTACAAGCCAAATCCAGCATATTTATCACAGATAGTCCCTTGTCTATGATTTGTTCGTCCGTTCTTAAGGAAAAGATTGACAGCTGTTTTTGTAAAATATTGTGAAACCGGACCCTGTATTCATACAATTTTTTTATGTTTAAGGAATATGTGTACCCGTTCTCAAGCATATGGCTGCCGTTAATCATTTCTACCGTAGCTTCTATCAAGGCATTATAGCAGGCCCAATAACCCTCGTGATACCGAACGGTAATCGTGTTGCCGCTGAAACACCCCTGATAAACCAGACAGACGTTTTCCCATATATGTATAATATCGCGTAAAAAACGGCAAAGGTCATAATAAGGCTGATATCCGTTGTTTACGGTTATAAGAGTAACGGGCTGCAAATAGGCTCTTCTATACATCTCCTCCTGTACTCTTTTTTTATCCAGACAGTCTAACGCCGCATAAGCAGCCCGGACCTTTTCATAAGAGATAGTCTGAGAGATCCATTTGTTTTTGTTGGATAATATAGGAGTAAAGAAGACCTGTTTATCCTCATCATACCCGTATATGAGTATTTCGTGGGTGTAACTCTGTTCGCGATTGATTAATACCCTGAAATCACACTCGAATAAAACATAGGTGTTCTCATCAATTTTAGCTTTTATAAATGAGATGATATCTTCTGATCGTATCAGTTCATGAGGGAATCCCTCTGTATGCAGGACCTCTTCATAACAGGAGAACTGATTGTATTTACTGCCATTCTCTCCGTAAAACAGGTTAAAATCTTTATCGGCAAACAAATGATTATAGTGTTGGATAAACCATTCGGACAAGGCTGGATAAGCCTCTATGATAGCGGCTCTGTAATAACTCCAGCACTCTGTTTGAATAGACGCATCGATACGGATGGGTAATACGGGCATGGGATATACCTCCACTCAATTATAAATTTGTTTTAACAGACTGTACCGGTTATGCACAAGCACAGCCATACAGGGTGCCAAATAAACGTGATTGACAAAATTTCAATAGTAGGTATTATATTACATCATAAATCGACGGAAATCAATATAAAACGAATAAGTAATCAAAAAAATCAAAAATATGTCGATTTAAATATAAAAAATGGATAAACATATTGACAGGAAAGCACTTCTGGTGTATTATCTACTCAACAAAGAAATACATAGAAAATATAGACTGTAAAATAAAGAGATTGAGAAAAAAGGAAAATATTATGTTGCAATACTCCAAATACAACACGATCCATAGGATGGAGGATCATGTCGTACTCTATAACGCTTTGTCACAAGTCATTCTGGTGGTTGATAATGAGCGCGAGCTGCAAGACCTGCAACACGAACTCGCTTCCGATTCCCCTGCGCAGGCCTTTTTACTGAAACACCATTTTTTTGTCCATCCGGATATCGATGAGACAGCGCTTGCCAGATTATATCGGTTGGACGCGCAGATGAATAATGACCTGCAGATTATGATATTGCCTACGACAGCCTGTAATTTTGAATGTGTCTACTGCTATGAGACCATGGAGCCGTGTGCCATGAGCAGGCAAACCCAACAGCGAGTCAAGCAGTTTTTCAAGCGTCAGGTTCCCAACTACCGTTCCGTAAATGTGGAGTGGTTTGGCGGAGAGCCTTTGCTGATGAAAGATATGATTTATGACATGTCGGAAAGCATAGAAAGTATTTGCCGGCAGAGTGGCAGAAAGTACCAGGCATCCATAACCACCAACGCTTATCTGTTGGATGTCGAAACCTTCCAAAATCTTCTGCGGCATCACGTATATACCTATTCCATAACGCTGGACGGTCCCGCCTTTATCCACGACAGGCTTCGGCCGTGTCGAGACGGAAAGGGTTCGTTTGACAAAATTATTGCCAATCTGATCGATATTAAAAATAAGGTTGAGTTCCGATATTTCACCATGGTGATCAAAGTCAATGTCACTCGTCCGCTCTTGGATGTCTTTGATGAGTTCCTCGCGTATTTATCCGACATCTTTGAAGGGGATTCCCGCTTCACCTTTATGTTTCGCGTCGTTGGAGACTACGGCGGGGAAGGCATCGGTCAGATAAAACAGGAGCTGCTGGGGGAGCCGGACGTTGTTTATGATCATCTACTACGTTCCAAGATTACCTTAGACTATCGTGGTCATTACGCGCTCTTGGCGAACCAGATTTGCAGCGCGGCTAAGAGAAACGCTTACACCATATACACTGACGGCACAATTTATAAATGCGCCAGCTTGCTTACAGAGGATAGGAGCCGGGTGGGTGAGTTGGGTGAACATGGTGAATTCCTACTGGATAATGCGCGGGTAAGCCAATGGGTTGGTAAGCAAAGTGATCAGGGGACCTGTGCCTCTTGCAGTTTTGCCCCTTCGTGCAACGATTGCCCGGCAAAAGAGACCATGATGAATAATGAGCGTCCCTGCGTGATGAAAAACGAAAGGCTGGATAAACTTTTAGAATTGCTGACGCGTGATAGGGACAGTAGGATGTATGGCTTTGTATATCAGTTATCAGAAGGGGAAATTGTCCAATGTTAATCGACAAAATACTTGCTTGTCTTCGTAGTTTGGGCGTTTATGCCGACCATCAGGATGTTGACGCGCCATTGGATTCCTTGATTCAGGATTCTATTACTTATGTATCCTTTATTGTGGAATTGGAACGTACGCTGGATATTCA
The DNA here is from genome assembly GCA_022800315.1 of Clostridiales bacterium. GTDB lineage: Bacteria > Bacillota > Clostridia > Oscillospirales > Acutalibacteraceae > Avimonas_A. The sequence continues at coordinate 4,497 of JAAWQC010000017.1, forward strand.
ACTGCCGGATGAGTTTATACAATCCTCGTCTTTTGGCAGTCTGAGTATCCTGGAAAAGGCGATATCCCCCTTATTACAGAAGGAAACGGTATGAACCTTTACATATAATGTGTTTCCTGAAGGAGGTGTAAAAATGAAAAAGACTCTGCGCAAACCCATGAAGAAAGTTGCTGACAAAATGGTACCGGCGTATGTGGGCGAAAACGCCGGTATTGCTCTCGTCTGCGGTTATAACTTCTAAATGGGAACAGGGGATTAGAGGGTAATTGCTATTACCCTCTAATCCCCTAATCTATTATGACATTCAGTTATGCAATGCCAAAGGAAACAGGGCTGGTATAAAATGATTGTACTGAGGATTCTTAAAATAGCACTGATTAAATGACGGAACTTTTGAAACGGCCTGTATGGTTTTCCCGGTCATATTCGTATTGTCGGTTATCGGGGGTTCCTGACTTTGGAAAGGTCATGATGCGATGAAAAAAGATATTGTGATTATTGACAGCGGCGTTTACAGGGAACACCCTCTATTAAAAGAAGTTCCCATTGAATGCTGGTATGTCTGTCAGGAAAATGATGAATATGTACTGCTTCCAGGAGGAGAGGACCAGGCCGGACATGGAACGGCTGTCTGCGGTACTATTTTTTCGGATATGGACAATCGTACCGACTGTCAGACACTCATGATCAAAATTTATGATCGTGAGTTGACCGTAGAATTAGATGCCCTATTATTTGTTCTATCTTATATAGAAAACAGCATAGATTGTGATATCCTCCATATTAGCTCTGGCGTTCTGGAATACAGTTCACAGTTAGAAGAACAGTGCAAACGCCTCTATCAAAAAGGTATCTGTATCGTCGCCGCCTTTGACAACGACGGAGCGGTTTCTTATCCGGCGGCATTTAAAGAGGTCATCGGTGTGGATGCTTCGATGGAATGCCGAAAACGCGACGAGTGGATTTATGTGGAGAACGGCGTCGTGGATGTACTGGCCAAGGGCGGAAATCATCGTCTCGCCTGGATATCCCCCACATATATTCTGACGCAGGGAGCCAGTTTTTCAGCTGGTTACATAACATCCGTAATTTACCAGCAGCTGAAAAAGGGTCTTCCGAAGGAAGACATACGTACATTCCTGTGGCAAGGAGCGATAAGATTATATAATCGTGCCGACAATGAAACATCGAGCTCGGCACCTGTTTTTGACTTCCCCATACGAGAGGCGGTATTGTTTCCTTATAATAAAGAGATGCATAGCCTGGTCAACTACTGCGAGTTGCTGCCATTTCCCATCAGAGGTATATATAGCAGCAAATATCTGGGGCAAATCGGTCAAACAGCGGTCAGTCTGAATGGGCAGCATTGTTATCCCATTGAAAACATCGATCATATTGACTGGAATACTGTAGATACCATAATTTTGGGACATGTGCAGGAAGTTTCGAGAGCCGCTGGTATTGATTACAAAACGAGTATTGCTGAAAAGTGTCTGGAACACCATATAAATTTATATGCCTTTGATTCAGATGGACTGGAACCCTACAGGGAGTTGTTTGAAGAAAAGAATATCGGTTTGTACTATCCGAAACTCAGTGCGGCAATCCAGCCGAAAAAGGACGGAAAATTGTATGCAATCGGTACGCCGGTACTCGGCGTACTGGGGACCTCGTCCGCGCAGGGAAAATTTACCCTGCAGCTAATGCTCCGTAAACTTTTTTTGGGAAAGGGCTATACGCTTGGACAAATGGGAACAGAGCCTTCCGCTCTTTTATTCGGTATGGACACCATGTATCCGTTTGGCTATGCTTCTTCTGTCGCGGTTCGGGAGGAAGAAGCGGTAGAGCTGCTAAACGGAATGATGCATGAGATGGAGATAAAACAGCCGGATATCCTTCTGGTCGGTTCCCAATCGGGCACCATACCGGCCTACTTCCACAGTACCAAGTACTTGAATATTCCTCAGCTGATGTATTTACTGGGAACAAAACCGGATGCGGTTATCCTATGTGTCAATCTGTTCGATGACAGCGAATATATCCGGCGTACTGTCTCTGTAATCGAAAATCTGGCAGAATGCGCGGTGATTGCCATTGCGGTTTCTCCCATGATTTTTTCAGGGGATTTGGCGCTGATTCGTCAAAGAAAGGAAATGGCTGATCCAGCCGACATCCGGGCTTTCGCAGATATGCTGCAATCGGATTTAAGCCGCCCTGTATTTGTTATGATGGAAGAAGCAGAATCCCTTTTCGAGACCTGTTTGTCTTTCTTTTCGGAGGGCGGAGACGAATGACGCCGTATGACACCCATAATCTGAGACATTCGGCACATTTTTGTGTACCTATATTCAGCGGTATCAAATGGGTCCCGGTCAACGTACTGGGAAATACACGCTATACAGCCGAACAGGTTAAAGCATTCGGCAGCGTTCCTCCAGAGAAAAAGCGGGAAGCAATCGCCTGTCTGTACGAGGCCGTCCAATTGCTGCAACTCAACCAATTTCGATCCCTCGATGACAATCGAGGAGTATACGACGATAATATTCTCTGGTCCCTACATACAGACGGGAGGACGGCTGCTGTGGTTAACGCCGGCTGCTGCGCTTCTGTTGCAAATTGGATGGTCTATATGTTGGACGGTCTTTATGACGAGGTGGGCATAATTTCCATTATTTCTGATACAGGTGTAGGACACGCCGTTAATTATATTAGAAATAACCGCAATTATTATATACTGGATTCTAATGCATTTATTGATGAACATAAGGAATACATCCGACCGGAAACAGGATGTTTAACAGATTTTCGCAAAAGTAAAATTCTGACAGGGGCATTTTTTCAGGCAGAGTCCTTGAAAGATTTTTCCGCTTTCTTTTCCACTTATGTGGGCAGGGTTAAAAAACGAACTTTTTTGTATAGCCGCCATCCTGGGGAAATTCATTGGGAAGGCTTTCGAAAAGGGCCCTCCAATGATATAGAAATCTATTTGCCCAAAGGCAGCGCTACGATTATAGGAACGCCTCCGGTGAACATGACCGTACACTTTTCTGAAATTCCTCCTGTTTCGTGTCATTCGTTAACTGCGGAAGGAGTGCTTTATGGACAATAAAGTAAAAACGCCCTATTCCATATGGAGCAACCTGCGCTTTCTCCTGCTACGGACTTGGAGCACAGACAAAGGTTTATTGTTTTCTGTCTTGTTAAAGACCCCCTCATTAGTCGCCTTACCCCTGTTGACCACCTATTTATCCAAGCTGGTGGTGGAGCTTGTCGTTCAGGAAGCCTCGCCGCTGCAGTTATTGGTTCAGACGGCCGGTGTGATTGCTGGTATGCTGCTGTTCCATTTGCTGAACAATTATACGAGTGCCAAAATTGAATGGGAATCGTTCGGCAATCGCTTTTCTTATATTCATCTAACCAGTCAAAAAGCAATGGATGCCGACTATGCCAATATCGAAAGTCCGCACGGTCAAACCATGCTTCGGAGAGCGTTGGATTCTGTCTATACACCGCAGTCCGGTGTACAGCAGATATTCAACCAGTTTGTGTCCATTGCCTCCAACGCGGTGGGACTGATCACTTATTCCGCTTTGATACTTACGCTTTCTCCGTGGATACTGGCTTATTTGTTGTGCTTTTCATTGATTTCTTACGCGGTGCAACGGATGAACAACAACTGGATGCATCGTCATAAGGATGATTGGGTACCTTTGGAACGGAAACTGCAATATATTTCAAATAAATCCGGTGATTATACCATCGGCAAGGATGCCAAGCTCTATTCTATGTATCCGTGGTTTCGTGATTTATTTCGTCGTTTATTCATCGAACGCCGGGGATGGTACCGCAGGCAGGAAGGCCGGAATTTTGTCGCCGGTTTGCTCAATATCGTATTGACCGTATTACGGGATGGAATCGCCTACTGGTATCTCATTCAGCAGGTCGTGAACGGCTATCTGTCTGCGGGTGATTTTGTTTTCTATTTTGGCATTATCTCTCAATACTCAGGGTGGCTCTTTGGAATTATTGGCGCGATGGGGAGCCTGCATACCAGCAGTCTCAGTCTTTGTGACCTTCGCAGCTTTCTGGATATGCCCGATCAGTTCAACCGGGGACCAGGACATGACCTGCCGCCATCCACTTGCAGCATCACGTATTCTCACGTCAGTTTTTCGTACAATGGACAGGAGGAAAACGCGGTTCTCCGGGATATCAATTTTACAATTAATAAAGGCGAAAAAGTGGCGATTGTCGGTCTGAACGGCGCCGGCAAAACAACCTTGATTAAACTTCTCTGTGGACTTTACCGCCCCAGCGCTGGTACCATTGCCGTTGACGGCGTTCCCATCGACGAATACAACCGGGACGCCTATTATTCCTTGTTCTCGGTGGTATTTCAGGATATTATCCTCATGCCGATCTCCCTCGCAAAAAACATCGCTCTGTGCGAGGAGGAACGTATCAATTACAGTCGTCTGACCCATGTGCTGAAACTGGCGGGACTTTACGACAAGGTCCAGAGCCTGCCTGAGCAGGAACGGACATTGTTGATGAAGAGTATTCATGAAAATTCCATCGAGCTTTCCGGTGGGGAACAGCAAAAGCTGGCCTTGGCCCGCGCTTTGTACAAGGACGGACAGATTATCGTGTTGGATGAACCAACCGCCGCTTTGGACCCTATTGCCGAAAACGAAATGTACCTTAAATATCATGAGCTGACGGCTGGCCGGACTGCGGTATTTATCTCTCACCGCCTATCCAGCACCCGTTTCTGCGATCGCATCCTTTACCTGGAAAACGGACAGATTGCAGAGACTGGTACGCATGATGAGCTGTTGCGGAAAAATGGGAAATATGCCGCGTTGTTCCGTACACAAAGCCAGTATTACGAGGGAGGTGGAGCGGATGAAGCAGTTCAAACTGTTCCTGCGGGGAATCCGTGAAATAGGTCGGATTTGTCCCGGCCTTATAACGCTCACCTCTCTTCGTTCCATTGCGAACGCCTTGCTGCCGTTTATCAACATTTATATGTCATCCGTTATCGTCAACGCTATTGTATACGGTGAGCCGTTGGAAAAATTGCTTTGGTACGCTTTTCTTACCGTACTGCTAAATGCCGTTTGTTCAGTCATTTCCGCAGTATTGGGGTCGCTGGCCGGTCTGCGTCAATCCTCTTTTTCCCATCTCTATGAGATGCATATGGCGGAAAAAACGATGGATCTGGATTTTGCGGATTTGGAAAATCCCGAAACCTTCCAGAAAAAGCAGCGCATTCAGGAAATACGCAACCTGAACGCAGGCGGTTTGTGGAAGCTGCTGGATGTTTTCCCTGGTATCGTCAACAGCGGGGTTAGTGTTGTCGTCTCCCTCTCTATCACGGTGGGATTGTTCATCTCCACAGGGTACACGGGCGATAATTTCCTTTTACAAACAGTGACATCCCCGATCGGTTCGATTTTGCTGTTGATTCTGATTCTGCTTGGGACCGTGGTCGGTATCTATACCAACGCGGCTGTTACCAAGAAGCTCTATACCATTTTGGAGGGGTTCGTTTCATTTAACCGTATTTTTGATTATTACTTGAATAATTATATCTCTACGTATCACGCGGGTAAGGACATCCGCCTTTACGATCAGAAGGCTCTCATAGACAACGAATCCACCGCCTTATTTGGAGAGGCGAATCGCACTTTTCGCAAGCTCACCCGAAATCAGGTTAAGTATTCCGGCATCAGCACTATCGCATCTGTAGTTATTCTCGCTGCGGTTTATCTATTTGTCGGTCTGCGGGCGCTGGCCGGGCTGTTCGCGGTCGGTAATATCCTGCTGTACATCAACAGTGTAAACCAATTTATCGAGGGGATAAACGGTTGTGTAAATCAGTTTGTTGCTCTGCGGATGAATCAGGAGGCCCTGAAGACCTATTTCGATTATATGGACATTCCTCCCCATATGAAGGATGGAAGCCAGCCGGTTGCGGCTGATGAAACGGATCCGCTGGAAATAACGTTTGAGGATGTATCCTTTCATTATCCCGGTTCTGATCAGGATGTGCTCCAGCATTTATCTTTCACCTTTCGTACGGGGCGGCGGACGGCAATCGTGGGAAAGAACGGCAGCGGTAAAACCACGATGATTAAGCTGCTTTGTCGTTTATATGATCCGAGCGAAGGCAGAATCACTCTCAACGGTATCGATATCCGCAGCCTTCGTTATCAGGAGTACATCTCCCTATTCAGCGTCGTTTTTCAGGATTATAAACTGATGGCTTTTTCCTTGGGGCAGAATGTCGCGTCTTCCATGGAATATGACGAGGATAAGGCAACCGCTTCGTTGGAAACGGCAGGATTCGGAGAGCGATTGTCTCAAATGAGCAATCGTCTTGAAACAACGCTTTATAAGGACTTTGACGAGGATGGGGTGGAAATTTCCGGAGGAGAAGCACAAAAAATCGCGATTGCGAGGGCTCTTTACAAAAAAGCACCCTTCATCATTTTAGATGAACCCACGGCGGCGCTTGATCCGATCGCAGAAGCGGAGGTGTTCCAAAAATTCGATCAAATAGCCGATCAAAAAACGGCTGTCTACATCTCCCATCGGCTGTCTTCCTGCCGTTTTTGTGACGAAATAATGGTTTTTTCGGAAGGACAGCTGGTGCAGCGGGGGACGCATGAGGAATTGCTGGCAGACAAGGAGGGGCTGTATCAGGAATTATGGAACGCACAGGCGGGATATTATACAGAATGCTGTTAGCAAAAGTGAGATGAATATCCCTGAGTTCGTATCATGAATCTGGGAATCAGGGCCTTTCCTGACTATACCAGAAATCCCTCCGAAAACCTGCGAAAACTTTAGGTCCCCTGAGGGATTAACCAGGATGAAATCATAAAAGGCAAAGCTTGATAATGCGTACCTAGTACCGATGAGATCAAGAGGCCGAAGGTTCGATTCCTGTCTCCTACCATCTTGTGATCATCCGAACCCAATCTTCCACTTGGAAGGTTGGGTTCGGATTTTTCATATCTATTGAGAGTATGGCAATAAAAAGTCATTACATAGTAAAGGACAGAAAGAATTAGGCAAGGCGCCAGAAACGAAATGCCGAAACTGGAAACAGGAGAGGATAAACCAAATGATTGTCATTTATAGTATCTAAATCGGATTTTATGTCGTTTAAAGCCTCAAAAAGGTAATAAATACACAATAGTGTATGGTCAATAAATCCACTTATCGTTATACTCAAGTCAGGTACATCTCTGTATGGAAAACCATACGATGGGAGATGATTGCTTGACCAATAAAGTGAAAGAAGCCGCTTATCTGCGGCATGTGTTAGCTGTCAACCTGCGGTTTATTCGAAAAAACAACCATTATACCAGGGAGGATGTCTACGGCCTGACCGATATCAGTGTAAATGAAATTGGAAAACTGGAAAGAGAAGTAACCAGCGCCGGTTTGGATACACTGGCCGCTCTGGCAAAAGGACTGGGGATGGGGGCAGCACAGCTGTTGGATCCGCATTTGGACCCGACAGCTGTATTACTTTATCCGGATGAAAATGTGATGGAGCAGATACGTGCGGAGCTGATTGGACTGCTGCCCGAGGAACAAAAGCATATTGCCGTCCTTGTACATATACAGGCTGCCCATTGTCATGGCAACCGATCAGCATCCGAAAAGCTTCGTATTGAATAAGTAAAATAAAGGGATGTACCAGCAGAAAGTCCGCTCTCAAATGGGAGCGGGCTTTCTACTGGCAGATTCATCAGGGATGGCGGGTTAGGTTCTGGATGGTCACTCCAGTCAAAAATCATATGATGATATAAATGACTGACACGGAGGGGGCTATACAATAAACTGTTGCGATATCCATAATCAGACAATCCGGATCGTTTCAAGGCAGGATGAGTCAGCCGGTGAAATGAAATAACCGATAAGCCAATAGGAAAATGAGTGAATTCTATTGATTACTACCGGATTTTATTATAAGCTCTCATATATAACCATTGACGGTATGTCCATACGTTCCGTCACCTGGGGAATAAACGGAGGAGGATTTACGGTGAAAAAGGGGATTCAGTTTATGGTAAAGGCAGGGGCCGCTGCCGCCGCCTGTGTATTTCTGTTGGCCGGCTGCCAATTTTTTTCAACCCCGGACAAAGAGTTTTCAAAGGCGGGGATGAGCATTACCCTGACCAGCGATTTTGCGGAGACGGAAGTGGTGACACAAACCGCTACCTATCAATCGAAGGATAGTGTGGTCATGGCGCTGAAAGAAGAATTCACTCTATTTGAAGAGCTGGGGATTTCATCGGATATGACGCTCGGCGAGTATGCTGAGCTGATTTTTCAGACGAACGCGATCACCTCAACAGTTGAGGAAAAGGAAGGTCTCACCTGTTTTCGTTATCAAAAGGAAATTAACGGGAAAGAGATGACTTATTTTGCCGTCGTTGAAAAGGGAAGCGACGCTTATTGGCTGTTTCAATTCTCCTGTGAATCCAAGAATTATGAAAAACGGGAAAAATCCTTCATTGAGTGGGCTAAGACTATTAAGATATAAATACGGCGGTTCCTTATAGCGGAAATTTGACATGGTGGGGAGTGTTTTCCTTTGGAAAACACTCCCCACCATTCATTAGCTTATAATATCATTCCCGGCAGTCTCCGGCGTATCGACTTTGCGGGCGATTCCTGTTATACTGTTGAAAACAATAACAATGGGATACGGCTGATTTTGAATAGGCAAAAACAGCCAATGGAGGAATGAGGAAAGAAGGGCATTCTGTGTGGGGTCATTTCGGGTTTTCATATATCGGGCTGATTTATCTGCTTCTCCTGTTTATACCGAACGGCCTGTGGAGCCGGAACAAACCGATCGACTACCATCCTGAGGATGAAAACCGGGTGCTGGCGCTGCTTGAGAAGGTGGGACAGGTCGGCTGTACCTGTGCGGCACTGATCTTCCGCGACTACAACCTGCGCCCCTTTTCGCCGTGGAGTCTATTTCTGATTCTTTCTTTTCTGCTGATGATTTTGTATGAAATCGTGTGGATTCGGTATTTCTGCGGTGATCGGACGACAGCCAGCTTCTACCGGCCTTTGTGGGGAATTCCGGTACCGCTGGCCTCCTTGCCGGTGGCAGCGTTCCTGCTGCTGGGGATATACGGCAGGGTGATATGGCTGACTGCGGCGTCGGTGATCCTGGGAATTGGCCATATCGGTATTCACTTACAGCATGCGCGCAGCGGTTCGCTTTTAAAACATCGTCGTAAGGGGAAATGACAGGCCTCACAGTGCACTGCCGGTGTGGTTGATCAACCGCAAGGTTGAGGCCGACCCTCCGATTATTCCCCGGGGGCATGATGGGTTTGATGGTTTCTGTTATACTGCATGGTAATCGGATACAAGGAGGGGGACCGGATGGCGAAGATTCCGTTTTACCAGCGTTCACCAGCGGCTTACCGAATTTCGGTGGCCAGGTGCCGGTTTGTCCGCCGCTGGCAGAATCTGCGCGACGTTTCAAAGCTGGCGGATGAAAAAAGCGCCGAATTCCTTCCCTTTGTGATTTATCAAAATCAATCCCTGATCCGCCGAACGCTGGGAGATGTCGATCCGGCCCTCCAGAATAACAAAGCGGTCAATCTGGGGCTGGCCGCTCCCCATGTCGACGGCATAATCATTCCGCCGGGAAAGATTTTTTCCTTCTGGACGCTGGTGGGGAACTGCACCGCACGCCGGGGCTATCTGCCCGGCCTGACGATCAGCGGAGGGCGTGTATCCAGCGGGGTCGGCGGAGGAATGTGCCAGATGACCAATATGATACACTGGCTGATACTGCACACCCCGCTGCGCATCGTGGAGCACCATCATCACGACGGGATGGATCTGTTCCCCGATAACGGGAGGACTATCCCCTTCGGCACCGGTACCTCCATCATGTACAATTATCTGGACTATCGGTTTTTGAACGACACGCCTCATACCTATCAGCTGAGATTATGGGTAACGAATACCCATCTCAATGGTGAAATACGTGCCGCAGCACCGCTGCCGGTACGTTATCATATTCGGGCGGAAGACGAGTATTTCAGCCGGGAGGGGGACGCGGTCTACCGCAACGGCCGCGTATACCGCAGCTGTGTGGATAAAAGAACCGGGTACTGCCTGAACCGGGAACTAATCAAAGTAAACCATGCGCTGGTGATGTACGATACCTCCGGTCTGGATATAGGTTGTCAGGCAGATACAGCAGCAGAGGAATCGATGTGAACGCGTCCCGCCCTGACAGGTGGGACGCTCTTTTTGGGAGGCAGAGAAGGCATTTTGCCCTTGTGAAACAGCCACCGTTATGGTACAATTTTTTTATTCGGCACAAAGGAGGCGGCAGCATGGGTTCCTCATTAAAAAAACGGTTAATACCGGCACTGCTTGCCGTCGTGCTTTCTCTTTCGCTGACCGGCTGCAACAGCATCTTGGGAATGGATGTGGAAAATAAGCTGCGGCCGCCCCGTGCTGCCGGTGAGCAGGCGGAGATTCAAAAAGCGTTGGACAGTTATCTCCATGAGAATAAGCTGCCCTCCAACTATGTCCTGAAATATCCCCGGTCGGGGGAATATCGCTCCGCTTTTATCATGAAGGATATCAACGGCGATCAGGTGGAAGAGGCGCTGGCCCTGTATCTGCCCGGTGAAAAAGCGGGCGCCATCCATCTCAACCTGTTACAGCGGGTCGAGGGGAAATGGACGTCGGTCAGCGATACGGAAGGCGTCAGCACCGACATCGACAGCATTACCTTCGGCGACCTGGACGGCGACGGCCATTTGGAGATTTTCGCCGGTTGGAACCGATACACCGATACCCAGCAGCTGGTGATGTACTCGCTTTCCGGCGGGGAACTGATCCAGTCCTATGCGGAGACGAATTACAATAAAATCATTGTGGGGGATATCCGCAAAACCGGCCACGACGACCTGCTGCTGCTGCGCATCCAGCCGGATGATAAAACGGTGACCGCCCGGCTGCTGGCGGACCAGGAGGGCGTGGTTATCGAGATCGGCGCTGTGGATCTGGACATGTCGGTCCAGCGGCTGGGGGATGCCCATGTCTGTTCCCTGACCGAGACGGTGAACGGGATTTTTGTGGATGGGATCACCACCGGCGAGGGCATGATTACCGAACTGATCTGCTGGAATGGGGAGATCCTCACCACCCCGTTCAGCGAGCATGACGGCTCCGCCAAGCTGACCTTCCGGACCATGCCGGTACCCTCCATGGACATCGACGGAGACGGCCTGGTGGAATGGCCCCGTACCGATATTGTCAGCGCCGCCGACGGGAGCGAGAATACCACGGCGGGGGGGACCGCCGAGGTGTTTTATACCCGCTGGCTGACCTGGGATTATGAACATGCGTCCACCACCCCGCGGGATTACGGTTTCGTCAATCTGGCGGAAGGGTATATGTTCCGCACCGAAAAGGCGTGGGAAGGCCAGATAACCGTGGTGTATAACCGGGAAAGCCGGACGACGGATTTTTACCGGGTGGATGAGGATGGCGAAAAGTGGTTTTTGTCCCTGCGGACTTCTTTTGTCGATCAGGCCGGCTCGGAGGAAGATTATCGGGATTTCGAGCCGCTGACCACCATCGGCAATGTCCGGTATGAGGGCGCGCTTATCAAGGACCCGCCCTTCAGCCTGAATAAAGAAGATTTGCTCCGCCGGATCAAAGCCCTTCCCCTTTGAGGGGAAGCACGGACCCTCTGGGGGGAAGACAGGGGTCCGCAGGCCGGCGGGAAACAGGAGAAAGGAAGAGAAGCGGCATGAAACGCATATTGGTGTGTGAGGATGAGAGCTCCATCCGGGAATTTGTGGTCATCAATCTGAAACGTTCCGGCTACGATGTACTGGAGGCAGGCTCGGGCGAGGATGCGCTGCGTCTGTTCGACGAAGCGAAGGGGGATGTGGACATCGCCCTGCTGGATATCATGCTGCCCGGCATGGACGGATTCGCCGTGTGCCGGGAGCTGCGTGCGAAGAGCGATACCATCGGCATCATTATGCTGACCGCGCGCACGCAGGAGATGGAAAAGGTCGGGGGCCTGATGATGGGGGCGGACGATTATGTCACCAAGCCCTTCAGCCCGTCCGAGCTGGTGGCCCGCGTGGATGCGCTTCATCGCCGGGTGACCGCTATCCGCAGCCGGGACGGCGTCAATTACCTGGAGGAGATTACAAGCGGGGATTTTGTCCTCAATCTGCGCAACCGCACCCTGAAAAAAGGCGGCGCCCCGGTGGAGCTGACCCAGGTGGAGTTTCAGATCATGGAATACTTCTTCACCTCGCCGGGCAAGGCGCTGTCCCGGACCGACATCCTCACCCGCGTGTGGGGGGAGGAGTATTTCGGTGAAGAAAAAATCGTCGATGTCAATATCCGACGCCTCCGCATGAAAATCGAGGAGGACCCGTCTGAGCCCAAGTACATCCTGACCGTATGGGGCCTCGGCTACAAATGGGCTGCCTGACGGCCATGCACGGCCCGCACCGCTAGAATTCACAGGAAAGGGGGAGGCCCGTGGCCCGCAGAAAGATTACCCGGCGCTGGATGCTGAACAACCTCAGCGTGATCATCACCATGCTGCTGATCGTGGAGATTGCGTTTGCGGCGGCGGTCCGCTCTTATTTCTATAAAAATGTGGAGTATTCGCTGGAAAAACGGGCGGAGGGGGTCTCCGCCACCTATATGGATTACGATCTCAGTGGCGGTCTCGCCAACGTCTCCCGTACCTTTGTGGACCAGTTCCCTGAAAAGGATAAGATGGAGATGCAGGTCCTCGACGGGTCGGGGAATATCCTGATCTCCTCCCTCGGCTTCGCACCCAGGCAGGAGTCCATGCCCGATTTCGCCCAGGCCCGCAGCAGCACCGACCAGATCGGCGTGTGGCATGGCCGCAACAGCGCCGGGGAGAACGTGATGGCGTACACCAGCGTCCTGATCAACAAGGACGGCGGCATATCCGGCGCGCTGCGGTATGTGGTTTCTCTGACGCCCATTGACCAGCAGCTCTGGCTGATCATGGGGGTCATGTTCCTGTTCAGCGTGATTATCGTGCTGTTTGTGGTGCTGTCCAGCTCCTATTTCGTCAATTCCATCGTACAGCCGGTGATGGAGATCGGGCGGGCCGCCCGGCGTATCGCCCTGGGCGATTACCATTACCGTATTGATAAGAAATACGACGACGAAATCGGCGACCTGTGCGATACGATCAACTACATGGCGGGCGAGATTTCCGCCGCCGAAAACGTAAAAAACGATTTCATCTCCTCGGTATCCCACGAGCTGCGCACCCCGCTGACCGCTATTAAGGGCTGGGGAGAGACTCTCCGGCATGTGGACAGCAGCGACACCGAAATGGTGGATAAAGGGCTGGACGTCATCATCGGGGAGGCGGAACGCCTGTCCGGCATCGTCGAGGAGCTGCTGGATTTCTCCCGCATGCAGGGGGGCCGTTTGAACATGAAGTTCGGGCGGATGGACCTGCTGGCCGAACTGAGCGAAACGGTGCTGCTGTTCCGCGACCGGGCCGCCCGCGAGGGGATTGACCTCCAGTACATCGAACCGGAAGACCTGCCGCCGGTGGTAGGGGATCGTGACCGGCTCAAACAGGTATTCATCAACATCATCGACAACGCGATCAAATATTCCGACAGGGGCGGCCGTATCCGTATCGAAACCGCCGATATGAGCGGACGGGTGCAGATCGTGGTCAGCGATACCGGTGTGGGGATATCGAAAGCCGATCTCCCCAACGTCAAGGATAAATTTTTCAAAGCGAACCATTCCCGTCCCGGCTCGGGCATCGGACTGGCGTTGGCGGACGAGATCATCCGCCGGCACAAGGGACGGCTGGATGTGGACAGTGAGGAAGGGGTGGGAACTACCGTCACCATTCTGCTTCCCGCCGCGCCGGCCGCGCTGTCCTCTCAGGAGGGCGAGCTGCCGCTGCCGTCCCCGCCGGAGAAGTGACGATCACGATATTTTAACCGGCCCAGGCCGGAGAAGGACAGGACAATATGGCGAAAAAAAATACGGCGGACTGCCCGCTGAAAAAAACCTCCATCGGAGGACAGGCGCTGATCGAAGGCATTATGATGAGAGGGCCCGACACCACCTCTATGGCGGTGCGGCATGTCTCCGGCAATATTCTGCTGGAAAACTGGAAGACGGGCGGCAGGGGCCGCGCCAAAATCCTGCGGGCGCCCTTTATCCGCGGAGTGGTCAATATGGCGGAATCCCTGATCGTCGGTTATAAATGCCTGATGCGTTCCGCCGAGCTGGCCGGCCTGGAGGACGAGGAGGGCAATCCCACCGAAGGGCCGCAGGAGCTGGGGCCAGAGGATCTGGAGCGTTTGCAGAAGGAGGCTGGGGATGGGGTCACGGTGCGCCTGATCGGCGCTTTCCGCGAGGAGCCGGCCGACACAGATTCGTCCGACCGACAGGAGGCGGGCGTGCCGGTGAATACGGCGGTAGCTGTCGAGGAGAAGACCGCCGTCCGGCCCGCGAAGGACGGCGCACCGAAAAAGGAAACAAAGACATCGGAAAAATTCCTCATGACCCTGCTGATGGTGCTGAGTATGGTACTGGGCATCGGTCTGGCAGTGGGTCTGTTCCTGTTCCTGCCGGCCCTGCTGTCCAGCCTGCTGGGCAAGGCGGCCCCCGTGATGCAGAACCAGGTGCTCAAAGCCGTGTTCGAGGGCGTGCTGCGCATCGTGTTGTTCGTGGCCTATATCGCGCTGGTTTCGCTGATGAAGGATATCCGCCGGGTGTTCATGTACCACGGCGCGGAACATAAGACTATCTTCTGCTATGAAGCGGGAGAGCCGCTTACGGTGGAGAACATCCGCCGCCAGCGCCGCTTTCATCCCCGCTGCGGCACCTCTTTTCTTATTCTGGTGCTGCTGGTGGGCATCGTGGTATCCATGTTTATATCGGTGAGCAATCCGGTGCTGCGCACCCTCATCAAGCTGTTGACTATCCCGATCGTGGTGGGCGTGGGCTATGAGCTGATCAAGCTGGCGGGGCGCAAGGACAATCTGCTGACCCGCATCATTTCCGCGCCGGGCATGTGGCTGCAGCACATCACCACCAAGGAGCCCGACGACGATATGATCGAATGCGCCATTGAGGCGATGAAGGTGGTCATTCCCGAGGACCCTGACCGTGACAACTGGTGAGAGCCCTTATCGGATACATGTTTGATACATCGGGGGAATACACTGTAAAAGACGGTTTCCCCGGCAATGCTGAATATACAGGAGCGTAAGCTGCCCATGGAAGAGGTCTGTCAGTCCCTGAACGCGCTTTATGTACATATCAAACAGCTGCTGGAGGAGGCGGGGTGCGACAGCCCCGCCTTCGATGCTTCCTGCCTGTTGGAAGCCTTCTTTGGAGCGGGCCGGGGAGAGCTTCCCCTGCGGGGGGAGGAGCGGGTTTCCCCGCAGTCCTACCGCCCTCTGCTGGCGGCGGCGCGAGAGCGGGCGGACGGGCGGCCCTTACAGTATATCCTCGGCCAATGGGATTTTCTCGACCTGACCCTGTCGGTGGGGGAGGGGGTGCTGATCCCCCGGCCCGATACCGAGTTGCTGTGTGAAACAGCGGCGGACCTGTTGCGGCAGGCCGGGGCGGAGTCCCCCCGCGTTCTCGACCTGTGCGCGGGCAGCGGCTGCGTCGCCCTGGGAATCGCCCGCCTGCTGCCGGTGGCGGAAGCGGTGGCGGTGGAGCTGTCGGAGGAGGCACTGCCTTACCTGCGGCGGAATATTGAGCGGTATCCCGCACTCCCGGTGACAGCGGTGCAGGCCGACGTCCTTGCGTGTGCGGTCACTCCCGCCGCCGGTTTGCGCCCCGACCTTCGACCAAATTCGGAAGCTTTCGACGCGGTGGTGTCCAATCCGCCCTACATTCCGGCGGCCGATCTGCCCGGTCTGATGCGGGAGGTACGGCGGGAGCCGCGGATGGCGCTGGACGGCGGGGACGGTACTGTCTTTTACCGTGCCATCACAGGCGGGTGGCTGTCCCGGCTGAAACCGGGCGGCTTCTGCGCGGTGGAGGTGGGCATCGGCCAGGCGGAAGAGACGGCCGCCCTGTTCCGCGCCGCGGGGCTGACCGGCGTCGGCATCCGCCGCGACCTGGGCGGCGTGGATCGGGTGGTCTGGGGGATCAAACCGTGAGAAACGGGTTATGGAAAGGATGAGTGCCCATGGGTGGTATATGGTATCATGTGCGGCTGAATTTTCGTTATTTCATCCGGCGTCATCAGCGGGCCTGCCTGATCGCCGTCATCGGCTTTCTGGTGGTGCTGGCGGCGCTCGTGGTGGGGCTGGTCTTCCTGCTGACCCGGCCGAAAACCCAGGGGCTTACCGACGCTTACGGCGTGCCGGTGGTCACGGCGCTGGTGGATCCGACCCTGCCCTGCCGGCCGGGCATCCCGCGGACGGTTAAATATGTGGTGATCCATGAGACGGGCAATCCCACCGAGGGCGCGGGCGCTGCCAGCCACAGCCAGTATCTGCTGGCCGGCGGCGACGGGGAGACCTCCTGGCATTACACGGTGGACGATCATGAGATTTACCACCATATTCCCGACGACGAGGTCGCCTGGCATGCCGGGGATCGGGAAACCCCCGACGGCGGCAATCTGTGCGGCATCGGGGTGGAGCTGTGCGTCAACGCGGACGGCAATTTTGAAAAGACCTTCGACAACGGCGCGAAGCTGACCGCCAGGCTGCTGAAGCTCCATCATCTGTCGGTAAAGGATGTAAAGCAGCACGGGGATTTTATCGAGAAGAACTGCCCCCAGACCATACGGGAGAATCATCGCTGGCAGGAATTCCTGGACCGCGTATCCTCCTATCTGTCGTCCGGCAGCAAATGAAAAGAGGGCCGGTTCGTATGAATCGGTCCTCTTTTCATATCCGTTTAATCCAGCCGGCTGAAGGAGACGGTCTGTTCCTTCAGCGAGATTTTTCCCACCTGGTATCCGTATGCCGTCAGTTCCTTCTTATATGTCAGGAAAGAATGATCGATGCCGATACCGGTGATTTTTCGGATATCGTCAAAGGACAGCTGGAAAGAGGGGCTTTCGTTTTGACGGATATGGTCCCATAAAGGCTGATATTTGCTCATAGCGGATGCTCCTGAACTGGCGTGAATATTCATTCCGCCGAAGGTCATTTTGTCGCGGTAAAAAAGAGACGGGGGAAGGGGAAGAGGATGGCGCCGTCTGTCCGTGGAGGATAGGCCTTTGCCACCTCGCGGCGGACATCCTGCAGGAACGTTTCCTGATCGGCGGAGGAGAGTGCGCTCAGATAGGGGCGCAGCCCGGTCCCCCGGTACCATTCCAGTATGTCCTCATGGGAGCCCAGCCGATGGACATAGGTGGTTTCCCACAGCGAATAGTCAACGGCTGTCTCCGCAAGCAGGTCGCAGTAGGCCTCCGGTCTCAGGTTGTAGAAGATGCGAAGCTGGGAAAAACGGCCCGCCCATTTTCCGCTGCTGGTCAGGCGGCCGATGATCTGATGAATCGGCTCGTCGTAGTTCATGGGGGTCTGGACCGCCAGCGTGCCGCCGGGCCGCAGCTGCTCCATCATCTGCCGGAGCAGCCGAGGGTGGTCGGGAATCCACTGGATGCAGGCACTGGAGAACACCACGTCGAAGCCGCCGCCCAGAGAGGGCAGCTCGCTGCCCGCGTCCAGCAGGCGGAAGGAAAGGGTGGGATGATCCGCCCGCGCCCGCGCGATCATGTCAGCCGAAGAATCCACCCCCAGCACCTCGGCCCCGGGATACCGGTCGGCCAGCAGGACAGTGCTGTTGCCGGGGCCGCAGCCGATGTCCAGCAGGCGGGCAGGGCCCTGCCGAGGCAGGCGGGCCGCCAGGTCGAGGGCGGGCTGTGTCCGTTCCTTTTCGAATTTTAAGTATTGGGCGGCATTCCAGTCGGACATATTCAAGTTCCTTTCGTATCGGCAGCCATCCGCCCCAGCTGTTCATCTGACGGCGGTGGTCTTCCGCATTTTCCTCTGCCGATTTGGTGGGATCCTCCTCGGAACAAATGACCCCACAGCAGCTGACGATTGGTTCCATCGAGGGATATCCTTTTCGTTATTCGGCGGAGAAGGCAAAGCGTTCCAGCGCCTGGGCATCCAGCAGGAGGATAATCCCGTAACGCCGTTCGATCCAGCCGCGGCGAGCGAAACGGGAGAGGATTTTGCTCACCGTCACGCGGGAGGCGCCGATACGGTTGCCGATCTCCTCGTGGGTGCAGCGCACCGATCCGCCCCGTTCCGCCGCCAGGGTGCAGAGCAGGCGGGCGATGCGCTGATCCGCCTGCAGAAAGGTCATGTTGTCCACCTGGTCGGACAGCATCCGAACGGTGCGGGCGAGATAGCGGAGCATTTCCATCGCCAGGTCGGGCTGGCGGCGGAAATAGTCAGTCAGGTCGCCCCGGTCCACCGGCAAAATCTCGGAACGCACCACCGCCCGCGCGGAGGAAACCCGCGGCAGCCCGTCGAAAAAGGCGGCTTCACCGAACAGACTGCCCGGTTCCAGTATGGTCAGGGTTTTTTCACCGCCGTTTTCCGAGCTGAGGAATACCTGCACCCGGCCCTTCTTCAGATAATAAAAGCGGTCGGCCGTATCCTCCTGCCAGTAGATCATATTTCCTTTTTCATAGATGATGGCGGCTTTCCACTGCTCGAAAACCGCCCAGGGATTATTTTGTTTTAAAGCGATTGCCGCCGCCTCCTCTGTTCGGATAATAAACGGCCCTCCCACAGGGAGGGCCGTTTTTGTCGTTTATTCTTTATACAAAACGGCCTTCAGCGTCACGATCCGGTTGCCGCCCAGTTCGCCGTCAAAGGTGACCTGGCCGCCACAGACCTGACAGGCGGGCTTCACATCCCCGTCGGCGGGACGCATGGAAAGGGTCAGCCCCTTTTGGCTGGCGATACAGGCCCGCTGATGACCCGAGATGACCTCCACATGACCGCATTCACAGGGGGCGATGGCCAATGGCTTCATCCGTTCCCGGCGGCGCATGGCGCGGTAAAGCCGGGGACAGTAAAGCAGGTCGTTGGCCGCTGTTTTGGAGGACGGCGAAAGATAGAAATCGCCCACCACGCTCAGGGAACATTTGCCGGTCCGCATAAAGTAACAGGTGGATTTGCTCAGGTTGATATTGGCCTCCAGAGTGCCCTTGACACTGCTCATTGCGCAAAGCTCCCGACATACAGTTTAGCCCAACAGGGATCGACGGCATTTTATCATGTTTTGCTCGTCAATGCAAGGAGCTCGCCTATTTCACCGCTGGCGCGGGGGCAGCGGGATCACCCGTACCGGCCGCCCCAGACGGATACATTCTCCGATGGCGAATCGGGTGCCGCGGGACTGGCCGTCCCAGAAGGCCAGCACCTCGTCCGCATAGGTAATCAGCTCCGTATTGCGCACGAGAGGTGCCTGCCGCCCGTAGCGGGTATAATCGGGGCGGAAAACCGTGACGGGAAGGGAGAGTATCTCCGCCGCCTGTTCTGCGGCGGAATCGATACCGCTTGCCCCGCCGCTGACGATTTCCGAAACGTTCGGCGGCAGTTCTTTCAGGACCAGAGCGGCCAGATTGCCTTCCACCTGACGGCTGCCGATGACGGCGATACGCATAGCGGACGCCTCCTTAGTAGGGAATGAGGGGGAAGATAATCAAAGACTTCGTTTATTTATAGAAATAAGCGCCGGAAAGACAACCCGCCTGTTCACGGATTTCTCAGTGTTCCGCCTATAACACACCGGTTCCTGACCCCTTGCTGAAAAATACGATTGCGGGGAACCGGTGCTGAAGAATTTTTTAGGAAATTCTTCCTCTGCGTTTATTGTAACACACAGCCGGTTCCTGACCCCTTGCTGAAAAATACGATTGCAGGGAACCGGTGCTGAAGAATTCCTTGGGGAATTCTTCCTCTGCGTTGATTATAACATAAAAGAAAGTTACTTGTATAAAAATTGAAAATTAATGAAAATGCAGTTTTTCAATTGGTTCCCTCCGGATTTTTCCTGTATGGCCATCAGACCGGCAGGAAAATCGGGGCGCGGCGGTGCAGGTAAAATGTGCCCGCTGGCAAAATAAGATTGGGTAAATACTTTCTCTCCGCGGTGGGACAGTAAAGGAGAAGCAACCGGCGGAACGACTTGATTTCCACCGAAATCTTCTTAAGAAAAGAACAAAAAAATTCCCTGAATTTTGGGAAATGACGGGCCGCCGGACGGGCATGATAACACGGGCGCCGGCGGCAGCGGAAAGGTGTGATGACAACATGCGGACAGGCAAGAAATGGGCGAGGGGCCTTTGCATGGCGCTGGCATTTTCATGTGTATTGCTCTGGTGCGCCATTTTGATTCTGCAACGGCAGATGCCCGAACGGTTCAGTGTGGTGGAGGGAACTTCGCTGTCTCTGGACGGGGCTATGGCGGTATCGGGCCACGGTACGGCGGACCAGTCGGACCGGGAAGTATCCGCTATGGAGGCGGGCAGCAGCTATACGGCGTCGCTGAAGCTGCTGGGTGTTTTTCCGGTGAAGGAGGTAACGGTAAGCGTGGTGGAACCGATCGAGGTGATTCCCTGCGGCACACCCTTTGGTATCAAAATGTTTACCGACGGGGTGCTGGTGGTGGGCATGTCCGATGTGGACACGGCCACCGGTGCATATAATCCCGCCAAAGCGGCAGGCATGAAACCGGGTGACGTGATCGTTACCATCGACGGCGAAGCGGTCAACAGCACCGAAATGGTGGCGCAGCTGGTAGAGGAATCGCAGGGGAAAACTCTTACCTTCCATATCCGCCGGGACAACATTTCCTTCGACGTCAAATTTACACCGGCCAAGTCGGTCAATGAGAACCGATGGAAGGCCGGCATGTGGGTGCGAGACAGCTCGGCGGGCATCGGCACCCTGACCTTTTACGATCCCGATTCCGGCGTATTTGGCGGGCTGGGACACGCGGTGTGCGATGTGGATACCGGCGAAGTACTGCCGCTGTCCGCGGGACAGATCGTGCCAGCCCGTATCTACAGCGTCGTCAAAGGTCTGAGCGGCGATCCGGGCGAACTGCGCGGCGGATTTGAGAGCGGCGAGCTGGGCAACCTGACCGTTAACGGCGAAACGGGTATCTACGGCAGCCTGGAAGACACGCCGGCCTCCATATGCGGCAGTATGCCGGTGGCGATGAAGCAGCAGGTGAAGACGGGCAAGGCCCAGATACTGACCACGCTGGACGGTGTAGAACCCCAATATTACGATATCGAGATCAAGCAGGTGCGGTATAACGATTCCTCACCCACCCGCAACATGGTCATCCAGGTAACCGACGAACGCCTGCTCAGCGAGGCGGGCGGCATCGTGCAGGGGATGAGCGGTTCCCCGATTCTGCAGGACGGCAAGCTGGTGGGAGCGGTCACCCATGTATTTGTCAACGACCCTACCCAGGGATTTGCGATTTTTGCCGAAAACATGCTGAAAACGGCGAACTCGGTGGCGGATAACCAACAAAAACCGGCGGCATAACCGAACAAATACGCCTCCCATCACTATTGTTCCCCTAAATCAAAATTTTTTCTTCCAGACTATTGCAAGAACTACCAAATTATGGTATTCTATGGATGCCGGCAGAAAACAAGCAGAAAGATACGGGGGAAACGAAAGTGGATAAGAAGATAAAGGTATTACTGGCAGATAACAGTGAGCATTTTGGCCAGCCCTGCGCCCAGGTCATGCGGGCCCACGGCATCGAGGTACAGGCGGTGCAGAAGGACGGCAAGCAGGTGCTGGAGGAGATATCCCACGCCCATCCCGACGTCGTGATCATGGATTTTTTCCTTCCGCGTATGGACGCCATCGGAGTCATCAAGGGCGTGCAGGGACTGGGCCTGCAGAAACGTCCGCAGATCATGGTGATGTCCAGCTTCGACAATCCCAACCTGGAGCGGGAAGCCATGCTGGCGGGTGCCGACTACTACTTCCTGAAACCCTTCGATGCGGACGAAATGGCGGAACGCATCATTGCCCTGAATAATAAAGCCAGCCACGATCTGACCCGCCGGGCGGCGATTCCGGTGGCGGGACCCGGCGAGAGCCTTGAAATGCGGGTGACCGACATCATCCATCAGATCGGTGTTCCCGCCCATATCAAAGGTTACCAGTATCTTCGCGACGCCATCATCATGGCGATCAACGACGACGATATCATCAATGCCGTCACCAAACGGCTGTATCCGGCGGTTGCCAAAAAACACGGCACCACCTCGTCCCGTGTCGAGCGCGCCATCCGTCATGCCATCGAGGTAGCATGGGACCGCGGCGATGTAGATGTCCTCAATTCTTATTTCGGCTATACGATCCACAACGGACGCGGCAAGCCCACCAACTCAGAATTTATTGCCATGATCTCCGATAAATTCCGCCTGCAGCTGAAAATCAGCTGAAATCCTTTTAAAACCCGATTTTTTAGTTCTTTATCCTGTCAGATGCGCAATACGGTATCTAACCGTCACTTACCGCACAATCTATGACGGAGGAGGTTTCTCCCGTTATTCGAATAGACATGGCCCGAACGGCAGAATTGCCGTCCGGGTTCTGTCGCGTTTTCCCTCTTCTTTCGCACTTTATTTTTCTGTCATGTATAGAATCGGCCGATTCGCGCATACTACCTCCGGTTGGGTTACCAAACGCAACACAATGTAAGGAGTGAAGGATATGCTGGATCGACTGGCATTGATCCTCGTGATCATCGGGGCTGTCAACTGGGGCAGCATCGGTCTGTTTCAGTTCGACATAGTGGCGTGGGCCTTCGGTGGAGCTGCCTCTGCTGTTAGCCGCATCATCTACACGATTGTCGCACTGGCGGGTATCTGGTGCATTTCCCTGTTCTTCCGCGACCGCGAAGAGATCATCGAGCACAATAACGACTGATTCGTTTCCCACTGGCAAAACCGCCGCCCGCAAGGGACGGCGGTTTTGCTTTGACCGCTTCGAAGCCTGGGAGTTCGTCCGCCCGGTGTCTCTCGGTCATTCGTCCCCAAAGCTCTGGAATTGGCCGGTGAGGGTTCCCCTCTGAAGCAGATGCCCGTCGATCGCCTTAAAGAAGTCCCGCCGGCGGCTGTCCGGCGGCAGGGGCAGCAGGCAATCCAGCACATACACGGTAAAGGTATATCGGTGATTCCAGCGGAAGGGCGGCTTCGGGCCTCTATACCTGTGGCGGCCATAGGCCACCCCCTGCACGGCGGAGGCGAGGGATGGCAACGTTTTACCGTGAGGGATTCCCGCCGGTATTTCGTCGCAAACGGGAAGGTTCCAGATCAGCCAGTGGTTATAGCGGGGGAAAAGAGGGTGAGAATCGTCGTCCAGCGTGACGGCGAGAGAACGGGCTCCCTCGTCCAGCCCTTCCAGGTTCAGCGGGGGGGAGAGGTCCTTTCCTCTCCCCGTATGGTCGAGGGGGATATAACCACCCTCTTCGAAAGCGGGGCTGGTTACACGCAATGGATTCATAAAAAGCCTCCTGTCAGCCTTGATACACCAGTGTTTTCCTTACTGTAATCGGATATTCGGCTTTTGTCAAAGGAATGGGACCCCTTTTAACAAATTGTTTTTAAAAAAGGGCCCAAGTGCGTGCAGGCTCTTGAATTATGATTTACGGGTATGATATTGTGAGGGAGAATAATGCATCGGGAGATGAAACGTCATGGAAGAATCGGTGGAGCCGATCCGGAAACTGATGGACCGCTATTATCATTTCTGGTTTGGGGTCAACGCCCTGTACGATGAATGGGCCAGATGGAAGGGGTTGACCGTCAATTCCCTTTTCACCCTATTCCAGCTCTACGAATCGGAGGGCGGCTGTACCCAACAGCAGATAGCCGACAAGCTGCAGCAGCACAAGCAGACGGTCAGTGCCCTGCTGGATAAGATGGAGGAGCGGGGCTATATCTGCCGCCTGACCAGGGAAAATGATCGGCGAAGCAAGAGGGTAACTCTGACCGAGGAGGGCCGTGCACTGGCCGGCTCCCTAAGGGAAAATCTGTCATCTGTCGAGGTCGATGTCCTCGGTAACATGACGCCGTTGGAGCGGGCAGGGCTGGTAGACGGGAGCGAACGTTTCCTTTTTCTGCTGCGAGAACGGTACCAGAAAGAAAAAGATCGCGCCGCGGCGGAGAAATCGCCCCAAAACCATTGACCTTTCCCCTTTGGGATGCTAGAATCAACCCGATTTTACTATTTTGGGGTGTGTACATATGAAATACGGCGTCAGTTCCTACAATTACCGCCGGCACGACATCAACTGCTTCGATGCGGCGGCAAAAGCCAAGCAGACCGGCTTTGACCACATCGAATTTATCGACATCCATGAGACCGATCCCGGGGACGATATGTGTGAGGTGGCCCGCCGCCTGCGCGCCCACTGCGATGAGCTGGGGCTGGAGATTTGGTGTTACACCGTTCAGGCGGACTTCCTGTGGGGAAGCGGTGGGAATCTGGATACCGAGATCGCCCGGATCAAAGCCAAGATCGACATCGGCGAGGCGCTGGGAGTGCATCTGATGCGCCACGACGCCAGCACCGGATGGCCCGAGGGCAAGGAAGGCACCTTCGATGAGGCAGTGGTGCGCATTGCCACCGCGTGCCGTGAGCTGACGGCTTATGCCGAGCAAAAGGGCATACGTACCATGGTGGAGAACCACGGCTATTACTGTCAGGCATCCCGCCGCATGGAGCAGATCGTGCAGGCGGTGGATCATCCCAACTTCGGGCTGCTGGTGGATATGGGCAACTTCATCTGCGTGGACGAGGACCCCGCGGAGGCGGTCAGGCGGGTGATCCCCTATGCATTCCACCTGCACTGCAAGGATTTTCATCTCCATCCCGCAGATTATCCCAATCCCGGCGAGGGGTACTGGAAAAACGAAGCCGGACGGTATATTCGCCCCGCCATCGTGGGCCATGGCGATATCAATGTGAAAAAGTGCCTGGAAATCGTGAAGGCCGCCGGGTATCAGGGCCGTATGTCCCTCGAATTCGAAGGCATGGAGGATGTGGACCTGGGCAACCGCATCGGCCTCGACAACATGAAGCGCTTCTGGGAAGAAGCGGAAAACGCATAAAAAGAGAGAAAACCGCCGTCCGGTACTAGCCGGACGGCGGTTTTAGATTATGCTTTTGCAGGGACATCGAATAGAAATGCAGGGGAGGGGCCGCCGCGGACGTTGATTTCACAGCTCCCTTACGAATAGAGGGAGAAATCGTTGTTTGGCTGTCCGACCACTGCGTCTCACACCTCATAGTCGATGGCGGCGCGGCCGGTGACCCACGGCGCGGACAGCTCCTTGATCGCCACGTGGAGGGGATGCACCTGATAGGCGGCCTCCGCTTCCCGGGTGGTGAACTCGCAGTACAGGACGATATCGTAAGGACCGTCCTTATAATTCCTGCCCAGCTCAATGCGGGTCAGGCCGTCGATTTTGCCCGGCAGGTCCTCGAAACGGCTGCGCAGGGCGGCGGTGACCTCCTCCGCTTTCGTGCGGCGTACCTCGTCGGTATACTGCCAGAGTACGATATGTTTAATCATGGGAGCAGCTTCCTTTCCGGCTGTTGATATCCTCTATCCTACACGGGTTCTTATAAAATTTCAATCCGGTTATTGACAAATGCCTCCGCAGTGCGTATAATGACGACAGAAACCGATGAGGTGGAGATAAAACTGCTGGCGTCCGCAGGACGCGTGCGCACTCACAGAGAGCCGGGGATGCTGGGAACCCGACAGGAAGCGGAGCAGACAAATGGACCACCGAGGGCGCGGTGAACCCGCCGGTCATACAGGCCGGCCCAGTATTCCGCGACGCAGCGCCGGCGTTAACGGCGGGGAGTGTGTTGGCACTCCGGCAGAGTGGGACGTTTTTTAACGTCAAACAAGGTGGCACCGCAGGTTATGACACCTGTCCTTGTATAGAACAAGGACAGGTGTTTTTTGTCGTTTATCGACAGACGCCTCGCCCTTCTCTGTCCGGGTTACTCCCGAAAAAAACCGGGCTTAAGCCCACCGACAGAAAGGAAGTATGACCCATGAAATCCATCCGAAAAACCCTCGCGACGAAAATCCTTCCCCTGTGCGCCCTGACGGCAGTCGCCGCCGTCTCCTTCACCGGCTGCAGCGACGCCTCTCAAGGCGGCGATTCCGGCGGCGGCACAAAAACCATCCGTATGGGGATCATCCAGCACACCGATAACGAGTCCTTCACCCAGATGCGGGAGGCGCTGATCGGTCGTCTGCGCGCACTGGGCTACGACGAGAGCAAGCTGGACATCGATTATCAGAACGCCCAGGGCGACATGTCCAACGTCAATACCATCTGTCAGAAGATGGTGTCGGACAAAAAGGACCTGCTGGTGCCGGTGGTCACCCCTTCCACCCAGGCGGCGGTCGCCATGGACAGCGGTATCCCGACCATCTTCATGTCGGTGACCGATCCCATCGCCGCCAAGGTGATGACCGATCTCAATAAACCGCAGAATGAGGTCACCGGAACCTCCAACGCCATCCCGGTAGATGAAATCTTCAAGCTGGCCGATAAACTGACCCCTGGTGTGAAAAAGTACGGGATCATCTACAATACCGGCGAGGTCAATTCGGTCGCAACCGTCAACAACGCGAAGAAATATATGGACGATAACGGTCTGAGCTATGAGGAGGCAGTGGTGACCAATGCCTCGGAGGTGCAGCAGGCCACCGAATCCCTGGTGGGCAAGGTGGATGCCATCTTCACTCCGCTGGACAGCATGGTCAATTCCGCCATGCCCCAGGTGGCGCAGATCGCCAGGGACGCCAAGCTGCCGGTGTACACCGCGGCAGATACCATGGTCAATGCCGGCGGTTTCGCCACCGTGGGCGTCAGTTATGAAAAAATCGGCGTCATGACCGCCGACATGATCGACCGTTACCTGAAGGGCACCCCCATCGCCGACATGCCCTGCGAGACCCTGTCGGAGTTCTCTACTGTGATCAACAAGACCACCGCCGAGGCGATCGGCGTCGCCATTCCCGATGATATGGCGGCGGATGCGCTCCTCGTCGGCTGACCGTAAACACGACAGGATGGAAAGGAGGGCGGGCCTGTGACCTTGCTGGTCGGTTCTTTGCAGCTGGGGCTGCTGTACGCGCTGATGGCGGCGGGGGTGTACATCACCTTCCGTATCCTGAACGTCCCCGATCTGACGGTGGACGGCAGCTTTACCCTCGGTATGGCGGTATCCGCCGTACTGTCCGCGGCGGGACATCCGCTGCTGGGCATCGGGGCGGCGGTGCTGGCCGGTCTGCTGGCGGGCACGGTCACCGGCCTGCTGCAGACCAAGGTGGGCATCCAGCCTATCCTGGCCGGCATCCTGACCATGACCGCTCTGTATTCGGTCAATCTGGCGATTATGGGCAGCAGCGCCAACGTCTCCCTCATCGGCGGCGGCACCGTTTTCACCCTGCTGAAAGGTGCTGTGACCGCCCTGGATATGGACACGGTCAAACTGCTGGTCAGCCTGATCTTTGCGGCGGCTGTCGTCGCAGCGCTGGCCCTGCTGTTCAAAACACAGCTGGGACTATCCATTCGGGCGACCGGCGACAACGAGGAGATGGTCCGTTCCTCCTCCATCAATCCCGATTTTACCAAGTGTGTCGGGCTGGCTGTAGGCAATGCCTGCGTGGCCCTCAGCGGCGCCCTGATTACTCAGTATCAGAAGTACGCGGACATCAGCTCCGGCGTGGGCATGGTGGTGGTGGGTCTGGCTTCGGTCATCATCGGCGAGGCGATATTCGGCCGCCGTTCGGTGACGATGGGGCTGATCTCCGCGGCGGTAGGCTCGGTGATCTACCGCCTGATCATCGCGCTGGCGATGAAAAGCGACCTGTTCCCCGCCTTCATGCTCAAGCTGGTCTCTGCGGTCATCGTGGCGCTGGCGCTGGCGATTCCCACCATACGGGCCCGGCTGCGGGACGCAAAGGCGCGCCGCGGCGGCACGAAAGGGGGCGGCGCTCCATGCTGACGCTCGAACAGGTAAGTAAAACCTTCTTTCCCGGCACGGCCAATGAAAAACAGGCGCTGCGCCAGGTAAACCTTCAATTGGATGACGGTGATTTCGTCACCGTCATCGGCTCCAACGGGGCGGGAAAGTCCACCCTGTTCAATGCCATTGCCGGTACCTTCGTCACCGACGGTGGGCGGATCACGCTGGACGGCGTCGATATGGTTCCGCTGAAGGAACACCGGCGCGCACGCTACATCGGGAGGTTGTTCCAGGACCCGATGAAAGGGACCGCCCCCTCCATGACGGTGGAGGAAAATCTGGCGCTGGCCTACTCCCGCGGGAAGAAACGGGGATTTTCGCTGGGCCTGCCGAAAAAGGACGCCGCGGTTTTCCGTGAGCTGCTGGCCACACTGGGACTGGGGCTGGAGGACCGGATGAAGGCGAAGGTCGGCCTGCTGTCCGGCGGGCAGCGTCAGACGGTTACCCTGCTGATGGCAGTGATTAATACGCCCCGCCTGCTGCTGCTGGACGAACACACGGCGGCGCTGGACCCGGCGACAGCCGACAAGGTAATGACCATTACACGGGAAATGGTGGCGCGAAACCGGATCACCACCCTGATGATCACCCACAATCTCAACGATGCGCTGGCCATTGGCAACCGCACCGTCATGATGGACGAGGGACGGGTTATCCTTGATCTGAAAGGGGAGGAGCGGGACCGGCTGACGGTGGACCGGCTGCTGGCCCTGTACTCCCGTGAGAGCCGCAAACAGTTTGATAACGACCGGGTGCTGCTGTCCACCGCCAAGGACGGCGGCAGAGCGGAGAAAGACTGAGCCTGGTTGATATTTCATAAACGATAGAAAATGAAAGGAGCCCATTGTTATGTCGAAGATTCCCTATCGCACCTATCTGACCGAGGAGGAGATGCCCAAGCAATGGTATAACCTCCGCGCCGATATGAAGGAGCAGCCCGATCCGTATCTGCACCCGGCGACCCATCAGCCGGTGGGCCCCGAGGATATGCTCCCCATCTTCTGCGAGGAGCTGTGCGCTCAGGAGATGAACAGCACCGACCGGTACATCGAAATACCCGAAGAGGTGCGGAATTTCTACCGCATCTACCGTCCCTCGCCGCTGATCCGCGCGTACAACCTGGAGAAGGCGCTGGACACCCCGGCTAAGATTTATTATCAGTTTGAGGGCAACAATACCTCTGGCTCCCATAAGCTCAACTCCGCCGCCGCCCAGGTGTACTACGCCAAGCAGCAGGGCCTCAAATGCCTGACCACCGAAACCGGCGCCGGCCAGTGGGGCACCGCTCTGTCCATGGCCTGTGCCCATTACGGGCTGGACCTGACCGTGTATATGGTCAAAGTGAGCTATGAACAGAAGCCTTTTCGCAAGGCGGTGATCCACACCTTCGGCGCAGATATCATTCCCAGCCCCTCCGAGACCACCGAGGTGGGCCGCGCAATCCTTAAAGCCCATCCCGGTACCGGCGGGTCCCTGGGCTGCGCGATATCCGAGGCCATCGAAAAATCCACCCACACCGACAGCTGCCGGTACGTGCTGGGCTCGGTACTCAATCAGGTGCTGCTGCACCAGTCGATCATCGGCTTGGAGAGCAAGGCGGCTATGGAGAAGATTGGGGAATATCCCGATATAGTCATCGGCTGTGCCGGCGGCGGCTCCAACCTGGGCGGCCTGATGGCGGCATTCATGAAGGATAAGCTGGACGGCACCCGGCCGAACACCGAGTTTATCGCGGTGGAACCCGCTTCCTGCCCGTCCCTGACCCGCGGAAAATACGCATACGATTTCTGCGACACGGGCCACGTCACCCCGCTGGCCCGTATGTATACGTTGGGCAGTGACTTTATGCCCTCCGCCAACCACGCGGGCGGCCTGCGCTACCATGGCATGAGTCCCATCCTGTCCAAGCTGTATCATGATGGCTACATGAAGGCGGTAGCGGTGGAGCAGACCAAGGTGTTCGACGCGGCGGTCCAGTTCGCCCGTCACGAGACCATCCTGCCCGCACCCGAATCCGCCCACGCTATCCGCGCGGCCATCGACGAAGCGCTCAAGTGCAAGGAGAGCGGCGAGGCAAAGACGATCCTGTTCGGACTGACCGGCACCGGATATTTCGACATGAACGCCTACACCTCCTTCCTGGAGGGAACCATGACCGACTACATCCCCACCGACGAGGATTTGCAGAAGAGCTTCGATACCCTGCCGAAAATCGACTGAAGACATTGATAAAGAGCGCCGGGCGGAATTTTCCGCCCGGCGCTCTTTATCAATTTGTCAAATCGTGCGCACATCGCCATCCAGCCCGGCAGGGGAGGAGGAGACCGACTCAGTTCTGGCTTCGTATGCCACCAGGGAGATGCTTTTGCCGAGGTCGGTGCCGATTTTGTGCTCATACCGGCGGATTTCCTCCACGTGACGCTGGGGAATTTCCGCAATGTCATATTTCGTTTTGTCCTTATTGTCGTTCATGACACTTTTCCTTTCAGTCGGTCAGCCGCAGACGGGCGACGAACCGTTTCATGTCTTCCACCGAGTGAATTTCGTCTTCATGCTCGTTGATTTCTTGCTGTACCTCGGGTGTGAGGGAGGCAAAATAGTCGTTGGCGCTCATGTCCTGCGCCAGCATGGCGGCCAGGCCGAACATATTGCTGCCGTAGAGATAGTCGTACAGGGGATTCACCGCCTTTTCGTTGTCATTTCCGCTGTGTTCCTAGTGTTTGCGCCCCCGGCCTGAAAATCACCGGAAAATTACGGAAGACGGGGGAGAATCGCCGTCGGCCGACAAAATAATCCGCACGAATTTGCGCGAATCCACCAAAAAGCGCCAGTTTCATTCCGGTGCTTCATTTTCCGACAAAGGTATGGTACAATAGGAGGAAGGCAGAGCGCCGTTCCGGCGGTCTGCCTTCTGGAAGAAACGTTTGTCGGCACGAAGTGCCTCCTGCGGCGAAGCCGCACCAAAGTTTCTTCCGTGTGGGATAAAGAACCAACGAGAGCGCCGTTCCGGCGGTCTGCCTTCTGGAAGAAACGTTTGTCGGCACGAAGTGCCTCCTGCGGCGAAGCCGCACCAAAGTTTCTTCCGCGTGGGATAAAGAACCAACGAGAGCGCTGTTCCGGCGGTCTGCCTTCTGGAAGAAACGTTTGTCGGCACGAAGTGCCTCCATTAATTAAAATATAAGGAATGACGATATGCATAACGATCAGACACTGCCGGCCGAAGAAACGCGCGAGGATATCATCGTCGGACGCAACGCGGTGGCGGAAGCCCTGCGCGCGGGCCGGCAAATCGACAGCGTATTGACGGCTCGAGGCGGTTCCTTCGGCTCCCTGCTCAGCCAGTGCCGTAAAAAGGGTATACCGGTGAAGGAGGTCGATCCGCGGCGGCTGGACAGCCTGTGCGGTCCTCATCATCAGGGGATCGCCGCCATGGCGGCCTGTAAAGCATACGCGACGCTGGACGATCTGTTCGCCGCCGCCCAGGCGAAGGGGGAGCCGCCTCTGTTCGTGGTGTGTGACGAGCTGGAGGACCCTCATAATCTGGGGGCGGTTCTCCGAACGGCGGAAGCGGCGGGCGCCCACGGCCTCATCATCCCCAAACGCCGGTCAGCGGGGCTGACCTCCGCCGTGTACAAAGCGTCTGCCGGCGCAGTGGAATATGTGCCGGTGGCCCGTGTCTCCAATATTGCGGAGACGCTCAAGGAACTGAAAAAGCGGGGGCTGTGGATCTACGGCCTGGACATGGAGGGAGAGCACTGGTGCTCCACCGACCTGACCGGTGCGGCGGCTCTGGTCCTGGGTTCCGAGGGAAAGGGGATCGGCCGCCTGGTAAAAGAACAATGCGACTTTATGCTGTCGCTGCCTATGCGGGGAAATATCTCCTCGCTGAACGCTTCGGTGGCCTGCGGTATTGTCCTGTATGAGGCCGCGCGCCAGCGGCTGAAGCTTCAGGCGAAATAATCTCATCCTTATCGAAAGGTTGCGGGGGATATGGACAAAAAGAAATTGAATTCCGCTTTTGATATCGACGCGATTCTCGCTGAGGTGGAGGAGCTGAAGGGAAAACGGGGCGCTGTAAAAAAGACATCCGCGCCAGCCACGGCAAAACTCGCGGCGGCATCACATCCGGCGCCGGAGAAGCTGCCGGATGCCAAGGTTTCGGCCCCGCCGGTATCCAGGGGCGCCGCCGCGGCGCCTTCGAAACCTATGACTGCGCAGGCGGTGCCGGTGCGTTCCACTGTATTGCCCGAGGCCGTGAAGTCCGAAGCCAGAAAGGAACCGGTACGGCCGGAGGAGAAGAAGGCGCCGGTCTCGTCCCCCACGTTACTGGTATCGGCAGAATTGCCCAAACCGGCCGCTGTTAAATCCTGTGATGAAAAAAGAGAGGCCACCCCTTCCTCCGCCGTGGCGGTGAAAGAAAAAGAGACACCGCCTGCAGAAAAGCTGAAGGAAGCAGCGCCTGCACAGTCGCCGATGCCTCGGCCTGCGCTGCGCCGGCCGGTGATCGTGCCGCCTTCTCAGGAGTCCATAGCGGTTCCTCTGCCGGAAAAACCATCCGCATCGCCGCTGCCTGCGGACAAAGAAGATGATATCAAGGTATTCGTACCGAGGAGCGAACGAGGGGCGGGCGCTCAGAAGCTTAGGCTCTCCCACGAGAGCAGCCCCACGGTGGTCCTGCCTGTCTCGGGCAGGACGAAGCTGACGGCGATTTCCGCCGAGAAAGCGGCCGCTGCCGGGGAAGGGGACGAGATCGAAGGCCAGCTTCGGCTGGACGGTCTGGTGGAAGACGGCGAAAAGAATGAGACGGAGCACCATGCCACCCCTGAGGAGCTGGAGGATCAGCTGCGTCAGGCGCGGAAGAAAAAGGTGGAGAGTTTCAAGCTGGCGGGCGACGAGGAGGAGGACAACGACCCCTCTGAGGAACCCGATTTGTTCGACGACGGCGAGCTGGAGGATTACAGCAGCTACGAGGAGACCGAAGCGGTGGGAAGCGAGCTGACCTACCGCCGGCGGGTGAACTGGATTCAGACCATCCTGACCGGCGCGATGGAGCTGCTGCTGGTGGTGCTGGGGGTCATGGCGCTGATTATGCGCCGCCCGCCCATGGAAGCGCATCTGTATGTGACGGTCAACCTGTTTTTCCTGTTCGTGATGGCCCTGATCAACCACAGGCTGGTGGGGGAGGGGATTGCCTCCCTGTTCCGCCTGCGGGCGGATGCGGACAGTGGGGCCGCGGCCGCAGTGATGATCACCCTGATCCATACCGCCCTGCAGTATTTCCATATCGACGCGGTGGCGGCTGGTACTACCCCCCTGTTCGCGCCGGTGGCGGGACTGTGCCTGTGCTTGGGCTCGGTGGGCCGGCTGATGCTGGTCAAGCGGGTCGGGATCAATTTCCGGTTCGTCTCCTGCCGGGGTGAAAAGCAGGCGGCCCATGTAATCGACGATCCCCGCGCCGCCGCGGAGGTGGGACGGCCGGCGGTGGCCATGGGTGAGCCCGAGGTAGCTTATTTCCGCAAAGCGGGTTTCCTGACCCGATTTCTGGAGAATTCCTACAGCGACGGCGGAGCGGAGGGCCCGATGCGCCTGTTCGTGCCGCTGGCGGCGGGAGGTTCCCTGCTGCTGGGCGTGGTGTATTTTCTGCTGACCCGCGATTTTTGGACTGCGCTGACGGTGACGGCCGCGGCGGTCTGCTGCTCCGCCCCCGCGGCGGCGATGACGTCGCTGCATTTCCCCCTGCTGCGGGGATGCTCCCGCGTACTGCGGCGCGGCGGGATGATCTCCGGCTGGCAGGCGGTGAAGGATTTCGGTGAGCTGGACGCGGTGGCGCTGGACGCCCAGGACCTGTTCCCGGCGGAAAGCGTGCTGC
This sequence comes from Clostridiales bacterium, assembly GCA_022800315.1. GTDB lineage: Bacteria > Bacillota > Clostridia > Oscillospirales > Acutalibacteraceae > Avimonas_A. The sequence goes on from JAAWQC010000017.1 coordinate 38,505, forward strand.
TGCATGGGATCAAAACCTTTTCCGGTATGCGGATCGACGAGGCCATTCTGGACGCCGCGGCGGTATCCACCGCGGCGGGCGGGCCGCTCTCCAGCGTCTTTCTGCGGGTGATCGAGAACAAGGTGGATATCCTGCCCGAGGTCGATTCCCTCGTGTACGAGCAGGAGATGGGGCTGTCTGGCTGGGTAGGCGGCAGGCGGGTGCTGGTGGGCAACCGTCGTCTGCTGGAGAATCACGGTGTGGACGTTCCCTCCCGTGATTATGAGAACCGCTATACCCGCGAGGGACGCCAGCTGGTCTATCTGTCCACCGCCGGTGAGCTGTCCGCTATGTTCGTCGTCAGCTACGTGGCCGACGACGGAATCGCCCGGGGTCTGCGTTCCCTGACGGGAGCGGGCATCACCCTGCTGGTGCGCACCTGTGATCCCAATGTGACGGCAGAACGGATATGCGGCGTTTTCGATCTGGATGATTATTATGTGGAGGTGCTCGGTGCCGCCGCCGGGCGTACCTATGAAGGGCTGGCCTCCGGCGAAGATAGGGAAAGTGAGGCCTGTATCGCCGCCAACGGCCGCGCCGAGGGCATGGTAAGCGCGATTACCTGCTGCCGCCGCCTGCTGGGAGGTGTCCGCCTGTCGGTAATCTCACAGGTGGTGGGCGGGTCCCTCGGTCTGGCGATGATCGCCTTCATCGCCTTTTATACGAGCGGGCTGCTGTTTCCGCCGATGGTCATGATGCTCTATCTGCTGATATGGACAGCCATCTCGTGGATTTTGCCCCTGTTCCGCGGTGTTTGAGACATTCTATCCCTTTCTGTTGTGCAAAATAGATAAAATCACCCCCTACAACTTGTGGTAGGGGGTGATTTTTTTGCCGGGACGGTGTTTTTGAGGTTGAAATGAAGATACGAATCGGTTATACTTATCAAAGTAATTCCAACGATGTTTTGTTATTTTGTGTATAATTGCTCATTTCCGGTCGAAAACCGCCGGTTGTCGTCCGGAGCCCCCGGCAGAGCCCGGTTTCCATTATGAAAGGGGAGTCTACTTTGAAACAGTATACTGCGAAAAACATCCGCAATGTGGCGCTGGTAGGTCATGCCGGTACCGGTAAAACCTCGCTGGCGGAAGCCGCGCTGTTCCTGTCCGGCGCGACCGATCGGCTGGGACGGGTCGCCGACGGCAACACGGTGTGTGATTTCGATCCCGAGGAGGTCCGGCGTAAGGCGTCGGTGTCCGCCGCCCTCGCCCCTGTGGAGTGGAAGGATACCAAGATCAATTTCATCGACACCCCCGGCCTGTTCGACTTTTCGGGCGGGGTCAGCGAGGGGATGCGCGCCGCGGGCAGCGCGGTCATTGTGATTTCGGCTAAAGGCGGCGTGTCGGTCGGCACCGAAAAGGGCTTTAAGGCCGCCACAAAAAAAGGCGTCGCCAAGCTCTTTTTCATCAATGAAATGGACAATGAAAACGCGGATTTCTATAAAGTGTTCGAGGACCTGAAATCGACCTTCGGCCCGATGGTATGCCCGATGGTAGTGCCCTATGTGGAGGATCGCAAGGTCCAGTGTTATGTCAACCTGCTGGAATACAAAGCCTATACATATGTGAGCGGAAAGGCGTCCGAGGTGCCAATTCCCGACATGGGTCACCGGCTGGACGGCCTGCGCACCGCCATGTACGAGGCGGTGGCTGAAACCAGCGAGGAACTGATGGAGAAATACTTCTCCGGTGAGGAATACACCCCCGACGAGCTGATCCTGGGCCTGGCCTCCGGTGTGCGCAAAGGTAATATCGCACCGGTATTCTGCGGCTCGGCCACCGAGATGGAGGCCATCGACCAGCTGCTCAGCGGCCTGATCTGGCTGGCTCCTTATGCGGAGAGCGTCGCAGGGGAGACCGCGGTGGATGTCAACGGCGACCCGGTGGAGCTGAAGGTCAGCGATGACGCCCAGACGGCGGCGGTCGTTTTCAAAACGATAGTCGATCCCTTTGTGGGTAAGCTGCTCTACTTCAAGGTGGTCAGCGGCAAGGTCACGGCGGATTCCACCCTGATGAACATGCGAACCGGCCAGATGGAAAAGCTGGGCAAGCTGTTCTGCGTACGGGGTAAGAAGCAGGAAGAGGTTTCGGCGGTGTGCTCCGGCGACATCGGCGCGGTGGCCAAACTGGCGGGCACCGGTACCGGCGATACGCTGTGCGCGCCGGCGCGGCAGGTGATCCTGCCCGGCGTCACCTTCGACGAGCCCTGTCTGTCCATGGCGGTTACCGCCAGAAAAAAAGGCGACGAGGAGAAGATTGTGGCCGGCCTGGCCCGTCTGAAGGAAGAGGACCCCACCATCGGCTTCGATACCAATCATGAAACCCATGAGATGATTCTCTCGGGGCTTGGTGAACAGCATCTGGACGTGGTCGCCTCCAAGCTGAAGGCGAAATTCGGGGTCGAGGTACTGCTGGAGGTACCGAAAGTACCCTACCGGGAGACCATCCGCAAAAAGGTCAAGGTACAGGGCCGGCATAAAAAGCAGTCGGGCGGCCATGGTCAGTTCGGCGACATCTGGGTAGAGTTCGAACCCTGTGAGGGGGACGATCTGATTTTTGAGGAAACCGTGTTCGGTGGTTCGGTCCCCCGCAATTACTTCCCCGCCGTGGAAAAAGGACTGCGGGAAAGCGCGAAAAAGGGGGTGCTGGCCGGATTCCCGATGGTGGGGGTCAAGGCGACACTCACCGATGGTTCCTACCATCCGGTGGATTCCTCCGAGCAGGCCTTCAAAATGGCGGCCAATCTGGCCTATAAGGCGGGCATCCCTCTGGCGGGCCCTGTCCTGCTGGAGCCGATCGGCAGCCTGAAGGCTTTTGTCCCCGGCGACAACACCGGCGATATCATGGGCGATATCAATAAGCGGCGGGGACGTGTGCTGGGCATGGAGCCCGCCGACGAGGACGCCCTGACCTGTGTCGAGGCCGAGGTCCCCATGGCGGAGATGGGCGATTTCGCCACCGTCCTCCGCTCCCTGACGCAGGGCCGCGGCTACTTCCGTTTCGGGTTTGAACGGTATGAGGAAGCACCCATGAATGTGGCGCAGAAGGTAATCGACGCCTATCACACCGAAGAAGACGAAGACTGAATATAAGAGAAGGGGAAGCGCCGCCGCTTCCCCTTCTCTTTACACGCAGAGGGGCGGGAAATTTGCCCGCCGTCCGTGCCCGCCGGTTATATCCGGGACAGCGCCCTCATAAACATGAACTATCAAGTGAAGGTTCGGGGTGCTGAATATGTTTGTATTTTCTGTTAAGACGTCCAAACGGCAGGTGATTTCCATCGCGCTGTGCGTCGTAATGCTGGCGGCCGTGCTGGTCACGGTGGCGGTGTGGCCGTCGGGAGGGGCGGCGGCCGAAACCTACAGCCCGGTGTCGGCGGGGACGGATGAACAACGGCTGTCCTTTCTCAAGGGCCTTGGGTATGAGGTCGAGCAGCCCTATACCGAGGTGAAGGAAATCCTGATTCCCGACGAGTTCGATGCGGTATTCCAGAAGTACAACGAGGTACAGCAGTCGGCGGGAATGGATCTGGAGCCATACCACGGCAAGCGGGTGAAGTGCTGGACCTACAAGGTGCTGAACTATCCCGACGACGCGCAGGTCGACGCCCATCTGTATGTGTATAAGGATGAGATCGTGGGCGGGGATATCTCTTCCACCGCGCTGGACGGGTTCATGCATGGACTCACCAAGCTGGATCGCGGCACCGATACCCTGACGCCCCAGACGGCGGAGGGCTGACCGCCCGCTGCATACGGAACAATAAGCGCCCCCACGGATGAGAATTCCGCGGGGGCGCTTAACATGGGTATACGTTATTGTCTCGTCACCGTTATTTAATGGGATAGGTGACCGACTCGGAAAACCCGGCGGGCGCGTTTTTAGCGATATATGCTGTTACATCTAGCCCTATAAGCAAATCGTAGGTTGTGCCTTCTTTGCCAAGATAGATATTAGTGATCTCCATGGAGACTAATCGGTCGCCGTATTTTTCCTCCATCTGCTCCCGCGCGTATTGCTCCAGCACCTCTCTGGAGGGAAGCTTTTCCGCTATCTGCTCCTTCTCCCGTGAGGTCATGTCCTCGTACACGGTGGTTTGGGGGAAGTTGATGCTTGTCAGCTCACCTGTTGACTGACAACTTAAGCTAATTCGGGCGGAGGAGAAATACTCCCCTACCTGAACGCCGTAGGAAAATTGATAGCGGCCATCGGGATCGTCGGGGGTTTCTCGCGAATAAAAGGTGGAAGCCAGCCCGTACAAGTCGAATTTGGGGACCAGGGCGCGGAGATACTGCTCCGCGAAGGTGCGGATGTCCTCCTCGGAACGGCAGACGCTGTTCGCGGTCTTGGCTTCCGAATGGTCGTTTCGAAATTCAATGGACACCATCTGGCCGGTCTCCTCGTGGTAGGTATAGCGGGTGCCCCGCTCGTCGGTGTAAATGTCCCAGTTGTGGTTGCGGCCCTTTTCCGAGTGGTCATAGGTCAGGGTGACCGGCTGGGCCGCGATCGGGTCGGAGAACCTGGCTTTGCCCCCATCGCTGTCGGGTACGCTGACGGCGGTGGGGAGTTTGACCACATAGGTGTCCTGAGCGTCCAGACGTTTGAGGATATAGCCGTGGTCTACATCCACATACTGCCCTCCCCGATAGACGGCGTAGGACATGAATCCGCCGGCAACGACGAGTACCGCCGCCAGCGTGGCAGCGCCGATGAGAATCCATTTCTTTCTGCTGTGGGAGAATCGATTTTTTCTTCTCATTATCCTCACCTCTCCGTCAATAAATGGTAATGTTTTCGCTGCCTTTGATTTCGAATTTGCTCAATTCTTCGATTTGCTCTTTATATTGCTTTCCGGGGAATTCATTCTTCAGCCTGTTGGTGGCGGTATCCGCCGCGGTCTTCACGTCGCAGTGGAGAAAATAACAGGCGGTGAAAAAATACTGCTGCCAGCGGGAGGTCAGTTCCCCCACGGGAATGCTGTCCTTCCACCCCAGCGCGGCGTCGGCCCCCCGGGTTACCGCTTCGTTCAGCAGGTTGCCGTAATGCTGGTCGGTGAGAGCCGATTGACAGGAAGCAAAAATGATCAGTTTGGTAGCCGTCAACGGCCACTGCCGGTCGAAGGATTTCGCATAGTGTTCCGATAGCAGGTACTCCGTACCTGTCAGCATGGTCATACGCGGGGTGCTGGCGTCCGCGCATAATACTAATCCAGGAGCACCATGAGAGCCGATGGTCACAACCGAAGCGTTCGGCAAGACATGGTGTACGGCGTCGACACTGTTGTTCAGATATTCCCCGGCGTCGTAGTTCATGTCCCACAGCCAGGGGAGGGAGAACTCGGCGTCCCGGCGGGTATTGATACGAAATTCCGCAAAATCCTGATGACCAGGCAGCCTTCCGGAATCGTAGGTGAACATATAGACCTTTCCAGTATATGCGGCGCTGGAGGAGAAGGAGCTGACCGCCAGTATCACCACGGCCAAAGCCAGTGAAAGGATACCCCTGCCCGTTTTTTCGGTGCCTGTCGCTTTCGATTTCCGCCCGGTCTTTGGGCGGCGTCAGCTGTTCACGGCAATCGCCTTCTTTTGAATCAAATACCGCAATCTTCCAATTCAAGGATATCATTTGGTGAAGATATTTTCTAGAGTCATATTGGACAAATCTCACCCATTGGATTTGATCAGGCGGATAGCAATGCGGCAATTAAGCGCCTATCCGCTGTACCCGCGGATAGGCGCCCTAATAGTCTACTCCCAGCGGAAAACTTTGACGGTGACGGCGATGCAGATGAGGGAGAGGACAGCCATCCACACGAGGGGGAGCAGGACGTCGTCCATCGGCAGACCGAGGGAGGCCGCCTTCAGCAGCTTGATGCCCTGTGTCAGCGGCAGGATGTCGGCGATCCGCTGGAGTGCCGCGGGCATCGCCTCGTAGGGCAGGGTGGCGCCGGAAAAGATGAGCATGGGAAAATACAGCACGCTGGCGAGGACGCCGGCGATTTTGGGGTTCGGCGCGATCCCGCCCACCAGCATCCCCAGGCTGAACAGGGACAGCATGACCAGCAGGTAGCTGCTTAAAAAGGCAAATAAGCTGCCGTCCATCCGGTAACCGAAGAAAACGGCGGCGGTGATATACAGCAGCAGCAGGGACACCGCCGCGTAAAGGGCATAGACGGCCGTCTGCACCGACAGGAGCATCGCCGGGTTTACCGGCGTCACACGGAACCGCTTGAGTATTTTCCGGTGCCGGTATTCGGAAACCACCAGGGGCAGTCCCATCACACCTCCGGCGCAGACCGCGATGGACGACAGCGCGCCGAAGGACTGGTCCAGAAAGGAATACCCCGCCCCCTCAAAAGCGGGTCTTTTGCCGTAGAGGATGCCGAGAATCACCAATACGACAAGGGGCAGGCATAGGGCGAAAATCAGCATATCCATACCGCGCAGGGACAGGCGGAGTTCGGTTTTCAGCAGGGTGCGGAATGTTTTCATCTCGGTTCCTCCTCGTCTGTGTACCAGAGATAGGCGTCCTCAAACCGGTCGAAGGGGCTGGCGGTGGCCGCCTCGGCGGGGGTGCCCGCGAAAACGGTCTGTCCCCGCTTGAGTATGAGGATGCGGTCGCACAGGGCCTCGACCTCGTCCATGAAGTGGGAGGTCAGCAGGATGGTCAGGCCCTCCGACTTCCGGTGGGCAAGAATTTTCCAGACATCCCGCCGCGCCCTGGCATCCAGGCCGGTGGTCAGCTCGTCCAGAAATACCACGTCGGGGCGGGGGAGCAGGGCGAGCACGATAAACAGCCGCTGCCGTTCGCCGCCGGACAGCTCCTCCACCGGCCGGCGGGCTTTGTCAGCGATCCCCAGCTGATCCAGCAAAGGGGGAATATTCTCTGCCCGCCTGTAGAGCGACGCTGTGACCTCACACAGCTCCCCCACGGTGATCTTATCCTGCCAGCGCGCCTCCTGAAACTGGACGCCCACCCGCTGGAACAGTTTTTTTCGATCGGAGCGCGGGTCCATTCCCAGAATGGAAACGGTGCCGCGGTCCGGTTGTTTAGTGCCCAGCAGGCACTCGATGGCAGTGCTTTTGCCCGCGCCGTTGGCGCCCAGCAGCCCGAACGCCGTGCCCTGGGGAACGGACAGGGTCAGCCCGTTGACTGCAGGTCTGCCGCTGTAGGATTTGGACAACCCCTCGGCCCGAATACAATCTTCCATGTCAACTACCTCCTTTTTTGCCGTGAAAAGAGAATACCACCAGCGGCAACGCTGGTGGTAAAGTGGAGGGTCAATAAAAATGGATTTTCATTTCTCTCAGCAATTCGATGATGATTCGCGCGTTGTTTTCCGCCGCGCGGAGCGAGGCGATCAGCTGGTCGCAGGCCGAGAGAATTTCGACATCAGGGGGCGGTGTGTTCAGGGCTATTTCGAGATTGGCGCCGGGGTCCGCCGACAGGGCTGTCAGCATACGCCGGATGGCTTCCAGCGAATAATTGGCGCAGCGCAGGGAACGGATGACTTTCAGACGCCGCATATCCTCCGGCGCATACACCCGATACCCATTTTTTTTCCGCCGCACGGTGAGCAGGCCGTTCATTTCCCAATTGCGCAGGGTGTCCATGGTAATATCCAGACAGGCGGCGGCCTCTTTCCTTTTCAGCAGGGCGGCCTCCGTTTCCGGCCGGCCGCTCAACAGACGGCGGGTGAGCTCGATGGCCTCCCGCGCCCGGCGCTGCTCGTCGCGGACCAGGCGGAGATATTCCTCTGTGAGCTTCCGTGCGCCATCCGGGTCGCCGGCGGCCATCGTTTTGACCACCGACACGATTTTTCTGCGGAGCCCGTTTTGCAGTATTTCAATTTGTAAGGCGAGCCGTGCGACCCGCAGCTGGGCGATATGACAATCGGTAAAAACGCGGTAGCCGTTGGACAAGCGCTCCGGTGGGGAGATCAGCCCGACCTCTTCATACAGCCGCACGGTATTCGGATGGATGCCGATCAGACGGGCGACTTCGGCGGTTTGATATGTCTTTATGGTCCAGCCCTCCCTTCGCCTGCTATGGCATCGGTAGAATACCGGTATTGTATCACGAAAAAAAGTCTGGTGTGATAGTGGATAGTTCCCTGTTTTATTTATAAAGGAAAAAAAGGGGGATTGACATTTTCACAGGCAGATAATAGAATCGTAGCCAAACCGGGTATACTACGCTCAGGAGGACGATATGCTGCAGCGTCTGGACAAAATCATTGCGTCGCAGGGCACAATAAGCCGTACAGAAGTAAAAAAAGCGATCCGGAGCGGGAGGGTGACCGCTGCCGGGACGGTATGTAAAGACCCTGCGTGGAAGGTTGATCCCGATCAGGTGGAAATCGCCTTCGACGGGTCGCCGCTGGGATATCGCTCCTTTTTATATGTGATGCTCAACAAACCGGCGGGCGTCCTTTGTGTCTCCCGCGATCCCAAGGTACCCACGGTGGTTGACCTGCTGCCGACAGCATTCCGCCGGAAAGGACTCTTTCCGGCGGGGCGGCTGGACAAGGATACTGTGGGGTTGGTCATAATCACGAACGACGGCGAGTACGCCCACCGCCTGCTTTCCCCGGCAGCCCATGTGGTCAAACGGTATCAGGCCCGGCTGGACGTCCCCGTGGGGAAGGAAGCGGCCGCCGCCTTTGCCGCGGGCATCACCCTGGCGGACGGGACAAAGTGCCGTCCCGCCGCTCTGCGCGTGCTACCGCAGGAGGAGGGGAGGCTCGCCGAGGTGGAAATAACCGAAGGGAAATATCATCAGGTCAAGCGCATGTTTGCCGCCGTGGGCTGCCGCGTCGTCTGGCTCAAACGCTGTTCCATCGGCGGCCTTTTGCTGGATTCCCGTCTGGCAGAGGGGGCTTGCCGCGAGCTGACCGAGGCGGAAAAGGCCGCTGTTTTCGCGGCTTGTCAATAGTTTTTGTCTATGTTGACATTGGATAAATTAGATAAAGGGCCTTTTGAAAGTTTGTTTATTAAGGGAATGGTACTCTCGGGACAAATCTGATATATTATAGTGGACGGTTCGGCAAATTGGATGTCATCCGTTTTCTGTTATTGTGCTTATATTGGGAGGTTAATCTATGGCTAGCTTATCACTGAAAGGGATTACCAAAACGTATGCTGGCGGCGTGACGGCGGTTTCCGACTTCAATCTGGAAATCAAGGACAAGGAATTCATTATCCTGGTCGGTCCTTCCGGCTGCGGTAAATCGACGACTCTGCGCATGATTGCCGGTCTGGAAGAAATTTCCGACGGCGAACTGTATATCGGCGATAAGCTGGTGAATGATGTCGCCCCGAAAGACCGCGATATCGCGATGGTTTTCCAGAACTACGCGCTGTATCCGCATATGACCGTTTTCGAGAACATGGCCTTCGGCCTGAAGCTCCGCAAGACCCCGAAGGATGAAATCAAGCGCCGCGTCGAAGAGGCGGCCCGTATTCTGGACATTGCCCATCTGCTTGACCGCAAGCCGAAGGCGCTGTCCGGCGGTCAGCGTCAGCGTGTCGCCCTGGGCCGCGCCATCGTACGTGAGCCGAAGGTGTTCCTGCTCGACGAACCGCTGTCCAACCTGGACGCCAAGCTGCGTGCGCAGATGAGAACCGAGCTGTCCAAGATGCACCGCAAACTGGGCACCACCTTCATCTACGTTACCCATGACCAGACCGAAGCTATGACCATGGGCGACCGCATCGTGGTTATGAGCGACGGCCTGATCCAGCAGGTGGATACCCCGCAGCACCTGTACGACATGCCCTGCAACATGTTCGTCGCCGGCTTCCTGGGCAGCCCGCAGATGAACTTTATCGATTCCAAGCTCATCAAGAAGGGCGATCAGTTCTTTGTGGAGTTCGGCACCGAGGATACCAAGACCACCCGTGGTAAGAAATATCAAATTCCGCTGCCGGCCAGCAAGAACGAGGACGGACGTCTGGAAGAGTACGTGGACAAGGAAATTATCATGGGTATCCGTCCCGAGGACGTCCATGACGAGCCCCGCTACATCGAGCAGTTCTCCGACTGCCTGATTAAGGCCGATGTGGAAGTGACCGAGCTGATGGGCGCCGAGACCTACCTGTATCTGAACGTTGTGGGCTTCTCCTACACTGCCCGTGTGGAACCCACCTCCACCGCCCGCCCCGGCGACAACATCGACGTGGTGCTGGAAAATACCAAAATCCATCTGTTCGACAAGGAAACCGAGAAAACCATCTGCAACTAACCGGTTTCTGTATAGCGAAATCGAAGACCGCCGCCGGATATTCCGGCGGCGGTCTTTTTACCCCTATTAGAAGGTTATTGCTTTTGGTGAAAATTTATACAGGATATCGACCTTCTTCGCAGCGGAGAGCGGGGGAATTTTACGAAAAGGTTATGACCAAATTGTTAAAAGTCGGAGAAACGGACGATAAATCCGACTTTTCTGAGAGGTTGTCCTTGAAAAAAGTTTGGGATTTGTGTACAATACTAGTAATCGGGTGTTTCCAAACGCAGTTTGGAGGGCGCGAGTGTATCAGGTTATAACTAAACCGGCTGCGGTTCAATAAACGCGAAGAGGGGAATGTTTATGTCCAACAGGCTTTTTCAGGGCGTCGTCCATCAGATGAGAGAGGCGATTGACCGCACTATCGGTGTGATTGATGAATCGATGGCGATTATCGCCTGCAGCGACCTGGGACGGATCGGTGAGGCTTCCGATGCGGTCGGACCCGAATCCTTTTCGATTCAGGAGTCTTTCGTTCGGGACGGCTTCACTTATAAGCCCTTTGGTTCCCGTCCTCACAGTGAGTATATCCTGTTTGTGGAAGGGGAGGACGAGCAGGCCGAGTCCTACGCAGCACTGTTAGCGGTTTCGCTCTCCAGCATCAAACAGTATTACGATGAAAAGTACGACCGCGGAAACTTTGTCAAGAACGTCATACTGGACAACATCCTGCCTGGCGATATCTATCTGAAAGCGCGGGAGCTGCGCTTTACCAGCGATGTCAGCCGCGTCGTGCTGCTGATTCGCATCTCGACCCGTACCGATATCTCCGCCTACGACATCGTACAGAATTTGTTCCCCGATAAGAATAAAGACTTCGTCATCAATATCAACGAAACCGATATCGCGCTGGTGAAGGAAATACGTGTGGGTATCGAATCCAAAGATTTGGAGAAGCTGGCCCGTTCCATCGTCGATACCCTCAGCGGCGAGTTCTACACCCGCGCGACGGTGGGTATCGGCACCGTGGTCGAGGGTATCAAGGATCTGGCCCGTTCCTTTAAAGAAGCCCAGGTCGCGCTGGAGGTCGGCAAGGTATTCGATACGGAAAAGGTGATCGTCAGCTACGACAACCTGGGTATCGCCCGTCTGATCTATCAGCTGCCCACCACCCTGTGTGAAATGTTCCTGCGCGAGGTGTTCAAAAAAGGTTCCATCGATTCCCTGGATCAGGAAACCCTGTTTACTATCCAGCGGTTCTTTGAGAACAACCTGAACGTCTCCGAGACATCCCGAAAGCTTTTCGTCCACCGCAACACGCTGGTGTACCGGTTGGAAAAGATCAAGCGGCTGACCGGTCTCGACCTGCGTGAGTTTGACGACGCCATCGTGTTTAAAGTGGCGCTGATGGTCAAAAAATATCTGATGGCCAATCCGGTAAAATATTAAAACGCACGGTTCCGGTCTGTGCAGGCTTGTCCCCATGGGGACAA
>JAAWQC010000062.1 GCA_022800315.1 Clostridiales bacterium
CCTGTACAGCATGGCAAAAGGGGAAGGGAAGAATTCAGGGAATTCTTCGATACAGGTTCCGCCGAGCGTGATTTGCCAAAGCAGGGATAGGAACCTGTATATTATAGCATAGGTCTCTTCTCCAAGACAACAACGGAATTGTTAATACTTTAACGGCGTCGGAATTATTTTCCAGTTCCCCGCTTGACATATCGGGAAATATAAGTTAACATGATATCGAAAACTAGGTGGCGCCATGGCAGCCCTTTCGCATCCGGCGCGCCATATACACGGGTTTCTGCCGTTCCTCCCGGAGGAAATCGCCGGATAACCTGCCGGGAACCGCAATAACAACTGTATAGGAGGACGACCATGAGTTATCGTATCACCACCGATTCCACCTGCGATCTTCCGGAGGAATTTTATCGGGAAAGGGACATTACGTTTGTTCCGCTGTCGCTGGAATTTAACGGCGGTCAATATCAGGACGGCTTTGACGAAAAGCTGACCGCCAAAACCTTTTACGACGGACTGAGAAACGGGGGCGTAGCCTCCACCACCCAGGTCAACCCCAGTGAGTTCACCGCGTTTGTGGAGCCGTATCTCGCCGCCGGCGAAGATGTGCTGCATCTGGCGTTTTCCAGCGGCCTGTCGGGCACCTATGCCTCCTGCGAGGTGGCGGCGGCCGACCTGCGGGAAAAATACCCCGACCGCACCCTGATCGTGGTGGACTCCCTCGCCGCCTCCATGGGTGAGGGACTGATGCTCTATTATGTGGACGAAAACCGGAAAAAGGGCCTGTCGATCGAGGAGAACGCCCAGTGGCTGGAGGAGAACAAGCTGCACCTGTGCCACTGGTTCACGGTGGACGACCTGATGTTTCTCCACCGCGGCGGCCGTGTGTCCAAAACTTCCGCCATCTTCGGTTCCCTGCTGGGCATCAAGCCGGTGATGCATGTGGACAACGAAGGACATCTTATCGTCATGGCCAAGGCCCGCGGCCGTAACGGCTCGCTGGAGGCGCTGGTGGACCACATGGAAAAGACCGGCGGCCCCGACATCAAGAATCAAATGATTTTCATCAGCCACGGCGATTCCCTGGAGGACGCGGAGAAGCTGAAGGAAATGATCCGCCGCCGGCTGGGCTGCGAGAAATTCCTGATCAACACCATCGGCGCCGTCATCGGCAGCCATTCGGGTCCTGGCACCATCGCCCTGTTCTTCATGGGCAGCGAGAGATAAAACAGAAAAGCGGGAGCCTGTGTGATGACAGGCTCCCTTTTTACTTGTCGGGATCTCCCACTTTTTTGAATGACCGGTATCTGTATGACGAGGGCTATCGGCTGGAGTTCTGCGAGTGGAAAGCGGAATAGGCGGGAAAGAGAGGAGGAGGACGGCAAAACCGTCCTCCTCCTTTTGTCGGATTTCTGACAGATTTACGAATCTTCTGGGATGTACTCGACGATGTCGCCAACTTGGCAGTTGAGGATAAAGCAGAGGGTTTCCAGCGTGGTGAGGGTAATGGCTTTGCCATGTTTCATCCGATGCAGTGTGTTGGCGGAAAAACCGTGCTTGAATATCAACTGATATTCGGTGATATCTTTTTCCTTCAGGGTGCGGTAAAAGGGCGCGTAACTGATCATGGCGGTCACCTCTGTTTAACAGTATCACACTCAATAAATTGACTATACTAAATATATTGAGTATAATCTGTCAGAGAAAGGAGGATTGGTTATGGAAATGCCATCCGATTATTCGTATGATAAAAATTTGGCCTGTAACTTGCGTTATTTGCGTCTGAAACATCACCTTTCGCGAAAACAGCTGTCCGAATTATCCGGCGTCTCGATTTACCGTCTGAGGAAAATCGAGGAGAATGACAAGTCGGCCCGTATCTATCTGGAATATGTAGAAGCACTGGCAGTTGTCTTTCAGGTCGAATTCCAGGAGCTGTTCCTCACGCGTCTCGAGGATGCGGAGGACGGCGAACAACAATCCCCCGCACCGTGAGGAATACGGCGTGGGGGATTGTTACATTTTTGACTTTGTTACGCATCATAGCGCATCCGCTTCCGTCAGCCACAGGGCGACGCTAGCGTCGGAGGGCATGCGCCAGTCACCGCGGGGCGACAGGGACACGCTGCCCACGCGGGGGCCGTCGGGCAGGCAGGAACGCTTAAACTGCTGGGAGAAAAAGCGGCGCAGGAAGATGCCCAGCCATTTTTTGATCTCTTCCACCGGGAATTTTCCAGCGAAAGCGTACCCGGCGAGGCGGTACAGCTTGGTCGGGCCGGCCCCGAAGCGCAGCATATGGTACAGGAAGAAATCGTGCAGCTCATAGGGACCCACCAGCTGTTCGGTTTTTTGGGAGATTACGCCGTTTTCCGGCGGCAGCAGCTCGGGGCTGACCGGCGTGTCAAGGATGTCGTAAAGGGCGGCCGCCAGCGGGCCGCCACAGCGGTCGGCCTCGTATTTTACCAGATGTCTTACCAGCGTCTTGGGTACCGAGGCGTTGACCCCGTACATGGACATGTGGTCGCCGTTGTAGGTGGCCCATCCCAGCGCCAGCTCGGACAGGTCGCCCGTCCCGATCACCAGGGCGTTCAGCTGATTCGCCACGTCCATGAGAACTTGGGTGCGCTCCCGCGCCTGCGCGTTTTCATAGGTCACGTCCCGCGCGCCGCTGTGTCCGATGTCGCTGAGATGGCGGGTCACGGTGTCCCCGATGACGATCTCCGACAGAGTGGAGCCGCAAGCCCTCGCCAATTCGCGGGCGTTGTTAAGGGTGCGGCCGGTGGTGCCGAAGCAGGGCATGGTGAGTGTGTGGATATCTTCGCGGGGCAGTCTCATACGGTCATAGGCCCGCGCTGTTACCAGCAGGGCCAAGGCGGAATCCAGACCGCCGGACAGGCCGATGACCGCCCGGCTGCCGGTGCGGCGCAGCCGCTGTTCCAGACCGGCGGCCTGAATGGTCAGCACCTCCTCGCACCGCTGCGCCTGCGCCGCCGTGTCTGCGGGAACAAAGGGCAGGGAAGGAATCGGGCGGGTCAGCTTCAGCTCACGGACCGGCAGATCAAAAGCCACCGTCTGTATCGGCTGTCCGCTGCGGAAGGTGTTGATCCGCCTACGGTCATAAACCAGACGGGACAGATCCAGCTCGGTTACAGCGGTCAGGCCGGTGGTGAACCGGTCGCTCTCCGCCAGTACGGTGCCGTTTTCCGCAATGAAATTATGACCGGAGAATACCAGGTCGGTGGAGGATTCCCCCTCTCCCGCGTCGGCGTAGATATAGCCGCACAGGAGCCGCGCGGACTGGGTGCAGACCAGCTGGCGGCGGTATTCGCCCTTGCCGATGCTTTCGTCGCTGGCGGATAAATTGGCGATGACGGTGGCGCCCGCCGCGGCCAGCCGCTGGGAGGGCTGGAACGGCGCCCAGACATCCTCGCATATCTCCACCCCCAGCACAAAGTCGGGGAGGGACTGGCAGGCGAACAGCAGGTCGGTTCCCATCGGCGTGTCCTGCCCGGCAAAGCGTACCGTCACCGTCTGTTCCGGCGCGGCGGTGAAATGACGGGATTCATAGAACTGGGCGTAACCGGGAATGTTGGTTTTGGGGATAAGTCCCAGCAGTACGCCCCGCTGGCACACGGCGGCGCAGTTATAAAGCGCCCCGCCGCCGCTTTGTGCGGGAGCGGCCACCGGCAGACCCACTATCAGCACGGCGTCGGTTCCCACCGTAGCGGCCAGCAAATCGCGCAGCGCGGTTTCCGCCGCCTTCAGCAGGGTGGGCTGAAAAAACAGGTCGCCGCAGGTATAGCCGGTCAGGCACAGCTCAGGGAAGACCAGCAGAGCAGTATCTTCCGGCGCGTTTTGTACGATGGACAGCAGCTGGGCCAGATTGTGGGCGCAGTCGGCCACCCGAATATCGGGGGTAGCGGCGGCAACCCGCAGAAAGCCGTCTTTCATGGGGCAGGACCTCCTCCGTAGTATACAATCGGTTTATTTTATTCGATTCTATACTAATTATTCTTTGATTTTAGTGGAATTAACGCCTATACCGGTGCCCTATCGTTTATGGGCAGGAATAGCCACTGGAAACCGATGCGTTTATTATAACAAGAGGGCGGGGGAGATACAACAAAAAGCGTGAACATACAAAGCCCGCCGGACAGGAAAATACGTCCGGCGGGCTTTTGATGGTTATTTTTACCGCTTTCAGCGGTGTATGCACAAGTAATGACGCGGCCGATTAATAATTCTCGGCCATGATCTCAAAATAAGCCTGGGGATGCTTACAGGTCGGGCAGACCTGGGGCGCTTCCTTGCCCACATGGATATAACCGCAGTTGCGGCATTTCCACATGTAGACGTCGCCGCGCTTGAAGACCAGGCCCTGTTCAATGTTTTCCAGCAGCTTGCGGTAGCGCTCTTCGTGGGCCTTCTCCACCTTTCCGACGTATTCGAACATGACAGCGATATCGTCCAGGCCTTCCTCGCGGGCTTCCTTGGCGAAGGTGGCGTACATGTCGGTCCACTCGTAGTTTTCGCCGTCGGCAGCATCCTTCAGGTTTTCAATGGTCTTGGGCACAGCGCCGTCGTGCAGCAGTTTGAACCACAGTTTGGCATGTTCCTTCTCGTTCTCTGCTGTTTCCATAAACAGGCCGGAAATTTGCTCATAGCCCTCTTTTTTCGCCTGAGACGCATAATATGTATATTTGGTACGCGCCTGGCTTTCGCCCGAAAAGGCGGTCATCAGATTGGCTTCCGTTTTGGTTCCTTTGATGTTCATTTGACAATCCTCCTGTATGTATTTAAAATTTGTAATGATTACAAATATAGTATGCCACATCTTTCCTCGTTTGGCAAGACCTTTTTTGGATTATTTTGTCTTTATTATGGATTTTTTCGGGGTGGACCGACGGTCGGGCGCGCCTTAAGAAATCGTTAATTGATTTTCTCCTGGAATTTAGTATGATGGTACAGTGAAATTCCTTTTTGAGGGATAGGATAGTGACAGACACGAGGTGCGATACCATGAGTCAATGGCTAACGGCGTTTTTTATGGATGAAAGCGAAATGGCGAATGAGCTGAATCTCTTCGGCTGGCAGCATATCCTGCTGCTGCTGGTGACAGGAGCGGCGGCGTTCTTCCTGTTTTACCACCGGGAGGCGCTGCGGCGGTGGAAAAACCGCGAGAGCATCCGTTACTGGATGGCAGGGGCGTTCCTGCTCAACATGCTCATTTTCTACGGCGTGTTCGTCGTGAAAGGAATTTATGACTGGCGAATCCATCTGCCGCTCCATTTCTGCTTTATCAGCGGGTTTTTGTTTATGGCGGTACTGGTTACCGGCAGCCGGCGCTGGTTCGGCGTGGTGTACTTTTTCACCTGGGCCGGCCCGCTTCCCGCCATGCTGTGGCCCAACACGCCCACCCGCTTCGACCGGTATCTGTCCTATCAATTCTTTATCAGCCATCACCTGCTGCTCCTGACGGGGTTGTACTGTTTGGTGGTGCTGGGATATCGGATCGAGCGCCGGGATATTCTCCGCGGCTTTCTGTATGGCAATAGTATCTTCGCCGTCGTGTTCGCATTCAACTATGTGTTTGGAACCAACTACATCATGACAGGGGAGCTCCCCGCCCATGTGGTGCGGATGTTTCCCTTCCTGCAGTGGTTCAATCACCCGGTTGTCTGGCTGGAATTGTGCGCGCTGGCGGTAATCCTGCTCGCCTATTTACCGGTGCTGCTCCTGCGGCGGCTGGATGGCGGTTCGGCCGGGAGGCCGGAGGAGGGAACCGCGGCGCCCTGACTGAGAACAGGGGGCTATCCGATGGAGGTTTTGGGATTTTTGTCAGAGGTGCTGTGGACGACGGCGGTAGCACTGACCGTGATCACACTGCCGGTGTTTCTGTGGCAGGGGATCGTGATGCTGCACGGGCTGCTGCCCGGCGGCAGGAAACGCCGCCGACAGGCGAAATCCGCCGGGAGCGGGGGAGAGGAGAAGATTCCTCTACATAGAACTGCCCGGTTTGCCGTGGTCACCTGCGCCCGTAACGAGGAGGCCGTCATCGGCTCCCTGCTGGACAGCCTGGCCCTTCAGGAGTATCCGCGAGACTGTTTCGATCTGTTCGTGGTAGCGGACAACTGCACCGACGCTACCGCCGCAGTCGCCCGCAGCTATGGCGCCGAGGTGCTGGAACGTTTCGACACCCTCCATATCGGCAAGGGACACGCCCTGCGCTGGGCGCTGCCCCAGATTCTTCCGCAAGGCCACCGATACGACGCGGTGGTGCTGTTCGACGCGGACAATCAGGCATCGCCTGCCTTCCTTTCCGAAATGGACGCTTCACTGGCGGACGGCGCCGATGTGGTGCAGGGATACCGGGAGGCGATGAACCCCGCGGATTCCTGGGTCAGCGGCTGCTATGGGATATACTGGCTGTACATGTCCCGTTTTTTCAACCGGGCGCGGGCCAATATGGGCCGCTCCTGTCTGGTGGGAGGCACCGGGTTCGCCTTCCGCACCGAACTGGTGGAGGAAACCGGCTGGGATACGGTCACCATGAGCGAGGATACGGAATTCTCCTTACAGCGCATCTGCCGGGGGTATCGGATCGTCCCTGCCGACCGCGCGGTATTTTACGACGAGCAGCCCACTTCTTTTCGGGTGTCGCTGCGGCAGCGGTACCGCTGGATGACCGGCTGTGTGCAATGTGTCCGCCGCTGCCTGCCCGAAGCCCTTCAGGCGCTCCGCCGCGGCAGACGGGCGCCGCGGCCGGTGGAGACCGCCTCTGTCCTGGATGCGGTCATGCTGCTGCTTACCCCGCTGGCGGCCGTGCTGGCGCTGATATCCGGCGTTTTGTCGGCCCTGGCGATTCTATTGGAGCCGGGGGCTGATCCCACCGGCGTGGGATGGCTGCTTTTGTCGGGGGTGGGCGGCCTGCTGGCCCTTCAGGCGGCGGCAGCCCTGACTGTGCGGCTGGAACGGCATTCTCTTCGGGCGTTCTGGCGCCCCATCCTGCTATTCCCCGTGTTTATCCTGCCCCTCTCGTACCTGATTCTGGCGTCGCTGATTCGGCCCAAAAGGGAGTGGAAGCCCATTGCCCATACGGGGGGCAGAAAGGCTTTGGAGCGGCAATAGAGGGCATGCTGGTATTGACTTTGGGCTTTTGGATATGCTATAGTAAACGGGTGCTCGGCGGTGGAATCGGCTGAGTACCCGTTTTGATTATCAGGCAATCATTTGTTTTCTGACAGTCGATTCAGCATCATTCGCTGGTGTAGCTCAGTTGGTAGAGCAGCTGATTTGTAATCAGCAGGTCGGGGGTTCAAGTCCGTCCACCAGCTCCA
>JAAWQC010000018.1 GCA_022800315.1 Clostridiales bacterium
TCCGCCGCTGGCGGTGGTCGACGGCGTTGCTCTTGAGAATCCCCCGATAATCACAAGAATAGCGATATATGCTGTGCAGCAGGATGATCGGCCTTCGGTTATCGCAATCTCCGATCAGCCGGAGTCCAGAGGCGTTGCCTTTGGTCGTGGTGGGGATGGCGTTTTAAGGGGAAACCCGTTCGAAAGGTTTCCCCTTAACGATTCTTTTCCCCCCTTTTCTTATCGTCAAGAAAAGGGGGCCTGCGGAGCAAAACCTGCGAAAGAAATCTACAGGGAATCGAATGAATCTGTTTCTATAGGAATTACACCATGCTTCTCTTCAAACTCGATGATATACTTTTTTATGAAATGTTTCATTTCCCTGTTCTTTGACCGGCCTTCGTATTGGGCGATATAATCCAGTTTCCTTAATAAGCAACAGTCGATACGCAGGGTGAAGGCGCATTGTTTTGTTTCCATCATCAAAACCTCCTTAATTAAGTGGATTTCCATAGCTATTATAGAGAATCGAATCAATAAAATTATGGTGCTTTTGACCTGAACGTAAAGACCGTATCCCCGTTGCGGCGGATAAGGACGAGACAATTGTTCACTCTCATTCATATCCCCTTGCCAATCCCTGACCGAAACGCTATACTGGATCATAAGAGGTGAGAAATGTGGTCGATCAGGAGTTATTGGATGCCATCGGCGGGATGCTGGAGCCCCTTATCAAAGAGCAGCGGGATATGCGCAGGGACATGCAGGAAATGCGTGGCGATATCGATGCGCTGCGCCGCGATCAGCGGGAGATGCGGGACGACCTGCAATCGCTGAAAGCCGACGTGTCCCTGATCCCCGGCATGCGTCGGGATATCGACCTCATTTTGGAGAGCCAGCAGGGAATCAACGAAAAGTTCGCCGGGCTGGATATGGTGACCGAGGACGTGGCCGGCCTGCATATCCGGGTATCCGCGCTGGAGGGCGCCTCCCGCTCCCACACCGAGGAGATTCGGGAGCTGCGGCTGGCAAAATAGACGGCGCCGCTTTGCCGCCCCGTCAATTACCCGCTTGACAAGGCGGGGGACCTGCGATACAATAACGACAATAACCTACAGGCGATGACGGGGACCAGTAACCGGAATCCATATCCAGAGAGCCGCCGGTCGGTGCGAGGCGGTTGTGGACACGGCGAATATCACCTCCCGAGCTGTCAGCTGAAAACCCGCGGTTATGCCGGGTGAGTAGGCGCGACCGGTCTCCCACCGTTAACCGGGATCGCATTCGGCCACGGCCTGATGCGCGTAAGCGGCCCCTTTGTGGGCAATGAGAGTGGTACCGCGGAGGAATATCCCTTCGTCTCTATATTGAGAGACGGAGGGTTTTTGTTTATCCAGGCGCGGCTGAAGCGCCTGCCCGCACCGGAACAGGAAAGGATGATGACCCATGCGTATGAACGGATCGGATATACTGGTGGAATGCCTGCTGGAGCAGGGGACCGACACAGTGTTCGGCTACCCCGGCGGAGCGGTTCTGAATATTTATGACGCGCTGTACAAATACAGCGATCGCATCCAGCATGTGCTGACGGCCCACGAACAGGGGGCTTCCCACGCCGCCGACGGCTATGCCCGCGCCACCGGAAGGGTGGGGGTGTGTATCGCCACCTCCGGCCCCGGCGCCACCAACCTGGTCACTGGTATCGCCACCGCCTACATGGACTCCATCCCGATGGTGGCCATCACCGGCAACGTGTCGGTGCCCCTGCTGGGCCGGGACTCCTTCCAGGAGGTGGATATCACCGGCATCACCATGCCGGTGACCAAGCACAACTTCATCGTCAAGGACGTCCGCGAGCTGGCCGACACGGTGCGGCAGGCCTTTGTCATCGCCCGCAGCGGGCGGCCCGGCCCGGTACTCATCGACATCCCCAAGGATGTCACCGCCGCGGAGTGCGAGTACGAGCCCCTGGCCGCCGAGGGGCCCCGTCCAGTGGCCCCTCCCAAGGAGGAACGGCTGCTGATGGCCCTCGACAAGCTGGCCTTCTGCAAAAAGCCCCTGATCTATTTCGGGGGCGGCGTCATCTCATCCGGCGGGGAGCAGGAGCTGCTCCGGCTGGCGGAGAAGCAGGACATACCGGTCTGCGCCTCCATGATGGGACTGGGCGGCTTCCCGCCGGAGCACCGGCTCTGGCTGGGCATGGTGGGGATGCACGGCACCCTCGCCGCCAACCGGGCGGCTAAGGACTGCGATCTGCTGCTGGTGTGCGGGGCTCGTTTCTCCGACCGGGTGGCGTGCAGCCGCACCGGCTTCGCGCCGAACGCCCAGGTCATCCATATCGATATCGACCATGCGGAATTCGATAAGAACGTCCCGGCTGCCGTCCGCCTGGCGGGAGATTTGAAAGAGGTGCTGGGTCTGCTCGCTGACCGGGCGCCCCAGGTGCAGCGTACGGCGTGGGCGGAGGAAACCGCTGCCCGCCGCCGGGAGAAGGCCCCTCTGCCGCGGGAGGACGATACCCCGCCCGACCCGCTGGCCATCTTGCAGGCCCTTCACCGACTGGTCCCCGAGGACACGGTGGTGGCCACCGACGTGGGTCAGCACCAGATGTGGGTGGCGCAGCATTTCCCCTTTCGTCAGCCCCGCACCCTGCTGACCTCTGGCGGACTGGGCACCATGGGCTACGGCCTGGGTGCCGCGGTCGGCGCACAGTTCGGCTGTCCCGGCCGGCGGGTGGTGCTGGTCACCGGCGACGGCAGCTTCCACATGAACCTGAACGAGCTGACCACCCTGGTCTCCTACAACCTGCCCATCGTGGTGCTGGTGATGAACAACCGGGTGCTGGGCATGGTACGCCAGTGGCAGAAAGTCTTTTACGGCCGTCGGTTCTCCGCCACCGATCCCCATCGGAAAACCGATCTCGTCAGGCTGGCGGAAGCCTTCGGCTGCACCGGTATGCGCATCCGCGGCGCCGGGGAGATCGACATGGTGCTGGAGGCGGCGCTTCAGGCGGACGGCCCGGTCGTTGTAGACTGCCGTATTTCCCCCGACGTCAACGTCCTGCCCATGATCCCCCCCGGCGGCACGGTGGAGGACCTCATGGAGGAAATGGACTGACCGGTATTCCCTTTGGGGAATACGGGGGATAGAAAGGATGGAGTTCCCGATGAACAAGGAAAACACCATGGTGCTCTCGGTGCTGGCGGTCAACCATCCCGGCGTACTGCTGCGGGTGGCGGGTCTGTTCTCCCGCCGGGGTTTCAATATCGATTCCATCGTCGCCTGCCGGACCGAAAACCCGGCCTTTTCCCGCCTGACGCTGGTGGTGGAAGGGGACGAGGCTACCTTCACCCAGCTGATCCGCCAGCTGCTCAAGCTGGAGGACATCGTCAAGGTCAGGGCGATGGAGACCGACAATTGTTCCAACAGCGAGCTGCTGCTGGTAAAGGTGGAGGCGGCGGGCCCCTCCCGCGGTGGGGTGCTCAAGGCGGCGCAGACCTACGGCGCCCGCGTACTGGATATCGGCGACGCCACCGTAACCATCGAGATGACCGGTCAGACCGATGAGATGGATCACTTTATCGAGCATATGGAGCAGTTCGGCGTGCGGGAGATGGCCCGCACCGGCATCACCGCCCTGGAGCGGGGCGACGAGGCCATTCTGGACGAGGAATAAACGGCGACAGCCGGATAAAGGAGCGTGATGCGAATGAAACGCGGCGTCGAGATACTGGATTCCACCCTGCGGGACGGCGCGCAGGGTGAGGGAATCTCCTTCTCGGTAGAGGATAAGCTGGCGGTAACCCGTCTGCTGGATGAGCTGGGAGTTGCCTATATCGAGGCGGGCAACCCCGGCTCCAACCCCAAGGACCTGGAATTTTTCCGCCGGGCGAAGGAACTGAACCTGAAAAACGCGCAGTTGGTGGCCTTCGGCTCCACCCGGCGCAAGAACCGCCGGGCGGAGGAGGACGACAACGTGCGGGCCCTCCTCACAGCCGACACCGGGGCGGTGTCCCTGTTCGGCAAGTGCTGGGACCTCCACGTGCGTGACATTCTCATGACCACCGAAGAAGAAAACTTCGCCATGATCGGCGACACGGTGGCCTTCTTCAAGGAACGGGGCAAGCGGGTGATCTTCGACGCGGAGCACTTTTTTGACGGCTACGACGCCAACCCCGCCTTTGCCATGGCGGCCCTGTCCGCCGCCGTGGAGGCGGGGGCGGACGTCCTCGCCCTGTGCGATACCAACGGCGGCACCTTCCCCACCGATATCGCCCGAATCACCGCCGCAGTGGCGGAGCGGTTCCCCCAGGTGGTCACTGGTATCCACACCCATAACGACGGGGGGCTGGCGGTCGCCAATTCCCTGATGGCGGTGGAGGCGGGAGCCGCCCACGTGCAGGGCACCTACCTGGGCTTCGGAGAGCGCAGCGGCAACGCCAACCTGTCCACCATCATCCCCAATCTGCAGCTGAAGCGCGGTTTCCTCTGCATTCCGGAGGACAACCTGCCCCTGCTCACCGCCACCGCCCGGGCCATGGCGGAGGTGGCCAACGTCCCCCTGAACCGGGGGGAGCCTTACGTGGGGGCCAGCGCCTTCGCACACAAAGCGGGCATGCATGCCGATGGGGTGATTAAGAACTCCGCCTCCTTCGAGCACGTCAGCCCCGAGACGGTGGGCAACCAGCGCCGGTTTCTCATGAGCGAAATCAGCGGGCGCACCGCCGTGCTGGAGAAAATCCGCCGCTACTGCCCCGATATCACCAAGGATTCCGGGGAGCTTACCGACATCATTACCCGCCTTAAGGAACGGGAACTGGAGGGCTACCAGTACGAGGGAGCAGACGGCAGCTTCGAGCTGCTGACCCGCCGGTGCTTGGGGCTTATCCCCAGCTTCTTCGACCTGTCCTATTACCGCATCACGGGAGAAAAGCCCTATGAGGAGGGACAGAGCGCCGTCGCCACCCTGAAGGTGAGGGTGGGCGACCAGTTCAAGGTGGCGGCCGGGGAGGGCAACGGTCCCGTCAACGCCCTCGACCGGGCGCTCCGCTCCGCGCTGGCAGAATTTTATCCCGCCCTCACCGGAGTGCATCTGGTAGACTATAAGGTGCGCGTGATGGACTCCCGCAAGGCCACCGCCGCCAAGGTCCGCGTCCTCATCACCTCCGCCGACGCCACCGGCGAGTGGACCACGGTAGGGGTGTCCGACGACGTGATCGAGGCCAGCTGGATCGCCCTGAGCGAATCCATTGAGTATAAACTCATCCATTCGGAGGGATGAGGGAATTAAGCAAATCCGTACAATTGTAATCCGCTTTACATTTCATCCGCCGACAGGATGTTATGATAGGCCATAAGGAAATGAGCAGAACAGCAGAAGGAGGAATCCCCAATGGGAATGACCATGACGCAGAAAATCCTCGCGGCCCACGCCGGGCTGAAGGAGGTTGCGGCGGGACAGCTGATCGAGGCGAAGCTGGACCTCTGCCTGGGCAACGATATCACCTCGCCGGTGGCGGTCAACGAGTTTGAGCGCTGCGGTGCCTGCCATGTGTTTGACCAGAGCCGGGTGGCGCTGGTGATGGACCACTTCACCCCCAACAAGGATATCAAGGCCGCCGAGCAGGTCAAGCGGGTCCGCGGCTTTGCCGATAAATACGGCGTCGAGAACTTTTTCGATGTGGGCCGTATGGGCGTGGAGCACGCTCTGCTGCCCGAACAGGGGCTGGTGGGCCCCGGCGACTGTGTCATCGGCGCGGACAGCCACACCTGCACCTACGGCGCGCTGGGCGCCTTCTCCACCGGCGTGGGCTCCACCGACCTGGCGGCGGGCATGGCCACCGGCACCGCCTGGTTCAAGGTGCCCTCTGCGCTGAAAATCGTCCTCACCGGCAAGTTCACCGAATACGTCAGCGGCAAGGACGTCATCCTCGATCTGATCGGCCGCATTGGGGTGGACGGCGCCCTGTACCGTTCGCTGGAATTCACCGGCCCCGGCGTGAAGGAACTGTCCATAGACGACCGCCTGTGCATCGCCAACATGGCCATCGAGGCCGGCGCGAAAAACGGGATTTTCCCGGTGGACGAGGTAACCATGGCCTATGTGAACGGCCGCTTCCAGAGAGAGCCTCAGGTGTTCGAGGCGGACCCCGACGCCGTGTACGACGAGGTCATCGAGATCGACCTGTCCGCCCTGCGTCCCACCGTGGCCTTCCCTCATCTGCCCGAAAACACCAGGACCATCGACGAGTGCAATGGACAGGTGAAGATCGACCAGTCGGTCATCGGCTCCTGCACCAACGGCCGCATGGAGGATATGCGCGCCGCCGCCGAAATCCTGAAGGGCCGCAAGGTGGCCAGGGGCGTGCGCTGCATCGTCATCCCCGCCACCCAGCAGATCTGGACCCAGTGCATGCACGAGGGCCTGTTCGATATTTTTGTGGAAGCGGGTGCGGTGGTCTCCACCCCGACCTGCGGACCCTGCCTGGGCGGCCACATGGGTATCCTGGCCGCCGGCGAGCGGGCGGTGTCCACCACCAACCGCAACTTCGTCGGCCGCATGGGCCACGTGGAGAGCGAGGTTTACCTCTCCAATCCCTATGTGGCGGCGGCTTCGGCCGTGACCGGCTATATCTCCGATCCCGCTGATCTTGAGAAAGAAGGTAAATAAGTATGTTTGCACAGGGACAGGTACATAAATACGGCGACAACGTCGACACCGACGTAATCATCCCCGCCCGCTACCTCAATACCTCCAAGCACGAGGAGCTGGCGGCCCACTGCATGGAGGATATCGACAAGGAGTTTGTCGGAAGGGTGAAGCAGGGGGACATCCTGGTGGCGGAGAAGAACTTTGGCTGCGGCTCCTCCCGTGAGCACGCCCCCATCGCCATCAAGGCCAGCGGCATCTCCTGCGTCATCGCCTCCACCTTCGCCCGCATCTTCTACCGCAACGCCATCAACATCGGCCTGGCGATCCTGGAGTGCGACGAAGCGGCCCGCGATATCAAAAGCGGCGACGAGGTCAAGGTGGACTTCGACACCGGCCTGATCGAGAACCTGACCACCGGCAAGACCTATCAGGCAGAGCCGTTTCCCCCTTTCATCCAGAACATCATCCAGAAGGGCGGCCTGCTGAACTCCATCCAGGACCGCTTGTAACTCTTGACAGAACCAGGGGTTTCTGTTACCATCTCAATCAAAGTGAAAAAACCGGCTGCACTGTCGCCAGATTTCTGGACAGTGGGGCCGGTTCTTTTTGATGGGAGGAATGGATGGTATGAACGGTAAAAACGCGGCGGTTTCCCGCAGCCTGTTCCGCGACTTTTTGAAATATACCTCAACTAACGTCCTGAGCATGGTGGGGCTGTCGCTGTACATCCTGGCGGACACCTACTTCATCGCCAACGGGGTGGGGGAGGATGGGCTGGTGGCCCTCAATCTGGTGCTGCCGGTATACAGCCTGATGAGCGGCACCGGCCTGATGCTGGGGGTGGGCGGCGCCATCCGCTATGCCGTCGATAAGGGGAGGAGGGCGGCCGCTGTCGCCCCGGCAGGCGACGGCGGGGAAGGGGCACAATCGGGCAATCCCCTGCGGGGGGCGCTGCTGATGGGCCTGATGGCGGCGGTGGTTTTTCTCCTGCTCGGCATCATTTTCGCGGGCCCTATCGTGAGGGCGCTGGGCGCTGAAGGCGGGGTGGGCCCGCTGGCCCGCACCTATCTCACCACCGTGTTGTGCTTCGCCCCCGCTTTCGTGCTCAACAGCATCCTGCTTGCCTTTATCCGCAACGATGGGGAGCCGCGGCTGGCCATGGCCGCCATGCTCACCGCCAGTATGAGCAACATCCTGCTGGATTACGTTTTCGTTTTTCCCCTGGGATGGGGGATATTCGGCGCCGCCTTCGCCACCGGGCTGTCCCCAGTGATCAGTCTGTGCGTCCTGTCCTCCCATTTCTGGCGGGGCAAAAGCGCGCTGAGCCTGAGGGGAGGCGGCGCGGCCAGGGGCTGGGCCCGTCTGCTGCAGGCGGGATTCCCCACCTTTGTGGCGGAGTTTTGCCCCGGCCTGATCATCCTGCTGTTCAACACCGTGATTTTACGTCTGGCGGGCAGCGACGGGGTGGGGGCCTATGCGGTCATCGCCAATGTCGCCATGGTATGCCAGTCGCTGTTCAGCGGGCTGGGCCAGGGTATCCAGCCCCTGCTGAGTTACCACACCGGGGCGGGCCGCCGTCAGGAGGTCCGCCGTGTGTTCGGCTGGGCCTGCAGGGCGGCCCTCCTGTTCGGCGTGCTGTTTTTCATGACCGGCCTGTTTGCCGCCGAGCCCATGACCGCCCTGTTCAACCGGGAGCACAACCCTGCGCTGGCCGCGCTGGCATACGAGGGGATTCCGCTGTACTTCCTGGCTTTCCTGCCTATGGGGATCAGTGTGGTGGCGGTGTCCCTGTTCGCCTCCACTGGCCGGCCGAAGCCAGCCTTCGTCGTCGCTTTCGTGCGGGGGTTTGCGGCCGTGGCGCCCGCCCTGCTGCTGCTGTCCTCCCTGTTCGGAATGCGGGGCGTGTGGCTCAGTGTTCCGACGGCGGAAGTCATCGCTCTGCTGCTCTGCCTGATTCTGCTGTGGAGAGGGACAAAACGGGCGGAGTAGAAGGCGAACAAATGTGCGATTTTTTGCGTCAAACGGTTGCTTTTTCCCTGCCTGTCCTCTATAATAAGAATATAACGTGTGGTCGACGCGCAAGCGGTCGACGCGCAAACGGTCGACATGCGGGTATGGACGGAGGAATGACAGAATGGCGGACGATAAAAAGAAAAGCGCAGCCGCAGATGCGGCGAAGGAAAATAAACGAAAAGCGCTGGAAGTAGCCCTCCAGCAGATCGAAAAGAGCTACGGCAAGGGCGCGGTCATGCGTCTGGGACAGAATGTGGGCATGAACGTGGAGTGTATCCCCACCGGGTCCATGGCGCTGGACGCTGCGCTGGGCATCGGCGGCCTGCCCCGCGGCCGTATCGTGGAGATTTACGGGCCGGAGGCATCGGGAAAGACCACCCTCGCCCTCCACGCGGTAGCCGAGGCGCAGAAGCTGGGCGGCGAAGCCGCCTTTATCGACGTGGAGCACGCCCTTGACCCGGTTTACGCCCGTGCGCTGGGGGTGGATGTGGATTCTCTGCTGGTGTCCCAGCCGGACACCGGCGAACAGGCGCTGGAGATCGCGGAAGCGCTCATCCGGTCGGGCGCCATCGACATGGTGGTGGTCGATTCGGTGGCCGCGCTGGTCCCCCGTGCGGAGATCGAAGGCGAGATGGGCGACAGTCACGTGGGACTTCAGGCCCGCCTGATGTCCCAGGCCATGCGTAAGCTGGCCGGCGCGGTGTCCAAGTCCAACTGCATCGCCGTCTTCATCAACCAGCTGCGGCTGAAGGTGGGCGTGGTCTACGGCAATCCGGAGGTCACCGCGGGCGGCAACGCGCTGAAATACTACGCCTCGGTGCGGCTGGACGTCCGCCGCACCGAAACGCTGAAGGCGGGCAGCGAGCCCATCGGCTCCCATACCCGCGTCCGCGTGGTGAAAAATAAGGTCGCCCCGCCCTTCAAAGAGGCGGAGTTTGACGTCATGTACGGCCAGGGTATTTCCCGCGAGGGCGAGCTGCTCGATCTGGCGGTGAAGCTGGACATCATCCAAAAATCCGGATCGTGGTTCGCCTACAAGGGCGAGCGCCTCGGACAGGGCCGCGACAACGTCAAGGAAATGCTGAAGACAAACGACGGACTCCGCGCCGAGTTGGAACAGCTGGTGCGTGAGAACATGGACAAGCTCAACCCGTCGGCCCGCACAGCGCCCCGCGCGGCCGCGCCGGTGCCGGTGGAAATCCCGCTGGAAGCCGCCGCCAAGATGACCGCCCCCGCCGCCAAGGCGAAGATCGACATTTCGGTTGACGACTGATGCGCATCGACGAGATACGCAAACGGCGGGGCTTTCTGGTCCAGCTGGTGCTGGACGGTGAGCCCGCCGCGCTGGTGGATAAACGAACGATGGAGGAGTCCCCCTACCGGGTGGGCTCCTCTCTTTCGGAAGAGGAGCTTTCCGCTCTTCTGGCGGAGTCTAAAACCCGCCGGACGCGGGAAAAGGCGCTGTATCTGCTCTCGATGCGGGACCATTCCCGTGCCGAGCTGGAGAAAAAGCTGGCGCGGGAGTCGGGGGCGGAGGCTGCCGCGGACATCGCCGGCCGCATGGAAGAGCTGGGCCTCCTCAACGACGAGAGCTACGCCGAGCGGCTGGCACGGGATCTAACCGAGCGCCGGGGCTTTTCCCGCCGCCATGTCCGTCAGGAACTGACCGCCAAAGGCATTGGACGAGATATCGTCGATACAGTGATGGAGGGCCTCGAGAGCGACGACACGCAGGGGGCCCTTGAACTGCTGCGTAAAAAACGGTATAATGATCTCTCCGACGAACACGTACGGCAAAAAGCCATGGCGGCGCTGGGACGGGCGGGCTTCGACTGGGAGGACATCCGGCGCGCCGTCAGCCTTCGCCTGGAAGAGCTGGAGAACGAGAACGCCGGAAACGAATGATAAACAGAGGACGGCCGAAACCCGCCGCGGGCGGACAGGGCGGGGCCTCTGGGGATAAAAGGATGGTCGATGATGGCGTTTAAGGTGGGGATGGTATCCCTCGGCTGCCCCAAAAATCAGATGGACGCGGAGCAGATGCTGGCGCGGCTGCGGGAGGCGGGAATCGAGCTGACGGCGGACGCCGGTCAGGCCGATGTGGTGATCGTCAATACCTGCGGCTTCATCGAGGATGCCAAAAAGGAGTCCATCGAGAATATTCTGGAGTTTGCCCAGCTCAAAGAGGAGGGGCAGATCCGGAAGATCGTCGTCACCGGCTGTCTCGCTCAGCGGTATCAGGACGAACTGGTGGCTGAGCTGCCCGAATGCGACGGCGTGCTGGGACTGGGAGCCAACGCCGACATCGTGGAGGCGGTGCGCAAGGTGATGGAGGGGGAAAAGACGGTGCGCTTCCCCGGACGGGACTGCTGGACGCTGGACGGCCCCCGTCTGCTGACCACACCGGGATTTTTCGCCTATCTGCGGGTGGGCGACGGCTGCAACAACCGTTGCGCGTACTGCGCCATCCCCCTGATCCGCGGCCCCCTGCGCAGCCGCGCCATGGACGATGTGGTGGAGGAAGCCCGCACCCTGGCCGCCGCCGGCGTCAAAGAGCTGATCCTGGTCGCCCAGGACCTGACCCTCTACGGCTCCGAAAAGGGCGGGCCGTCGAAATTGCCCGAATTGCTGGATAAGCTCTGTGAAATCGACGGCATTCGTTGGATCCGCCTGCTATACTGTTATCCGGAGCACATCGACGACCGCCTGTTGTCGGTAATAGCCGCCCAGGATAAGATCGTCAAGTATATGGATATCCCGATCCAGCACTGCAGCGAAAAGGTGCTGGCCGCCATGCACCGTTCAGGCGGCGGCAAACAGCTGAAGGCGCTCATCCGCCATATCCGCGAAAGGGTGCCGGGCATCGTACTGCGCACCACCGTGATGACCGGTTTCCCCGGCGAGGGGAAACCGGAGTTCGAAGAGCTGTGCGAGTTTGTGGGGGAGATGCGGTTCGAGCGGCTGGGCTGTTTCGCCTTCTCCCCGGAGGAGGGGACCCCCGCCTGCACCATGGAGGGGCAGGTGAGCGACCGGGTCAAAAACCGCCGCCGCGACATCGTTATGGAGACGCAGAGCCGTATCGCCGGTCAGTACAACGAGGCGCAGGTGGGGAAAACCCTGACCGTTCTGGCCGAAGGCTTCGACCGTATCGCCGGCTGCTGGTTCGGACGCAGCGAGGCGGACGCGCCCGACATCGACGGCAAGGTGTTCTTCACCGTTCCCGAGGGAGGAAAAAAGCCCCGCCCCGGCGATTTCGTACGGGTACGCGTCGATGAAACGCTGGATTGGGATCTGATGGGAGAGTGCGTCGATTGAATCTGCCGAATAAGCTGACCTTCCTGCGTATTCTGCTGGCGCCGGCATTCTTGGTGCTGCTGATGGTGGATTTCCCTTTTCACTATCTCGCCGCGGGCTTATGCTTCGGCGCGGCGGCCCTCACTGACCTGTTCGACGGGCGGATCGCCCGTAAACGCGGGCTGATCACCAATCTGGGGAAATTTCTCGACCCGCTGGCTGATAAAATGCTGACCACCGCCGCTTTTCTTGGATTTATGGCGGTGGGGGCCATCGACGTGTGGGTGCTGATGGTCATCCTGTCCAGGGAATTTATGGTCACGTCTGTGCGGCTGGTGGCCGCGGGCGAAGGCACCGTCATCGCCGCCAGCCGATGGGGCAAGATCAAGACGGTCGCCCAGTTCGTTGCTATCCTTTTCCTGCTGGCGTCGCTGGAATTCTCCACCTGGCCCGCCACCGTCTTCGCGGCCCTTGACGTCACACTGCCGGCGCTTACCTATTCGATACCGCTTGTGGCGGGGCATCTGCTCGTCTGGGTGTCGGCGGTTCTGACCGTCATCTCCGGCGTGCAGTATTTGTGGAACTATCGCCAGTATTTTCGGACCGAAAAATAAATTCTACAAAAAGAGTGTATTTATTTGTCCAATGGTATATAATGGGCAATGAGGCGGCCCGCAGGACCGCCCGGCCGGGGGACGTGTCCCGGCGCCTCGTCTTTCCCTGTATGTGATAACTGCAACGACACGGGAGGAGTACCCGCGGCAACCGCCGTCCCAGAGAGGAAGCGCCCCGGCTGTAAGCGTTTTCGCCGGCGGAGCGGGGAATGCACCCGTCAGCACGCGGGGGGATAATCCCCGCGCGGCCAGCCGCCGTTACCGGTTCGAGTGATAAACAGGAGTGGAACCGCGAGTGATCGCCTCCGTTGCGCCGGCAGGCGCGGCGGGGGCTTTTTTGTCCCCGTCGGGGCTGGTTTCCCTGCCTTTCCACCTTATCCCGAGAGGAGGTTATACCATGTTTGACCGTATGAAGGAAGACATCGCCGTCATCCGCGACCGGGACCCAGCCGCCAGCTCGGCGGTGGAGGTCATGCTCCTCTACAACGGTTTCAAGGCCGTTCGGTCCCATCGGCGGGCCAACTGGTTCTACCGCCACGGCTGTAAATTTATCGCGCGCTGGATATCCCAGCGCTGTGTGCGGAAAACCAATATTGAAATTCACCCGGCCGCCGAGATCGGCCGCCGTCTTTTCATTGACCACGGTACCGGCGTCGTTATCGGAGAGACCACCCGCATCGGCGACGACTGTACCATTTATCAGGGGGTGACCCTGGGCGGTACCGGCAAGCACCGGGGCAAGCGCCACCCCACCCTGGGGAACAACGTGATGGTGGGATCGGGCGCCAAAGTGCTGGGGCCCATCACCATCGGGGACAATGTCCGCATCGCGGCGGGCGCCGTGGTGTTGGACGATATCCCCGACAACAGCACCGCCGTGGGCGTTCCCGCCCGGGTGGTCCGCCGCAACGGCGCGCGGGTCATCGATCTGGACCAGGTGCATATCCCCGACCCCGTCTCGCAGGAGCTGTGCCGCCTCCAGGGCCGTATCGACCGGCTGGAGGCCTCCCGCCGGCACTACGCGGCGGCGGAACCCGTCAATAATACAAAGGAAACCGGAAAGGACGACACCCATGAAGATTTATAACACCCTGACCCGTCAAAAAGAGGATTTCGTCACATTGGAGCCGGGCGTGGCCCGCATCTACTGCTGCGGCCCCACCGTGTATAACCTGATTCACATCGGCAACGCCCGTCCCCTGTGCGTGTTCGACGTGCTGCGGCGGTATCTGGCGTGGCGGGGGATGGACGTCCGCTTCGTGCAGAATTTCACCGATGTGGACGACAAGATCATCAAGCGTGCCAATGAAGAGGGCGTCTCCCCCGAAGAGATCGCGGAACGCTATATCGCGGAGTTCTGGAAGGACGCGGAGGGCCTCGGCGTCCTCCCGGCCACCGTCCATCCCCGCGCCACTGAAAATATGGACGGGATCATCGCCATCATCTCCGACCTGGTGGAAAAGGGATATGCCTATCCGGCGAAAAATGGGGATGTGTATTTCCGTACCAGCCGGTTTGACGAATACGGCAAGCTGTCCCATCAGCCGCTGGATGATCTGGAGGCCGGCGCCCGCATTGACGTCAGCGATCTGAAAGAGGACCCCATGGACTTCGCCCTGTGGAAGGCGGCCAAGCCCGGCGAACCTTTCTGGCCCTCGCCGTGGAGCGACGGCCGGCCCGGCTGGCACATCGAATGTTCGGCCATGGCCCGCCGGTATCTGGGGGACACCATCGACATGCACTGCGGCGGCCAGGACCTGATCTTTCCCCACCATGAAAACGAGATCGCCCAGAGCGAGTGCTGCACGGGGGAACCCTTTGCCCGTTACTGGATGCATAACGGCTATATCAATGTGGACAATAAGAAGATGTCCAAGTCCCTCGGCAATTTCTTTACCGTCCGCGACGTGGCGGAGCAGGTGGGATACGAACCCATCCGCTTTTTCCTCATCTCATCCTCTTATCGCAGCCCGATCAACTACACCGCCGATGTCATCCATCAGGCGGCGGCTTCCCTCGACCGGCTGTATAACTGCCGCGACGGGCTTTCCTTCGCGCTGGCCCACGCCTCCGATGAAAAGCGGGACGACGAGGACGCCCTCCGCGCCCGTCTTTTTTCCCGCCGGGAACAGTTTATTGCCGCCATGGAGGACGACCTGAACACCGCCGACGCCATCGCCGCCGTTTTTGAAATGGTCCGCGACATCAACGTGGG
Organism: Clostridiales bacterium; assembly: GCA_022800315.1. Classification (GTDB taxonomy): domain Bacteria; phylum Bacillota; class Clostridia; order Oscillospirales; family Acutalibacteraceae; genus Avimonas_A. Next base: position 14,768 of record JAAWQC010000018.1, read on the forward strand.
AGTCACCGACCCGGCCCGGCCCGCCTCCCGCGCCCTGTGCGGCTACGCGAAGGAGCGGTTCGAGGAGCTGACCGGCGTGCTGGGTCTGCTCTATTCCCGCAGCGGCGAAAGCACTGGTGAGGACGCGGAGATCGAATCGCTCATCGCCGCCCGCACCGCCGCCCGTCAGCATAAGGACTGGGCGGAATCCGACCGCATCCGTGACGAGCTGAAGGCCCGGGGCATCGTACTGGAGGACACCCCGCAGGGCGTTAAATGGCGGCGGGCATAAAGAAAGGAAAAACCGCCCGCCGCAGCGGAAAAGAAGAGGCGCGGATCGCCGTCGTCCGCCCTTTTCTTCCATACATACGACGGACAACCCGGTCGAAAGGGGGAGAATCCCGTGAATATTTCGCGGCTTGCCAAAGGCATCGTGTATCTCCTGACAGCGGCGTTGCTCACCCTGCTGGCGGTGATCTTTCAATCCGGCATGCATAACGCGAACGGTCCGGAGGAAGCCTATTTTCAGTCGGTCAGCTATCTGTTCATACTGGCGGCGGTGCTGCTGGGCATCGGCGTGTATTCCTTTCTGTCCTATACGCGGCGTAAACGGGACCATCGCTTCGATTCCCTGTATCTCGTCATCGTCGGCGGGATCACCATGGCAGGGGCCGTGATCCTGCTGGTCAACTACGGTGGTCTCCAGTCACCCTTTGACGAGGCGGGATATCTGGCGGCGAACCTCTCCATGACCCTGATGTCGGTGCTTCCTTTGCCGTTTCTGGCACGGGCCGGTGTGCTGGCCTTTTCCTCGGAAACGAAACGGGGGATGGCACGGCTTATCCTGCGCTGCGCCTGCGGTGTACTGGCCGCCCTGCTTATCCTGCTGACCGCGGCCGGGATGCTGATGCGCATGGTACGCTACAGCGAACCCGCGCCTGCCAATCCCTTTAACGAAGAAAATATTGAAGATTTTGAGAAAGAAGGAGTATCCTATGTTTGAAAAGCTGGAACAGGCGACGATCGGCGTGGAAGGCATGACCTGCGCCCACTGCCAGAAGCGGGTGACCGATGCGCTCAGAGGCCTCAAGGGCGTCAAGAGTGCCGCGGTGGACCTGGAGAAAAAACAGGCGGCGGTGTCGTATAACCCGGCGAAGACCGGCCTGCCGGAACTGGAAAAAGCGATCACTGAGGCGGGCTATACCGTGACGGGAGCGGCCGCGTCCACACAGGACTGAGCGGCACAGTAACAGGAGGCGTTCATGGCGGACAAGGTAACGATGCAAATCGGCGGCATGACCTGTGTGCGGTGCGCCGCCGCGGTGGAACACGCGCTGAAGGCGGACGACGGCGTGTTAAACGCCCAGGTAAGCTATGCGAACGAGCGGGCGGAGGTGGAATACGAGCCTTCCCGCACCAATATGCGCCGCCTGTCCAAGGCGGTGAAAAAGGCGGGCTATACGGTGGTGGAGGACAAGGCGGCCTTCCGAAAGAAGGAATCCCGCCGCCTGACACTTTTATTCGTGGTGTCGGCAGTGTTGTCCGCCCCCTTCGCCCTGCTGATGGTGCTGATGTTTGCGGCGCCGGACGCCCACCTGACCCATCAGCTGCATAACGCCTGGTTCCAGCTGATTCTCGCCACGCCGGTACAGTTTATCGTCGGCTGGCGATTTTATAAAGGCGCCTTCCTCTCTCTGAAAAACCGCAGCCCCAGCATGGACGTGCTGGTGTCGCTGGGTACCACCGCGGCGTGGGGCTACAGCGTGTACAGCATGATAACCGGTGGGGGTCACCTGTATTTTGAGAGCGCCGCGCTGGTCATCACCCTGGTGCTGCTGGGCAAGCTGCTGGAGGCACGGGCGCGGACCAAAACCTCCGCCGCCATCGAGATGCTGATGAACCTGCAGCCCAAGACCGCCACCCTCCTGCAGGGGGGGAAGGAGGTCACGGTGGATGTGGCCGATATCGCTGAAGGAGACACTGTTCTGGTGCATCCCGGCGAGAGCGTGCCGGTGGACGGCCAGGTGCTGTCGGGCCGGTCGGCGGTGGACGAGTCTATGCTCACCGGTGAGAGCCTGCCGGTGAAAAAGGAGGAGGGGGCGTCGGTGTTCGGCGGTACGGTCAATGGCACCGGCTCCCTGACCGTACAGGCGAAAGGCATCGGGCACGAATCGGTGCTCGCCGGGATCATCCGTCTGGTGGAACAGGCCCAGTCCTCCAAAGCGCCCATCCAGCGGCTGGCAGATCGAGTGTCGGCCATCTTTGTCCCGGTGGTCGTCGGGGTGGCGCTGCTGACCCTGCTGCTGACCATTTTTATCCTGGGGGATGTGGAGACGGCCCTCTCTCGCGCGGTGGCGGTGCTGGTCATCGCCTGTCCATGTTCGCTGGGGCTGGCGACCCCTACCGCGCTGATGGTGGGCACCGGCCGCGCCGCCTCGATGGGGGTGCTCATCAAGAGCGCCGACGCGCTGGAAAATGCCTGCCGCATCGGCACCCTGCTGCTGGATAAAACCGGCACCGTCACCGAGGGCAGGCCCGCCGTTACCGACGTGCTGCTGGAGGACGGCGCCTCCGCCGATACCGAGGAGGAATGCATCCGTCTTGCCGCCGCGGTGGAGACCCTGTCGGAGCATCCGCTGGCCCGCGCGGTGGCCGAGCGTTATGAGGGTACCCCGCCGAAGGCGGAGGACTTCGAGTCCCTTACCGGCCGCGGCGTCAGAGCTGTGGTGGAGGGGAGGCCGGTACTGCTGGGCAGCCGCCGCCTGATGAGCGAACAGGGCCTTGTTTTTACCGCCGACGCCGAAGCGCTGGAGCGGGACGGCAAAACGGTGATCTTCCTCGCGGTGGACGGCAAGGCAGCCGCTATCATCGCGGTGGCCGACCCGGTGCGGGAAAGTTCCGCGCAGGCTATCGCCGATCTCCATCGTCTGGGGGTGCGTACCGTGCTGGTCACCGGCGACAACCGACAGACGGCGGAGGCCATCGCGGCTCAGGCCGGCCTCGATGAGGTCATAGCCGAGGTACTGCCCGACGGCAAGGTGCAGGTGGTGGAGCAGCAGCGGCAGAAGGGATCGGTCATCGCCATGGCGGGGGATGGGATCAACGACGCCCCCGCGCTGGCGGCTGCCGATGTGGGCTTCGCCATGGGATCGGGTACCGATATCGCCATGGAATCGGGGGATGTGGTGCTGATGAGCGCGGGAATCTCCGCCGTGCCCACCGCTATCCGCCTCTCCCGCGCGACCATGCGCAAAATACGCCAGAACCTCTTCTGGGCGTTCTTCTATAACTGCGTGGGCATCCCGGTGGCGGCCATCGGTCTGCTGTCTCCCGTGCTGGCGGGGGCAGCCATGGCCTTCAGCTCTGTCTCGGTGGTGACCAACTCCATGCTGCTCAAACGGAGCAAGATTTAGGGCCGGAAGGCCCGTTACATAGAAAGGCGGCGGTTTCATGAAAGACGGGCGCAGCCGCAGCGACGTATCGGTAGGGGCGCTGGTGGATATCGTGCTGAAAAAGGATCAGCCCACTGGCCGTCTGACCCGTGGGCACGTCAAACGCCTGCTGACCAAGAGCTCCACCCATCCCCACGGCATCAAGGTGATGCTGGAGGAAGGGGATCAGGTAGGCAGGGTGCAGGCGGTCCTGGAGGAGGGGACGACGGTATGAAGCGGCTGCTTTTGCTGGAATACCCGCCCTGCTCCACCTGTCGCAGGGCGCGATCGTGGCTTACCGAACAGGGCGTGCCGTTTACTTCCCGGCACATAAAGGAGCAGCCGCCCACCGCCGATGAGCTGCGGGACTGGCTGTCCCGCAGCGGCATTCCGCTGAAACGGCTGTTCAACACGAGCGGGCAGTCCTATAGACAGCTTCATCTGAAGGAACGCCTCCCCGGGATGGGGGATGCGGAGCAGGTCGCCCTGCTGTCCGATGACGGAATGCTGGTGAAGCGGCCTCTCCTGATCGTGGAGGAGACGCCGGAAGGCGGAAAGGGCCTCACCGTTCTGGCCGGTTTCCGACCCGCGGAGTGGGAGGAAGCGCTGCTCTGACCACTAATAAAGAGCCGGCCGCGGATGGTCCGCGGCCGGCTCTTTTGTACCCTTTGGGGAGTTCGGCGGAATTCTATCGGTCAGAAGCGGAAGGTCATCTGACCCCATTTGCCGTCCATCTTCACCCAGGCTTTTCCATCAATGACGGTACGGGCTTCTTCGTAGACGAAATCGGTGAGTTCACGGCCTTCTTGGTCGATGTAGCCCCACTTGCCGTCCTTTTTAACAGCGGCTGTACCCTTATAGAAATTGCAGGCGTCTTCATATTGGCAGGGCAGCAGTTCGGTTCCATCCGAGCGGAGGAATCCCCATTTACCGTCCTTTTTGATGGCGGCAATGCCGTCGGCAAAGGGAGTACCATCCTGAAGAACCGGTTCGGTGAGGACCTTCCAGCCGTCTCCCACCATCACGGCCGTATCCAGCTCTACGATATCATCGAGACTCGGATCGGTGGAATCGGGTATGTATCGTCCGGCACGTACACAGCCAGGCGCCCGAACTCCAGCCGCTGTCCTTTCCGCCGCCGTGGCCCTGTCAACACCGCCGTTTCTCCACATGAATTTTTTGCTGTCGGCATCGTAGTAGTACTGGGACGCATAGCAATGCGCGTGGAATTCTTTGATGATTTTAAAATCCTCTCCACCGTAAACCGGGCTGTCTTCCATATTCCCGATCGTAAAGCCGTGGCAGATACTGCACCATTCCGGAACCTTATCCGGGGTCAATAAAATATTGCCGCTGCCATCCATAAGCCCCCACTGGTCACCGACCACGTAATAGGAATAGGCCACCGCCCAATCTTCCGGGGTAAAGTAATCTTTGTAATCCAGTGAACTAAGCCGTTGATCGATGACAGGGCGTATGTCCAAAACATCGGTACCCTCCGGCGCAAAAATTTTCATCTGAGCGCCTTCTGTCGTGGTAGTCTGTTCCGAGGCGCGAGTGGTAGTTGTGGTGGACGCTTCCGATTGTTCAGTGGGAGCGGGCTCGGAACCGCCGGCGGGTTTCGGTGCGGCCGTGCAGCCGGTGAGTGTCGCCGTGGCCAGCAAAGCAGCAAGAACGATGGACAGCCATTTTTTCATAATTCATTCCCTCTTTTTTCTGATTAGGAACGATCACCTTTCAGGGGGAACTGTGACCGCCCCTTGTTTTGGAACCAGTATACTAACAAAAGGTACCTAATTCTTCCTTTCGTTGTCATTTTCTGGTATCAAATTTGATAAGATTTCGGTTTAAAATAACATTTTTGTTGTTTTTTCTCGATGAAACCGATCATGATTTATCACTAAACGGTTTCCCCTTTACTTCTGTTCAGAAAGAGAGACGACCGCCCATTCTCCGTTTTCCATGACCCAGGCGCGGCCGTTTGCCGCTGTGCGGGCCTCCTCATAGACAAAACCGGTAAGGGATCGGCTGTTCACATGGAAATAGCCCTATCTGCCGTTTTTTATTCCCATAAGAAAAGGCCCCCTCAAACGAGGGGGCCTTGCCGTTAAAACGTTTATTTATTGTTGAGTTCGGCATAGGTCAGGATGTTGCGGCACAGATAGGCGATGAGGGCGGATACTCCCAGGTTCCATCCGGCGGACAGCAGGACCCCCGTCATCAGCATGACGGGCGCGGGCAACAGCATGGCGGCAAACACACCCAGCAGGATACCCGGCAGGCACAGGACGATGATTACAAGGAAGTACAGGGTGATGACCACCACTTTGTTCACCAGGGTGCCGCACAGCCGTTCCACCAGGAAATTGCCGGCGATGAACAGCAGGCCGAAGGTGAAATAAGCGATCATGCAGGCGGCGATGTCCCAGACGGCGGCCTGCTGGATCACGCCGATAATGGCGAACAGCAGCACGCCCTGCGCAGCCGTTTTCAGCATGGTTTCGCCGCAGATCATCACCAGCTTGCGGAAGGGGCTTCCCGGCGCCAGATAGACGAAGGGCAGCGAAAGCTCCCGCGCCCAGCGGCCGGTGACCGTGCTGAAGAACTGCATGTAGGCGCTGAATATCAGGATAGGCAGCAGCCCCTCCTCCCGCAGGAAGAAGCCGAAAACGACGCTGATGGTCAGGAAGATCAGGGAGGTCATGTCAAACAGGAAAACACGGGAGCGCCGGTTCTCCAGCAGGTGCTTATAATAAAAGGCGGAGGGGCCGCGTCCGCGTTTCAGGCCGGTTTTGCCCACCTTGATGTTGCGGGGCATGGCTTCGGCCATTTTGCCCTCCTTCTGGGCCGTGATGGCGCTGAAGGAAACCTCGGTGGCCTGCAGCACGTCCTCGTAGTAATCTGCCCGGCTTTTCAGCAGCAGGATGACCAGCGCGGCGATGAAGACACCGGTGGCGATAAGACCCCCCAGGCAGGGGAGGAGCTGGCCCGAAAAGGCCCCCGATACCATGGCGCCCAGCCAACCGGCCACCGGGAACAGGGAGGGGACAGGCCCGTTGATCGCGCTGACCGCTGTTCCGAGAAGGTCGGACTGGTCGGCCAGCAGGGGGTAAGCGACGGCGGCCACCACAGCGGCTATCATCAGATACAGCACCGTACGGACCACACGCTGGGCCCCGTCGCTGCCACTGGTGAAGGAGTAGATCACCATAGAGGTCAGCTGGGCCGCGAAAACCGTGACGGCGTAACCGAGCAGGATGACTCCCAGTCCGCCGAGGGACAGGTTATAGACATTGCTCAGCCAGCCATATTGAAACAGCAGGAAAAGTCCCACCAGCAGGGAGGTGCCCAGCTGCTTGAACAGGCCGTAGAACAGGATGGTGCGCGGGGAGATGGGGGTGGCGAACAGCAGGTTGACGTCCGCCATGCTGTAAAAGCTGGCCCCGGAGGACAGGCCCCGCAGGCAGATGGAGACAAAGACGAACAGATACAGCACATAGGCCATTGCCGTGACCTCCGACAGGCTGCCGAAGGTTTTGCCGGGTTCCTGGGTCTGCAGAGCGCCCCCGACCAGCGTCAGTACCAGGATGGCAGCGAACACCAGATACAGAATGAGCTGGCCCGGATGGGTAGCCAGCTGTTTGATCCGGTTTTTGATCGTGTGGGTGAACAGGTAACGCAGGCCGCTCATCGCACGTCCCCGCCCTTCTGAGACGCCTGCGGCGCCTCCGTGATACGGAAGAACAGCTCTTCCAGCGATTCCTCCGATTCTCCGACAGCGGCGGAATCGCCGTGATTATGCTTGGTGGCGGCGATTTCGCCGTTCATCATGATATGGGCGGTATCCCAGTAATCCTCCACGCTGTCCAGCATGTGGGTGCTGATCAGAAGTGAGGCGCCGTCCGCCTTCATCTCCTGGAAGAGGTTTTTCAGTTCCTTGATGGCGTGGGGGTCCAGTCCCACCATGGGCTCATCGAAAATGACCACCCGGGGCCGGTGAAGGATGGCGCAGCAGATGCTCAGTTTTTGCTGCATACCCTTGGACAGTTCCTTGCCCAGCTTCCCCTTTTTATCGGTGAGCTCAAACCGGTCGAGCAGCCGCTCTGCCTCCGACTGCCAGTCGGAGAGACTGTAAGCACGGCCGATGAATTCCATATGTTCCTCCACCGTCAGCAGGTCGTAAACGGCGGGCATTTCGGGGATATAGCCCAGCAGGGACTTGGCCTGAGGCGTTTTGTTGGGATAACCGCAGATATCGATATCACCCTCAAACCGCAGCAGGCCGGCGATGCACTTGATAATGGTGGATTTGCCCGCGCCGTTGGGGCCGATCAGGACGGCGATATCTCCGTCGCCCACCGAGAAGGTGATATCCTGGTTGGCGGCCAGTTTGCCGTAGCGTTTGGTGACGTGATTGACCTGAAACATCGTATGGTCATTCCTTTCTCAGAGGTCGGAATCTGGTGGTTTCGGCAGGCGGAAATTACCGCCGCTTTCACCGTTGAGAACAAATTCCTGTGTGAAAAATGTATTTTTCACGACAACACCTCTCTTACTCTTCGCAGTATACGAAAGTGTAAGAGAGGTGTCAAGGAAACATTGTTAACTTTATGACAATCCGGCGGGATTTACAGCAGGCAGAGCTGTTTGAGAACGAGGACCCACAGGAATATGGTGACCATGGAGAAAGCCGAGCTGAAAACCAGCAGCTGACCCGCCAGCTCGTCGTCGCCGCCCAGCTGCTGGGCCATAGTAAAGGAGGCGATAGCGGCGGGGGAGGCCAGCATGGCCAGCAGGGCGGTGAGCTCCGCCCCGCGGAAGCCCAGCAGCACGGCCAGCGGCAGAAAGAGCAGCGGGACGACGACCAGCCGTCCCGCCACGCCCAGCAGGAGCTGACGGGCGTATCCCCGCACCTTTTCAAAGCGGAAGGAGGCGCCCAGGATCACCAGCGCCAGCGGGGTGGCCACCCCGCCCAGATCGCCGGCGGTTTTCTCAATGACAGCGGGAAAGCGCAGGCCGGTCAGGAGGAAAAGGATCGCCAGCAGGCTGGCGATGATCAGGGGATTGGTGACGATGCCCTTCAGGATTTTTCCGCCGTCCGGCCTGCCGCCCCGGTAGTATTCCAATATCACGACCGCCAGCACATTGTACAGGGGGATTACCACGGCGATGAGCAGGGAGGTCATGCCTTCGTTTCCCTCCCCCAGCAGGGAGACGGTCAGGGGAACGCCGAACAGGATGAAATTGCTGCGGAAAATCCCCTGGATCAGCACACCGCGCCGGGCGTTTTCGTTCTCCAGCCGGGGAATCAGCAGAAAAGCCAGCAGAAAGGTCGCCAGTACGCACCCCATCGCGAACAGGGCGAGGGCCGGGCGGAAGACCACCTTCCCCCGGGCGTTGTAGATATTCATAAACAGCATGATAGGCAAAAATACCCGAAAGACCAGATTATTGGCCATCCGCAGGGACTTGTCGTCCATCAGCTTAAGACACCGGACGCCGTAGCCCAGTGCCAGCATAAGAAACAGGGGCAGTACCACCTGAAAGGATAAACGGAGATTTTCCATGGAAGCTCTCTTTTCTGAAGGGATTTTGCCGCCGCGGGAAAGGCAACCGAATTATTGTATCAAATGCCGCTGTGTCTGGCAAGCAGGCCCAGCGGCCCGTCAAAAGCGCGGAAGCGGGAAGACTGAATTTCGCTTGTCCCGGCGCCTTCACTGTGGTAGGATAGGGAGCGGTTAGGAGCGTGTGGAATGAAGCGGACGGCTGCGGGTTGTATGGCATTGTTGAAAAGAGAACCGGTCTTGTTCGTTTCGGCCGCGGCGGCGGTCGTGACGATGTTTTTCGTCCCGCCCTCGGTGAATTATGGGGCGTATATCGATTGGCGGGTGCTGTGCCTGCTGTTCTGTCTGATGGCGTCGGTGGCGGGCCTTCGGCAGGACGGCCTGTTCGACCAGCTGGCACGGGGCCTGCTGGCGGGACGGCGGGAGTGGAGGCTGCTGTCCCTGCTGCTGACATGGCTGCCCTTTTTCTGTGCCATGCTGGTGACCAACGACGTGGCCCTGCTGGCGTTTGTGCCCTTTACCCTTTTTGTGCTGGCGAGAGTCGGGCGGGAGCGGGACGGCATCCGGCTGATCGTGCTGCAGACCATGGCGGCCAATCTGGGGAGCATGGCCACACCGGTGGGAAATCCGCAAAACCTGTTTTTATACAGCGCCTATGGTTTGTCCCCCGGCGCCTTTTTCGGGACGGTGCTGCCCTATGCGGCGGTGTCGCTGGCGGGTTTGTCCCTCGCGGCGCTGTGGACGCGGGGGGAGACCATTGAGGTGCGGTTCCCACCGGCATCCCCGACGGCAGGAAACAAGGGGCGTTGGCTGCCGTACATGCTGTTTTTGCTCTGCCTGCTGTCGGTCTTCCGGCTGGTGCCCTATGGTATCACCACAGCAGCGGCCCTGCTCGGGCTGCTGGCCTTCCGGCGGGAGCTGTTCCGCCAGGTGGATTACGCCCTGCTGCTCACCTTTGCCAGTTTTTTTATTTTTGCAGGCAACCTGGGACGGATTGAACCGGTGAGCGATTGGCTGGGTGGCCAGCTGGAGAAAAACGGCTGGCTTACCTCCGCGCTTGCCAGCCAGGGGATCAGCAACGTACCGGCGGCCGTGCTGCTCTCCCGTTTTACCGACAACTGGCGGGGGCTGCTGGTGGGCACCAATATCGGCGGGCTGGGGACCCCGGTGGCCTCCCTCGCCTCCCTGATCTCCCTGAAGCTGTACATGAGGGGGAGAAACGCCCGCGCCGGCCGTTATCTGGCTGTATTTACGCTGTCAAACGGGATCGGGCTGGCCGTCTTATGCCTGACGGCCTGGCTGCTGAACCGTTGAAAAACCGCCCGCCGGCATGCCGGGGGGCGGTTTCGATATCACACAGCAGAGAGGCGGGGCGGCCGTTATACGTCGAACACCGTTTCGATCACGCGGCCGCAGCCTTCGGGGGAATAGACCCAGCGGTCCAGATGCCCCTCGCTTATAAAATACCGGGGCGGGGACGGCTCGTAAGGAGAGCCGCCGGGCGGATCGTCGGATGCGTCGATGATGATCAGCTTCATCTTCATTTTTTCCGGCAGGATGCTCTTGATATACACTCCTGCCCGCTGCCCGGCGCGGACCCCTTCACGGGACTCCGCCAAGCCGGCCAGATTGGGGGTCAGCTCCACAAAAATACCGTAATCCTCCACTGAACGGATGACGCCGGCCACCGTTTCCCCCTGTTTGAACAGGGCGGCGTTTTCCTCCCAGGTGCCCAGCAATTCCCGCTGGGACAGGCAGATACGCCCGTTTTCGAGGGAGGAGACCGCGCCGAACACATCCATCCCCGGGACGAACCGGTCGGAGGGATGGGAAATCCGGCTGACCGAGATGCTGGCGATCGGTATCAGAGCGGGCAGGCCGCACCCGATATCGCAGAAAGCGCCGAAGGTTTCCAGTCGGGTGATACGGGCGGGGATCACATCACCACGCCGCAGTTCCTCTATGTATTCGTAACGGCATCGCTCCTGCGCCTCTCGTCGGGAGAGGACGGCGCGCCGGCCGCCGTCGGCGGTGGGTTCGAAGCCCTTGACTGTGAAACAAACGGGCTTGCTGACGCGGGAGATCAGAGCGATGTCACGCGTGGTGCCCTCGGCGATGCCGACAGCGCCGTCCTCGTAGGGAATGATCCCCTCCATGCAGGGCAGCTCGATATGGAGGTTGTGCTCCGCGTCGCAGAGAACCGCCCGGCCCTCCAGCACGCAGCCCTCCAGCGCCGCCTCCGCCAATCCCGCCGCCGTGCGGATATACGCCTGATTGCGGGGGGTGTCGATCAGTGCCCCCTCCGGATAGAATTTTGTCATCTCTTATCCATTCCTTTCCGCGCCCTGCCGCTTTTCAGCCAAAGTTGCCGCTTCGGCTTCGATTGCGCCATGCCTCTGTTTTTTACGGCTCGCAAAGGATATATATGCGCCGCATCGGCCGGGCATACCAACCATTTTTCTTTGCGGAAAAGTTAATTCTGCCGGTATGATTTTGGACGCAAAATTTGTATTAACAGTCAATACGGGAGGGGGGGCGTTGCATTTCAGCCGGTTTTTGTTATAGTTATCATGGACAAACGTTTGAAGCGGATGCCGGTGGGCGTAAAACAGGCTTCAGCGGCTGTATCCGCAATGAATAATGGGAGGGGCTTTCCGATGAACGTATATGGCATTGAAGTCAATGTAAAGAATATCCCCAAGCTGGACCCGGGCTGTATCCCGATGTCCGCTTTTACCCGCGCGTTTGAGAAATCCGCGGAAAACGGCCGCGAGATTGTCATCGCGGTGGAGCGCAACCAGGGCCAGGTGGCCGTGCGCCGCTGCAAAATCCACGGCACTGCCGCCATGGAGCAGGCCGACCGCGTGTATGTGGACCGCACCGTCAAGATGCTGCTGTGGGCCTACGGCGGATGGAAGGTCATCATCTGCGGTGACGACAACATGGGCAAGGTCATCGCCGACGCGTATCGTCCCGGCGGTTCCCGTGAGTTCGACGCCGAGTTCATGGGCCGTGTGTACGAGACCGACTTTGCGGTGGAATCCCTGCCGCTGAGCGCCGCGCCGGCGGAAAAATCCATGACCGCGCCGGTGGGCCGCCATCTGGATGGCTGCCGCATCGGTTTCGACGCCGGCGGAAGCGACCGCAAGGTGTCTGCTGTGGTGGACGGCACCCCGGTTTATTCCGAGGAGGTCGTGTGGTATCCCAAGACCAACGACGATCCCGATTATCACTACGAGGGTATTCTCTCCGCCTTCAAGACGGCGGCCTCCAAGATGCCCCGGGTGGACGCCATCGGCGTATCCTCCGCCGGTATCTACGTGGACAACCGCACCATGGTCGCGTCTCTTTTCAACAAGGTACCCCGCGACCTGTTTGACCAGAAGGTAAAGGATATCTACATCCGCGCTGCCAAAGAGCTGGGCGATATCCCCCTGACCGTGGCCAACGACGGCGACGTCACCGCGCTTGCCGGTGCGATGAGCCTGGAGGAGAACCGCATCCTCGGTATCGCCATGGGCACCTCTGAGGCCGCCGGTTATGTCGATGCCGACGGCAACATCACCGGCTGGCTCAACGAGCTGGCGTTTGCGCCGGTCGATTTGCAGGACGACGCCATGGTAGACGAATGGTCGGGCGACAAGGGCTGCGGCGTAAAGTATTTCTCCCAGGACAGCGTCATCAAGCTGGCGCCCCGCGCCGGCATACAGCTGGATGAGGGCCTGTCTCCCGCCGAGAAGTTGAAGGTGGTGCAGGCCGCCATGAACGAGGGCAAGGAGAACGCCCGCGATATTTACCGCACCATCGGCACCTATCTGGGCCACGCGCTGGCCTATTACGCCGATTACTACGATATCGGCCATGTGCTGCTGCTGGGCCGCGTCATGTCGGGTGAGGGCGGCGATATCGTCATCGCGGAAGCCCGCCGCGTGCTGGCGGAGGAATACGCGGACGCCGCCGGCATGGAGCTGCATCTGCCGGATGAAAAGATCCGCCGTGTCGGTCAGTCGGTGGCCGCCGCCAGCCTGCCTGAACTGAACTGACCCCTTTGTTTGTTAAGAGCCGTCCGGCACAATTGCTGGACGGCTCTTTTTTGAAACATCTTTTCATTAAGACCAGTGGATGTTATACTCAATGACGAAAGAAATGGGATAACGTTTCCTGCGGGAGGAGATTATGACAACAGAGGATAAAAAATGCGCTGCAACAGCGGAATCGGCAAAGGTTGCCCCGCCCGGCTCGCCTAAACGGGACAACCGTCTTTTTCGGATCGTGCTGCTGACGGTATCGCTGGTGGTGGTCCTGTGTCTCGGAGCCGTGGGCATCTGGGCCCTCCGGTTAACGGCTTCCCACCCGGCTGATTTTGACGCTTCGGCCGCGCTGTCCCCGCCGCGCCGTGTGGGAAAAATAACGACACCGTTTTGGGATTCACGCATCTATAGCTTCGGCGAGATATTCGGTATGGCGCCGTTGGTAGCGGAGGTGACCATCCAAAGCTGGGTGGGGGAAACGCAGCAGGGCTCTTCGGTGGGACAGACCTGTTACCGCGCCACCGTCAACCGGGTCTACAAGAACACGACGGGCGGGGAACCGGCGGAAATCCTGCTGATGCAGGAGGGGTGCAGCCAGAAAACCTACAGCGGCCATTCGCTTTACCGATTGGGCGAACGGCTGCTGTTATGCCTGACGCCTGCCGCGGAATACGCTCTTAAAGTAGAGACCGGAGGCGAGGTCAGCTACCACGGGATAGGGTCTCCCGTGAACGATCTTTTTCTGACCGAGTACGAGGGGGAAATCTACGCGATAGATCGCTACACCCTGGGCTATTCCATGGCCGACCTCACGCCATACCGTTCCGAGCTGTCCCGGCAGATTCGAAATGCGGCGAACGCTGCCGACCCGGCGTTGTCGCTGGGGGATTCCTCTTACGCCTATCGACTGGCCGATGTGGAACAGCTGATTGAGCAGTATCGGGCGTCGAACGCAACAGATACCGGTTCGCCGAACGCCGATGAGTGGGACGCCCCGGTTTATGTGGGCGAGGAGGAGGTCATCCCCGCCGAATCTCAGCTGTACACCTTTGGGGAGGTTTATCGTCTCGCCGACCGGGTTGCCCTCTTGACCATCGTAGCCTATGAGGGGGAAAAGACCGTCGGGGGCGTCACCTATTCCTGCTACGAAGCATCCTATAAAGAGTATAAGCAGGCGGGCAGCAGCGTGGGATACCTGACGCTGCTGCAGGAGGGAGGAGCCAGCCGGACCATACAGGGTTATCCGCTGTTCCACCGGGGAGACAGGTTGCTGGCGTTTCTGCGGCAGGTAACCGCTGACAATGAAAACGCGTATGTACCGATCGGGATGCAGGACCACCTGATGCGCATCGTCTCCTCCGTCGGGGAGGAGGACAGCGTTGCTCTCAAGCAGGGAACACACGACAATTTCACCGAGCTGGAGGAGAGCAAAACCGGGAGCGTCGAAGCGGCGGAGGAACTGCTGTTCGAAAGCCAGCCGGAGCTGGAAAACAGCGGCGTCACCTTTTCCGGTGCCTACCGGTTTAACGATATTCGGCTGCTGCTTGGAATATCAGGAGGAAGAGAGACAAAATACAGCGAATAGGCGGAAGGGGCGCCGCCCCTTCCTCCTATTCAACAAAAAAGCGGGGCGTAAACACGTCCCGCTTTTTTCATATCTTCCTGTCAGCTGGTCGTGCGGACAGGCCGTGGGGTTATGATTCGCTGTCCGCGTCTCTTTCCAGCAGTTCGGCCTGCACCTGCTCCCACTCCTCCAGCAGCTGTTCCAGTTCCGCTTCCTTCTGCTCCAGCTCGCCGGACAGCTGGAGCAGCCGTTCGTAGTCGGCGGCCACCTCGTCGGTAGCGATCTGCGCTTTCAGGTTTTCTATCCCCTGTTCCGCCGCCGTTACCGCCTCTTCGATCCGTTTCAGGCGGGTATTCAGCCGCCGCAGGGCGGACTGCTGTTCCTTGCGCCGCTGATAATCGTTTTGCTTTGGCGGCGCGGCCTCTTTCCCGCCGGCGCCTTCGGTGGTTTCCTCCTGCGTTCTTTCCAGGTAATAATCGTAATTGCCCAGGAACTCCCGGCAGCCGCCGGGGGTGAGCAGGAGCACCTTGTCTGCCATACGATTGATGAAATACCGGTCGTGGGAGACAATGAAGATGGTACCGTCGTAACCCGCCAGCGCCTGCTCCAGTGCTTCCCGAGATTCGATATCCAGATGGTTGGTGGGCTCGTCCAGCAGCAGCAGATTGTCCCGGCGCAGCATGAGTTTCAGCAGCAGAAGCCGGGCGCGTTCGCCGCCGCTGAGCAGGTCCACCGGCTGGAACACCTCGTCCCCGCGGAACAGGAAGGCAGCCAGCGCGCACCGCAGCTGGGTCTGGGTAAGATCGGGAAATTCGTCCCAAATCTCGTCGATGACCGTTTTACCCATAGCCAGGTCGGACTGGGTCTGGTCGTAATAGCCCACCCCCACCTTGGGCCCTAACAGCAGGGCGCCCTTCAGCGGCGTGTATCGGCCCATAATCAGCTTGAACAGGGTGGTTTTGCCGCAGCCGTTGGGTCCCAGCAGGAACACTCGTTCCTTCCGTCGGATGCGGAAGGAGACGTGGTCGAACAGGGGGCGGCCGGGAAAGCCCATGGACAGTTCTTCCGCTGTCACCACCTCACTGCCGCTTTCCTGCTGCACGGTGAAATCGAAGCGCAGGGTATCCCGTTCCGTTTCGGGGGCGACCACCCGTTCCTTGAATTTTTCCAGCGCCTTCTCCTTGCTTTCGGCGGCGCGGATGCTTTTCTCACGGTTGAACTGGCGGAAGCGGGCAATGCTTTCCTCCATCCGCCTGATTTCGCGCAGGTCGGTCTTGTAATGCTTTTCCTCCACTTCGCGGTCTTTTTCCCGCTTCTCTTTATGGACGGTATAACCGCCGGCAGTGGAGTACAGACGGCGGTTCTCCAGCTCCAGAGTACGGGTGGTGACCTTGTCCAGAAAATACCGGTCGTGGGAGATGACGATGAAGGCGCCGGGCCACGCCCGCAGATAATCCTCCAGCCACTCCACCGAGGCGATGTCCAGGTGATTGGTCGGTTCGTCCAGCAGTAGCAGGTTGTTGTCCGACAGCAGCAGACGGGCCATGGCGGCCTTGGAACGCTGTCCGCCGCTCAGGGAGGAGACGGGCTGGGCAAAGGCGTTTTCATCAAAACCGAGGCCCAGCAGGGCGGAGCGCACCCGGCTTTTGTAATACAGGCCGCCCTCGGCCGTCAGCTTTTCGTGCAGCAGATGCTGCCGCTCGATGAGAGCGGTGTCGCCGCTTTCCGCACCGGAGAGGCGCCGGGTAACCTGTTCCAGTTCCCGTTCTGTCTCGATCAGAGGGGTGAAGACGCTCTCCACCTCCTCCCACAGGGTATGGGAGGAATCGGCGCAGGCGTGCTGTTCCATATAACCCACGCGGGTGCTGCGGGGCATGACCACCTCCCCCTCGTCGGAGCGGCTTTCGCCGGTCAGCAGACGGAACAGGGTGGTCTTGCCGCAGCCGTTGGCTCCCACCAGGCCGATGCGGTCGTGGTCGCTCACCTCAAAACTGACCCCTGAAAACAGGGTGCGTTCGCCAAAGGATTTGCCCACCCGTTGGGCCGATAATACGATCATAGTTCTTCTGTCCTTGCTTATATGATGGAATGGGGTCAGCGGAGGCTGAAGAGGTATGCGGCCAGGGCGATGCCGCCGACGGCGGCTGACACTGCCAGCAGGGTCAGCACCACCTTGAGGGCGCTGACCGGGGCTTTCCCCGTCACGTGGCCGGTCTCTCCGTTGACCAGGAAATGATACAGCTTGTTTTTATAGGAATAGGCGGATATCCATACCGGCAGCAGGATGTGCTTGAAGCGGATACCGGTGAAAAGATGGTCGTAGGACATATTCCGGTAATGGTCGTAGCCCAGTTCCGACTCGACGGTATTCTGCATCCGGTTCTGCATGGTATCCGACGCCGCTTTCCAGGCGTCAGAGAGGCTGACGTCGTACCGGGTGGCGGAAAAGCCGGCGAGGAAGGCCGGGGAATACCGGCTGAGCATTTTGGTGGAATAGGCGCCGAGTCCTTCGATCAGACCGGTGTCAAGCAGACGGGTGCCGCATACCGGCGTATCGTCGAAGTCCATCCGGCGGATGCCGCTCACCGGATACCACCGGGTCTGGGTAACGGTGTAGGTCTGGGTCTTGCCGTTCACCCGCCGGGTGCGGGTGACGGTGTAGTCCTTTCCGCCCTGGCCGGCGTAATCGGTGGACAGTCCGGCGTCGAAGGTCCAGTAGGGCAGATACTGCCCGGTGAGCTTTTCCGCGGCGTGACGCCCTTTTTTGAAGGCCTTCGGCGCCCAGAAGCGCTTTCGCGCCCACTGAGCGAAGAGGGCGAGGGCTTTCTGCCGTGAGATGCGGAAAGGGATCAAGGTTTCGGGCAGGATACCCACCGTCACCGCGTCCTGTTCCACCACGTAATAACTGCCGCAGAAGGGACAGGCGGCGGTCATTTCATCGGCGGGGATCAGGGTGGTGGCGCCGCAGCCGGCGCATCGCACCGCCTGGCTGCCCAGCGTCTCCCAGTCGGGGGCGGTATGGGTGTCCGCCGCGGGGTCGTACCGGTATTCCGGGGCCTCCAGCAGCTGTGACGACAGGGGGGACAGCGCACCGCAGTGGATGCATTTGAGCTGCTGGGTATCGGGATCGAACACCATCTGGCTGCCGCAGCCCTCACAGGGAAAATTGGCCGTTTCTACCGGTCGGGCGGTATCGCGGGAGGCGTTTGAAGGTTGATCGGACATGGAGGATTACCCGCCTTTCGCTAATCGATTGGTCAGGGCCGGGGCTGCCCGCACTGGGGACAGAATTTTCCGGTCACCGCGGCGCCGCAGTTCGGACAGGTGACCGCCAGTGGCTTGCCGCATTCCGGACAGAATTTACTGTCGGGGGGAACAGACGCGCCACAGGAGGGACAGGGCTTTTTATCCAGTGCGGCGGGCTTGCCGCACTCGGGGCAGAATTTACTGCCCGCCGGCACCGCCGAGCCGCAGACGGCGCAGCGGGAATCTTCCAAAGCGGCCGCGGGCCGCAAATTTTCTCCCATCGCGCCGGCGAATGCCTGCCCCACCTGTACCCCAGCGCCCAGGCCGAGCCCCATACCGGCGATGTTGCCGCCGCCTTCGTTTTGAGCGAAGTCGCGGATCGCCTCCGCAGACTGGTAACGGGTGTACTGGCCCATGTCGCCCAGCACCCCCATGGAGGTGCGCTTGTCGATGGTTTTTTCCACCTCTTCGGGCAGGGAAATGCTCTCCACCACCACCTTTGACAGTTCCAGTCCGATAGCGGCAAAGGAGGGCTGGAGCCGCTGAAGCCCGGCGGCACCCAGCTCGTCGTAGCTCTGGACCAGATCAATGACCGGCGTCTTCTGCTCTCCGATCAGGTCGGCCAGACCGGAGACCAGCATACGGCGCAGATAACCGTTGATGTCATCGGTGGTAAAGGAGGAGAGGGTACCGAATACTTCCCGCAGAAATACGGCGGGGTCGGTCACGCGGAAAGAGAACACGCCGAATGCCGACAGGCGGATCATCCCGAACTCCGCGTCCCGCATCAATACCGGCTTCTGGGTGCCCCACTTCTGGTTGACGAACACGCGGGAGCTGACGAAATACACCTCCGCCTTGAAGGGGGAATTGAAGCCGTATTTCCACGATTTCAGTTTGGTCAGGACCGGCATGTTTTCGGTACTCAGCTCATACCGACCCGGTCCGAACACATCGGCCATGACGCCCTCGTTGATGAAGACGGCGAACTGGGATTCCCGCACCGTAAGCTGGGCCCCCATTTTGATCTCGTTATCCTGTACCGGAAAACGGTAAACCAGCATATCCGGCGTCATATCGGCCGCTTCAATGACCTCGATAAACTGGGATTTAATAAAGTCGAACAAACCCATACGCTTATCCTCCACTTTCGATAAGGGTTGATTTTTCGGCGGATACCGCTTATAACATAAGTAACGGTTCAGATGCACGGTTATAAAGATAAAGCCGTCGGGAACCGATCTTCTATACTATAGCATATAAAGACGGGTTATTGAAGGTGAAAACGGGGAATGGTGTGAAATCCCGCTCCTTATCTCTTGTCGGACAGGGTTTCATAATAAAGAAAAGAAGGTGCGTTCATGAGTGTTTATCAGGCGGCGGCCGGCCGTTACCGCGAGATGACCTATGCCCGCGCGGGAGATAGCGGGCTGCAGCTCCCGGCCATCTCTCTCGGCTTGTGGCAGAATTTCGGCAGCGTCAATTCCTATGACAATTCCCGAAGGATGATCCTGTATGCCTTCGACCGGGGGATCACCTATTTTGATCTGGCCAACAATTACGGGCCGGCGCCCGGTTCGGCGGAGGAAGCCATGGGCCGCGTGCTCCGCGACGATCTGGCTCCCTACCGGGACGAACTGATCATCAGCACCAAAGCGGGCTTCACCATGTGGGACGGGCCTTACGGCGACGGCGGCAGCCGCAAATACCTGACAGCCTCCCTGGATCAGAGCCTGAAGCGGATGGGCCTCGATTATGTGGATATTTTTTATTCCCACCGTTACGATCCCGATACCCCGCTGGAAGAGACGATGGGGGCTCTGGCCGACGCGGTCAGAGCGGGTAAAGCGCTGTATGCGGGACTCTCCAACTATCCTGCCGAACAGACCCGCCGGGCGGTGGCCCTGCTGAAGGAGAGAGGGGTGCGCTGCCTGCTGCATCAGCCGTGCTACAATCTGTTCGACCGCCGTCCGGAAAGGGAAGGGGTCTGGGAGGCGCTGGAGGAGGCACGCATGGGCGCGGCGGTGTATTCCCCCCTGGCGCAGGGTCTGCTGACCGGCCGGTATCTGGACGGGGTGCCGTCCGATTCCCGCGCCGGGCGGGGCTGGACCCTCCATGGGTCGGATATCACCCCCGACCGGCTGCGGCAGATCCGCGCCCTGAACGAACTCGCCGCGGTCAGAGGGCAGAGCCTGGCGCAGATGGCGCTGGCATGGGATCTCCGTCAGGCGCCGGTGACCACCGTCATCGTCGGTTCCTCCAGCGTGGAACAGCTGGAGGACAACCTCGGCGCGCTTGAGAACCGTACCTTTATGGCGGAAGAGCTGTCCGTGATCGACCGCATACTGGAAGGCCGATAAAAACCGCCCGGCGATTACGCCGGGCGGTTTTTGGAGCAGCAGGAGTTATATCACATAGAAAAGGATACAGAAGAAATGAGCAGCGGCTCCGGCCAGGACGAAAAGATGCCACAGCATATGCATATAGGGTACGCCCTTTTTCTTATAGAACAGAATGCCGCCGGTATAGAAGATGCCGCCCAGGAACAGCAGGAGGATGCCCGGCAGGGCCAGCTTCTGGAACAGCGGGATCATGGCGATGACAATGCACCAGCCGCTGACGATATAGCCCGCCATGGAAATTTTTTTGAACCGTTCGATGCTGATGGCGTTGAGGATGATACCGGCGGCAGCCACCCCCCAGACCACGCCGAAAACCGTCCAGCCCATTGCCCCCCGCAGGGTCACCAGCGTAAAGGGGGTATAGGTCCCCGCGATCAGCAGGAAGATGGTGGTGTGGTCGAATACGCGAAAGACCTTTTTGGCTGTTTCATTGGTCAGGGCGTGATACAGACAGGACATGGTGAACAGCAGGATCATGCCGCCTCCGTAGATAGCCGTGCTGACCACCTTCCAGGGATCGCCCAGCGACTGGATCAGGAGGAAAACGGTGGCGACCACCGCCAGCAGGGCCCCGACGCCGTGGGTGACCGCGTTGGCGATCTCCTCGCTGACGGTGTAGAAGGAACCCTTTCGTACGACGTTGTGTGGAGACATAAAAATTCCCGCCTTTCGATGAAGTATATATATTAACGACATAATCTTGTTTTAAAAACCAGAAGCTGTAACAAAGTATACCACATGATTGGCTGGATGGCAACCGGCGGCGGCCTGGTGAGATGAAAAAATTACCGGGGCCGCGGCGGAGAGATATGTTTAAATAGACAGATGATTTTGCACAGAGAGTGCGGCTGCATTTTTCACCGGTTATACAGCGGAAAGACTTTTACAGTCGATAAGGGTGCCGCCCAGGCAACGGATGTGTGAAAACCGTTGCCTGGGCGGCTGATAGAAACAGGCGATTTTTGGTTATCCTTCGGCGGCTTCTTTACAAATTTTGCGATGGGCTTTGATCTTTTTCATCGCCCAATCGTAATGGCTGGAGGTTACGGAAACACAATAGGAACCCAAAGTGGAATTCCCTGTCCAGGAGAAGTGCTTTTTTTCGAACAGCTCGTCATTGGAAAAGGATTCGATCCTGTCCATCACTTTCTGATGGCTTTCCAGCAGCAGGTGCTTTGCCTCTTCATAGGAGGTGGTCTGGTGCTTATTCCAGAACGCCGTGTTCATCTGGCCGCAGGTTTTCCAGTTGTATGGCGCCGGCAGAAACGGTGCGGCGTTTCCGCTTAAATTGGAGCCGATCCAATTCAGCAGCAGCTGATGCCATTCGTACAGATGGACCAGCACGTCGCGCAGATTTTTGTCGCGCTCCCAGTGAGCCTCGCTTTTATTGAGGCCGCTGAAATTGAGCGGGGTGTTTCGCTCGTCCTCCGTCAGGGAATCCATGAGATTCCACAGTTTTTCAAACTGTTCGCCTGCCGATTGTATCAGGTCCGTTTTTGTCGCTGCTCTGCCCATGAGTAACCGTCCTTTCTGCGGCGGAGATCTGGGGAAAGCCTCCGCCGGCCGCCGTAATATGGTCATCCGGCTTGTGCCGGTGTCTGCCGTTCTCCGATATAATCCTAGTATACCGCAAAAAGCTGACAACAGCGTGTCATATTTCTTTCATATGGAAAGACATTTTTTACACGTATCGTATCGGCAGATTGGCGTAACGGAGGGTTAGCCGGGGGTTTCGTTGTATGTAGGAGGAGAGGCCATACCCCTCCCGCTGGTACAGCCTGACGAATAATACAGCGTATAAATCGCTTCGGCTGAACATGGCGTGTTATTCCTGTTCCTCACCGGTTTCTTGACGACGGTTTGCGGGAGGATCATGAACCCTAACCTGCGCATATGTCGAACACCGTATTATTGATGCAGGCTGCGGCTGTCATCGCAGATGTACAGCGATCTGCAAGAGGAGCGGGAATAAAAAATGGGAAACCTGTTACGAAGGAACCGGCGAATATGCTATAATGCGTCAAGGAAGAATACCGCAGGGATTCTTCGGCACCGGTTCCCGCCGCGCATCCCGTATCGGAAGGGGAAAGGAACCGGTGAATAATACAAAAACTGAGGATGGTAGACATGAGTGCAGAACAGCCGGCGATGACCGAAAAAACCTTTACTGCGGCGGAACTGGAGGGACGTATCCGCTACGACGGACGGGTGACCCGCCTGGACAGCGGAGTGGGAATTGATTGGACCAATTCCGGATTTGCCCTGCGGGCTCGCTGCCGCGGCGATATCCGTGTCCAATTGTCACTTCCGAAGGAGAACCAGGCGGGCAACTACAGTTACGTGGTGGGCACGGTGGACGGCGAGACCCTGACCCCCGCCCAGATTATGGAGCGCCGGGTACGGGTGGATGGGCCGGGAAATTATGTCCTCATCCGCGATCTGCCGGAAGGCGTCCATGAAATCCGACTGATTAAGGTGACCGAGGCCCAGATCGGCCTTGTGGACTTTCACAGCCTCACCCTTTGCGGCGAGCTGCTGGATCCGCCCATGCCGCCGCAGCTGAAGGTGGAGTTCATCGGGGATTCCATCACCGGCGGGTTACATAATCTGTGCAGGGACGGGGACGTCATCCCCTTCGCGCAGGAATATGAGGACGGCTATCACGCCTACGACGGATTTGCCTCCCGCCTGCTGCCGGCGGATATCCATGTGGTGTCCCTGTCCGGCTGGGGCCTGGTGGTGGGCTGGGGTGAGCCGCGGGAGGATTACAGCGTGCCCCGCGTGTACGATTACACCTCCTTTTACCGCCGGGCAGAGGAGGACGCCAAATGGGATTTCGACAGCTGGACGCCGGATATCGTGGTGATGAATATCGGTACCAACGATTCCTGCTCCACCGACGACGACCCCACACTGCTGTCCGACGAGACCTTCTGTGAAAAGGCGCAGGAGTTCCTGTGCCATCTGCGGGAGGTTTATCCGTCCGCCCATATCGTGTGGGCCATGGGGGTTATGGGCTTCGGCGGCAACGGCCGCATGCGCCCGCTGGCGGAGAGTGCGGTGGCCCGCCGCAACCGGGAGGGCGACCGCCGGGTGACCTTTATTCCTCTGCCGGAGGAACGGGGCGGCGGCGGTACCCATCCCACCGTCATGGGCCATGAGCAGGCGGCGAAGGCGCTGTGCGATGCGCTGCGCCCCCTGCTGGCGCAGAGAACGCCGGAGGCAAACGGCTGATATGAGTCTGATGACCCGGGACCGGGGCTTTTATAAACGTTTTTTTTCGCTGACGGGCATGATTGCCTTTCAGAATATTCTGGTTTTCAGCGTCAATTTGGCGGACAACATCATGCTGGGGGCGTACGCGGAGACCTCCCTGTCCGGTGTGGCGCTGGTCAACCAGATCCAGTTCCTCCTCCAGATGCTGGTGATGGGGGTGGGGGAGGCGATTATCGTCCTGTGTTCCCAGTACTGGGGACGGCGGGACACGTCGCCCATCCGCCGGATCACGGCCATCGGGCTGTGGTTTGGGCTGGCGGCCGCGGCGCTGCTGTTTATCGCCGCCTTCTGCTTTCCCCACACCTGCCTGCGGCTGCTGACCGACGACGAGGCCGTGATCGCGGAGGGGGTCAACTACCTGCGGATCATCTGTTTCACCTATCCCCTTTTTGCCGTCACCAACGTGCTGCTGTGCTCCCTGCGCAGTGTGGAAACGGTGAAAATCGGTTTTGTGGTATCCGCCAGCACCCTTCTTATCAACGCCAGCCTCAATTATGTGCTCATATACGGCAACTTCGGCGCGCCGCGGCTGGGGGTGCGGGGCGCGGCCGTCGCCACCCTGATCGCGCGGGTGGTGGAATGGATCATCATGGTGGTATACGTCACCCGTATTGATCGAAAGATTCGCTTTCGTTTCGGTGAGATTTTCCATGTCGATCGGGAGCTGTTGCGGGACTATGTGCGCACCGGCATGCCGGTGATACTCTCCAACGCCATGTGGGGGATCGCCCAGGCGGTCCAGACCTCCATCCTCGGCCATCTGGGGGCGGGGCCCATCGCGGCCAACAGCATCGCGTCGACCATCTTCCAGATCCTGTCGGTCACCGTGTACGGCGCGTCCAGCGCGTCCTCCATCCTCATCGGCAAGACCATTGGGGAAGGGGCGCTGGACCGGGCGAAGCAATACGCCAAAACCCTGCAGGTGCTCTATCTGATCATCGGGGCAGGTACCGGCGCGGCCCTGTTCCTGTGCAGGGATTTTATCCTGGGCTTTTACACGATTTCCGCCGAAACGCGGGCGCTGGCGGTGCAGTTTATCGGAGTGCTGTCGGTGACGGTGGTGGGGACCGCCTATCAGGTGGCGGTGCTCACCGGCATCGTCCGCGGCGGAGGGGATACCCGCTTCGTTTTGTACAACGACACCATCTTTATGTGGCTGGTGGTGATCCCCGCCTCCGCGCTGGCGGCTTTCGTGTTCCATTTGCCGCCCCTTGTGGTTTTTATGTGTCTCAAATCGGATCAGATACTCAAATGCTTTGTCGCGGTGGTCAAGGTTAATAAGGGCGGCTGGATTCGTCAGCTGACCCATGAGTAAAGGGGAGGCCCGCCTGTATGGAACAGCTGGAACAGCTCAAAAGCTGGGTGGAGGACAGCCGCCGCATCGTTTTTTTCGGTGGGGCGGGCGTTTCCACCGAGAGCGGGATTCCCGATTTCCGCAGTGCCGGCGGTCTTTACAGCGAAGACGGGGACTATCCGCCGGAGACCATCGTCAGTCATGACTTTTTTGAACGGCACACGGCGGAATTCTACCGCTTTTACCGTGAACGGATGCTGTGGCCCGACGCGGTGCCGAACGCGGCCCACCTTGCCCTCGCCCGCTGGGAGCGGGAGGGGAAGCTGTCGGCGGTGGTCACCCAGAATATCGACGGCCTGCATCAGGCGGCGGGCAGCCGGACGGTGTGGGAGCTGCACGGTTCGGTCCACCGCAACCACTGCCTGTCCTGCGGCCGTTCCTTCACTCTGCGGGAGGTGCTGGAATGCGAAGGTGTCCCCCGCTGTCACGGCGGGGACGCCGGGTGTCCCTGCGGCGGCGTCATCAAGCCGGACGTGGTGCTCTACGGAGAACCGCTGGAGGAGCGGGTGCTGCGCGGGGCGGCGGATGCCATCGCCTCGGCGGATATGCTCATCGTGGGGGGCACCTCACTGGCGGTCTATCCGGCGGCGGGACTGACCGATTACTACAGGGGACGGCGGCTGGTGCTGATCAACCGGACCGCCACCCCGCAGGACCGGCGCGCCGACCTGCTGATACGGGGCAGCCTGGGCGAGATACTGGGCGGCCTGGACAGTTGAATATCCCAGCAGGAGGCGGTCGCCGTTTGGCGGCAGCCTCCTTTTTTTGAACCCGTACTCTTCGGCAGGCGTATAGTAATAAGGGGACGACCGCGGATAAGACGGTGTTCCTTCCCGTTTTTCCGGTGCTAAATCTCTGCCCCGCGCACTATATTTATAGAGAATACAGAGCAAAGGGACGGGTGTATGTATCAGACAATGCGATTGAAATCGGCAGCAGCAAAGCTGCTGGGAGGGATAGCCTTCCTGCTGGCGGCCATCCTGTGCGTCACAACGGTGGCGGGAAAGCTGACCGCGGCGGCGGAGGAAAAAACCACCGATGGCGTCCGGCTGCCCATCATCATGTACCACGGCCTGCTGAAGGAACAGAAGCGGCAGGGAAAATTCGTCATCTCGCCCTCGGATTTTGAGAAGGACCTGAAATATTTGAAGGACAACGGCTATCACACCATCGTGATGCAGGACCTGCTCGATTATGTGGGGGAGGGAAAACCCCTGCCGGAGAAACCGGTGATGCTGACCTTTGACGATGGGTATTACAACAACTACCTGTACGCCTTCCCCTTGCTCCAGCTGTATGAGAGCAAGATGGTGCTGTCCCCCATCGGCCGGTACGCGGACGAATACAGCAAAACAAAGGACGAACACGCCAACTACAGCCATGCCACCTGGGAGGAACTCAAAGAGATGATTGATTCGGGATGGGTGGAGGTGCAGAATCATTCGTATAACCTCCACCAGAACGACAAACAGCGCAAAGGCTCCCAGAAGGTGAGCGGCGAAAGCGTCGATCAGTATAAGGCCATGCTGATGAAGGACGTGGAGAAGATGCAGCAGGCGGTGCGGGAGAATACCGGCTGGACCCCGACCGCCTTTACCTACCCCTTCGGCGCGGTGAGCAGGGAATCCCTGCCCATCCTCAAAGAAATGGGTTTTCAGGCGACTCTGATCTGCGAGAGCAAAGTCAACGTCATTACCAGCGACCCCGAATGCCTGTACGGCCTGGGGCGCTATCTGCGCCCGGCCGGCGTCAGCACCGAGAGTTTCTTCCAAAAGGTGCTGAGAACCGTTTGAACCACATTGAATCAGAAGGAGGAGACCCATGCCCCGTATTTATTTGAGTCCGTCGCTTCAGGAATTCAACCAGTACACCGGCGGCGGCAACGAGGAACTGTATATGAATCTGGTGGCCGACGCCATGGAGCCCTATCTGCGGGCCAGCGGCATCGACTTCACCCGTAACGACCCCGGCATGACCCTGTCCCAGGTCATCGCCCAGTCCAACGCGGGCAATTACGACCTGCACCTGGCCATCCACTCCAACGCGGCGGCGGGGGAACTGGCCGGACAGATGCAGGGGGCGGATATTTACTACAGCCCCGTCAGCGTCAACGGCCGCCGGGCAGCGGAGATTTTCGCCGCCAATTACCAGAATCTCTACCCCGATCCCGAGATGGTCAACATCCGCTCCACCACCTCTCTGGCGGAGGTCAACCGCACCCGCGCGCCGGCCATCCTGATCGAAACGGCCTATCACGACAACCCGGAGGACGCCCAGTGGATTCGGGACAACGTGGAAAACATCGGGCGTAACCTCGCCCAGTCCACGGCGCAGTTCCTGGGGGTCCCCTTCGTGACGCCCACAGGCGCTCCGCAGGCTGCAGCAGCCGTCTCCGCCGAGCCGATAACCATTCCCGTCATGACCCCGTCCCCCTCGAAAAACGGCCCCGTATCGGACGAACGTGTGCGCTGCGGACGGGGCAGCCTGTGTCTGATGGAGGAGCCCCACCCGCTGGCCACCGTGCTGGGGACCCTCCCCGACGGCGCCAAGGTGGAGGTGCTGGGCCGCGAAGGCGGCTGGGCGGCCATCCGTTATGGCGGCCGGGTCGGCTATGTGGCCGACAAATACCTGCGCAAGGAACCGATGGATTAATCATAAAAGGAGCGCCGCAATCGCGGCGCTCCTTTTTGTCAGCGGCGAAGGTCAAACGAGGCTACCCGCCGGTTAAGCATCGGAAACGGCCGGTCGCGTTCCCTCCCCTTGCCAGCGGCGGAGGCGCGGTCTATAATCGGGATTGCCGGCAAGGGAACAACCACTTAATAAAACTGCTGCGGCTGACGAAGAGGGGAGGGGTCCTGTGAAAATTACCGTAAACGAGGATCCGGCGGTTACCCAGCCCGAGATCACCATTCGCTGCGCCGGGACAGACGAACGCATCCTGCGCATCCTGTCGCTGCTGCGGGCGTACGATCTCAAGCTGACCGGTATCCGGGACGGCCAATACCACCTGCTGGACGCCGGGGAGGTCCTGTACGCCGAAACGGTGGACCGGCACTGCTTTCTGTATACCCTGTCCGAGGTGTACGAGACGCCGCTCCGGCTCTATGAGCTGGAGGACCGGCTGGCGGGGGTGGATTTCTTCCGTTCCTCCAAATCCATGGTGATCAGCCTGAACCACGTGCGGTCGATCCGGCCCGAGCTGGGCGGCCGGCTCCAGCTGACCATGAGCAATGGGGAAAAGCTGTTCGTCTCCCGCCAGTACGCGGGAACACTCCGCGGGATGCTGGGCCTGTGAAGGACTCGCTGACCGAAATCGAGAAAGGACAATCGTCAATGAAACGTTTTATAAAGATCGCGCTGGAGATCAAAATGCGGACCTGCCTGATCTTTACCGGCATCACATTGGTGGCTATGGCATGCCAGCTCATCGGGCTGACCGACCGTGTGGACGTGCTTTTTCTGTGGCAGGCGCTGCTGCTGGGCTTTTTGTTCGCCCTGCTGCAATATGTGCTGGTATCCGGCCGGCGGGTGGGAAGCAGGGGATATGTGGGGCGGATGGCCCTCTTCGGCGGCGCGTTTCTGGCGCTGCTGGCGGCGGGAGCGGGGCTGTTCGGCTGGCTGGACCCTGCCCGGCCGGAGCAGTGGGCGTTCCTGCTGATCGTGGGGCTGCTGGCCTTCCTGGGCATCAACATCGGTTTTGAAATCTACGCGTCGCTGTCCGGCCGGCGGTACGACCGCCTGCTGGAGGAATATCACAGCAAAAACCATTCCTGACGAAAAGCGTCCGTTCGGCTCTGCCGAACGGACGCTTTTTCAGCCTTTCTCCCAGTATTTGCGGTCGAGGCTGCGGTACTGCACCGCCTCGGCGATGTGGGCGGAATCGAGGGTGTCCGCCCCGTCCAGGTCGGCGATGGTGCGGGCGACCTTGAGCAGGCGGTCGTAGGCCCGTGCCGACAGCCCCAGCCGGTCGAAGGCGCTTTTCAGCAGGGTCTGGGCCGCGGGGGTCAGGGGGCAGGCCTGCCGCAGCAGGCCGGGGGGAATCTGGGCGTTGGCGGTGATGCCGGTGCCCTTCAGCCGTTCCTGCTGGCGCAGGCGGGCGGCATTCACCCGCCTGCGGATTTCCGCCGAGCTTTCGGCGGGGGTGTCGTCCGCCAGCTTATCGTATTCCACCGGCGGCACCTCGATGTGCAGGTCGATGCGGTCCAGCAGGGGCCCCGACACGCGGGCCAGATACTGCCGCGCGGCTTTCGGGGTGCAGGTGCAGGCCCGGGCGGGGTGGCCGAAATAGCCGCAGGGGCAGGGGTTCATGGCAGCGGCCAGCATGAAGGAGCAGGGATAGGACAGGGTGGCGTTGACCCGCGAGATGGTGACCCGCCGTTCCTCCAGCGGCTGACGGAGGGCCTCCATCGACTGGCGGGAAAATTCCGGCAGCTCGTCCAGGAACAGCACCCCCTGATGGGCGAGGGATACCTCCCCGGGACGGGGCAGGCTCCCGCCGCCGGTGAGGCCGGGGGCGGAGATGTTGTGGTGGGGCGCGCGGAAGGGGCGGCTGCGCAGCAGTCCGCCGCCGGGCAGAGTCCCCGCCACCGAATGGATTTTGGTCACCTCCAGCGCCTCCTCCCGTGTCATGTCGGGCAGGATGGAGGGCAGGCGCTTGGCCAGCATGCTCTTGCCCGAACCGGGCGGGCCGATCAGGAGGATGTTGTGGGCGCCGGCGGCCGCCACCTCCAGCGCCCGGCGGGCGGAGGCCTGCCCCCTCACGTCGGCGAAATCCTCCGCGGTAGAGGCGGCGTGAGCGTAAGCCTTGGGGGCGACGGCGCGGGGCAGTTCACCCCGCCCCGTCAGGTGGTCGAGAAGCTGGGGGACGTTCCCGGCGGCGTACACCTCGATCCCGTCGGTGACGGCGGCTTCCACGGCGTTGGCGGCCGGGACGAATACCCGGCGCATCCCCCCGTCGCGGGCGGCGATGACCATGGGCAGGGCCCCCTTCACCGGCCGGATATCGCCGGTCAGGGACAGCTCCCCCAGAAAGGCGCAGCCGTCCAGCGAAGCGTTCAGCTGCCCGCCCGCCCTCAGCAGGGCGAGCAGCAGGGGCAGGTCGTACACCGAGCCCTCCTTGCGCACGTCGGCGGGTGCCAGATTGACCGTGATGCGGCTGACCGGATAGTCGAAGCCGCAGTTTTTCATGGAGGAGCGCACCCGGTCCCGCGACTCCCGCACGGCGGCGCCGGGCAGGCCCACCACGTCGAAGCCGGGAAGACCCTGGGACAGGTCGGCCTCCACCTTGACCAGAAAACCGTCCACCCCCATCAGGCCCATGCTCATCACCTGTGCGAACACGCCGCCGCCCCCTTCCTGTCGATGGGAACAGTATACACCCCGCGGCAGAAAGCGGCAACGGAATGTGATGCATAACCACAGGCCGCTGACAGGAGGAAATGCCTTGCGAAAGGGCCGTCCCGCCGGTATAATGGGAGGGACAATCCAAGATGACGGAGGAGAAGGAATATGCCGATTGGTGTGTTGTGCGCGATGACCGGTGAAATCGCCCTGCTGCGCGAGGATATGGAGGTCACCGGCCGGGAGACGGTGGGGGGACGGGAGTTTCTGACCGGGCGGCTCTACGGCCGGGAGGCGGTGCTGGCCCTGTCGGGCATCGGCAAGGTGGCGGCGGCCTGCGCCGCCACCATCCTGCTGGATCATTTCGGGGCGGAGACGCTGATTTTCAGCGGCACGGCGGGGGGCGTGGACCCGACGCTGCGCACCGGCGATCTGGTGGTCTCCGACCGCAGCGTCCAGCACGATGTGGACGCCATCGGGGAGGCGCTGTTCCAGGTGCCGGGCTATGACCAGCCGTGGTTCGACGGGGACCAACGCCTGACCGCTCTGGCGGCCGAGGCCGCCGCCCGGTTTTTTGAGCGGGATATGGCGGGGGAGGTTCCCACGGAGCATCTGGCCCCCTTCGGCATCACCCGGCCCCGGGTGGCGGTGGGGACCATCGCCTCCGGCGACCAGTTCATCAGCGAGCGGGAGAAGAACCGCTGGCTTTCTGAGCACATCGGCAACCTCCGGTGCGTGGAGATGGAGGGAGCCGCCGCCGCCCAGGTGTGCGTGGAGTTCGGCGTTCCCCATGTGATCCTGCGGGTGATTTCCGACGGCGCCAACGAGGAATCCGCGGTGGATTTCGAGGCGTTTATTGATCAGGCCGCCCGGTATTTTACCCGCGGTGCGGTGCGGGAGCTGATCAAAAGCCTGTAGATTAAACGGCGCAGGAAAAGCCGCGGGCCCTTCCCGACTGACGGGAAGGGCCCGCGGCTCGTTTATTTGACCGGCGTATAAGGAGAGGATGCCGGTGGAGAAAGTGAGGGTTCATCGGGGACATCCAGCGGGCGGAAGATATTCCGCAGGGTTAGGCCGTAGAAGCGGCAGAGGGTGTGGAGGGCGCGCATATCGAAATCGCGGCCTTCCTCCATATCGGAGAGAACCCGCGCCCGGATGCCGGTGGCCTCCGCCAGCTGTTCCCGCGTCCGCCCGCTTTGCCGGCGAAGCGCGATACAATTTTCGCACAGGGTTTTGTCAATGGGGTCATCAATATGCGGACAGGGGTTTTTCATGGTAGGGTCCTCCTGCCGTTCAGTGTACCAATATTATACTAAAATAAATCACCAACAATCGTTGGTATATTCCATATTTTAACCTCCTATACTGTTTTTGTCAAGAACAATTGTAGGTGTTAGAATATGCGAAAGATTTTGGCGCAACGTTTAAGGCAATGCAGAAAAAGTAAGGGATTAACACAGAATGAGGTCGTTATATTCTGCGATATCACGGAAAAGGCCTATCAGAATTATGAATTGATGACGAGGGAACCCAAGTTGGAGATTCTAATCAAGATTGCGGATGTTTTTGAAGTTTCGATAGATTATCTTGTAGGGAGAACGGATAATAAGTATATTGGCAGATAGTTTCTTATTTAATTATTTATTGAGCTTATGCTTGCTCCGCAGGCCCCCTTTTCTTGACGATAAGAAAAGGGGGGAAAAGAATCGTTAAGGGGAAACCTTTCGAACGGGTTTCCCCTTAAAACCCCATCCC
>JAAWQC010000019.1 GCA_022800315.1 Clostridiales bacterium
ATTGACAGCGGAACCGGTTGCCGCTGCGGGTGGCGGTATAAGCCAACAGCTCGATCCAGTCGAGGGGGACGGCGCTTTGATCGTTGTGGGAATTGATGTCCAGCTTCATGGCGTACTCCAGTATTTCATAGGGAACATTGAAGTCCACCCACTTGATAAAATCGGCTTTTTCTTCTTTTTCCTCGGCGGCCTGGGCTGTCCTGGCATAAACGAGGCCGCTGCCGGTAAACAGTATCGCCGCGGCGAGTACGCCGGCGGCGATGCGGCGCAACCGTTTTTTATTGATCAGCAGATACATGGCTGTCCTCCCGCTTTCCCTCTCAGAAGTGCGGCTGGTGGCCGCTTCTCTATATTTATGTGAAAGGAGGGGAAGACATGACGGGTCTGAAAAATATGAATTTTCCAATGGATTCTGCCCCTTATCCGACAAAAAGGCCCCGGCCAATACCGGGGCCTTTTTGTCGGAATCAGCCGTTATACACGGCCAGCCCCTTTTTAAGAGTACCCATCAGCTCCTCGTCCTTGACGTCGAGGGCATAATGGTTGACGATGGTGGAACCGTCGGCGGAATAGTCGTTGGCGCTGAACCAGACGCCGTATTTGATTTGGGGCAGGTCGTCGGCGTCTTCGAACATCCGGGTGATCCAGTCCAGCTGTTCCTGTTTGAGTGTACCGTCGCCGCGGCCGCAGGCGAATTCGGGAATCCCCATGGGCCAGTCCTCCTGGAAGAAGGGCTTGAACTGGGCGATATTCTGGGTGTACAGCTCTTTGAAGGAGGGGAAGCCGCTATTGCCGGAGCAGTAAGCGGTCAGGCCGATCATGTGGACCATCTCGATGGGCGGCAGGTAGTTGATCCAGTTGGACCATTTGCCGGGAGGGAAGCTGCCTGACTGTGGATCGAACATCCAGATGGCGTTATTGACCCCCTCCTCCTCGAAAATGCGGTACAGCCGCGCCCAGGTCTCCACGAAAATATCGGGATCCAGCATATTGACGTAGGCGCACCAGTTGGTCCAGGTGGAGTTCATCTCGTTGTTGAGGCGGAAAATGAGCGGCTTGCTGTAGTCCCGCACCTGGCCGGCAAATTTTCTCAGCTGTTCGTCGCACTCTCCGCGGAACACATCCAGGAAGGAGGAATAGACGCCGAAGTTGCCGTCGCTGACATACACGGTGGACAGATGATAGGTGAGCTGCAAAACCCGCCCGTCCTCAGCCACCCGGTTGGCAAAGTCGATGGGAAAGTCCTGATCCATGGCGATGTACTGGGATACGATGGGGAAGTGATAATCGATCTTTTTTTCCATGGCGGGGATGATGATTTTATAACCGGTGGAGGACATATTGGAGTTGAAGATGCCCCAGTCCTTTTTCTTCTGTCCGCACAGCCTGTCGTAATAGGCCCGTGTATCCTCTGACCAGTTGTCGGGGATCGTCCGGTTGTATTCCGCGCTGTAAACCGCCAGGCCTTTTGCCGAGATGCGCTTGAAGGAGGAGAGGATGTCCTCCAACTGCGCCACCGGTTCGGCGGATTTAAACAGGAAGTGAACATATTGCAGCCGGGCGTCGGAGTACAGGTTGACGTAGGTGTAATACGGTTTGCCCCCCTGGGGCAGGTCCTCCATTTTCAGGCGGATAATCTGCGCTTTGAAATCACCGTATGCTTTTTCCTCGGTTGGCTGAAGCTCGGTGATGCGGTTGGCCTGCTGATAGTCCTCGTTGAGCAGCCACTTGTTGACCTGCTCTTTCAGCTGGGTTTCCATATTGGTCTCGATCATTTCTTCTACCGTGATGGTCGCCTGCAGGCCGTCGGCGGTGTAGCGGACCCGGATGGGGCTGAGGGAATAATCGGGGACCCAGTCCAGGGGGATATCGAGAATATAGCCGTCGGTATAGTTGACCACCCGTTTGACCGTTTCCCCATAGTAAATCAGTTTGTTGTCCCGCGCTTCGTTCATCTCGGCGGAGGCGGTGCGCAGGCCGTTTTCGTAGAATTCCATCTTGTTGACGCCGCCCAGGTCCTTTACGTGGCTTTTGGTTACCAGCTCTTCCCGCACGGCGGTCAGCTGCTCCTCGGTAGGCCCCGGGGCCTTTCCCGTTTGTCCGCCGGAGCAGCCGGGCAGGGCACACAGCAGGCACAGGGAGACGCCTGCGGCCAGCAGGCGGGTCAGGCAGCGCGGTTGTTTCATAGATAAAGCCTCTCTCTCATAAACGGAAGAAACGGAACGGCAGGCGATCTGCTGCCGTTCCGTTTCCCTGCCAGTCGAATCTGGGATCAGGAATGGTAACCCGCCAGACCCTTATTGAAGGTTTCCATCAGCTCGGCGTCCTTGACGTCGAGGCCGTAGTAGTTCTGTACCTTGGTGCCGCCGTCCTTATAGTCGTTGGCGCTGAACCAGATGGCGTATTTGATCTGGGGCAGGTCGTCGGCGTCTTTGAACATCTGGGTAATCCAGTCCAGCTGTTCCTGCTTGAGGGAACCGTCGCCGCGGCCGCAGGCATATTCCGGAATGGCCATGGGCCAGTTTTCCTGGAAGAAGGGGGCCAGGTGCTTGATGTTCTGGGTATACAGGTCTTTCCAGGAGGGGAACCCGTCGTAACCGGAGCAATAAGCGGTCAGACCGATTACATGGACCGTCTCGATGGGGGGCAGGTAGTTGATCCAGTTGGACCATTTACCGGGAGGGAAGCTGCCGCTCTGGGGATTGAAGATCCAGATGGCGTTATTCACGCCCTCTTCCTCAAAGATGTTGTACAGCCGCATCCAGGAGTCCACGAAAGTATCTCCGTCCACCATGTTGACCAGTGCGCAGTAGGTGGTCCAGTCGGAGTTCATCTCGTTGTTCAGTCGGAACAGGGTGGGTTTGCCGTATTCCTTGATGGCGCGGGCGAACTCACGCAGCACGTCGTCCTTTTCGCCCCGCAGGATGTCGAGGACCGGCGTATAGCCGCCCAGGTCGGTGTTGTTGGAGGAGGTGTACTGATAGGTCATCTGCAGGATTTTACCGTCTTCGTTGACCTTTTTGGCGAATTCCAGCGGGAACTCATGGCCCAGATGGACGTACTGGGAAACGATGGGAAAGTCGTAACCGATTTTCTTTTCCATATTGGGGATGATGACTTTATAACCGGTGGTGGCCATGTTGGAATTGAAAATGCCCCAGTCCTTCTTTTCCTTGCTGCACAGGGCGGTGTAGAAATCCTTGGTTTCCTGCGACCAGTTCTCATTGGGGGTGGGGCTGTCGTACTTTACGCTGTACATGGCCATACCGCGCTGGCCGATCCGGTCGAAGGAGTTCAGGATGGCGTCCAGATTCTCCACGGGGGCGGTGCTCTTGAACAGGAAGTGGTAGAACTGTGTCCGCGAGGAGTACAGGTTGACATAGGTGTAGTGGTCCTGGCTGCCCTCCGGCATATCGTCCAGTTTCAGCCGGATGATCTGCGCCGTGAATTCCCCGTAGGTTTTGGTTTCGGTAGGCTGCAGCTCGGTGACACGGTTCTTTTTCTGCCAGTTTTTATCGAGGAGGTAGAGGTTCACGTACTCCTTCAGATGTTCCTCCGCGGTGGGCTTTTTCACATCCTCGGTGGTGATGGTAAGAAGGGTGTTCTCACCGGTATAGCGTACACGGATGGGGCTCAGGGTGAAGTCCTGCTTCCAGTCCGCGGGGATGTCCACAATATAACCGTCGGTGTAGTTGACGACCCGCTGGATGTCGCCGGAGTAGTAAATGACCTTGTTGTCCTTGGCCTCGACCAGTTCGGACGCCGCCGAACGCTCGCCGTTTTCGTAGAATTCCATCTTGTCGATGGTGCTCAGGCCCTCAACCTGAGAGTCCTTTTTCAGTCCGTCGCGTACGGCGGTCAGTTCGCTTTCCGACGGGCCGGACGGTGTTTGCCCGCCGCCGCCGGCACACCCGGCGAAGGAAAGCAGCAGACAGGCGGAGACGCCCGCCGCCAGCAAGCGTTTGGTGATGCGTTTGTTCATCGTTACGACCATTCCTTTCGTGTAGCACCGTTTGAAAGAACAGCAGAAACCTATTTATATACGGTTCCGTCTCTCTTTCCCGCCTTTCACCGGAGACGGGGCCGTTTTTTATATATCACCCGGATATCCTCCTCACCGGCCCCCGCCCGTTTGGGGGCGGGGGACACGGTGCGGGCAACTGTTCCGCTGGCGGTGAAGAGGCAGATCAAATCGCCGTGCCGGAACAGGGAGGGCCATGCGATTTCCGCCGGTCAGGCGGTGCGGGGACCGGATAATGCGTATGTGAATCTTCGTCTCTCTTTTCGTATCGTGTCAACTGCGTGATTACTGCGGCTGATCGTTGTTGTCGGGCGGCGTTCCGCTCTTGCGTTTCCTGATGATGACGACGGCGGCGACCACACCCGCCACCACGACGGCGGCGACCACGATCAGGACGATCGTGAGGGTGTTGCCGCCGTTTTCCCCCGCGGCGCCCTGGGTTGTTTGGGAAGCGGTCGTTTTGCTGGCGGCCGTGGTTTTGTCAGCGGCCGTCGTGGTGGTCTTTTCAGCGGTGGTGGTGGTGTCGTCCGTGCCGGGATCGGCATCGGGATCGTCACCGGTGATCAGGCTGGTGTTCAGTTTGATGCCCTCGGGGGAGTTGGGGTCGTCGTTGCCGATGGCCAGCTGGTTGATGGTCAGCCTGCCGCTCAGGTTGTCGGCTGTCGTATCGACGATATAGATGCGCACGGCAGGCGCGAGCACCTTATCCATGCCGGCGAGCAGGTCGGATTCCTGGGCGAGATACTCTTTAAGGTTGATTTTGCCCTTGAAGGTGCCGGCGTTGCCGTCGTAAGCCGGGCCGGTGGGCGCCGCCACCGAGGGATTGACGGTGGAGATGCCCTTGGCCATGCTGATCGGCTGGCCGTTGATGGTCAGGCTGATATTCCACTGGGTATTGCATTCCAGATCGACGTACAGGTAGGGATTGGCCGTCAGATCGAGGCTGGGCATCAGCTCCACCGGCATGGTGGCGATGCTTACCCAGGTGTTGGTCGAATTGGCGTTGCGCTGGATCAGGATGCTGCCATCCTCGTTCAGGGTGGTTTTGGCATAGGCGTTGGGGCCGTTGAGTTCCTCGTGTTCGCCGTTATCTCCTGCCTCGACCTGCCAGAAGTCGGGCTCCACGATGGGAATGATACCGACGCCGCTGTTGGGCTGAGCCGAAACCGAGGCGGCTGCAGCGGAGAACAACAGAACGGTGGAAAGCAGGAAACCTGCGGTTTTCTTGATAATTTTCATATCGATTCTCCTCTGTGATATTTCGTCTGCGGGTTTTTATTGATCGGATTCAGGCGACGGAGGTGTCGGCTGATCGGGGCCGTTATCGTCGGAAGGAGGCCCGGATTTACGCTTGCGGATGACCACAACGGCCGCGGCAGCGCCTGCGACGACGACAGCCGCCACGATAATCAGGACGATCATGAGGGTGTTGCTTCCGCCATTTTCGCTTCCACCCTTGGCGGCGGTAGTGGTGGTCTTGACGGCGGAGGTGGTGGTTTTCTTTTCAGTGGTGGTGGATGCCGGTGCGGTGGTAGTGGTGTCCTCCGTATCGGGATCGGGCTCTTCGTCGGGGTCCTCACCGGTAATCACGCTGGAATCCAGCTTGACGCCGTCGGGCGCGTTGGGGTCGTCGTTGCCCACCGACAACTGCCGGATGGTCAGTTTGCCGCTCGTATGGTCGGGGGTGGTGTCGACGATGAACACGTTGACCATGGGAGCCAGCAGGGTATCCTGCCCATGGATCAATGCGAAGTTGGGTTCGCTGTCTATGTACTCCTTCAGGTTGATTTTGCCCTTGAAGGTGCCTGCCTCGCCGTCCGCCTGATAGTCGTCCAGGTGTTTGGCGCCGTCGGTATTGTTCATAATGGGCTTGGCCAGTCCGATGGCCATGCCGTTGAAGACAAAGCCGATGTTCCAGCCGGTGGTGCATTCCAGATCGTAGTAGAGATAGGGATTGTCCTTCAGACTGAAGGCGGGCATCAGTTCCACCGCCAGCGTGCGGACGCGGGGCCAGTTATAGTCTTTTTTGGCGTTGGCGGTGCGCTGGACGGTGAGATATCCGTTTTCATCGATGGTGGTGTTGGTCCAGGCGGCGTCGTTATTGAGCACATCATAGAAATTGTCGCCGGACTCCGCCTCCCAAAAATCGGGGTCGGTGATGGGGATGATATCCAGTCCGCTGGTCGGCTTTGCCGAGGCGGACAAACCCGCCGATGAAAACAGCAGGGTGGCGGCCAGCAGCACGCCGGTGACCTTCCGGAATTTCTTCATAGATAAGACCTCCCTAATTTGGTTGATTGTGTTTAAAGCTCTCTGTTTTCTCCTCGAAATGGAGAACGGTCGGGCAGGCCCCGGGGGACCCGCCCGGCCGCAGCCGCTCAAGTCGTTATCGTAAGAGATGGGAATCGGCACCGTTACTGACGGTTTCCTTTTTTACGGCTCACGGTCAGGGTGACCGCTGTCAGCGCCACGGCGCCGGCCGCCAGGCAGAACAGCGCGGCGGTATCGTTCTCGCCGGTCTTGGGATTGTCGGCGGCCGCCTTGGCGGTCGTGGTGGTATTGCCGCCCGCAGCGGTGGTCTTATTGTCGCCGCCGGCAAGAGTAGTGACCTTCACATCGGTGTTGATATCGGCGCCGTCGGGGCCAATCATAAGCTTGTTATAGGTGACCTGACCGCTCACGCCGTCGGCGGATGCGTCAATCACGAACAGGTTGACATAGGTGATTGTGATTTCGCCCTCATACTTACCCGGATATTCCTGATCCAGATATTCTTTGAGATTCAATTTCCCCGTATAAGTGCCGGGAGCGCCGTCGTCGGTGATATTGGCCAGTTTGGCGGCACCGGGGGTGTTATTGGTAATACCCTTGGCAAGGCCGATGGAATCGGTGGCGCTGACGGCGATGCCGAGATTCCACTTAGTGCCTTCCGCCGCGGTCAGGTCATAGTAGATATAGGGATTGGTCGACAGGTCGATGGTAATAGCGGAATCCGCCGGTTGAGGCATACGGATACGGGGCCACAGATAGCCATCCTTGGCATTGGCGGTGCGCTTCAGCGTGACGGCGCCGGAGCTGTCAATAGCGGCGGAGATCCACGTACCGTCGGCGTTCAGCTCCTTGTAGTCGTTATCCCCCGCCTGGGCCTCCCACAGACTGCCGTCGGTGATGGGTATCAGGTTTACTGTACCGCCTTCGGCCGCGGCGCCGAACGGAACCGCGGATGCCAGCATGGCCGACGTCAGCAAAACACCCAGCAGCTTCGACACTTTTTTCATGACTCTTCTACCTTCTTTCTTTTTTGTGCCGGCTGTTCCCTCCAGCCGGCGGTTGCCGATTTCCCTCTGGTCCCTATTATAGGTAGGACCATCGTGAGATACAACGATATTATGTAAAGTAATAAAAATAGTTCACAAAAATCAGTGTAAAAGTTTAATTGGTTTGTCTGATATTTATTTCACAAAGCTGTACAACCTCTGGAAGCTGCCCTATCAAACAGAAAAATACCGGTTTGTGGCGAATGAGATGAGTTTACAAAAAGAAGGCTCCTGCCCCTATGGGCAGGAGCCTTCTGGCAACCGGTTAGTTAATCGCGCAGGGACAGCATGGACTGCTGGATATCACCCGCCGGTCCGCGCAGAACGGCCAGTGTGAGATGGCAACAGCGATATTGCCCGTTCACCAGACGGAGCCGAAGGTCTGCGAGCGCTTGGGAGGCGCCGTCATCAATCTGTTTTTCAAAGGCTTCCGCCTGCTCCCAGTCGCCGGGATGAATGTCCGCACGGGAAGGAAGCAGGCGGCCTGTTATTTCCTTAATAGTGTGATAGAACGAAAAACGGCAGGCTGATGGTGTCATATAGCGGAGCCCCTCCGGCCCGTATTCCAGCACCAGGGAACCGGAG
This sequence comes from Clostridiales bacterium, assembly GCA_022800315.1. GTDB lineage: Bacteria > Bacillota > Clostridia > Oscillospirales > Acutalibacteraceae > Avimonas_A. The sequence continues at coordinate 7,924 of JAAWQC010000019.1, forward strand.
AGTTCCAGCAAAGTGCGGTAACAGGCGCAGTCTCCCTGGCGCTGCAGGCAGGGAATGCTTGAGCGGGCGTTGGATGAACCGAGCAGTGGACAGGGAGGCGGGACACCGTCCCGCGCTCCCCGGCCCCCTTTCCGCATCGTCGGCTGATAGAGCAGGCAGCGGTCGCGCCCCTGCCGTTTGGCTTCGTACAGAGCGATGTCGGCATGGTTGTACAGCTCATCAAAGGAAACGCCGTCCCGGGGATAAACAGCGGCACCCAGGCTGCCGGTGGTGCGTATACCGTCCTCGAAGGAGCAGGACAGCGCCCGGCTGACGCGATGGAGAACCGCCTGCTGATCGGTATGAACGCCGATATCGTGGGGCTGAAAAGGCTCGGGGGGCAGGTTTTTTAAAAGAAGGGCAAATTCATCGCCGCCCAGACGGCCGATCAGGTCGTCGGAACGCAGGACGCTGCGCAGGGAGGCCGCGGTCGAAGTCAGTACGTAATCCCCGAACTGATGGCCCATACGGTCATTCAGCTCTTTGAAATGGTCGATGTCCACCATAACCAGAGTATGCTGATCCTGCGGGCCGCTGTTTTTGAGCAGAGCCTCCACCTGCTCCAAAAGAGTGCCGCGATTGAATACCCCGGTGAGGGAATCCCTGGTGGACCGCTCCTGCAGCAGCAGATGGCGGCGTTTCTCCTGATCGATGTTTTTGACAAGGATAAAAGCCTTGATATCGTCGGAGTAGGGGTCGGGAAGCAGCTGGACGGTGGCCTGTGTCCAATAGGGATGGCCCCCTTCGTCCAGACGACGACATTCCAATGAGCATTCACGCGTCCCCTGATCGAATTGTTCCAGCAGGGAGGAGCGGGCGAAAAATGCGCCGTAAGCCTGCCGGTCGTCGGGATAGATGACATTGCGCAGCAGATAATCCAGTGCACCGTCGTAGGAACGGAACAGGTGATCCGGCAGCTGCTGTGCGGCATCCTCACCGATGTGCTCCAGGTAATCGCCCTTGAGGCTGCACTCGTAATAGGCGACGGCGTTTTTCAACTGCTCCTGATAGTACTGGCTCCATTTTTTATACGCCATTTCCCGTTCTCGCTGCTCGTTGATATTTTCAAAGGACACCAGCGCGTGCAGAGGCTTGCCCTCCCGATCGTAAACCATGGAAAAGGTACAATGGTACCACGAGTATACCTCTTTTTTTCGATAGTGGATGACCACTTCTCCCTGTGGTTTACCCGCCAGCATGTCATGATAAAACCGAAAGTACTCCTCGCGGGTATCCGGTGAAGCGTAATCGCTGTGGCTGTCCGGCAGATTTTCCACCCGTTCCGGAAGACCCCATTCTTCTGCCGCGTCGGGGGTCAGCACCGCGGTTCGGGTATCCAGATAATAACGGTAGATGAACCGGCCGGTCTGTTTGAACAGCAGCTGATGCTCCTCCGCGCCCCGTATCAGGCGGTCCAGGGTGTCCGCCCTGTCGGTAATGTCCAGTACGGCACAGTTGAGGCTGTCGACGTCCGCCTGCTCCTGCTGGCAGCAGAGGACAACGGTCAGCACCTGCCCCTGCCGGCTGACCCCGCGGGTCTCCAGCTGAAAGGAGTACTGATGGGATGAAAGGGCGTTTTGAATCGTTTCCTTGACCGTTGTCCAGCCGGGAGGATAGGTGATAAAACTGAGAGAGGTAAAGCCCGCAGACTCGGCCGATTCGGCCGTATATCCGAACAGGTGGTAATAAGCGCCGTTCGCATAGCGGATAGTCAGGGATTCGTCGAGAAGCACCTGGCAAATCCCACAGGACAGGTGATCTGCCTGAACCGGGCAGCCTTCCTCTATGTCATGCATGACGACCCCTCCAACGGATAAATCTGGCACTGCTAAGGTTGATTATAGAACGGAGAAAGGGAAAACAAAATCGAATCTTTGTCGTTCCTTTCCTATATTTTTCGAGCTTTCCTCTCGAAAGACAGCGGGGAGGGGATATAGCCCCCATAATATGGTGAAACCGCAAAAGAGTCACTAAAATAGACGAAAAGGAGTAAAAGAATACGAAAGAGTTTACTGAAAAAGAAAGGAACAGAGGAAAGAAAGAGAGCCATCATGAGAAAAGGGAAGGATACGCGAAAAAGGGAATAGTATGAGAGAGGAATAATGTGACGGTACAGCAGGTGTATACTAAATGTACGACAAAGTGAGTGTATATCCGTATATTTATAAAAAGGTGTAACAGGAGAAGCAGATATGTTCTTTTTTGTTGGCGCTATATTGTTTGCAGGGCTGATTTTACTTCGAAAATATGTTCCTAAAGGGTTTATCGCAGCACAGGCCGCCGCAGGATTAATATGGGCCTATGTACAGGTTGACCGCTATTTTGAAATATTTCTGGATTTTCTGCCGTTATGGATACTGGCCTCACTGGCGGCGCTGGCGGTAAAACCCAAGGAAAAAACGTAAATAAAGTTTGTCATCACAAATCAGGGAGTCCTATAGATACGAAAAAGGCGGCAACCAAAATGGTTGCCGCCTTTTATATGTGTAAGGGCTACAAAAAAGATGTTTTGCGTTTTCGGTGAGTGGATTCGGACCCTTGCGTCCCCGAAAAAGATTGGTAGCAAGCCGGAGCGTTGCGAGGGCGCAGGCGAGCAGCAAAGGCGCAGTGTGACTTTTGTAAAAAAAATCGCCGCAAGCGATATGTAGCTTGCGGCGACGTGGTGGACCCGAGGAGGATCGAACTCCCGAACCTCACGGATGCGAACCGTGCGCTCTCCCAGCTGAGCTACGGGCCCTTATCACTGCTGCCCGTACAGAATAACCCGTAACAGGCACTTCCTTATATTAGACGAAAACCGTCAGCTTGTCAAGGGCATTTTTCCCGGTCCACCATGAAAAAGAAAGAAAAAGGCACCCCTCCACCGATGAGATGAAGGGGCGCAGATTCCCCGCGTTTCAGGCGGCTTCATCGAATCAGAGTAAAGAGGAGAGTGGCGGCCAACGCGCCTATAAGCCCGCTGCCGCTTCCCAGCAGAAGCAGGCGCATACGGTGACGGCGGCTGCGTTTCAGGCCAGAATACCCTCCCGCGGTTCTTACCAGTCGGCTCGCCTCCTCGTGCAGACGGTCACCGGGTGCATCCGCACAATTGGGACGGACGATCAGTAGCGCCCGCTCGAAATACGGATTTCCCGTATCGGTAATTTCAATAATTTGCCGATTGATCCCCTTTATCATGACGATACCCCTTTCCCTGCCGGACCTTCTCCTGACGAGTATTGCCGGGGAAAGACAGATCTATACAGCGAAGGAGGGACAGCCGTCCGACAGGACGGAGTATGTTAAATAATGGATGATTTGATAGTTATATGCTATTTTTGTCGAATGTTGGCGGGGATTATAACTCCGTGTAAAATCGAGGTTAAGGGAGGCAGTGTGGAAAACTCAGTGGAAAATGTGGACAAATCCCCGTTTTCAGCCCGGAAATTCCCCGTTGAAAATGTGAAAACCCTCTTTTTGGCATTCTGACGGCGGAAAATGTCATACTGCGGGTTGAATGACCTTTACGAACAGAGGACAACCGCAAATCGCGGTGTTATTCCGGTCGGCGGGAGGTCAGCCAGCCGATGGAACGCTCCACCGAATCGCGGGAATTGCCCCAGTCGGCCCCCTCGCTGCGATAATCGAACATTTTGCAGAAATGGGAGACGTCACCCTGCAGCTCGGTGAGGGACCCGCGGCAGAGATTCGCTGACTGACGGACGAAATCCGTCGCCGTCTTTTTCCCCATATGGCCGGCGGCAGCGCACACCTGTGCGAAGTGGGGGAGACAGAGGCAGGGCTGCTCCCCGTACATCCGGCGAAAGTCGCTCTCCCGCTCCCACAGACGGCACACGGTAGCCAGCATGCGCTCCATGGCCCAGTCCACCTGCTGACACACAAAGCAGGTGTGCAGCGGTTTGTCGGCCGATTCCGCCTGTTTTTTTACATTCGGTCCGAAGGGGGAGGAGAGGTTGGAAAACACCTGTTTTTCGATTTCCTGCAGGCGGGTTTCCAGCATCAGGGCAACCCCGAGCCGGTTGCGTTTTTTCAGCAGCATGCCATAATGACCGGCGCAGAAACCGAGCTGGTTTGTCTGAACACGGACATCCGGTTCCATCAGGGCGGCACCGGTGATATAGTCGGTAACCCGCTGTTCGAGCAGGTCGCGCATGCGGCAGATCGGACAGCCGTCCCGTTCTTCAAACACCTCGCTGACCGGGAGACTGGTGATATCTTCGCGCATATTGTGAACCTATCCTTTCCTATGGAATCCAACGGGGAATCCCTCGGCAGCAGGTGGCCGCTTACGCCGGTACTTATCCGAAATTCCCAGTCCCCAGTATAGCATGTTGTGCTATACTTTGTATAGAATCCAATGGAAAGGCGGATTGCCCATGACGATAGACTATACGCCGGCAGGCGTTTTGATACGGGAGCCGGAATGGCTCACCCTGGAGCCGACGCTGGACAGCGGTCAGTGCTTCCGTTTCAGCCGGCGGGATGACGGAGCCTGGACAGGTGTCGCGGGTGGACGCGCGGCCGTCCTGCGTGAGACGGAAGAAGGATTGCTGTTTGCGGGAATGACCATTGACGACTTTGACGATTTCTGGAGAGGATATTTTGACCTGGACCGGGATTACGGGTCTATCCTGCGTTCTTTTCCGCAGGATGGGCGGCTGGGGGAATGCCTGCGTTTTGCGCCCGGTGTTCGAATCCTGCGGCAGGAGGGATTCGAGGCCCTGCTCTCCTTTATCCTCTCACAGAACAACAACGTCCCCCGTATCAAGGGTATCGTGGATCGCCTGTGCCGTTTGTGGGGAGAGCCTGTTCAGATGGAAGAAACGGCCGCGGAGGAGGAACCGCTGTACGCCTTCCCCCTGCCGGAAAGGCTGGCTTCCCTGACGGTGGACGACCTGGCGCCGCTGCGCGCCGGCTGGCGGGCGGCGTATCTGCTGGATGCCTCCCGTAAGGTGGCCACCGGTGAAATCGATCTGGAGGGGATTGCCGGTCTGCCCCTCGACGAGGCGCGGCTGCGCCTGCAGACCATCCGCGGGGTGGGACCCAAGGTGGCCGAGTGCGTCCTGCTGTACGGTCTGGGCCGTCTGGAGGCGTTTCCGCTGGACGTTTGGATGAAGAGGGCGATGACGCGGCTGTTCCCCGATATGACGCCGGAAAGCTTTGGCCCCTATGCCGGAGTTGCCCAGCAGGCAGTATTCCACTATTGCCGTTGTCATCCGGAGGAGGTCTCCTGATCGAAATCGCTTTAGCACTCTATTTTAGAGAGTGCTAAAATTCATAATTTGTACATAATTACGCAAACCTCCTGACATATTTTTCCCTTACTATGAAATCATAGTAAAAATAGAATCATAGCAATGATGAAGATCATAAAGATGCACTTGCTTTGATATAAGGAGGGTTCACTATGAACGCACAGAAATTCACTCAAAAGTCGTTGGAAGCGATGGAGCACGCCCAGCAGCTGACCATTGCCCGACAGAACCAGCAAATGGAGCAGATTCATCTGCTGCTGGCGCTGCTGACGCAGGAGCAGGGGCTGATACCACAGCTGCTGCGCAAAATGGGCGTGGATGACGACGCGCTGCGGGCGAAAGCAGAGCAGGCGGCCGACCGGCTGCCTGGCGTCAGCGGCCCCGGGCGTGAAAACGACAAGTTCTATATATCACGTGAGGTGGACGAAGTACTGGCCGCTGCGGAAAAGGCCGCCGATGGGATGAGGGACGAATACGTTTCGGTGGAGCATCTGTTTCTCGCCCTGCTGGAACATGCCGACAACACACTGAAAGATCTCTTCCGTGATGCCGGCATACGGAAAAACGACTTCCTCAAAACCCTGGCGACGGTGCGCGGCGGTGCGCGGGTACAGACCGACAACCCCGAATCCACCTACGACGCGCTGAAAAAATACGGCGTGGACCTGGTGGAGAGAGCTCGTAAAAAGGAGCTGGACCCCGTCATCGGCCGGGACGATGAAATCCGTAACGTCATCCGCATCCTGTCCCGCAAGAGCAAGAATAATCCCGTCCTCATCGGAGAGCCGGGCGTGGGCAAAACCGCGATTGCCGAAGGGCTGGCTCAGCGCATCGTGCGGGGAGACGTACCCCACAGCCTGCGGGACAAGACCATCTTTTCACTGGATATGGGCGCCCTGATCGCCGGCGCCAAGTACCGCGGCGAGTTCGAGGAACGGCTGAAGGCGGTGCTGGGTGAGGTGCGCGGCAGCGAAGGACGCATCCTGCTGTTTATCGACGAGCTGCATACCATCGTGGGGGCGGGGAAGACCGAAGGCTCCATGGACGCCGGCAACCTGCTCAAGCCGCTGCTGGCGCGGGGCGAGCTGCACTGCATCGGGGCCACTACCCTCAACGAGTACCGGCAGTACATCGAAAAGGACGCGGCGCTGGAGCGTCGGTTCCAGCCGGTGCTGGTGGGAGAGCCGACGGTGGAAGATACCATCGCCATCCTGCGGGGGCTGAAAGAGCGGTACGAGGTGTATCACGGCGTCAAAATTACCGACAACGCCATCGTCGCTGCCGCCGTCCTGTCCAATCGCTATATTACCGACCGTTTTCTGCCCGATAAGGCCATCGACCTGATCGACGAGGCCTGCGCCATGATCCGTACCGAAATCGACTCTATGCCCACCGAGCTGGATGTGATCCAGCGCAAGATCATCCAGCACGAAATCGAGGAAGCGGCGCTGAAGAAGGAGAAGGACCCCCTCTCAGAGGAGCGGCTGCGGGAGATTCAGAGGGAACTGGCGGGTATGCGGGAGCAGTTTAACGAGATGAAAGCCCGCTGGGATAATGAAAAGGCCGCTATCGGCAAGGTGCAGGCGCTGCGCAGGCAAATCGAGGAGCTCGGTGCCGACATCGAGCGGGCGGAGCAGGAATACGACCTGAATAAGGCCGCCGAGCTGAAATACGGCCGCCTGCCCGCCCTGCAAAAGGAGCTGGCCATGGAAGAAAAGGCGGCGGAGGAGCACACCCGGGGACAAAGCGGCAGCCTGCTGCGGGATAAGGTCACCGACGAGGAGATCGCCCGTATCATCGAACGCTGGACCGGCATACCGGTGGCCCGTCTGATGGAGGGCGAGCGGGAAAAGGTGCTGCATCTGGCGGACATACTGCATCAGCGGGTCGTGGGGCAGGACGAGGCGGTCACATTGGTCACCGAGGCGATCATGCGGTCGCGGGCGGGGATTCAGGACCCCGACCGGCCCCTGGGATCCTTTTTGTTCCTGGGTCCCACCGGCGTGGGCAAGACCGAGCTGGCGAAAGCGCTGAGCGAATGCCTATTCGATGATGAAAAGAACCTGATCCGCATCGATATGAGCGAATATATGGAGAAATTCTCCGTTTCTCGCCTGATCGGGGCGCCTCCCGGCTATGTGGGGTACGAGGAAGGGGGCCAGCTCACCGAGGCGGTCCGGCGCAAGCCCTATTCGGTCGTGCTGTTCGACGAGGTGGAAAAGGCCCATCCCGACGTCTTTAACGTGCTGCTGCAGGTGCTCGACGACGGACGTATCACCGATTCCCAGGGGCGGACGGTGGATTTCAAAAACACCATCCTGATCCTGACCTCCAATCTGGGTTCCGCCGCGCTGCTGGAAGGGATAGGCGCCGACGGCGCGATTACGCAGGAAGCGAAGAGGCAGGTGGAGGAGCAGCTGCGTCGGACCTTCCGGCCTGAATTTCTCAACCGGCTCGATGAGATCGTATTCTACAAACCGCTGACCAGGGACAATATCGGGCGGATCGTCGATTTGATGCTGCGGGATGTGAACCGTCGTCTCCAGGACAAACAGCTGCGCTGTGAGGTTACTCCCGCCGCGCGTGAGTTTTTGGCCGATAACGGATACGATCCGGTTTACGGTGCGCGGCCCCTGCGCCGCTTTATCCAAAAGGAGGTGGAGACCCGTCTCAGCCGAAAAATTCTGGAAGGGAAACTGCTGCCGGGTACCTGCCTGATGGTTGATGCGAAGGACGGAGCGCTGACGGTGGATACTGCCGGCCGGCAGTCCTGAGTAAACAGCCAGCCGGGACAATCGTCCCGGCTGGTTTTATATGGAAAACGTCGCCGAAATTAGGCGGCGATTTTTCGTGTTTTATTGACAAGGACTGTGCGCTGAGGTATACTAATGCAGATCGTGGCCGAGACGTTATTGCCGCTTGAGACCGCACGGCAATAACGCCTTTATCGGTAAAAGGGCCATAAATGCTAAAGGAGGAGCTTCGGTGCAGGATTCCATTGATATAAAGAGTATATTGCTCGTGTTTCTGAAAGGGATAAAGGTACTGATAGCTGCAACCGTTATCGGATGCCTTTTGATGTTTATCGTCTCCAAATTCGTGATGACCCCCCTGTATACCTCCAGCGTATCCATGTATGTCAGCAGCAACTCGGATAATGTCAATACCAATTTGAATGTCAATGATATCACGGCTTCACAAAAGCTGATCGACACCTACATCGTCATTTTGCAGCAGCGTGAAGTGATGAAGCAGGTGGCGGAAGAGGTGGCTCTGACCATGCCCTGTACCTTAAAGCAGGTACAGGAGGCGATCACCATGTCGGCCAAAAGCAACACCTGGGTGCTGCAGATCGACGCCGTCACCGATGATCCCGACCTGTCGGCGGCTATCTGCAACGCGATGGCCAAGGTCGCCCCGGAGGTACTGACCGAGGTGGTGGGTTCCGGCTCGGCAACGTCGATCGGCACGGCGGTTCCCAGCGTTTCGCCCTCTTCGCCTCATGTGGTGACCAACAGCATCATCGGTGCCCTGGCTGGCCTGGTGCTGGCAGCGCTGTATCTGCTGATCCGATACATGACCGATACCACCGTCAAGAGCGAGGAAGACCTGAAAAACCGGTACGATGTACCGATACTGGGTGAAATCCCCGATTTTTATCAGCAGAAAAAAGGGGGGTATTCCTATGGCAAGTAAGAAGACGAAGTCCGGCCAGCACCGGGAAATCAATCCGGCGGTCACCCGTCTTTCCGCGGCTACCCCTTTTCAGGTGACCGAGGCGTACAAGACGGTGCGCACCAATCTGCTGTTCTCTCTGGCATCGGCACAGAGCAAGGTGGTGCTGGTCTCCAGCGCGCTGCCCAGCGAGGGTAAATCCACCACCTGCGCCAACCTGGCGATCACGATGGCGCAGACGGCGGCCCGCGTCCTTCTCATCGACGCGGACCTGCGCAAGCCCACCCAGCATAAGATTTTTAAGCTCCATAACGGCAAGGGACTGTCCCGTCTGCTGGTGGGCTTCGATACGCTGACCGACGCCCTGCACCCCGATGTGGAGCCGGGTCTGGACGTGATCACGGCCGGGCCTATGCCCCCCAACCCCTCCGAACTGCTCGGTTCGGAGAATATGCAGGTGCTGCTGGACAACCTCAAAGATCACTACGACCTGATCCTCATCGACACGCCGCCGGTTAACGTGGTATCCGACGCGCTGGTCCTGGCCGGTGACACATTGGGCGTGGTGCTGGTCGCCCGCCAGAAGCAGACCACCTACGACGAGCTGGACAAGGCGCTGGAAAGCATCAAGTTCGCCAAGACGAATGTGGTGGGCGTGGTTCTCGTGGACGTAAAGGAATCAGTCAAAATTAACGGGTATTACAAGAGCTATAAAAGCTACGATTACGAATACGGCAAAAACTGAGCAACGACGCCACAAAGACGCCGCGGAACGTTATGTTCCGCGGCGTTGTAAACGCCGGGAACAGGAGGATCACCTATGACGGATTTTCATTGCCACTGCCTGCCGGGTATCGACGACGGCGCGAAAGACGCCGGGGAGGGGCTGCAGATTGCCGCCCGTCTGCGGGAACAGGGGATCGGGCGCATTGTGGCGACGCCTCATTATATTCATCACCGCGACAATATCGAAGCCTTTCTGACCCGCCGGGCCGGTGCGGCGGCCGCTTTTCAGGAGGCGGCGCAGCGGATGAAGTGCTCCCTGCCATCCATCCTGCCGGGAGCGGAGGTGCGCCTGGAAAAGAATCTGTCGGAGGTGGAAGGGCTGGACCGCCTGCGCATGGGCAATTCACGTTATATTCTGCTGGAACTTCCCTTTATACCTTATAAGGAATGGATGGGGGAGGAAATCGACAACATCGCCTACCGCTACTCCCTGACCCCGATCATCGCCCATCTCGACCGCTACGAATGGTACACGAAGGACGAGGTAAAGGGGCTGACCGAACGGCCCGATACGGTGTTTCAGTTCAATTGCAGCGCTTTTCAGGAACGTCGGTATCTGAAGCTTGTCCTGCAGCTGATACGGGATGGCCGGCCGGTGGTGGTCGGCAGCGACGCCCACAATATGGGCGAGCGGGCGCCCCGCTTCGACGCGGCGCTGAAAGTCCTGCGCGGCAAGCTGAAGGACGGAGAATTTACCCGGTTCGAGCAGGAGGGCGACCGCCTGCTTTGAACGATTGACGAAGGAGGACGGCCCGATGACCGCAGTTACCAAAAAACGATTCGGATTCACCGGCGCCGCGACTGCTTGGACGGTGTTTATCTTCAGCCAGTCCCTGTTAAGCGGCGCCGTATCCTCCGCCGAGAGCGGCACGGTGCTCCGCTTTCTGCAGAGCCTCTTCGGTTCCACGGGCTTCGGCGAATGGGTGACCGAACACCTCATCCGCAAAACAGCCCATTTTACCGAGTACGCTATTCTTGGTGTGCTGCTGATTCTGGCGGTGCACAGCTTCGGCCGTCTGCGGCGCAGCCCGACGGTCCCCCTGTTTCTCGGCCTGCTTGTTCCGGTACTGGACGAGAGCCTGCAGCTGTTCACCGAAGGGCGGGCCGGGCAGCTCAGCGACGTGCTGCTGGATTATACCGGCGCCCTGACGGGCATGGCGCTGTGCCTGCTGGTCCTGATGCTGCGGCGGAGAAAAAGGGCAAAAAATAACGGTTGACAACCCATGACGGCGCTGATATACTATATCAGTAAAACAAAGCAGAGCGTTTGCCCGCTCTCACCTGCGGATTTCGTTCCCAGCAGGTCAATACAGGCGCCATCTTCCGAGGGGTAGACGGCGAAGGTATACGCGGGCAGGATTCTGTCCGCGTTCATTGTTATTTTGATGGAGGTGCTTACCCATAGCCACGAAGGAACAGCAGATCAATGAACAAATCCGCGACAGTGAGGTTCGTGTCATCGGTGACGACGGCAGCCAGCTCGGCGTCATGTCGTCGAGGGACGCGCAGCGGCTTGCCGATGAGAAAAATCTCGATCTGGTCAAAATCGCCCCGGCGGCCACACCCCCGGTGTGTAAGATTATGGACTACGGCAAATACCGTTTTGAACAGGCGAAGCGGGAGAAGGAAGCCCGTAAGAATCAGCATGTCGTGGAACTGAAAGAGGTCCGGTTGGGCCTGAACATTGATATTGCGGATTTCAATACCAAAGCCCGCCATGCCATTCAGTTCCTGAAAAGCGGCAATAAGGTGAAGGTATCCATCCGGTTCCGCGGACGGGAAATGGGCCATCCGGAGATCGGGCGTGAGACCATGGAACGTTTCGCCGTAGCGGTGGAGGAGTTCGCGACCGTGGAGCGCCCGGCCAAAATGGACGGACGGCACATGCTCATGTTCCTGGCACCGAAGCTTCCCAAGCCTGAGAAGGGCGAAAAGCCGGCCAGGGACGAATAAAAACGTATAGCCCCCACTGGCGGTTATATAGATATTCTTAAGGAGGATACAGGCTATGCCTAAACTTAAAACGCACAGCGGTGCGAAGGATCGCTTCAAGGTGACCAAGAACGGCAAGATCAAGCGTGCCCACGCCACCAAGAGACATCTGCTCGGCAAGAAGAGCGCGAAGCAGAAGCGCAATCTGCGTGGGACCGTGGTGGTCGATTCCACCAACGTCGCCCAGATCAAGCGCATGCTCCCCTATCAATAAACCGCATTAACGGAGGTAACGAACGATGGCTCGTGTAAAGGGCGCCATGATGACGCGCAAAAGAAGGAAGAAAACGCTGAAACTGGCCAAGGGCTATTTTGGCGCAAAATCCAAGCTGTTCAAGACCGCCAAAGAAGCGGTGATGAAATCCGGGCAGTATGCCTATATCGGCCGCCGGCAGCGGAAACGTGATTTCCGCCGTCTGTGGATCACCCGTATCTCCGCCGCGGCGAAGATCAATGGGATGAACTATTCCACCTTCATGAACGGCCTGAAAAAGGCGGATGTCAGCCTGAACCGCAAGATGCTCGCCGAACTGGCGGTATCCGATGCCGCCGCCTTCACGGCGCTGGCTGAAAAGGCGAAAGCCGCTCTCTAATAAGCTGTTATTGCGCCCGCCGGCTATGCCAGCGGGCGTGATTCGCTGTATGGGGATAGTATCGCCGGTGGGACGGGCTGTCTCCCGAAACTGCCGCAGGAGGTTCCTATGGAAGAGAAGACAACCGTGCTCTCAAGCCGGGACAACCCGCTGATCCGTCGTGTCCGCCGGCTGCTGTCCAGCGCGAAGGCGCGGCGGGAGGAACGGCTCTACGTGCTGGAGGGCGCGCGGCTATGCGCCGACGCGGCCGCTTCTGGGGTGAAGGTGGAAGCGCTGCTGTACACCTCCCGGGGGGCACAGGCTTATCCCGAAGCATTCGATGGTGCTGCTGCTGCTGCGCGGGAGCGCTATCAGCTGGCCGAGTCCCTGATGGGATACGCAGCCGATACCGAAACTCCGCAGGGGTTGCTGTGCCTTTGTGAAATGCCGGCCCTTGACAACCGGCCGCTGTCGGTTACAATAGAGAGATCAGGCCGCTATTTGGGTTTGGAGGACATACAGGACCCTTCCAATTTGGGGGCGATTATCCGCACGGCGGAGGCCTTTGGCGTGAACGGCCTGCTTTTGTCCGACGGGTGCTGCGACCCCTATAATCCCAAGGTGCTCCGGGGCAGCATGGGCGGTGTGTTTCGATTGCCCCTGCTTCCCGCGGGGGATATGGCGCAGACGGCTTCCGAATTGAGGGGAGCGGGCCTGGGCCTGTATGCCTGTGTGCCCGACCGGTCGGCCCCATCGCTCAGGGAAACCCCGCTGGTCGGAGGGACGGTCTGTCTCATCGGCAACGAGGGAAACGGGCTGAAAGAAGAGACCATCGCCGCCTGTTCGGGGCGGCTGACCATCCCGATGGCGGGACGGGCGGAATCGCTCAACGCGGCGATGGCCGCCGGGATTGTTATGTGGGAGCTTTGTTCGTCGCCCGCCGGCTAACGGAACCCGGCGAAGACGTGCTGACCAGCGGAGGCGAGAAATGGACGTTCGTGTGTATTGGCTTTGGCTGCAGCGGGCACTGGGACCCGGTAACCTCCGGGCCCGTCGTCTGCTCACTCGCTTCAGCGATATCCGCGCTCTGTATGAGGCTTCCCGCGGGGAGCTGCAGGAGGCGGGAATCGCCGGAGCGGAGCTGAAGCGCCTGTGCGACAAGGAGACGGCTGCCGATCGGCTGCTGCTCGATTCCCTGCTGACGGCGGGGGCCTGGCTGCTCACACCGGACGACGCCTATTATCCCACCGTCCTCTTCGGCATCCCCGATCCGCCGCTGGTATTGTACGGCTTGGGTGAAATGCCCGATCTGGAGCACATGGCCGTGATGGGCATGGTGGGGACGCGGAAATCAAGTGAGGAAGGGGCCAACACCGCCCGCGGGCTGGCCTTTTCTTTCGCCCGTCACGGCATGATCGTGGTCAGCGGCGGAGCGGTGGGTATCGATGCCGCCAGCCACGAGGGTGCCCTGCGCGCCGGCGGCCGCACCATTGCCATACAGGCCTGCGGACTGGATATCGATTATCCCCATGATAACAGTGGGCTGCGCCGGCAGATATTGGCCTCCGGCGGTGCGCTCCTGACCGAATATCCCCTGGGAACACCGCCGAACAAGTACCGTTTTCCGGTGCGTAACCGTTTGATCAGCGGGCTGTCCGCCGGCGTGTGCGTGGTGGAGGCTCCCGCACGAAGCGGTGCTCTGATTACGGCGCGGCTGGCGCTGGAGCAGGGGCGCGACGTTTTCGCCGTTCCCGGCGGAATCCACGATATCAACAGCGAGGGGGCCAACAGCCTCATCAAACAGGGGGCGCGGCTCATCACCAGTGCCGACGAGGTTCTGGAGGAATACCGTCAGCGCTTTCCGGATATTATGATAAAGGAACCGCCGGTCAGACAGGCTGTGTTTGACCGTGAGGATGCTCCAGCGGGCCGGGTGGCCGCCGAGACAAAAAAGGCCGCGTCTCCGGTGCCGTGCCCCGCTGACGCGACGGCGGAAGAACGAATGGTATATCGGGCGCTGCTCGGCAATGAAACCGCCCTGAGCCTGGACGACCTGGCGGCGCGTACCGGTCTTCCGGCAGCGCGGCTGCTGGCCTGCCTGACCCTGCTGGAAATGAAGGGTTCGGCCCGGGCGCTGCCGGGACGGCAGTACGCCCTTGTCTGCAACTGAGAGTACGATTCGGCGGGGAAGCCGCCGTATAACGAATCGCCCCCCTGGGGACGGTCATAAATAGGTGATGCTGTACATGTCAAAACTCGTGATTGTGGAGTCGCCCGCCAAGGCGAAAACCATACAGAAGTATCTGGGGCCGGGGTATGAGGTGGTGGCCTCCATGGGCCACATCCGCGATCTGCCCAAGACCCTGCTCGGGGTGGATATCGAACACGATTTCAAACCCCGCTATGTGGATATACCGGGAAAAACCGCCCTGATCCGTCAGCTCAAGGCCGAGGCGGCGCAATGCGACGGCGTCATTCTCGCCACCGACCCCGACCGCGAGGGAGAAGCGATCTCGTGGCATCTCGCCCAGCTGCTAAAGGTGGATGGGAGCGAGAACAACCGGGTGACCTTCAACGAGATCACCAAATCGGGGGTCAAGCAGGGGATGGAGCATCCCCGCCGGCTGGACATGGATCTGGTCAACGCCCAGCAGGCCCGCCGTATCCTCGACCGCATCGTAGGCTACAAGCTCAGCCCCTTTCTGTGGAAAAAAATCCGCAAGGGCCTGTCTGCCGGCCGCGTGCAGTCGGCGGCGGTGCGCATCATCGTGGACCGGGAGGACGAGATTCGCGCCTTTATCAGTGAGGAGTACTGGACGCTGGACGCCCTGTTGGCTGACGGGGAGAAGGGAAAAACCTTCCCCGCCCGGTTCCACGGCACCAAAAAGGGCAAGCTGAAAATCGAGAATAAGGAACAGGCCGACGCCATCCTGAAGGAGCTGGAGAGCGCCGTTTTCACCGTGGCCACGGTGAAGCGCGGCACCCGGCAGATTTCGCCCGCGCCGCCCTTCATCACCTCCACCCTGCAGCAGGAGGCCAGCCGCAAGCTGGGCTTCGCCGCCCGCCGCACCATGAAAGCGGCCCAGGAGCTGTACGAAGGTGTGGAGATTGAAGGGGTGGGGGCTCTCGGCCTGATTACCTATATGCGTACCGACTCGCTGCGCATCTCGGAGGATGCGCGCAAAGAGGGCAACGAGTTCATCCGGGAGCGCTACGGGGAGAAATACCTGCCGGAGAAGCCGCGGTATTACAAATCCCGATCTTCGGCCCAGGATGCCCATGAAGCCATCCGTCCGTCGGTGCCCTCCCTGTCGCCCGACAAGGTGAAGGATTCCCTGACCTCCGACCAGTACCGGCTCTACAAGCTGATCTGGGACCGCTTCATTGCCAGCCTGATGGCCAACTGTGTCCACGATACCTGCCAGGCGGACATCGCCGCCGGACAGTATATCTTTAAGGCGTCGGGCTATTCGGTCAAATTCGAAGGTTTCACCGTGCTGTACACCGAGGGCAAGGATGAGGACGAGGAGGACAGCGGCGCGCTGCCCCGCCTCGACGAGGGGGACGTACTCACCGTCAAGAAGCTCACCGGTAACCAGCACTTTACTCAGCCGCCGCCCCGCTATACCGAGGCAACCCTGATCAAGACACTGGAGGAAAACGGCATCGGCCGTCCCTCCACTTATGCTCCCACCATCTCCACCATCCTCAACCGAGAGTACGTGGAACGGGAGGGCAAGGCGCTGAAACCCACCACCCTGGGGGAGATCACCACCCGCCTGATGGAGGAACAGTTTCCCGAGGTGGTGGACGTGGATTTTACCGCTAATATGGAACACCAGCTGGACAGCGTGGAAACGGGCAAAAAGGACTGGGTGAAAACGCTGGATGAATTTTACACCGGGTTTGCCCAGACGCTGGCGAAGGCTGAGGAAAACCTCGACGGGGAGCGGATCGAGATCCCGGCGGAGGAAAGCGACGTGGTCTGCGAGCTGTGCGGACGGCGCATGGTGATCAAATCCGGACGGTACGGCAAATTCCTGGCCTGCCCCGGCTATCCCGAGTGCAAAAACACCAAGCGCATCGTGGATGACACCGGCGCGCCCTGCCCCAAGTGCGGCGGGTCCATTGTGGCAAAAAAATCCAAAAAAGGCCGGAAGTTTTTCGGCTGCTCGAATTATCCAAACTGCGATTTCGTTACCTGGAGCGAACCGTCCAAGGAGCTGTGCCCCCGCTGCGGCAAAACCCTGTTTAAGAAAAAGGGCAAAAACGCGGGGCTGTACTGTCTGACCGAAGGCTGTGACTACGAAGCCGATCCGAAGGCGAAGGGCGACGATAAAGAGGAAGCGGAAGAATGAGCGGCGTTACGGTGGTCGGCGGGGGGCTCGCCGGCTGTGAGGCGGCCTGCGCTGCAGCCAGGGCCGGCGTTCCCGTCACCCTGATCGAGATGAAACCGGACAAGCACACCCCCGCCCACCGCGGCGACGGACTGGCCGAGCTGGTGTGCTCCAACTCCCTGAAAGCCAGTCGGTTGGAGAGCGCGGCGGGGCTGCTGAAGGAAGAGCTGCGGCGGATGGGTTCGGTGTGCATGGAGGCCGCCGGCCTCTGCGCCGTGCCCGCCGGCGGGGCGCTGGCGGTGGATCGCGACCGGTTTTCCGCCGCGGTGACCGAACGGGTACTCGCCCATCCGCTGATTGCGGTGGAGCATCGGGAAATCCGCAGCCTCGCGGAGCTGGAATCTCGGACGGGGGAGAATGTCCTGGTCGTCGCCACCGGGCCGCTGACCAGTGACGAGCTGGCGGATGACCTGAGGCGTCTGTGCGGCGGCGCCCTCAGCTTTTTCGACGCGGCCGCTCCGATTGTGGCGGCGGACAGCGTGGACCGGGAACTGTCCTTCGCCGCCTCCCGGTACGGCCGGGACAGCGAGGGCGGGGAGGCGGCTGCCGGGGGCGACTATCTCAACTGTCCGATGAACAAAGAGGAATACGAAGCGTTTCACGCCGCCCTGATCGAAGCGCAGACCGCACCCCTCCACGACTTTGACCGGCCGGTGGGGGAAGGGCCCGTCGTCTATGAGGGCTGTATGCCCATCGAGGTGATGGCGAAGCGGGGAACCGACGCCATCCGCTTCGGCCCCATGAAGCCGGTGGGCCTGCGGGATCCCCGTACCGGCCGACGCCCCTGGGCGGTGCTGCAGCTGCGGCGGGAAAACGCTGAAGGGACCATGCTCAACCTGGTGGGCTTCCAGACCAACCTGACCTTCGGGGAGCAGAAGCGGGTGTTCGGCATGATTCCCGCCCTGCACCGGGCGGAGTTTCTCCGCTACGGCGTAATGCACCGCAACACCTTCCTGGATTCCCCCCGCCTGCTGACGGCGGGCTATCGGTTCCGCGGACGGGAAAACCTGTTTTTCGCCGGGCAGATGACCGGTGTGGAAGGGTATATGGAATCCGCCTCTTCGGGCCTGCTGGCAGGGATAAACGCCGCCCGGCGGGCGAAGGGGGAGGAAGAGCTTCTGCTGCCTGCCGACACCATGGCCGGCGCGCTGGCCCATTACATCAGCCACGGGCCCGCCACCGGCGGTAAAAAAGGATTTCAGCCCATGGGGGCCAACTTCGGGGTACTGCCGCCCCTGGATACTCACATACGGGACAAGCGCCTGCGTTACGCCGCTCTGGCGGAGCGGGCGCTGCGCAGCTTGGCAGATACGCTGGCGCCATACGGCAATAACTGAGCTTGACATAGGGAAAGGTTGGAATTCACCATGAGAGTGATCGTGGATGCCTTCGGCGGGGACAACGCGCCGCTGGAAATTATCAAGGGAGCCGCGGCCGCGGTGCAGGAATACGGCTTTGAAATCCTGCTGGCCGGCCGGGAGCGGGAAATCCGCGAGACGGCGGAGAAGAACGGGATCTCCCTCACCAACATCACCATCGCGGACGCCCCTGATGTGATGGGGATGGAGGACGAGCCCAAGAGTATACTAAAGGAGCATAAGAATTGTTCCATGGCCGAGGGACTGCGCCGCCTGGCCGCCGGGGAAGGAGACGCCTTCGTCTCCGCCGGCAGCACCGGCGCCCTCATTATGGGAGCCACCTTCCTGGTCAAGCGCATCAAGGGCGTGTCCCGCGCGGCACTGGCCCCCCTGATGCCCACTAACGAGGGAACCCCTTTCATGCTTATCGACTCCGGCGCCAATGTGGACTGCCGCCCCGAGATGCTGCTGCAGTTCGCCCATATGGGCGGCATCTATATGACCAAGGTCATGGGCGGCGGCAAGGCGGCGAAGGTGGGCCTGCTCAACGTCGGCACCGAGGAGAGCAAGGGGGGAGACCTCCAGCACGAGGCCTACGGCCTGCTGAGGGACAGCGGTCTCAACTTTGTGGGCAACGTGGAGGCGCGGGACCTGCCATTCCACGCCGCGGACGTGGTGGTGGCCGACGGTTTTTCGGGCAATGTGGCCCTGAAGATGATGGAGGGCACCGCCGATGTGCTGATGGGCTTTATCAAGGGTATTTTTACCACCAACCTGAAAACCAAGCTGGCGTATCTGATGGTGAAGCCCCATCTGAAGGGGCTGAAAAAGATGATGGACACCTCCGAGCACGGCGGCGCGCCTCTGCTGGGGGTGTCCAGGCCGGTGATCAAGGCCCACGGAAACTCGAAGGCCGCCGCCATCAAAAGCGCCATCCGCATAGCCGCCGAATTTTCCAAAGCCGGCGTCATCGAGGATATCGCCGCCGCCGTGGCTTCTTCCCCGGCGGAAAAAGCCGCCGACGGTAAAGCCGCCGGCGAGCGCTAGGGGGCGCCGTCATGGTGCTGCAAACCCTGCGGCGGCTGATGGCCGACCGCTATGCCTGCGATGAGCAAGACGTTCAGCTGGCCGCTACCTTTGACGAACTGAACATCACCGAGGATGAAAAGGCCGATATGGCGGTGACGCTGGAGGAACTGTACGGGGTGGAACTGTCCTCCGGCACCCTCGCCGCCTGCGACACGCTGGAGGATCTGGTCGGTTACATCGAGGACCGGCTGTAATCCCCGCTGGGAGGTAAACGATATGAGCGAATCCTTAGACGGGCTGATGGACCGGCTCGGCTATCGTTTTAAAAACAAGGTATTGCTGAAAAAGGCGCTGACCCACTCCTCCTTTGCCAACGAGGGGCGCGGGGGGCTGGAAAGCAACGAACGGCTGGAGTTCCTGGGGGATTCGGTGCTGGGATTCGTGGCGGCTGGTTATCTGTTCCAAAACCACAAGGGGCCCGAAGGGGAGCTGACCAAGCTGCGGGCCGCCCTGGTCTGTGAGAAGGCGCTCCATTCCTATTCGCTTCAGCTGAAGCTGGGGGAAAGCCTTCTGCTGGGCCGAGGGGAGCGACTGACCGGCGGTGCCGAGCGGCCTTCCATCCTCGCCGACGCCTTCGAGGCCGTGACCGCCGCCATTTATCTGGACGGCGGACTGGAGGCCGCCCGCTGTTTTCTGCTGCGGTTCCTGGAAAAGGAGGCCGCCCAGCAGAAAAAGCGTAAGTTCAAGGATTATAAGACTACCCTCCAGGAGATTATCCAGCAGAATCCGGAAGAATCGCTGGACTATGTCCTGACGGGCGAGTCGGGGCCCGACCACGATAAACAGTTTACGGTGGAGGTACACCTCAACTCCAACGTCATCGGCGCCGGGCGGGGCAGAAGCAAAAAGGAAGCCGAACAGTGCGCGGCTAGAGAGGCACTGAGTCTGATGGGATACGACGACAAATAGGCTGTGTTGGCCTGCGGATTGTGGTGACGCATAAGAACCATTCGCACTTTTATTCTGGCAATTAACTGACGGCAGGTGAACCGATTTGGTATTAAAGGCGCTGGAAATACACGGCTTCAAATCTTTCCCCGATAAGACGGTGCTGGACTTCGACCACGGCATGACCGCCGTAGTGGGGCCCAACGGCAGCGGTAAATCCAATATCAGCGACGCTATCCGTTGGGTGCTGGGCGAACAGTCCACCAAGAGCCTGCGCGGCTCAAAGATGGAGGACGTCATCTTCAACGGGACCTCCCGCCGCAAGGCGGTGGGGTTTGCCGAGGTGTCCCTCATCATCGAGAACAAGGGCCGGGAACTGGATTTCGACGCCGACGACGTGAAGGTGACACGCCGGTACTACCGTTCGGGGGACAGCGAATACCTGCTGAACAACGCCACCGTCCGGCTGAAGGACGTGCAGATGCTGTTCATGGACACCGGCCTCGGACGGGACGGCTACTCCATCATCGGGCAGGGCCGCATCGGGGATATCGTCTCTTCCAAATCGGAGGAGCGCCGGGAGATTTTCGAAGAGGCCGCCGGCATCGCGAAATACCGCTACCGGAAAAACGAGGCGGAGCGCCGCCTCAAGGGCGCGGAGGAAAACCTGCTGCGTCTGCGGGATATCGTACAGGAGCTGGAGGAGCGGGTCGGCCCGCTGAAGGCCCAATCGGAAAAGGCGAAGAAGTTCCTGGAATACGCCGGGGAGAAACGGGAGCTGGAAATCGGTCTGTGGCTCCATACACTGGAGCAGTCCACCACCAGCCTGCGGGAGCTGGACGGCAAGCTGGAGCTGGCCCGCACCCAGTATGACGGCGCCGGCGCGGACATGGACGAGGTGGAAGCCCGGATTGAAGCGGTGGGCGAGGAGTCCCGCCGGCTGGAAGCTCAGATGGACCAGGTGCGCCGCAGCGCCCAGTCGCTGGAAGAGGAGGCCGCCCGCTGTGAAGGGGATGTAGCCGTCCTGCGCAACGATATCTTCCATAACAACGAACATATCGCCCGCCTCGAGGAGGACATCGCCCGTTCCGATGAGGGCGGGCAGACTATCGAAGCGGAAATCACCCGCCGACGGGAGGAAATCGCGGCGAAGCAGGAGGAAATCCACCGTCTGGAAACCGAACAGCTCACCCTGTCCGAGGAGATGGAACAGCTCTCCCGCAGCAGCGAAGAGGTTTCGGGCCAGATCGAAGCGCTGTCGAAGGACGCCGCCGCCCTTGCCCTGGAGCTGTCGGATATACGGGTGAAGTCGGTCACCAGCGATTCCTCCCTGTCCGAGATCACCCTGCGTCTCTCCCAGCTGACGGCGGGCATCGCCCTGCGCAGCCAGCAGAGCGACGCAGCGCGGCGCGCCCTGAATGAGTGCGAGGAAAACTACCGTCTCTGCTGTGAGAAGGCGGACGGACTGCAAAACGCCGCCCGCGGTTACGAGATGCGCCTGCAGTCCCGCCGCACCCGGTTGGACGCCGCCAAACAGGAGGCCGACCGCCTGCGGCTGGACGCGGAGGAAAAGCGCCGCCGGGTCCGCCTGCTGGAGGACCTGGAAAAGAACATGGAGGGCTTTGCCCACAGCGTCAAGACGGTGATGAAACAGGCGGAGCGGGGAGCCTTGCGCGGAATACTCGGTCCGGTATCCCGTTTGATCGAGACCCGGCCCGAAACCGCCCTGGCGGTGGAGACCGCGCTGGGCGCCGCCGCGCAAAACGTCGTGTGTGAGCGGGAGGACGACGCCAAACGGGGTATTTCCTATCTGAAAGAGAGCGGCGGCGGCCGCGCGACCTTCCTTCCCCTGACCTCGGTGCGGGGAAACCTGCTGAGTGAGAAGGGGCTCGAAAACGAGCCGGGCTTCGTGGGGCTGGGAGCCGATCTGGTGGACTGTGATCCCCGCTACGAGGGCGTGGTGCGCAGCCTGCTGGGCCGCACCGCCGTGACCGAGGACCTGGACTACGCCGTTGCCATCGCCCGCAAATACAGCTACCGCTTCCGGGTGGTGACGCTGGACGGGCAGGTGGTCAATGCCGGCGGTTCCCTCACCGGTGGTTCCAGCGTGAAGAACGCGGGCCTGCTCTCCCGCCGGGCGGAGATCGAACGGCTGCAGGGGGAGGCCTCCGCCCTGGTGAAAGAGGCTCAAGCCGCCGCCGACAAACTGCGGCAGGCCACCCAGGAATACGCGGCCTCCGAAGCGGAGCTGACCGGTACCAAAGGGGAGCTGGCCACCGTCCAGGAGGACAGGATACGCTTCGAGGCCGAGCTGCGCCGCCTGCGGGAGCAGGACGAGGCCAATACCCGCGCCGTGAAGGAGTTCGCGGCGGAAATCGACGTGTTGAACCTCCGCGGGGAGGAATGCCGGCAGAACGCCGCCAAAGCGGCGGAAGAAGCCGAACGGATACAGGCCCGCCAGGCAGAGGCGGAGGCGGAGCTGAGCCGTCTCACCGGCGGGCGGCAGGAGCTGTCGGGCCGCCGCGAGGAGCTGTCCGCCCGTATGGCGGACAGCAAGCTGGCGGTGGTGGCCTGTCATAAGGAGATCGAAGCGGCGCAGGCCGCCGCCGAGGAACTGTCCGCCCGCCGACAGGACGCCGAAGGCCGGGCAGGCGAGCTGCGGGAACGTATTGCTTCCCTGCGGCAGTCCAACACCGACATCGAGGAAAAAATCAGCGAAGCGCTGGCCCGCAGTGAACAACTTCGGGGGCAGGCGAGCGCTTCGGAACAGACGGTGCAGGAGCTGGCGGCCCGCCGCACTGCCGGTGAGCAGAAGCAGACCGAGCTTCGCCGCCTCTCCCGCGAAAAGGCGGAGGAGCGGGAGCGCCTCAGCCGGGAAACTGCCCGTCTGGAGGAGAAGTGCACCGCCGTCCGCCATCAGAGTGACGAGTTGATCCGCCGCCTGCTGGAGGAATATGAGCTGACCCGCAGCGAGGCCGAGGAAATCGCCCGGCCGGTGGAGGACGCGCCGGCCGCAGGCCGCCGTCTGAACGAGCTGAAGGGTAAAATACGCGCTCTGGGCAGCGTCAATGTGGAAGCCATTGAGGAATACAAGGAGGTCAGCGAGCGGTATGAATTCCTGTCCGCCCAGGTGGCCGATGTAGAAACCTCCCGTGCCGAACTGCTCCGGCTTATCGGTGACCTCACCGTCCAGATGCGGGAGATATTCCTGGAACGGTTCAAGCAGATCAATTATCATTACGGCATCGTGTTCCAGGAGCTGTTCGGCGGCGGACGGGCGGAGCTGAAGCTCACCGACCCCGACGATATCCTGAATTCGGGTATCGAAATGCACGTGCAGCCGCCGGGCAAGGTGATATTGAACATGGATGTGCTCTCCGGCGGCGAAAAGGCGCTGGTGGCCATCGCTCTGTTTTTTGCGATCCTCAAGGTAAGCCCCTCGCCCTTCTGCGTGCTGGATGAGATCGAGGCTGCGCTGGACGACGTCAACGTGGACCGGTACGCCGGATACCTCAAGCGTATGACCGATAATACCCAGTTCATCGTCATCACCCACCGCCGCGGCACCATGGAGGAAGCCGACGTTCTCTACGGCGTCACCATGCAGGAGCAGGGCGTATCCAAATTGCTGGAGCTGCGGGCCAGCGAGGTGGAGCAGAAACTGGGCCTCAAGCTGGACAACGAGAAGTGACGCGGCGCGGGTGAATCCCGTCCCGCCTGTTTATAAGGAGGGCTTCCATGGGCTTTTTCAGTAAGATCGGCGCGGGGCTCAAAAAGACCCGCGACAGCATTATGAATTCGGTGAATTCCATGCTTCACTCGTTTACTAAAATAGACGACGAGCTGTTTGAGGAGCTGGAAGAAATCCTGATTATGGCCGATGCGGGGGCCTCTACCTCCGCCCGTATCTGCGAACTGGTACGCGGCAAGGTGAAAGAGCGGGGGGAGACCGATCCTGCCAAAATCAAGGACCTGCTGGCCGAGACGGTGGCCGAACTGCTGCGGGGCGGGCAGGAGCTGAACCTGCGCACCAAGCCCTCCGTGATCCTGGTCATCGGGGTCAACGGGGTGGGTAAAACCACCACCATCGGTAAACTGGCCTCCCGCTTCAAGAGGGAAGGGAAGAAGGTCATCCTCGGCGCGGCGGACACCTTCCGCGCCGCCGCCATCGAGCAGCTGGAGGTCTGGGCCGGCCGCGCCGGTGTGGAGCTGGTCAAGCATACCGAGGGCTCCGACCCGGCGGCGGTGGTTTTCGATACCCTGGCCGCCGCCAGAGCACGGGGGGCCGACGTGGTGATCTGCGATACGGCGGGCCGCCTGCACAACAAGAAGAACCTGATGGACGAGCTGGCCAAGATCAGCCGGGTGATCGACCGGGAGCTGCCCGGCGCCGATAAAGAGGTGCTGCTGGTACTGGACGCTACCACCGGCCAAAATGCGGTCAATCAGGCGCGGGAATTCAAAAACGCCGCCGGTATCACCGGCATTGTGCTGACCAAGCTGGACGGCACCGCCCGCGGCGGTGTGGTGCTGGCCATACGGGAGGACCTCGACGTGCCGGTGAAGTTCGTCGGCGTGGGCGAAGGGGTGGACGACCTGATGCCCTTCGACCCCGAAGAATTCGCCCGGGGCCTGTTCTCAGAGGAATAGTCCGCCGCAGCGGCAACGGACGTACGCTGTCCGGCGCCGCCGCCAAATGACAGATAAGGATTTGATCGTATGCGTCTCATCGTGGCAACACACAATCAAAAAAAGTTGAAAGAGCTGGAGCGGATACTCGCGCCGCTGGGCGTCGAGCCGGTGACGGGTGAGATGGTGGGTATCCCCCTGGACGAGGTGGAGGAGACGGGTACCACCTTTGAGGAAAACGCGTTTTTGAAGGCGGACGCCGCCTGCCGTCAGACCGGCATGCCCGCTGTGGCGGACGACTCGGGCCTGATGGTGGACGCGCTGCAGGGCCGGCCAGGGGTTTACTCCGCCCGCTATGCGGGGGAGGATGCCACCGACGCCGACCGCATTCAAAAGCTGCTGGGAGAGCTGCGGGAGGTGCCCGCCGAACAGCGCACGGCCCGGTTCGTTTCGGCCATTTGCTGCGTGTTTCCCGACGGGCACACCGTCACCTCCCGGGGAGAGTGTCCCGGCAGAATCGGCTACGAGCCGAAGGGTGACAACGGCTTTGGCTACGATCCGGTTTTCGTGGTGGAAGGCGGGCGCACCTACGCCGAGCTGACCGCCGCCGAAAAGGACGCGGTCAGCCATCGGGGCAACGCGCTGCGCCTGTTCTCCCTCCGGTTACAGGAAGACTTAAAAAGCAAGGACTGAGGCATTCGCCTCCGCGAAAGGAAAGATACATATGCTGAGCAGTAAACAGCGCGCCTATCTCCGTTCCCTCGCCAACAGTGAGCAGCCCATTCTCCATGCCGGCAAAAACGGCGTATCCGACGCTATGCTCAAGCAGGCGGATGACGCCCTGGCCGCCCGTGAGCTGATCAAAGGCCGGGTGCTGGAGTCCAGCCCCGTCACCCCGCGGGAACTGGCGGAAAACATCGCCGCGTCGGTAAACGCCGAGGTGGTGCAGGTCATCGGGCGCAACTTCGTGCTGTACCGCCGCCGTCCGAAGGAACCTGCCATTCAGCTTCCGCGCTGAGGATGCCGCCTGCCGGCCGGGCGGTATGCCTTCGATGAACTACGGGGACAGGCCGGATGCTTCCGGCCTGTTTTCCCGTTTCGGCCGATATGCAGGTTCCTGTTCCTCTGCCGAAGAATTTAGGAATCCATGCTTCCTCTCCGTCATGCAGGATATACTATAACGGTTGAACTATAAGAGGGGAGTCGAGACGATGAAAATAGCGTTGTTCGGCGGGGCGTTCGACCCTATTCACAACGGTCATCTCCGCCTGGCGCGGGAGTTTGCCCGCCGTCTCCATTTTGACCGGGTGCTGCTGATGCCCACCTATGTGCCGCCCCACAAGCTGCGGGCGGATATGGCTCCAGCGGAAGACCGGCTGGCCATGTGCCGGCTGGCGGTGGCGGACGACCCCCTTTTTGAGGTATCCGATCAGGAGATTGCGCGGGGAGGGGCCAGCTTTACGGCGGATACGCTGGATACGCTGGCGGCCGAGCGGCCCAGCGGCGACTGGGCCCTGATTACGGGGGCGGATATGTTCCTCACCCTGGGGACATGGCATCGTTTTTCGGATATCGCCCGGCGAGTCCTACTCTGTACCGCCCCCCGCCCGCCCCATGGAAGAGAAGAGCTGGAGGCTTATGCCGGGACGCTGCGGCGGCAGGGCGCGCGCTGCGCGGTGGAAGCGATCCCGCCCCGGGATATTTCTTCCACCGCTGTGCGGCGGGCCATCGGGGAAGGAAAACCGCTGGACGGGCTGGTGCCGCCGGCGGTGGCGGGGTATATTCGAGAACGCGGGCTGTATGTCCGACCACAGGAGATGAAGAAAATGGACCGTGACGAACAATTTATCGAGATTATCCGGGGCCGCCTGAGTGAAAAGCGGTTTCGGCATTCCCTGGCGGTGGCCGATCAGGCGCAGCGGCTGGCGGAGCTGTACGGTGCCGACCCGAAGAAGGCACGGACGGCGGGTATTCTCCACGATATCCTCAAGGACGCTGCCCCTGAGGAGCAGTTGCAAATCCTCCATGATTTTGGTATACTGCTAGACAATGTGGAGCAGGGCGCGCGCAAGCTCTGGCACGCTCGGGCGGGAGCCGTCTTTATCGAGCGCGTACTGGGGGTCGACGACCGGGAGCTGCTCGACGCGGTGCGTTATCACACCACGGCGCGGGCGGGGATGACTCCGCTCGACAGGGTGCTGTATCTGGCCGATTTCACCTCCGCCGACCGGGATTTCCCCGATGTGGACGTGATCCGCTCGCTGGCGCTGAAGGATGAGCAAGAGGCCATGGCCTATGCCCTCGGCTACACCATACGCGAACTGCTCGACAAACAGGAGGCGGTCCATCCCGACACGGTCGCCGCCTATAACGAAACGATGATACGCCGGCGGAAGGGGAACGAGCCCCGCTGACCAGCGTTCCCCAGAAAGGGAGGTGCCACCGGTGGCAAAGGACAGACGGGACAACAAGGGCAAACAGCCCCAGCGCCAGGTGAGCCTGGCGGATAAGGCCGGCGTCGGCCAGTCCGCATCCCCGGCCAAAAAGGGGGCGGCCAGAAAAAAGACCGATAACACTAAGCGAAAGCCCATCGCCAAAATCATTATCGTCAGCCTGCTGGTAATTCTGGTAGCGGTGACGCTGGGGTTCCTCATCGTGGTGGTCAAATATGTATGGGACACCATGAATCCCAAGGAGAATAACGCGCCCAAGGTACAGGTGACCTCCTTCGTCTCCACACCGGAGGCGGACCGGGACAAGGTGGCCTATTATCTGGTGGGAGTCCTCGGCGCGGATGCCGAGAGCAAAAGCGAGATGCTGTCGGTGCTGTGCTGGGACAAACAGAAAAAGACGATCAATATCCTCGAGTTTCCCCAGGATACTTATCTGGGGGACAGCGAGGATTGGACGGTGCGGTATCTGAGCAATGTCTGGAACAACCCCAAGCCACTCGACTGGTGCGAAACCGACCGCCGGCAGCTGAAGCCGGACGAGATCAAGGACGGCAAGCACGTCACCTGCGGCACCGACGTGACGCAAAAGCCCGGCTCGCCCCCCGAGCAGCTGATCGACGCGGTCAATCAGCAGTTCGGCCTGCCGATCGACGATTATTTCCTGTTCCCGCAGGAGGGGTTCGTCAAGCTGGTCAACCTGCTGGGCGGTGTGGATGTATCGCTGGAAGAGGCGATGACGGTGGGAGAAATCAGCTACGGCACCGGTGTGCAGCCACTGGACGGCGAGGCTGCCCTGTACTATATGAATCAGAAAAAGGACGGCGTGGAAGCGGACCTGGACCGCATCGTCCGCCGCCGCAAGGTGATGTCCGCCGTGCTGCAGCGGCTGTTCCGCTCCACGCAGGAGCAGCTGGAGGACGATGTGCTGGGCCCTCTGCAAAAGGGTTCCACCCCCATCCGCACCTACGGCACCTATCAGGATATGATTGAAATTCTTCTCGGCGGGCAGGCCGCGGAGGAGAAGACGAACGCCCCCGGTATGAAGGACGTTCCCCTCTCCGCCATCACGGCGTATATCCTGCCGGGCGAGGCAGCCAAGTCGAACGGCCAGTGGTTCTACGGCACCCACAAGGACGATCTGGTGTCGCTGCTGAACGGATCGTTCCTGCCCTATGCTTCCGCTGTCACAGCGGAAAGCCTCGGGGTCAACGAGCTGGCCAAAACGAAAGCCTCCGACCTGCGGATGCAGATATTCTCTGAAATTTCGGTGGAGCAGTCGCTGGACGTGACCATTGCCAGCACCACGGCCGCCCCCGCCGCGTAAACAGTGACGAAAGGATCGGATGCACCGAATGGAATCAAAAGAACTGGCCAAAAGCATTGTCGCCTCGCTGGATAAGCATAAGGGCGAGGATATCCGTGTCATTGGCATCGGCGAGCTGTCGGTTATCGCCGATTACTTTGTCATCGCCTCGGGCACCAGCTCCACCCAGGTGAAATCTCTGGCGGACTATGTGGAATTCGAGCTGAAAGAACAGGGGGTCACCCCCACACGGGTGGAGGGTTACGCCTCTTGCAGCTGGATACTGATTGATTACGGCGACGTGGTGGTCCATGTCTTCACCGAGCAGACCCGGGGCTTCTATGACCTGGAACGGCTGTGGAAGGACGGGGTGCAGCTGCCCCTGTCGGAATTCCTGCCGGAAGAGAACTGAGGAAAATCTGAGCTTGAGATGAGGAACTGATTGAGATGAAATACGATCCGTCCGCCATAGAAAAGAAATGGCAGAAAATCTGGGACGAGGAGCATACCTTTGCGGCCTCTGACGACACCAGCAAGCCCAAGTTTTACGCGCTGGTGGAGTTTCCCTATCCCTCGGGACAGGGTTTGCATGTGGGACATCCCCGGCCGTATACCGCGCTGGACACGGTGGCCCGCAAGCGCCGTCTTCAGGGCTACAACGTGCTGTTTCCCATGGGCTGGGACGCCTTTGGCCTGCCCACCGAGAATTTTGCTATCAAGAACCACATCCATCCCGAGATCGTGACCAAAAACAACGTGGCCCGCTTTAAGGGCCAGCTGCAGGCGCTGGGCCTGTCCTTCGACTGGGACCGGGAGATCAACACCACCGACCCGGCGTATTATAAATGGACCCAGTGGATCTTTCTCCAGCTGTTCAAGCACGGCCTCGCCTACAAAAAGGAGGCGGCGGTCAACTGGTGCAACTCCTGCAAATGTGTGCTGGCCAACGAAGAGGTCGTGAGCGGCGTGTGCGAACGCTGCGGCGGCGAGGTGGTGCGCAAGGTCAAATCCCAGTGGATGCTGAAAATCACCGCTTACGCCCAGCGTCTGATCGACGATCTGGCGCTGGTGGAATATCCCGACCGGGTGCGGGCCTCCCAGGTCCACTGGATCGGCCGCTCCACCGGAGCGCAGGTCCGGTTCGAAACCACCGCCGGCGATCCGGTGGAAATCTATACCACCCGGCCCGATACTCTGTTCGGCGCCACCTACATGGTCATGTCCCCCGAGCATCCCCTGGTGGAAAAGTGGAAGGGGGAGCGCCTGGACAATCCCGACGAGGTGTCCGCCTATCAGGAAACCGCTGCCCGTAAATCCGATTTCGAGCGCACCGAGGTGGCCAAGGACAAGACCGGCGTCCGCCTGCAGGGCGTCAGCGCCATCAATCCGGTGAACGGGAAGGAAATCCCTATCTTCATCTCCGACTACGTGCTGACCTCCTACGGCACCGGCGCCATCATGGCGGTGCCGGGCCACGATACCCGCGACTGGGATTTCGCGAAGAAATTCGATCTCCCCATCGTGGAGGTGGTGAAGGGCGGCGACGTCCAGCGCGAGGCCTTCACCGACTGCGAAACCGGCGTGATGGTCAACTCCGGTTTCCTGGACGGGCTGAGCGTCGAGCAGGCGAAGGAGAAGATCACCGCCTTCCTGACCGAAAAAGGGATCGGGGAGAGCAAGGTCAACTTCAAGCTGCGGGACTGGGTTTTCTCCCGTCAGCGGTACTGGGGCGAACCCATCCCGATCATCGAGTGCCCCCACTGCGGTTTTGTGCCGGTACCCGAGGACCAGCTGCCGGTGCGCCTGCCCCGCGTGGACAGCTACGAGCCCACCGACAACGGCGAGTCGCCTCTGGCGGCGATGACCGACTGGGTCAATGTGCCCTGCCCCCACTGCGGCGCCCCCGCCAAGCGGGAGACCGACACCATGCCTCAGTGGGCCGGTTCCTCCTGGTACTATCTGCGGTACGCCGATCCGCATAACAGCGAGGCGCCCGCCTCCCCCGACAAGCTGAAATACTGGACGCCGGTGGACTGGTACAACGGCGGTATGGAGCATACCACCCTGCACCTGCTGTACAGCCGGTTCTGGCATAAATTCCTGTTCGACATCGGCGTGGTGCCCACCCCGGAACCCTATAAAAAACGCACCAGCCACGGCATGATTCTGGGTGAGAACGGGGAGAAGATGTCCAAATCCCGCGGCAACGTGGTCAATCCCGATGATATTATCGGCGAATTCGGCGCGGACACCATGCGGGTATACGAGATGTTTATCGGCGACTTTGAAAAAGCCGCCCCCTGGTCCACCTCCAGCGTCCGCGGCAGCCGCCGCTTTCTGGACCGCGTGTGGGCCATGCACGAGCGGCTGGCTTCCGGCGACGGTGTCCGCGCCGCGCTGGAGGGGCCGGTGCATCGCACCATCCGCAAGGTGGGGGACGATATCGAGAATTTGAAGTTTAACACCGCCGTGGCGGCCCTGATGGCGCTGGTCAACGATCTGACCGCCGCTGGCGGCCCCACCCGGGAGGAATACCGCGTCTTGCTCATCCTGCTCAACCCCTTCGCCCCCCATATGACCGAGGAGCTGTGGGAACGTTGCGGCTACGGCGGCCAACTGGCCCATACCCAGTGGCCCTCCTTCGACGAGAGCAAGTGCCGGGAGGAAACGGTGGAGATCGTCGTGCAGGTGAACGGTAAAATCCGCTGCCGTATGAATGTGGCGGCCGACGCTCCTGCCCCCGAGGTGCTGGCGGCGGCCAAGGCGGACGAAAAAATTGCCCCCGCGCTGGAGGGCATGACCCTGGTCAAAGAGCTGTATGTGCCGGGCAAGCTGGTCAATCTGGTGGTCAAACCCGCCTGACGGCCGTGCGGTGATTCCGCCTGAAAATTCCGCCGATACGTGAGTGTTTTAAACGAAACCACTTGACGAAAACGGATGCAGGCTGTATAATGCTATCTGAGTTACCAAAGAATGTTGAGCCCCTGCTGAATGGCGGAGGGAGGGAATAGAGAATGTCAGAAATCCGAGTGAAAGACAACGAGTCGTTGGACAGCGCCCTGCGCCGGTGGAAAAAGTCCTGCGCCCGTTCCGGTGTTCTTGCCGAGGTACGCAAGAGAGAGCACTATGAAAAGCCCTCTGTCAAGCGCAAGAAGAAGTCGGAAGCCGCTCGCAAGAGAAAATTTAAATAAGCAACGATAAAGAGGCGAACCGTTACGGTTCGCCTCTTTTGTTATACGGGGGATAATGGCAGCATTGCTAGCGATAGGGGATAACGGCCGTCGCTGAAAATGAGACAAACTGTACAAAAGAGAGAAAAATCATATATGTGATAAATATATATTTAAAATGTACAATAACAGAGAGAAATATGCTAATCTAGTGATATAGAGCGGTTATCACATTTGTCATGTATGGGGTTGCTTATAACGACTGAAGTATGTGGGTGGCCTGTCTTGTCTGTCTGGCATGTTTGAAAGGAGGCAGCGAGTATGTACAAATCGAGAGCTTACCGGCTGTTGGGGTTTCTGATGGCGGTAATGATCACGGGAATGCTGACAGGATGCGGCGGAAAAACGGCGGAGGGGCAATCGGACCCGATACCGGACACACCACTGGCGGAGGACGGAGACTTTACCCAGGTAGTGTTCCCTTCCGCGAATGACACGGAGGGAATGTCGGCTATGCTCGTCTATGTGGGTGAAAGTCTGGCGGAGATGTATCAGAGCGAAGAGACCGGCTATGTTGTCATCGCCGATGTGGTACTGGATACCGGTATAATCGACCATGAAAAGACGCCTGACCAGGTGGTGTCGGTCCTCAGGCTTCGAGAGGTTTTAAAAGGCGACATGCAGCCGGGCGACCTCATACGGGTTCCTGAAACGGGAATACGCCGCCTGGATGGTTCCGACGTCGCAATTGACGGGGTGCCTCTCTTAAGAAAGAACATGAGGGTGCTTTTATTTTTAAAACCTCCGTATACCATGAAAAACGGGGAGACGGGGTACAGCATCCGCGGCGTGTATCAGGGAAAGTTTTTCTTCGATACGGAAGGGATGCTGCACGCCGGCGCGTCGCTGAGCGACGAGGCCCACCAGCAGCTGGAGGACTGTCCCGACGTCATGACGCTGGAAGAGTTCAAGGCCCTGCTGCCGCTGGAGACGGCGGATTGATGTAACAATCGGCGGGAAAGCCGGTCTTCTTTTATGGAAGGCCGGCTTTTTCCTGTCAAAAGCCCCCATTGTGTAAATGGACGGCCCGTGATAAAATGGAGGACACGCTGAATTCGTAATAAGGAGTACCGCCATGCTGCTGCCCGACCTGCTGAAAAACCGGATAACCGATATCACCGCCGATGATCTGCGGGCGCTGGGCATCAGGGGGCTGATGCTGGATGTGGACAACACCCTGGCCATCCACGGCAGCCAGGAGCTGGACCCGGCGGTAGAGGACTGGCTGCGCCGTATGGGGGAGGCGGGCATCGGCCTGACGGTGGTGTCCAACGCCCTTCCCCGGCGGGTGGCTCCCTTCGCCCGGCGCATCGGGCTGGAGCATGTGGCGTTTTCCTGCAAGCCCCTGCCCTTCGGCTACCTCCGGGGGGTAAAGCGGCTGGGGCTGCCCCGCAAGGCCTGCGCCATCGTAGGCGACCAGACCTTCACCGACGTGATCGGCGGCAAGCTGTGCGGGGTGCGTACTATCCAGCTGTACCCCATCCGGCGGGAACGAAATGCCGTCGCCCGTGTGAAACGGTGGCTGGAGGGGCATATTCTAAAAGGGTACTACCGCAAACACGGCGATACGCCGCCCAACGAATGATACCGGAAAGGAACCAGTATGACGGAGAACAGAACGGTTTTCGGCCCCGCCGGCAATGGGGACGAATTTTACGCCGCGGGGATGAAGGCGACCATACAGGCCCCCGGCTATCTGCAGGGAAAGGGACTCGACGCCTACGAATATCAGTGCGGTCGGGGTGTCCGCATCAGTGAGGATGCCGCCGCCGCATTGGGAGAGAAGGGACGCGTCCACGGCGTCCGCCTGTCGGTTCACGCCCCCTACTACATCTCCCTCGCCTCAAACGACGAGGAAAAACGGCTGAACAGCGTCAAATACATCACCGACAGCGGCCGGGCGGTATGGGGCATGGGGGGCAGCCACATCGTGGTGCATCCCGGCGGCCTCAACAAGCGCACCCGCGCCGACGCGGCGGCCCTCGCCTGTGACACCCTCCGCCTCGCCCAGCAGGCGCTGGACGAGCAGGGGCTTGAAGGGGTCCATATCTGTCCCGAAACCATGGGCAAGATCAACCAGCTGGGCGACCTGGACGAGGTGTTGCTGTTCTGTGGGGTGGACGAGCGGTTTTTACCCTGTGTGGATTTCGGACACCTAAACAGCCGGACGCTGGGCGGGGTCAATACCCCCGAAGCCTTCGCCGCGGTGCTTGACGCGGTGGAGAACGCGGTGGGGATGGAGCGGGCCCGCCAGATGCACATCCATTTTTCCAAGATCGAGTATTCCGCCGGCGGGGAGAAGATGCATCTGACCTTCGCGGATACGAAATTCGGGCCGGAGCCGGCTCCCCTGATGGAGCTGCTGGCCCGCCGGGGCTATGCCGCCGCCGTGATCTGCGAATCAGCGGGCACTCAGGTGAGCGACGCGGCCCATATGAAACAGCTTTACGAGGGGGCGCTGGGCGATGAGTGAACTGACCGGCCGGGCGGTGATCTCGGACGACTGGACCCTTTTGCAGATGGACCGGGTGGAGGCGATGCTCCGCACCACCTACTGGGGGGCGGACCTGCCGCGCAGTGTGATGGAAGAAGCGGCCGCCCATTCGCTGTGCTTCGGGGTCTATCTGGACGGACGGCAGGTCGGGTACGCCCGTGCCGTTACCGATTATACCACCGTGTATTACCTGTGTGACCTGGTGATCGACACTGCTTACCGCGGACAGGGGCTGGGTAAGGCGTTGGTGGCGTATATCACCAGCGGCGACGGCTTCGACCGGATGCAGGGGCTGCTGGACACGCGGGACGCCCACGGCCTGTACGCCGCCTTCGGTTTCCGACCCGACGCGGAGCTGATGATGAAGCATCGGGAGCGGCCCCTCGGTGACGGCTGATCTGGAGCATTTAACGAATAAAATGGCACAGGTTTGGCGGTAAAAATGGCGTGGGGACATCGTTGCCGTCCTTGCTCCACGCCATTTTTCCTCGCCTTCTTTTATGCTATTCCACCCGCCAATTGCTCTAACGACACAGGAGAAAGGGAGACCGATATGAAACGCATACTTATTCTCAACGGCCCGAATCTGAATCTGCTGGGACGGCGGGAGCCGGGCGTATACGGCGACGACAGCTACGAGGCGGTCTGCGCCCGTATCGCGGCGAAAGCGGAAGAGCTCCATGTCCGGGTGACCTTCGTTCAGTCCAACAGCGAGGGCGCCCTGATCGACGCCCTCCACGCCGCCATGGACGAACAGGACGGGGTGGTGCTCAACGCGGGCGCGTATACCCACTACAGCTACGCCATCCGGGACGCTATCGCGGCGATCAAAATCCCGGTGGTCGAGGTGCATTTGTCCAATATCCACGCCCGGGAGGAATTCCGGCACCACTCGGTGCTGGCGGCGGTGTGCCGGGGCCAGATCAGCGGCTTCGGCCCCATGAGCTATCTGTTGGGGCTTCAGGCGTTGGCATTGGAATAGACTGCGGATAGGAGGAAGTATGTATGACCGATAAGTGCGAAAGGCTGGCGGCTTATTTACCCGAACAATCGGACGCAGCCCTCATCGTCAGCGTGGACAACCGGCGGTACCTGACCGGCTTCCGCTCCAGCGCGGGGGCGGTGCTGGTGTTGAGGGAGGCCGCGTATTTCCTCACCGATTTCCGCTATATCGAGGCGGCCGGGCAGCGGGTGCGCGGAGCGCAGTGCGTGTGCTACCGCCGCCTGTACGAGTCGTTGCGGGAGCTGCTGTCCCGCCACGGGGCCGGCCGACTCTTTATCGAGGGGGAGGGAACCACCCTGTCGGAGGGGGCGGCTCTTGCCGCCGCCCTGCCGGAGATCGGATTGTGCGAAACGGGGCTGGATGGCTGGCTCCAGGAACTCCGACTGACGAAGGAACCGGAGGAGATCGCCCGTATCCGAGAGGCCCAGCGCCTGACCGACGAGGCGTTCGCCCACATCCTCACCTTTATCCGTCCGGGCCGCACCGAGCGGGAGGTAGCGCTGGAGCTGGAATTCCACATCCGCCGCGCCGGGGCGGAGGGGGCTTCCTTCGATTTTATCGCCGTGTCGGGGGCCAATTCGTCCCTGCCCCACGGGGAGCCGGGGGCCAAGGAGCTGGAGCCGGGGGATTTCCTCACCATGGACTTCGGCGCCGTGGTGGACGGCTGGCATTCCGATATGACCCGCACGGTGGCGCTGGCGGCGCCGGGGGGTGGGATCGCGGAGGAACAGCGGCGGGTGTACGATACCGTGCTGCGGGCGCAGGAGGCGGCCTTATCGGTGCTGCGGGCGGGTCTGCCCTGTGTCGAGGGAGACGCGGCGGCACGCCGCGTGATTGAAGCGGCGGGTTATGGGGAATACTTCGGTCATGCCACCGGCCACGGCGTGGGGGTGGAGATACACGAGCAGCCCCGCCTGTCCGCCGCCGCCGGGGACGCCGTCCTGCAGGAGGGCACGGTGGTGACGGTGGAACCGGGGATTTACCTGCCGGGCCGCTTCGGCGTGCGCATCGAGGATATGGCGGTCATCACGGCGAACGGCTGCGACGACCTGACCCGATCGCCCAGGGAACTGCTGATTCTGTAAGGCCTCCGACGGAAAAAGACGCACTTTTGTATAAAAGTGCGAAAGAGGGGCGGGCAGGCCCCGTTCCTGTAAATTTTACTTGAAATGTCCTGTCCCATACGGTATGATGGGGTATAGTTAATGTATAGGAGGTATACACTATGGTATCCGCAGGCGATTTTCGCAACGGCGTTACCTTTGAGATGGACGGCAACGTTTATCAGATCATTGAATTCCAGCATGTCAAACCGGGTAAGGGCGCGGCTTTTGTCCGCACCAAGATCCGCAACGTGCTGGCTGGCTCGGTGGTGGAGAAAACCTTCAACCCGACCGACAAATTCCCCACCGCGTATGTCGAGCGTAAGGATATGGAGTATTCCTACAGCGACGGCGACCTGTACTATTTCATGGACCCCGAGAGCTACGAGCTGATCCCGATCAACAAGGACGTGCTCAGCGACAGCTTCAAGTTTGTGAAGGAAAATATGGTGTGCAAGGTCGCCTCTTTTAAGGGCAAGGTGTTCAGCGTAGACGCCCCCAACTTCGTGGAGCTGCAGGTCACCGAAACCGATCCCGGCTTCAAGGGCGACACCGCCACCAACGCCACCAAGCCCGCGAAACTGGAAACCGGCGCCGAGGTCCGCGTTCCCCTGTTCATCGAAGAGGGCGAGATGCTCCGCATCGACACCCGCACCGGCGAATACATGGAGCGCGCGTAATCCCTGAAAAACGGGTTCTCAACATTCTTGATATAAAAGGAGGGGCAGCCAATGACTGTCACGGAAAAAGTTGCGTATCTCAAGGGCCTGGCCGAGGGTCTCGGCGTGGAGGACACCACCAAGGAGGGCAAGCTGCTGAAAGCCGTTATCGACGTGCTGGACGATCTGGCCATGAGCGTGGAGGACCTGGAGGATTACACCGCTGAACTGACCGAGCAGGTCGACGCCATCGACGAGGATCTGGACACGCTGGAGAACGACTTCTACGATGACTACGACGAGGACGAGGACTTCGAAGAGGAGTACTACGACATCACCTGTCCCAACTGCGGCGACGATTTCAGCGTCGACGAGGAAACCCTGCTGGAGGGTGGCATCGAGTGCCCCAGTTGCGGCGAGCATCTGGAATTCGATCTGGAATGCGGCTGCGAGGACGACGAGTGCGGCTGCGAGGACTGCGGCCACAGCCACGACGAATAAGGTTATCTGAACGAGCGGGGGCGCCGCCGGGATTTTCCCCGGAGGCGCCCTTTTTCCGTTTGCTGTGGCGGCGGAGGAACATAACGGAGGTGTTTGCGATGGCAGAAGTCATTGCGGCGCGGACCCTGAACGTCCTGTACATATTCCTGGATATAGGGTTTCTCGCGCTGTTGTTCGGGATTCTGATCTGGGCGAAACGGTACACGGCGGCAATTTTCGGCATTCTGGGCGGCCTGCTCTATTTTCTGGTGGATTACGGCGGGTTTTACCTGCTGCTGAACACACGGACGGTGGCGGGGGCCGATCCCTTCTGGTTTCTGCTGTGGATGAGCATGAGCTACGGATTCACCAACTTTGTGTGGATATGGCTGTGGCTCGACCGGGACGGCCATGCGCTGGAATGGTCGATTCTCATCGTGGCGGGATGGTTCACCACCGCCCTGCTCAGCCAGAACTTCGGCGGGGCGTTCGGGACGATATCCATCGCCCGTGGCACCGGCAGCTACCACGGCCTCATGGCGGCCATCCTGTTCGTGGGCTACGCCATCCTGTGCCTGTACAACATTCGGATGAAGGATAAGGGAAAGCGGATCGATATCCCGTGGATTCTCGCCATCGGCATCCTGGTACAGTTCGGGTGGGAGTTCGTCCTGCTGATCACCGGCATTCGGCCGCAGGGGATTCTGCCGCTGGTGGTCAATTCCCTGCTGGAGACCAACCTTGGCCTGCCGTACATTTATTTCATCCACCGGGCGGTGTCCAAGAGACGAAACGAGGATTTATCCCGAGCGGCAGCCTGAGGGCTGCCGCTTTTTCTGTGTGTTTATTGACGTGACCCTATTCCCAGCGGTCGTATTGGCGATCGAGCAGCCGCAGAGTTTTCTCCCGCGCCTTTTGTAGCTGATGGTCGGTGAGGGACAGGGTCAGGCAGTCTTGGCAGCAGCCTCGGTCATCCAGTGAGATGTCCGACAGGGTACAGACGTCGTCCGCCCAGTAAATGCAGAATGTGTTTTCACAGTTCATGAATGGTCCCTCCTCTTATTACTTTGCTTGTTTAATTTTTATGCGCCTGTGCGGCGCGGGCACCCCCTTTCTGCCCCGCCAGAAAGGGGGGAAAGAGCGGCTCAGGGGGCGCGCCGGTTATTATCATACGAATTATAGCGCGGTCTCTTGCGGCAAAGGTCGCCTCATTTCGGC
>JAAWQC010000063.1 GCA_022800315.1 Clostridiales bacterium
CCATGGGATATCCCATGGCCTTTCCGATTACTGCGTTGCTGCCGGCGGCTTATGCTTTTGCCTTTTTCTTCTTGGATACCGGTTTGTTTTTCTGCGCTTTGTCGATACGGTGCTGCTGCCAGCGAGCCCACAGCGGGCTGGACAGGAAGACACTGGTGTAGAAGCCCGAAGCGACGCCGAACATCATCGGCAGCGCAAAACTGGTGATGGAATCCAGATTGAAGATCAGTCCGACCACTGCCACCGTGGCAATGGCGGCAAAGGTGCAGATACTGGTGTTCAGTGTACGGGTAAAGGACTGATTGACGCTCAGGTTAACGATGTCAGCAATCGGGGTCTTGCTGTCCATCTTCTGCCGGTTTTCACGGATACGGTCGTATACCACGATGGTGGCGTTCAGGGAATAACCGAGGATGGAAAGAACCACCGCGACGAAATTTTCGTTCAGCGGGATACGGAAGATCACGAAGACGAAGTAAGCGACCAGCACGTCATTGAGCAGCGCCAGAACCGCCATGATACCGGCTGTCCATCCGCCGATCTTGCGGAAACGGAGTGCAACATACACTACCAGCAGCACGGAAGCCAGCGCAATGGCGACCAGGCATTTGACGAAGAAGAGCTGGCCCATTGACGGTTTCAGTGACTGGGAATTGGTCAGCTTGAACTGCCCATCGGGATACTTTTCTTCCAGCGCGGCGGTCAGCGCGTTGTTCTGCTCCAAAGTGATATCACTGGTGCAGGAGACGTTCATGGTGTTGAATCCTTCCACCAGGTCGTTGGTGGAGAGCTGAACGTCCGCCTTGACGCCCAGCTGGTTCGAGATGAAGTCGGTGACTTCATTATCGTCCAGCGTACCGGCGTAATCGTATTTCAGCAGGGTACCGCCTTTGAATTCGATATCCAGCTCGACGCCGAAGATAATGTTGACCAGCAAACCGACGATGATAATGCAGACGGATACGAGGGCGTATTTCTTGGCGTTCTTTACAAAATTGATATTCATGCTCTCTTACCTCCCAGCAGCCAGGGTTTGCGCAGGAACTTAAACCGGGATATTGATTTGAGCATCAGGCGGGACGCCGTTACGCCCATGATGAAGTTGAAGATGATACCGACGAACAGGGTGTAACCGAAGGAATACACCGAACCGGTGGTGGACGCCGGGAACATAAACAACAGCGGTTTGAGAATCGTGGACCAGAAGCCAGAGGGCGGTCCGAACACACCCATCAGCACGATAGCCACGATGATAACGGTGATATTACCGTCGAAGATCGCCCAGAAGGATTCCTTGGAACCGCTCATAATGGCACCGTCGATGGTTTTGCCCATCCGTATTTCTTCCTTGATGCGTTCGGCGGTGATGATGTTTGCATCCACACCCATACCGATGGACAGGATGATACCTGCCATACCGGGCAAGGTGAGTGTAAAGCTCTGCAGGAAGCCGAAATAACCGGATACGGCGGCCAGCGAGCCAGCCACCTGGCCGACCAGCGAAATAACGGCCACAAAACCGGGCAGACGATAATAGAAGATCATAAACAGCGAGACCAGTGTGAAAGCGATGAGGCCCGCCATAACCATCAGGTCAAGGGACTTGGCACCCATCGTCGGTTCGATGGTGCCATAGCTCTTGACGTCGATGGCAAAGGGCAGCGCGCCCGAATTGATCAGGTTGGCCAGTGACGTAGCTTCCGAAAAATCGGAGAAGCCGCCCGAAATAATGGCTTGTCCATCGGTGATGTGGGCGTTGACCGTCGGAGCGGACAGCTGCTCGTTGTCCAACCAGATGGAGATAGCCCCCTTGGAGGCGACCAGTTCCTCGGTGGCGGCCGAAAATTTCTCGGTACCGGAAGCTTTCAGCTTGAGTGAAACCACCGGTTCACTTTTATTGTTGCTGTTGTCGAACATAGCGGTGGCGGAATCCACGTCCTCGCCGGTCAGGACCAACTCGCCTTTCGGCCGGGTTACTTTCTTGGTTTCCATCTCCCCGGTTTCGGGATTTTCCACCTGCTCCTCCACCTCTTCGGTTTCGGTGCCCTTACGGAATTCCAGCTGAGCGGTTTTGCCCAGCTCGTCAATAGCGGCCTGCGGATCGAAATCCTGTTCGTCGTTTTTCCAGGGGAAACGGACGATGACCTGCTTATTGGTCACATCGGTATAGATTTCATAGTCGGTTATGTTATTGAGGACCAGACGCTGGGAAATGACGTCCTGGATGCCGTCCATCTGCGCCTGGGTGACCTCACCCACATCGCCTTCCGGACCGAAGGTAACGTCAATACCGCCGCGGATATCGATACCGAATCGAATATCGGACGCTCCTCGAATAATGGTATCGCGCCTGTCGCCGTAATAGGTATACACACCGAATATGGATGTGAATCCCAACGCCAGAATCAACAGAGCTACGATGAAGAATACGGGCTTCGCTGTTCGCTTCATCGGCTTTTCCTCCTACGCTTACATTTACAGGGACAGACTATCCCTGTACGCCAATAGGTCATATTATAGGTGGTTCGGATAGAAAAGTCAATGATTCTGCCCGTGGGTTTGGCAATTTTTATCGAATCATCGCCCCTTGTACCCCAGCCGGCGGCGGTTACCTGCCGGCGAGCAGCTTTCGGACGCAGGCCAGCTCCGCGCAGACACAGAACATGTCGATCGCCGTGCGGACCTCATCCAGGGACGGATAGGTCGGGGCGATGCGGATATTGCTGTCGCGGGGGTCTTTGCCGTAGGGATAGGTGGCACCGGCACCGGTCATCACAACGCCTGCTTCCTTCAGCAGGCGCACCGTCTCCTTTGCGCAGCCGTCCAGCAGGAATACGCTGACGAAATAGCCGCCGTTGGGAGTTTTCCAACGGGCGATTCCCTTGCCGCCCAGATGCATCTCCAGGGATTCCAGCACCGCCTTGAACTTCGGACGGATGACGGCGGCATGCTGCTTATAATGCTCCCGCAGCCCGTCGGCGTTTCCAAAATAACGGGCATGGCGCAGCATATTGAGCTTGTCGTAGCCGATGGTCTCGAAGGACAGACGGTTTTTCACATCGGCAATGTTGGCGGGGCTGCCCGCCATGGCGGCGACGCCCGCGCCAGGGAAGGATATCTTGGAGGTAGACGCAAACAGCATGACCCGATCCTCATTGCCGCAGGCCTTCGCCGTCTCGTAGACATTCAGGAGCTGATCGGGGGTGTCGGTCAGATGATGCAGGCCGTAAGCGTTGTCCCACATGATGCGGAAATCGGGGGCGCCGGTCTTCATCCCGCACAGACGGCGCACCGTCTCGTCGGAATAGGTAATGCCATCGGGATTGGAATACATGGGCACGCACCAGATACCCTTGACCTGCGGGTCTGCAGCCAGGCGTTCCACCTGATCCATGTCGGGACCGTTTTCGGTCATGTCCACCGCGATCAGTTCGATACCGAAGTATTCAGTGACGGCGAAATGGCGGTCGTAACCGGGAGCCGGGCAGAGGAATTTCACCTTCTCTTCCCGGCACCAGGCGGGATGGCCGCAGACGCCGTGGGAATAGGCCTGCGAGATATAATCGAACATCAGGTTCAGGCTGGAGTTGCCGCCCACGATCACATTGGCCGACTCCACGCCCAACACGTCCGCGAACATGTCCTTCATTTCAGGGATGCCGTCCAGCATGCCGTAATTGCGGGTCTCCTCCCCCTTCAGGGTTTTGGCCCCGGTCTGGGAATCCACTGTATCCAGCAGCTTCATGGAGAGTTCCAGCTGTTCGGGTCCGGGTTTGCCCCGGGACATATCGAGCTTAAGCCCACGGGACTTATAATCCTCATAGGCGGCTTCCAGAACGCCCAGGCGGGCGCTTAATTGTTCTTCAGACAGGCTTTGCAGTGTGGACATGATGATAATCCCCTCTCGAATTGCATCCGATATTCCTGATTCCGGTACAATTTTAGTATATGCCGCCGTGTTTTGCAAGTACAATTTGTTCTTCCTTCATTTCCTGCGACTTTTGCTGAATTTTGTCGGTGTTACAGCCGTTTTTTGACACGCTTTGCACGGCAGTCAGTCTCAAAAAGGGGCGCCCTCCCCCTGTCGGAGGAAAGCGCCGGCCTGTTTATCGTTTGTCAGAATTCCGCCGATCCGGTCGTACGAGGGAAGGGCAGGACGTCGCGGATGTTCCCCATACCGGTCACATACATGATCAGGCGCTCGAAGCCCAGTCCGAAGCCTGCGTGCCGGGTGGAACCGTAGCGGCGCAGATCCAGATACCACCAGTAATCCTCTGGATTAAGATTCAGCTCGGCCATGCGTTCCTCCAGCCGGTCCAGGCGTTCCTCACGCTGACTGCCGCCGATGATCTCCCCGATGCCGGGTACCAGCATATCCATAGCTGCCACCGTCTTGCCGTCGTCGTTCATCCGCATATAGAAGGCTTTGATCTCCTTAGGATAATCGGTGACAAAAACCGGCTTTTTGAAGACCTGTTCGGTCAGGTACCGCTCGTGCTCGGTCTGCAGGTCGCAGCCCCAGAACACAGGATACTCGAAATCATCCTTATGCTTCTCCAGCAGCGCAATGGCCTCGGTATATGTGACGTGGGCAAAATCGGTGGTGGTGAGGGCCGTGAGCCGTTCCAGCAGCTCCTTGTCGTAAAAGTCGTTAAAGAATTTCATCTCGTCGGGGCACTGTTCCAGCAGGTAGGCAATGACATACTGGATCATGTCCCGTGCCAGTTCCATATCGTCCTGCAGATCGGCAAAGGCGATCTCCGGCTCAATCATCCAGAATTCCGCCGCGTGGCGGGTGGTGAAGGAGCGTTCCGCGCGGAAGGTGGGGCCGAAGGTATACACCTTGCCGAACGCCTGCGCCATGCACTCTGCCGCCAGCTGTCCCGAAACGGTCAGGGAGGTGTGCTTGCCGAAGAAATCCTGGGAATAATCCACCGTTCCCTCGGGCGTGCGGGGCGGGTCGGCGATATCCAGCGCGGTCACATGGAACATCTCCCCTGCCCCCTCGCAGTCGCTGGAGGTGATCAGCGGGGTATGGG
The DNA here is from genome assembly GCA_022800315.1 of Clostridiales bacterium. Taxonomy (GTDB): domain Bacteria; phylum Bacillota; class Clostridia; order Oscillospirales; family Acutalibacteraceae; genus Avimonas_A. The sequence goes on from JAAWQC010000063.1 coordinate 5,040, forward strand.
CGTATACGAATCCCCGCTCGTTGAAAAAACGGTGGATGGCATAGGCACAGACCGAGCGGACGCGGAACACCGCGTTGAAGGTGTTGGTGCGGGGGCGCAGATGGGCGACGCTGCGGAGATATTCCAGTGAATGGCGCTTTTTCTGCAGCGGATATTCGGGGGTGGACGGCCCTTCGATGGAAACGGCGGTAGCTTTCAGCTCAAAGGGCTGCTTGGCCTCCGGCGTCAGTGCCAGGATCCCCTCCACACAAAGGGCGGAGCCGACGTTGACCTTGCCGACCTGTTCGAAGTTGGGCAGCTTATCCGCCTCGATGATGACCTGCAGATTGCGCTGGCAGCTCCCGTCATTCAGTTCGATAAAACCGATGGACTTGGACTGGCGCAGGGTGCGCACCCAGCCACAGACGGTCAGGGATTTGTCCAGCAGTGCTTCGGTATCGGCGAAAAGGGAAGCGATTTCATTGCGTTTCATTTCACATTCCGGCCTTTCTTATATTGTACAATACACCGTTTCCTACACGTCCCAGATTAAGATATGTCCCGGAGAACCGGTGCTGAAGAATTATGTTACAATTCTTCCTTTTTAAAAAACTTCGTTCCAAAAGGTATTCTTCCTGTCCGCAGATTGCCGCTAAGGCGCTCTGCGGACACAATGCCACACAGCTTCCACCATACGTATCCCATAGATTCAGATAGATTGGAACCTGCGTGTTGTCACATGGTTCTTAGTATACCAGAATTTTAGTGGTGTGCAACCGTTTTCCTCCGATTCGTCGCCGATTCGGAGGAAAAGAGCACGGATGGAGCGCGTATAGAAAAGGTTGCATTTGCAGAGGATAGCCGATAGAATAGACGAAACAGGAAAGTGAGGCGGCGCTATGCATCCATCCGAAAAAACGGGACAGGCGAGCGGCAGGGCTTTTTTCCTGCTGGCGGCTCTGCTGCTGATCCCCCTTTTGGCGGTGATCCTGATCTCCAGCGTTTTCTATAAACGGGAGGATGCCCCCGCCTCTCCCGTTCCCTCCGATTCCACGACAACTGCCGCCGGTTCCGCCCAGCCCACCGTTCCTCCTCCCCAAACGGGAGCTGGCGGCGATACGACAGGCACGTCTCCGCGGGAAACCTACGGTACCCTGCCCGCCGATTTATCGGCGATACTTCCGCCCACCGCAAAGGTTATCCCGCCCTCGACCCTGCGGTCGGCGGCCGAAACCGCCAACCTGTGGGCACAGGCGCTGATGGAGGGCAACGGTTCCCAGCAGTATGCCCTGCTGAGCGCGGAGTTGCGCGAAGCGGCGCTGCAAACCTATCAGAAGCTTGCTTTCGATACGAGCGACATCAATTATTCGCTGCAGGATTACCGCCTGCTTTCGGTGGCGGGCCCCAAAGTGGAGATCGCCTATACCTATCTGGACAGGGAGGGCGGTTCCCATGAAAGCCGGCAGACCCTGCTGATTTATGAGCAGGACGGTGCTTATCGCATCGGTTCCCTGGATTCGCCCACCATGACCCCTTATCTGACCAACCCCTCCCTTCGCTGAACAGCGGAGAAAAGGAGCCGGCCCATATGGGCCGG
>JAAWQC010000064.1 GCA_022800315.1 Clostridiales bacterium
TACGACATATATGTCGTATATTATATCATAGACTCTGCCGTTTGTCACAGTGTATCAGCGCAAAAATTGGGGGGAAATCCCCTGATCTAACCCTCTTTTCCTCGAAAACAGTTGACGCTCCCGTCAATCGGTACTATATTTAAGTATATGTATATCCGAAAGATGAAGGAGAATCGGCCATGTTATTAAGCGAGCTGCTGGGCGAACGGTATAAGGAAAAACCCTCCGACGCCACCATGCCCAGCTATATTTATCTGCTGCGGGGCGGGTATATCCGTCAGGTTTCTAACGGAATTTTCAGTCTGCTGCCCCCCGCCCGCCGCGCCACCCGCAAGATTGAGCAGATCATTCGGGAGGAAATGGACCGGGTCGGCGGACAGGAGGTTCTCTTCCCCGTCGTGCTCCCCGCTGACCTGTGGCAGGAATCCGGCCGGTTCGAATCGGTGGGCAGTGAGCTGCTGCGGTTCAAGGACCGATTCGGCCGCGACATGCTGCTGGGCATGACCCATGAAGAGGCCGCGGTCCATCTCGCCCGCAGCGAAGCCAAAACCTACCTGAAATACCCCTTCATGATCTATCAGATTCAGACGAAATTCCGGGACGAGCCACGCCCCCGCGCCGGACTGATCCGCGTGCGGGAATTCACCATGAAGGACGCCTATTCCTTTCACACGTCGGAGAAAGATCTGCTCCGCTACTACGACATTCTCCACGAGGCGTATGTCCGCATTTTCGAGCGGGTGGGCATGAAAAACGTCATCTCCATCCGCTCCGACTCGGGCATGATGGGCGGACAGACCGCCCACGAGTTCATGTACCTGTCCGACGGCGGCGAAGACTCCATCGTGCTGTGTGACCACTGCGGCTATAAGGCGAACATGGAGGTGGCCGTCTCCACTCTGGACAGGGTGGGCGGCGACGAGCAGGCCATCGAGGAGGTCCACACCCCCGGCGCCAACACCATCGAGGCACTGTGCGAGGTGCTGGGCGTCCGGCCCGAGCAGACCATGAAAGCCACCGTCTTCACCCGTGAGGACGACGGCAAGCCGCTGGTGATCTTTATCCGCGGCGATCTGCAGGTCAACGAAGCCAAGGTGAAAAAGACTGTCGGCACCGATATCTTCCCCCTGACCGAGCACGAGAATGTGGACCTGTGCTTCGGCTATCTGGGTGCGGTGGGACTGAAGGCTGACGGCATCCAGGTCCTGTTCGACCGCTCGCTGGAGGGCGAGACCAGCCTCGCCTGCGGCGCGAACAAACGGGATTACCATCTGAAGGGGGTCAGTGTGCCCCGCGATCTGCCTGACGCCGTCTTCCTCGACCTGGCCAAGGTAAACGACGGCGGCCGCTGTCCCGAATGCGGCCGGCCGCTGCGTATCAGCCGCGGTATCGAGGTCGGCAACATCTTCCAACTGGGCACCAAGTATACCGAAAGCATGCACATGACCTATGTGGATGAACAGGGCAGACAGCAGACCCCCCTCATGGGATGTTACGGTATCGGCGTGGGCCGCCTGCTCGCCTGTATCATCGAGGACAACCACGACGATTACGGCCCCATCTGGCCCAAGTCGGTGGCTCCGTGGCAGGTGCACGTCTGCGGGCTCAACAACTCCATCGAGGAAATCCGCTCCACCGCCCGGTCCCTGTACGATACCCTCAGCGGAGAATTCGACACCCTGCTGGACGACCGCGACGCGGCCCCCGGTGTACAGTTTGCCGATGCCGACCTGCTGGGCGCACCGGTACGGGTCATCGTCAGCAAACGCAATCTGGCGAACGGCGAGGTGGAAGTGGTCACCCGCGATAAATCGGTACAGAAGAAGGTGCCGGTGGATCAGGCGGCGGACACTGTACGCGAACTGCTGGCCGAATAAAACACAGATAAAAAAAGAACCGCAGCCGGGCAGGCTTGCGGTTCTTTTTTATTCACATATACCGGTATTGCTTTCGCTTGACTATCAGAAGTGCGGCGGTAACTGCCAGTGTCAATCCCTCTGCGACCGTTATGGCAATCCAAATGCCGTTCGTACCAAATAGAATGGGCAAAATCAAAATGGCCGCGATTTGAAAAACCAGAGTTCGCAGAACCGATATGGCCGCCGACAGCACACCGTTATTCAGCGCGGTAAAGAAGGCCGAGCCAAAAATGTTGAAGCCCGCTATCAAAAAGGATAGGGAATACAGCCGAAAGGCCGTACAGGTCATGGCAAAAAGCTCCGCGTCATAGCCGACAAATAAACCGGAAAGCGGTTGGGCCAGCAGCTCTGCCAGCAGGGTCATCGCCATGGCCGCGGCGCCGATGACCACCAGGCTTTTGCGGAACAACCCCCGCAGCTCCTGGTGATTTTCTGCCCCGTAATGATAGCTGATCAGCGGGCTGCTGCCCACCGAAAAGCCAAAGTAAAACGCCATGAATATAAAATTCACATACATTATGACGCCATAGGCCGCCACACCATTCTCTCCCGCCAGCTTCATGAGCTGAAAATTATACAGCATGCCGACAAAAGACGTGGAAATATTGGTGAGCATTTCTGAGGATCCATTGGCACAGCTCTTCAGCAGTACTTTCCCGTCAAACGGTGCCCTGACGAGGCGCAGGACAGCGCTTTTCTGCGTCAGAAAATAAACGAGGGGAATGATCGCGCCAATTATCTGGCTGACGGCAGTCGCGACGGCCGCCCCGGTGAGTCCCATCGGGAACACATAGACCAGCAGGAAATCCAGCACAATGTTCAAAAGTCCCGCAATAACCGAGACAGCCAATCCAAGCTTCGGTCTTTCCGCCGCGACGAGAAAACTCTGAAAAGCGTTTTGCAGCATAAAGGCCGTGTTGGATGCCAGTAAAATCCGGCCGTAGACGACACATTCGTCCAGAATGACGTCATTGGCACCCAGGGCGGCCGCTATGGGCCTGAGGAAGATAAAACCGGCAGCGGATAAAACGATGCCGACGACAGCCGTCACATAGACCAGCATGGAAAAATACCGGCTTGCTTCTTTTTCATTGCCCTCGCCCAGCTTTCTCGCTACCAGTGCACTGCCGCCGGTGCCGATCATAAAGCCAAACGCTCCCAGCGCCATGAGGAACGGCATAATCAGATTAACGGCAGCAAAGGCGCTTTTTCCGACGAAATTCGACACAAAAAAGCCGTCTACAATACTGTAGACAGAGGTGACAATCATCATCGTGATGGAGGGAAGGACAAATCGCATCAGCCGTGGATAGGTAAAGTGATCCGATAAACGAATGTTCATAAAATACCTTTCATTAAACCAGGCATCTGGACGGGACGTTCTCATCAGCCGGTCTGTTACGTTTTCAGACCTTTGACTTCCCTGTCAAACAGATCCAAGTGCTTTCTGACCAAACGGAAATAGATAGCCTGCTCCTCTTCGCTCAGCTGGGCAAAAGCCCTTCGCTCCGCCGTCACGATGGGCTGAATATGAGCGTCGCTATACTCGCTTCCCTTGGCCGTTAAGACAATGCCTTTGCTGTTCCGACTGCCGGGAACATGCTCCAATGTCACATATCCGGTTTTAATCAGACCGGCTACCGCGGAGTGAACAGTCTGCTTGGGATAGTACCATTCCTCACAAAAATCGTTTTGGGTATAGGTTTTTTCGGCCTGACAGAGCGTGTATAAAATCCAGAAAGCGCTGTCGGACAGGCCGTGTTCCACCGCATAGACGTGAAAAATGTCATCCATTTCTTTGTAGCACTGCAATATCTGATCCTGCCGGGATCTGGATGAATCCAACACATGACCGCCTCCAAAATATATAATCCGAAATCAGATTTATACTATAGTCCGAATCGGGATTTTTGTCAACCCCCTATTCTCTATTGCGAGTGCTCCCTCAGCCCTGCATACAGGCGAGTACCGGCAGCGTTTCCTTCTGTCTATTGACTTCTCATACTGTAACTGATATAGTAACAGTATGAGAACGATCCCCACCGCCTGTATCATCGATGGAGGTCTGATATTCACAAGAGAAAGGCTGGTCTGCCATATGAAAAAAACAGAGGCGTTCGTCATTGGGTTCGGCAAGGGAGGCAAAACCCTGGCCGGCGCGCTGGCCGCCGCCGGCAAAACGGTGGTCCTGGCGGAAAAATCCGAGAAGATGTACGGAGGTACCTGCATCAATATCGCCTGCATCCCCACCAAATCCCTGGTCCACAGCGCGGCGCTGTCGGCAGCGCAGGGCGGTGTCTTTGAAGAAAAGGCGGTCCGTTATGCCGCCGCCATTGAAGAGAAGGACCGGGTCGTCGCCCTGCTGCGAGGCAAAAATTATCATAAGCTGGACGACCATCCCCTCATTACGGTGGTTACCGGTACCGCCTCCTTCCTCGATCCTCATCACGTGGCCGTGGTAAACGGCGGACAGCGTCAGGAATGGGAAGCGGATCAGATTTTCATCAACACCGGCGCCCGTCCCTTTATCCCGCCTATTCCCGGCCTGAAAGACAGCCGACGGACCTATGTCAGCGAAAGCCTGCTGGATCTGCGTGAGCTTCCCCGCCGTCTGGCAGTGATCGGCGGCGGCTATATCGGGATGGAGTTTGCCTCCCTGTACGCCAATTTCGGTTCCCAGGTGACGGTGGTGCAGGATGGTCCCGACTTTCTGCCGCGGGAGGATGCCGAAGTCGCCGGCGCGGTGCGGAAAAGTCTTCAGGACCGCGGCATCCGTGTGATCCTGTCCGCCGATGTCCAGCGTATAGAGGACAGAATGGAGGAGTCCACACTGGTGCTGCGCACCGCCGAGGGGGAGGAACCCCTGCCCGCCGACGCCGTCCTAGTGGCCACGGGCCGCCGCCCCAATGTGGAGGGCCTGAACCTGGAGGCCGCCGGCGTAGAGCTCACCTCCCGCGGGGCGGTAAAAACCGACGAGCGTCTGCGTACCGGTGTCCCGCATATCTGGGCCATGGGCGACGTGGTGGGCGGCCAGCAGTTCACCTATATTTCGCTGGACGATTTCCGTATCGTCAAATCGGCCGTTCTCGGCGACGGCAGCCGCACCACGAATAATCGCGGTACGGTGCCCTACAGTGTGTTCCTCGACCCCGCCTGCTCCCGCGCTGGCCTGACCGAACAGGAAGCGCGGGAGCAGGGATATGCCGTGAAAATCGCCCGTCTCCCCGTGGCGGCCATCCCCAAGGCCCAGCTGATGCGCAAGCCCGCCGGACTGCTCAAAGCCGTGATCGACAAGAAAACAGATCGGATTCTCGGTGCCCATCTCTTTTGTGAAGAGTCCTATGAAATGATCAATACGGTCAAGCTGGCCATGGACGCGGACCTCCCCTACACCGTGCTGCGCGACAGCATCTATACCCATCCCACCATGAGCGAGGCCTTCAACGACCTGTTCGCCAGCCTCACTGAGGGATAGAGTAAAACAGCCGCCGACCTTTGGGACGGCGGCTGTTTTGCCGATGGGCGCAGACTAAGCGTGTCTAACCGTTCAGCTTATATCAGTCCTTAGCCGCTCCCTGGAGCGCCTTGACCATATCCGCCGCGTAGTTGGCGCCCCGGCTGGCAAAGGCACCGGTGAGCACCGCCCCAATCGGGCTCCCCCCGGCAGTGCCGAAGCTGACGCCCAGCGCCGCATATATGTCCGCCCCGGCAAGCACGCACAGGGCCACCGAGGCCAGCAGCGCCCCCAACTGGGTGATCGCCGTCTTGTAATCCCGCGCCGTCACCATATAGATGACGGTTTTGCTGTACTGGACCAGTGCCTCGACGGTCACGGCCAGCACCAGCATCAGCATAATAGCTGTCATAGCCATCCTCTCCTTATCAGGGAAGCTGGACGGGATTCTCCGTCCGACTTCCCGCTATCTTCCGTTTTCCAGGTCGTCAATACGATGATTGATCGCTTTGATCTGTTCCTCCACCACGGGAAGCCTGCGGGCGTAGTTGTTGTGCTCGGAAACGCGTTTCTCCAATTCACTCAGACGGTAGTTTACCAGTTTAGAGGAAATCAAAACGCCGCCGCCGCTGCCGATCAACGTCCCTCCCAGAGCCAGAAGTGCCACGACGACTTCCGTTTCCATCAGCCGACCACCTCACAATCCGATTCTCTTACCCATCCGGCGGGAATATGTACGCCATAGGGACGATTGGGCAGATACCGATCCACCGTAAAGACGCCGTCGAGGGCTTTGCCCACCCCGTCGCCGGCGGCTGTCACATAAACCCGGCCGGTATAGCGCACCTGTACGCCCACAGCCATAACGGGCGCGTACGTGCCCGCCGGGGCGCAATTTCCCTCCGGCACCCAGCCCAGACCGCCGCCGATCAGGATGCCAGCCCGGCGTCCCGGCAGCACTCGGTCAATGGTA
>JAAWQC010000020.1 GCA_022800315.1 Clostridiales bacterium
TGGGGAAATATTTCCCCAGCCGTTTTGTTCGGTATGATTTATGTATGACAGCAGATTGGAAAATCATACGCATCAAAACCCTGTTGTAAACTCTGTTTACAAGCTGAAAATATGCCGAAAGTATGACGGCTATTCCTGCCTTAACGCGAACTCCTATGGACTCACCCATAGGAGTTCGCGTTGGGGAGGCTGGAGGAAGCGTTTATCCTGAAAAGCCAAATTTTTATGTTTTTCAGATGTTCTTGTTTTATAGTTATCAATTCTCAGCTACTATTATCTAAAGTAGGAGAGCTAGAAGAAACATGAATTTAAGGGTAATATATGGAAAAATGCTGAAAAATATGATATAATACAAAAACAATGACGTTATAAGCTTTAATCTTAACGGAGTTATTATTTAGGAGGTATTTCAATTTTACGGATAGATGAGGCCATACTTGATACAAACAAAGTAATTTGTAAAAATATCTCTATATTTGATGATTCTGAAAGAGGATTATTATCGCAAAATATATTATCTCAACTTCGAAACTTTGTTGAGTATATTGTTCAAAAAGTGCACTCAAACGGTGTTGATAGTGATCCTAATAATTATGCTTATAAGAAGGAAGCGTGGGAGGTTGTAAATACAAGAGGTAATCTGAGATTTTTGAGTAAATTTCATGCTCTCCTTCAAAAGTCCGTATCGCATTATACATTTGATGAAGGCGGTTCGGAACGTTTAATGCTTAAATATTATGAGCACTTGTTGAAAATAAAAGTTTTTCTCAAAGATACTTATAATTTAGACGTACTCGAAAACATAGATGATTTTCCGTTAAATCTTGATACCAATTTTTTGGAGTATTATGAGAAAATTGCTATTCGTATTAAGCAACCTAGTAGTTTCGCAACTCGTAATCCATATAATGACCGTTTTTATATTCAGAAAATCAAACCATTTTTTGTAAATCACCGTATCTATTATGAAGTTACTTTTACTGTTGCTAACGACAAAGCCAGTAAATTTGATAGGGTTATTGCATTTACAAATTTAGAACTTTCTGATAATTATGCTGTCAAACTCTCAGTACGTAATGATTATATAAAAGTATTAGGTAAAACAATGCCTGTCCAAATTATTGAAAATTGGGAGGTTTCTATTAGGCCTTGTGAAATAAATAGATTTGCTGATATATTTGGTAGTCACACAGAAATAACCACAGGACTCATAGAATATCAAGAATTAATGATATTTTTAACAAAAACCCAAATAAGTCTTGTTGATTTAGTAACTGCGTCGGCTTCCTATTTTGCTTGGGCTAAATCGCAATGTACACAAAAAGCTAAAGTAATACATATATTTGAACTATTAACCAAGAGTAGAGAGTTAATAAAAAACAATGATCCAGGTTGCAATATAATAAGATATTTTCTTCATAAAATGAACAATAAAATAATGAAACGTCAGCTTAACCGTGAAACTTGTGTGAGATTGTCAAATTTACATTTAGCGTGGGGATGCTTACCATTTGACGAAATGCCTTTTGCTACTTCATTAATAAAACACAACCCCCGTATTTATGACTTATTTGAATGCATTAGTTCCTCCGGCCGTGATCACGAATTTCTTGCTCGCGCTATTAAAAACAGTACGGAACAGCAAGGCAATCTATTCATTCCCATAAAAGAATTAACACGCTTCAAAGACATTGAAGAATTACGAAAAAAATACAATTCATTAATTTACTATAAACATTTAGATAGATATATGGAGTTATATAAAGATTACCTTTATATAAAAGGGTATGCCGATGATACCGCTGAGATAATTAAAAAACTCGAAAAACTTTCTTCAACAGGAATAAGCGGTTATACTAATTTTGTTGAATCTTGGTTATCAAAAAACGCATCATATTCCATTGATAGTGCAGAGAAGTTAAACGCACTAAAAACAATGTTTTCGGATTCTCAAGTTGCACTTATCTATGGATCTGCAGGAACAGGTAAATCTACGCTTATCAATCACATTTCAAATTTATACAATAACAGAAAAAAGTTATATTTAGCAAATACAAATCCGGCTGTTGACAATTTAAGACGAAAAGTTAATTCAGATAATCGAGATTTTAAAACAATTAAAAAATTTCTATCTAAATATAATCACAACACAGAATATGATATATTGTTTATTGATGAATGTAGCACAGTCAGCAATAAAGATATGAAAGAAATTTTAGATAAAGCAAAATTTAAACTTCTTGTTTTAGTAGGTGATGTATTTCAGATTGAATCAATTCTCTTCGGTAACTGGTTTAATATAGCACGTACTTTTATACCAGAAAAATCTGTATCTGAATTAGTAAAGCCATACCGTAGTACTAACAAAGAACTATTAACTGTTTGGGATAGAGTGCGCAGATTAGATGATGCTATTTTAGAGCCATTAGTAAAAAACAAGTATTCTGTAGAGCTAAACGAATCAATATTTGATCATTCTACAAATGATGAAATAATTCTTTGCTTAAATTATGACGGATTATATGGAATAAATAATATAAACCGATTTTTGCAAAGTAACAATCCCAATAAAGCTACGTATTGGGGAATGGGGGTTTACAAGATAGGTGATCCTATACTATTTAACGAATCTGATCGATTCGCACCTTTAATCTATAACAATATGAAGGGACGCATAGTAGATATTAATTCAACTGTAGATAGTATACAATTTGATGTAGAATTGGACTTAGCGATTACTGAGTGGGAAGCTGAAAATTATGACTTTACGCTAGTCGGAGATTCAGAGATTGGGAATTCAATAATCAGATTTTCGGTAAACAGCTATAGGAGCACAGATAACGACGACGATTCAAACGATGTTATTGTTCCATTTCAGGTGGCATATGCAGTGTCAATTCACAAAGCGCAAGGGTTAGAGTATAACTCTGTAAAGATAGTTATCACCAATGAAGTGGAAGAGCTTATTACACATAATATTTTTTATACTGCCATAACCAGAGCTAAGGAAAAATTAAGAATTTATTGGACTCCAGAAACAGAGAAAAAAATTTTGGAGAGCCTTGTGTTAAAAAATTACCGTAGAGATGCTGCTTTATTGGCGTCTTTGTATGATCTCAAGAAATGAGTGATACTAATGTATACAGTAGGTGTTTCATTTAACCATTTTTCAATAAATCAATTATAACAAACACATAGCGGTCTTATACAAAAAGGACAGGCTTTAGGGTTTACTTATCTTTCTTTTAGTTTTGAGTTCATCCTCATCCCATTGATTGTGATTTAACAAATAACTTTATGTAAATACTGCTTATTGACTGTCAGCAAACCGTTGATTTTACTAGCTTTCTACTGTAAATGCTGTATCGCCACTCCGACCAATGCAGAAACCTGTCGAAAAAGCTGAAATTGCTTGATCGGCAGGTTTCTTCTATAATTAAAAATATAAATAACTTATTGACTCTGCCGTTGGGGAATAGTTTATACTATGATTAAGCTAATTACAAGGAGGATGTGTAATGAACGAATTGATTAAAATACGGGATGTATCAACCAAATACGATATATCAGCCCGAACACTTCGTTATTATGAAGATATGGGACTGATACAAAGTGCCCGGAGCGACGATTACGCTTATAGGCTTTATGATGAAGCGGCCGTGCGGCGTCTTGAGCAGATTTTGATCCTGCGCAAGCTAAACATCAGCATCAAGGATATACAACGAATATTCGATACATCCGGTTCTGAGGTTGTTTTAGAGGTGCTGGGCAAAAAGGTGGACTCCATAGACGAGGAAGTGTCTCTCCTGCATGAACTCAAAGAAATCGTTTTGAAATTTATCCGTCAAATCGAACAGGCTGATTTTGGCAAAGAATCCGATATAAAACTTCTATACGAGAAGGCAAAAGAGATTGAAACGCAAATTACAAATGTCGATTATCATGACAATCCTTCAACGGTGAATCGTTTGCTTGAAGTTACGGAGCAACTTGACAGCAAGGTGCCGGATATCATGATTGTCAGAATACCAAAATTCAGAGCGGTAACATCAGGGCTTTTAACATTTGAAGAACTTTTCAGCGGAGGTTTCGGGCCGTGGCGAGAAGCCCACAACCATTTATTTAAACCCGTAATTTTCGATTCTCCCGATTTTTTATGCGGAAGAGACGGAAAAGCCGAATGGATTTGGGCAATAAAAGACGAAGTGACGCAAGTCGATACACATCCGTATGAAATTATCGAATATCTCGGCGGGTTGTATTCAGTTGCGGTTAGCGTAGACGGTGACAGTGAAAGCCACAACAGAGTGAGAAGCAAGACAGAGAAATGGCTCGAAAACACGAATTTTGCCATTGACAGCAGCCGCGAATTAATGGGACATATGATTTATGTAGACGATGAAATTAAAGAAGGTCTTGGCTACCATCAGATGAATCTTTATGTGCCTATAAAATTACGGGAAACAAAGTAAGGCAGCAAGCGTATATGATGTTAAAATCATTTGTACAAAAAACCTGGTAATCCGAACTACATTCTCCAGGCGGGGGATGTGTTCGGATTTATTATTTCTATTGAGAATGGCTCACATGCGTTGGTCCAGTGAATGGTCGAATTCCTCCATCACATGAACCAAAGCCGACGACGTCTCCTCCGGCAGGTCGCGTAGTACCTCAAAACATGAAGGGGTGGGTCCGGTCCATAAGCGAGTATCGGTAATCAGCCGCCGCCTTCCCCTATCAAAAATTGTTTCACCCCGCAATCAAGAGCCGCCGTTAAGCTAACGGCGGCTCTGCTTTGCTTATTTTCGCCAGAAGGAGGAACAGTCGGCTTTATCCTCCACATTAAATCGGATGATTCTCTCCAGTAACTCAAAGGGGACCGTCTGTCCCCAGCGAATTCGCAGCAACTGCTGACTGTGGTCATAGCCGGCCTGACGGATATCCGCTGAAAAACGCTCGATCGCCGCTTTTTCAGGAGCGGCTGCCAAATGCTGTTTGGATACGCTGAAGCCGATAATAAAGGTCCCGTGGTCGGTAAACATCGGCTGGTTCCAGGCAATCTTCGGCATCAGCTGGGGAAATCGCCGTATCACCCAGTCCAGAACCTCCTCTGTCCGCGCCCGCTGCCGCTCCTGTTCGATACGGGCGGTAAAGCCGGCAAACGTCTCGGTCATACTCTCACCCCCTGTGATGAGAGTAGTCTTTCCCGTTCGATGGCATTTACGCCGACTGACATGGGCGACGCCTCGATAATGACGGCTGTCAGGCCGGCCTCAGCCGTCCCCTGTCCAGAAAATAGACGAAGTCGCTCTGCTCGGCCACCCGGCGGGAATGGGTGACGAGGATGACGCATTTATCCTGCTCATGGGCGATTTCGTGGAAGATGCGCAGGATGGTTTCCTCGGTCTCCCCATCCAGATTGCCCGTCGGTTCATCGGCGATGAGGACGGCAGGGTCGTGGGACAGCGCCCGCGCGATGCCGACCCGCTGCTGTTCCCCTCCCGACAGCTTGAGGACTTTCCGATCGGCGGTTTCCCTGTCGATACCCACCTGTTCCAGCAGGGTGTAAGCCGCCCTTTTCCTGCTGGCGCGCTTTACCCTCGAGAGGTACAGGGACAATTCGACATTTTCCGCGGCGGTGGCGTTGGTCAGCAGGTTGTATCCCTGGAAAATAACGCCGATTTGCTGGGAACGGTAGCGGTCGCGGTCGAGCTGCCGGATATCGGTGCCATCATAGGCCACCCCGCCGCTGGTAGGTAAATCGAGACCGGACAGCAGCGAGAGCAGGGTGCTTTTACCGGCTCCCGATTTCCCCATAATGCCGTATAACGCCCCCCTGTCAAATTCGGCGTTTATCTCCTGCAGCACGTTTTTTTTCGTGCCCTCATACCGGTAATCCACGTCCTGTAAAGCAAGAATTCCCATGGTGTCAGCTCCTTTCCGACAGTATCTTCATCGGTTCGTATCGGGTGATATAGAGAATACTCGCCAGGGAGGAAATCAGCACCAGTATCAGCGCCAGAGATACGATCTGTCCCACAGCCTGGGGGGTCAGCTGGATTGATATCTCGGAGAGCATGCCGGTTGAGCTGTCTGAAGAGGCACCGATGACCGTGACGCTCTGGTTTGTCTGCTGTCCCTCCGCGAGCTGAATCTGCCCTTCCAGCAGGATATCAGCCACCGGCTGGGACAGGATGAGCGAAATCCCCAGACCCACCGCCAGACAGACCCCGGCGATCACTAGTGATTCGCAGACCATGCCGGCGATCACCTTGACACGCTTCATCCCCATCGCCCGGAGTACCCCAATCTCGTATTTGCGCTCCCGTACGGCCATCACCGACAGGAAGAGCAGGATACTGCCGCCGAATACCAGCACCACGATCAGAAAGATGCGGACGATGCCGGCGATGCCTTCCACCGGACCGACGATCCGGTTATACCCCTCTTCGTCGGTGGTTGTGCAGTAGTATTCCGGCAGGCCCTTGGCCCTGGCCTCCTGCTGGAAGGCCTCCAAATCCTTTGGGTCCTTTAAATAGTAGGTAGCGTTCATCTCGCCATGTTCTGCATACAGGCCCATTCCCAGCATCGATTCCATACTGGTGATGATCTCATTGCCGCGGTTGAACAGCGGATGGCGAAAAAGGGCAGAGCCCTCGATACCGTCCCGGTATATCCCGCAGATGGTGAAGGTGTGGGGCTTCGGTGAACCGGCGTCGCGGCTGATTACGGTGATCGAATCCCCCACCGACAGGCCGTTCAACTGGGCGAACTGCTCACTGACTAGGCACTCGTCCGTCTTCTCAAACGCCCGCCCCCCGACAATCGCCCGTTTTCCGCTGACGAAGTCCTCGCTGATGGAAGGCTGGGAGGACGCCCGGACCTTGGCGTTCAGCGACAGCTGATCGCCCATATTGGAACTGATGGCATTGTTGCTTCCCGCGTCCCCGTCCAGCGCCTTCAAATCCTGAAGGACCGCCGACAGGGACAGCTCATATTCGGTTTTCTGCAGCAGGTCGGAGCGGGCGATAGCCATCTGCTGTTCGGCGGAGGGATATTTGACACTGCCATTCTTCTGTACCTTGTCGGTGTCGAGAAACAGAGTGACCTCCGCGCCGAACCGGGTTTTGTAATCTTTGGTGATGGAACCCACCGTCGTGCTGATGACGATGGAGATAGAGACAGCGATGATAATCACCAGGGTGATGATGCCCACAAGCAGGTTCCGCCCTTTATTCCGTCCCAAATTTCGGATAGCATTTTTCAGTAAATACACGATAAAATTCCTCCTGTCGTGTCGATGCTGCTGTTATGTCAGCGGCAGGGTAAAAGCAATGCCCGCTATTTCGTTGACGAAGGTCATAAAGGACAGTGCGCCGATGAGAGCGATGCCCAGCAGGGCGATCGCGGTGAACAGCACGGGGGCATACCGGCTATGCATGATCGACAGGACACGCTCCTCCGTCGCGCTCCGGCTGAAATGGCCAGCCAAAGGCAGGATTCCTTTTTTCTGTTCCGCAAGGGCGATCAGGGTGAGGGCATACTCGGATTTCGTTTTTTTGGTGATGCCCAGCTTCTTCAGTACCTGCTCGTCACAGTGCAGCTCGATATCCCGGTTCAGCAGGACAACCATCACCCAGACCATGGGGTTGTACCAGTACAGGCACAGCACGGCGGCGGACAGCCACTTCCACACCACGTCGAAATGGCGGATATGCGCCATCTCATGGGTCAGGACGAACCGCACATGCTCCTCATCGCCAAAATCCATAGCGGAAGGCAGCAGTATCACCGGTCGGACAAGGCCGTAGGTCAATGCGCTGGACACTTCATCACACTGCAGGATCCGGATTTTTCTGTGTATACGGTTGTCCCGCAGCCACTGCCGGATATCCTCCCGTTCGACCGGACAGGCGAAGCGATAGATCTTTTTCCCCCGGATATGGCCGACGATAAAATAGGCCGCCAGCAGGATACCGCCGGCCAGCCACGCGGCCAGCAGATACCAGGGAACGGCAAAGGCCGTTAAGGTGGCGGCAGAATGCGCGGAGTCCGCTGCGGGTCCCCGGTCCTGTAAAAGCGGACGCAGCAGGGTATGTAAATTGGGAAGGGAAAAGCCGGCCGCTACGCTTTGGGTATAGGGGATAAACAGCCGCAGCAGCACCACCGCCCACAGGCCGGTGAGTATCTTTTTTGGCAGTTTATAGAGAAACAGGGAGCGCAGCAGCACCACCAGAAGGATCAGCAGGATAGCCCTGAACTGATTGTCGAATATCGTCACGTCAATCCTCCCATTCCTCTACGATTTTCCGCAGTCGCTGTATTTCGTCGGCGGACAAATCCGGTTTCCCCAGGATGGAGGCCACCAACCGGTCCGCCGACCCGTCATACAGTTTGTCGATGAGTTCGCGGGTCTCCAGCTGCTGCGTCTCTTCCCTGGTCATCAGCGCCCGGCACAAAAATCCCGGTTCGATGCGCTCAATCGCCTGTTTATTGATACAGCGGCCGATCAGGGTATAGGTGGCGGAACGGCTGTAGCCGTATTTTTCTTTCAGCGTCTGATAGATCTGTTTGGCGCTGACCGTTCCCCTGCGCCACAAAACATCCATTACCTTGAGCTCCGCATCTTGCAGTTTGACTTCCATACGGTATTCCTCCAATTGATCTACTGCAGTAGATTACAATATATAGTCTACAGCCGTAGACTATATATGTCAATGCTTTTTCGGTGAACTTTTGCTGACAGAGCACGGAAAAATATGCCATCCGGCAGTTTATTCCCTCTTCCCCTTGACAGGGCCAGTCTGCTCCTATAATATAACTTTTGTTATTATAACGTTTGTTATATTATAGGGAGTGAAAATATGCCGGCAAAAAAACGAATCACCCGCTCCGCCATCGTGGAAACGGCATTGGATATCCTGCGCAGCGAAGGATGGGAAAAAATCAACGCCCGCCGTATCGCGCATCAGCTGCAATGCTCCACCCAGCCCATCTATTCGGAGTTCGGCAGCATGGAGGGACTGAAAGAGGCGCTGAAAAAAGAGGCTGAGGAGGTGTATCTCCTGACGGTGAGCCGCTACCGCAACAATCCGGAGCACACCGCCTATATGGCCTTTGGGCTGGGCTTCATCCGGTTTGCCAAAGAGGAAAAGGAGCTGTTCCGTTATCTCTATATGCGGGACCGCCACGGGGAGAGCAAAATTATCGAGTATGTCAACGGCCCCGACATCCTCCACGTGCTGACCGAGTCCTATGGCTTCCCCGAGGAACAGGCGCGGGGGCTGCACCACGATATGTCCATCTACTCCTACGGGCTGGCCGTCATGCTCAACACCAACTATCTGGATATGGAAGAGGCAGAAATCAAGAAACGGCTGCGCATCGAATTCGTCGCCCTATCCCACGCTTATGGGCTCCAGGATCTGCTCAGGGATAATTGAAACGGTCCTCCTCCCTGACCATCGACCGCCCGACACTCCAACGACAGAAAGGATGGCCGCCATGAAAAACGCCATTATCAAAACTGACAAGCTGTGCAAAAGTTTTCGCATCGGCACACAGGAACAGCAGGTGCTCAAAAATCTGGATATCGAAATCTATGAGAACGATTTTACCATCATCATGGGCTCCTCCGGCGCGGGTAAATCCACCCTGCTGTACGCTCTGTCCGGCATGGATCAGCCCACCAGCGGAAAAATCCGCTTTTTTGATACCGAGATCGAAAATCTCAGCAACGACAGGCTGGCCGTCTTCCGGCGGCAGCACTGCGGCTTCGTATTCCAGCAGATGTTCCTGCTGGACAATATGAGCATTCTCGACAATATACTGGCGGCGGGCCTGCTGACCGGCGGGGATAGAAAAGCCATCGTCGCTTACGCAAAAGAGCTGCTGACCAAGGTGGGCCTGACCGAAACCATCTGGAAAAAGTTCCCCGCGCAGCTGTCCGGCGGCGAGAACCAGCGGGCCGCCATCGTACGGGCGCTCATCAACCGGCCGAAGGCTGTCTTTGCCGACGAGCCCACCGGCGCGCTGAATTCGGCGGCGGGCCGGTCGGTGCTGGATGTGCTCACCGAAGTACATAACAGCGGGCAGAGCATCGTCATGGTAACCCACGACCTGGTATCCGCCCGCCGCGGCAACCGCATCCTGTACATCAAGGACGGGGTGATCAGCGGCGAATGCGATCTGGGGCCCTACGTCAGCGGGGACAAACGGCGCCACGAAAAGCTCTTTTCCTTCCTGTCCGAAATGGGGTGGTAACCGATGTTGAAACTGTGGATGCAGGCCCGTGCGAAGATACGCCGGTCAAAGTCGGTGACGGTCATCCTGGTCGTCATGTTTCTGATCGCGGCACTCCTGCTGAACGTCGGCCTGCTGGTCGCCGTCAATTACGGCAGCTTTTTCGGTCAGCTGAAGAAGGAGCTTTCCCCCTCCGACGTGTATTACGCTGTCCCCGATGCGATCTACACCGACGAGATGCCTTCCTACCTCAACGCAAACGAACACGTGGAGAAGGTGCAGGCCCACGAGGTACTGTGGCTCGGCGCGGATATCGCGTCGCAGGGCAAGGACAAATCCTTTAACGTGCTGTTCCAGAACATGGACGAGGAGCGGAAGATGTCCCGCTGGAAATACGTCGGTGAGCATCTGCCCGCCCAGGAGATGTCGGTGTATATCCCCGATATCTTCAAGGCGGTCAGCGGCTACGATCTGAACGATACCATCTCCCTCACCTATACCGACGAAATCAGCGGTGAAAAAAAGACGCTGGCCTTTACAGTAAAGGGGTATACAGAAGACATCTTTTTCAGCTCCACCGATACAGGGATGATGAGCTTTTATCTGCCGGAAGAAACCTACCGTCAGGTATCAGAGATTCTGGACCATCCGCTTTATCGGCTGCACGTGCTCTTTACCGATCTGGACGAGGTAAAGAACGCCTCCGCCGTGGAGGGCGGGCTGCGCGAGCTGCTGAACCTGAACACGGCCTCCCTGATCTCCGGCGACTCCGCCGCCATGCTGGTAGCCATCGACATCGAGCTGATTCAGTTATCCCGCTGTATGATGGCCACCATGGTCGCGGCGATGATGGTGCTGTTCGCCCTGATCGTCGTCGCCGTATGCTTGCTGGTGGTGCGTTACCGGATCGTCAACAGCATCGAGGACGACATGACGAAAATCGGTTCCCTCAAGGCCATAGGGTATACCGGCGGACAGATACGCCTGTCCCTGCTGCTGCAGTATCTGCTCATCGCCGGTGTCGGCAGCGCCGCGGGCATCGCCCTGTCCTATCCCCTGCTGCCGGCCATCGCCGCGGTGTTCGAGCAGCAGTCGGGGCTGAAATGGGAGCAGGGCTTCGATCCCCTCCTCAGCCCGCTGGCACTGCTGATTATCCTGTTGATCGTCGTGCTGGCAGTGCTGCTGGCCACCCGCCGGATAGGCCGCCTCAGCCCCATCAGGGCGCTGCGGGGGGAAACCACGGTACGGAAATTCCGTCACAACCGGCTGCCGCTGGAAGGCGCGTCAGGCCCGCTCCCCGCCACGCTGGCGTTTAAATCGGTGCTGCAAAACGTGAGACAGAACATCATGGTCGCCGCGATCCTTCTCGGCGTCACCTTTGCCGGTTCCTTCGGCGTCATCATGTTCTACAACACCTCGGTGGACACCAAGGCGTTTGCCGAAGTGCCGGGCATGGAGATAACCAACGTTATTGCCACCCTGAATACCGGGAAGGATCAAACCGATACGGCCGCGGCCATCGGGAGCATGGAAGCGGTGCGCAAAACCCTCTATCTCGACGAGGTCAAGCTGAAGGTGGAAGGCACCGAGGTATCCGCCTATGTGATGGAGGACTACACCGAAAAGGAGACCCGTCTCGTCTATGAGGGACGGTATCCCGAAAAGCAAAACGAGATCGTCCTCGCCGGTATCCTGTCCGAACGGCTGCAAAAAACAGTGGGCGATTCGGTCAGTGTCCAATTCGGCGACCGGGAGGAAACCTTCCTCGTCACCGGTCTCTCCAACGGTTCGTCCATGGGCGGGCTGAACACCTGTGTCCTTGCCGGGGATTACCGGCGGCTCAACCCCGATTTTCAGCCGCAGGCCCTGTATATCTATCTGGAAGAGGGTGCCGACAGCGCCGTCTTTATCGACACGCTGAAAAGCCGGTTCGATAAGGAGCAGATACCGTCCTACACCGATTTCGATAAGGTGATGGCGGAAGGCATGGCTTCCTATCAGAACATCGTCGCGGCTATGGGCGTCGTCATGCTGGTGATCACCCTGGTGGTCGTATTGCTGGTGCTGTACTTCATGATCAGCTCCTCGGTCATCCGTCAGAAGCGGGAACTCGGCATCCAAAAGGCCGTGGGATACACCACCTTTCAGCTGATGAACCAGCTCTCCCTCACCTACACGGTACCGGTGGCGCTGGGCGCGGCCATCGGCTGCGTATTGGGAGCGTACGGCACCAACCCCCTGATGTCGGTGGCGATGAGAGGGGCGGGGATTATGAAGGCCAATTTTATCGTAGATCCGCTGTGGATTGCCCTGTTCGGCATCGGCACCCTGCTGCTCGCCTACCTGCTGTCCCTGCTGACCACCTGGCGTATCCGCAAAATCTCCGCTTACTCCCTGGTAACCGAATAACGGCCGCCTGCCGCCGGCGATCCCGTGTCATGGGCCGGGTGGCCGGTGCATAGAATCCGAATGGCACCCCTTTCCTTTGACCTATATTATGAATCAGGCAGCGTGATAAATATGAACGAACAGACCCTGCTCTATGTCGACGCCTCCCTCCGTCCGGCGGAGGAATCCCGCACCGCCCAGCTGTGTGAAACCTATCTCGACACCTTCCTCGAAGTTCACCCCGGCGCCCGGGTGGAGCGGCTGCCGCTGCGGGAGCTGGACCTGCGCCCCAACGGCATGGAGGATATCGCCCGGCGGGACGCCTGCGTCCAAAACGGCGAATGGGACCATCCTTGTCTGCAGCTGGCCCGCTCCTTCGCGCAGGCCGATCACATTCTGATCGGCGCGCCCTATTGGGACCTGTCCTTTCCCTCCCTGCTGAAGGTATACTGGGATAAGGTCTGCTTGGGCGGCGTCACCTTCGTCTATACCGCTTCGGGGCCAAAAAGCCTGTGCCGGGCGGAACGGCTGACCTATCTGACCGCCTGCGGCGGATTCATCGGACAGCGGAATTTCGGCGCGGAGTACGTACGGGAACTGAGCGCCGTCCTGTTCGGCATCACCGATTTCTATACGGAGGCGGCGGAAGGACTCGATATCGCGGGGGCGGATGTTTCCGCCATCCTGTCACAGGCGCGCCGGCGGGTGCGCCGATTGGCGGAGGACGCGTGATGAAAAGGAAGAGGTTCCGGTTTATGCGATCGATATGAAAACGGCGGACAGCTGGTGGATATGGTCTATCTGAAAAAAGAACGTTGAATTCACGCCAAATCGGAGATCAGTATGAATTATCGGATCAGAGAACTCGTAAAAGAAGAATATCGCTTGCTCGAGGACTTTTTGTATGAAGCCATCTTTGTGCCGGAGGGTATCCCCGCCCCGCCAAAATCCATTATCCGGCTGCCTGAGCTGCAGGTGTATATCAAGGATTTCGGGAAAGGAAAAGACGATATCGCTTTGGTGGCGGAAGTCGGCACAATGGCAGTCGGCGCTGTTTGGGCCCGCGTGATGGACGATTACGGACACATCGACAACGAGACACCCTCCCTCGCCATATCCCTGTACAAAGAATATCGGGGGAAAGGAATCGGTACCGCGTTAATAAAAGAAATGCTGGCGGTCCTGAAAAAGAGAGGATACAGGCAAACATCACTGGCGGTGCAAAAAGCAAATTATGCCGTCAAAATGTATCGGAAAACTGGATTTGCGGTTGTGGATGAGAATGAGCAAGAATTTATCATGGTTTGCCGTTTATAGCGAATCACCGCCCCTTACCTCTTTTCCCGCCGCATAAACAGACACCTGAAAACCCATGCCGCAGGATACCCAACGGGATATCCTGCGGCTTCTTTTTGTCTTTTGGCGGCAGGCCCGGTTCATAATCCCACCGGCGCTGCGCACACTAAACGCGAGGTGAGAATCATGCCAAAAGACAGCCAGCCGGACAATAAAAAAGCGCGTATGGAAAAATGCAACGGACAGACGCCCCTGACCCGCGAAAACCAGAATCACAACCGCAACGCCAAGAAGAAAGCCATCCGCAACGTCGACAAATAAGGAGGAATCCCGCCATGGCAAAAGCCGGAATGCGCCGCCCCGATCCCAGGGAGCCCCACGGGACCGAAAGCAACCACATTTCCCATTTTCCCAAAAACGACCTGCCCCCCGTTCCCGAAATCCAGGGGAAGGCCAAAAAAGGCCACGAAAAGGCGAAACCCATCACCGAAAAATAGTCCGGTGTCCGCAGGGGATATCCCGGCAGGGATATCCCCTGACTTACCGCCGCCTGTCGACTTCCGCTCCCGTTTATGATAGGATAGAAAAAGAACACTGGGGAAAGGGGCCCGTTTCATGGCGAACATATGGCACGATATCGACTCCAAACACATTGCGTCCACCGATTTCATTGCGGTGGTGGAAATACCCAAGGGGAGTAAAAACAAGTACGAGCTGGATAAGGAAACCGGTCTCATCATGCTGGACCGGGTGCTGCACACCTCCACCCACTACCCGGCGAATTACGGCTTTATCCCGCGCACCTACGGCGACGACCTGGACCCGCTGGACGCCCTCATCCTGTGCAGCGAGCCGCTGCATCCCCTCACACTGGTGCGGTGTTATCCCATCGGCGTGATTAATATGATCGACAGCGGGCGCAACGATGAAAAGATCATCGCCATCCCCTTCGGCGACCCCACCTACAACAGCTACCGGGATATCGGCGAGCTGCCCGCCCATATTTTCGATGAGATGATCCATTTCTTCCAGGTATACAAGGACCTGGAAGGCAAGGAAACCGCCGTCGATGAGGCCAGTGACCACACGGTGGCGGAACAGGTCATAAAGGCCTCTATCGACAGCTATATCCGTCACTTCGGACAGAAATAAGCCGGAAAGGAGGAGCGCCGCCGCTCCTCCTTTTTTGATCCTTCCATTCAACCGTCAGTTGGATCAGGAGGCAGCGGCTCAAACCTCCGCGTCATTGTTTTCCACCCCGGATAGGGTACAATCGAAGCAGGCCGCCGTAATAACGGCTTGCCTGTCGACAAGATATGGAAAACAGGAGGAATTTTTCATGACCGAATGGAAATTATCACACAGGCTTGCGGCTCTGCGCCGGAAAAAAGGCGTTACCCAGGAGGAGCTGGCGGGTATTCTCGGAGTGACCAACCAGGCGGTATCCAAATGGGAATCCGGTGCCTGCTGTCCCGATATCCAGCTGCTGCCCCCGCTGGCGGCGTATTACGGCGTGACGATGGATGACCTGATGGGGGTCTCCTCCGCGGACACCTTTGACAGCGCTTACGCCGGTCTGAAAGGCTATCTGCATAAGCCGCCGGAAGAGACCTTTTCCGCCGTGTACCGACTGGCGCTGCTGCTCCACGAGGGGGCCTGCACCGACGGCTATCGGGACAGCGTCCCCTGGGATACCGGCCGGGACATCGGGAAGGAACCGAATCGGCTTCCCTGGGGATATTCGGCCCGCTGTGAGCCGGAAGGGGGGACCGCCTGCCGCGGCGGCGCCGTCCTCTTCACCCACCGGCAGCACGACCGGCCCGCCTCGGCGGACGAGCTTCGCCGGCTGCGGGTGCTGCTCAGCGGGCTGTCCCGCGTAAACACCCTGCCCGTCCTTTTCGCCCTGGAAGCGCTGACCGCTTCAGATGGCCGCCGATATGCCACCGCCGCCGAAATCGGGGAAGCCGCCTCCCTGCCGGAAGAAGCGGTGAACGATGCGCTGCATTTTTTGCCGGTGACTTCCCGACCGGAAGGAGCCCCATGTTACCGGCTGGAAGGTCCGGCCGCCCTGCTCCCACCGCTGCTGAGGATGCTCTGCCAGCCGGGGATTAGCTGAAAAAATATGTTTTCAGCCGGCGGACCGTTTACTCTGCCCGACGACTAATAAACAGAGAGGAAAGGAATGACCAAGATGGCCGCGGTGCACAAGGCCGTTTCACGAAGGCTGAACGGCCCGTCCGCCACCCTTCCCGCTCCTCCGTCCCTGCTATGGGGTAAAAGGCTGTTAGAAAAAGGAGCTTCCATCCGTCTGAATGGAAGCTTCCTTGTTTATCGTTCAGATGCGTAGACCGTTATATCGCGGATATTTCGCCCGTTCACTGCAACATATCCCTTCACTGCGGCTCACAGAGCAGGGGGACGAAGGAAAAGGTGCGGCAGTCCACCAGCCCCCGGTTGGTCAGCCGCAGCTCCGGCAGACAGGCCAGGGACAGCAGCGCCATGGTCATGAAGGGCGATACCATCTCGCAGCCTATCTCTTCCCATGCTTTTTCCAGGGCGGCGACCGCGGCGCTCATCTCCTCTGCCGTTTTGTCCGCATTCATCAGCCCCGCCACCGGCAGAGGAACCACCCCCAGCACCCGGCCGCCGCGCACCACCGTCATTCCGCCGCCGCAGCCGATCAGGGTATTGGCCGCCAGCGCCATGTCTCCGTCGTCGGCGCCCACCACCAGCAGGTTGTGGGCGTCGTGGGCCACCGTGCTCGCCATGGCGCCGCTCCGGATGCCAAAGCCCTTGACGAAGCCCCTCCCCACCGTACCGGTTTTCCGATGCCGCTCCAGCACGGCAGCCTTGAGGATATCCCGTCCGGTATCGGCGGACAAACGGCCGTCCCGGGCCTCCAGCACCGCCCGGCGCTCATAGGAGCCTACCCGGGCGGGAATGACCTCGATCACGCGGACCTCCGCCCGCTCCCGTCCCTGTGAGGATACGGCAAAGGTTTCCGCCGTGACGGCGCCGCCCACGTGCATGGTGTCCCGCGCCCAGTCAGGATAGGGATAGGCGGGGATTTCCGCCGTCATGCGTCCGTTTTCCGCCACGGCCTCGCCGTCGATGAGCACGCGGGTCACCTGCATACCGGCCAAATCCTTTAAAAACACGATGTCCGCACATTTTCCCGGCGCAATGGAACCCAGCTCGTGATCCATCTGGAAGCACTGGGCGGTGTTGATGGTGACCATCTGGATGGCGGTGACGGGATCGATGCCCTCCTCCAGCGCCCGGCGCAGGATATGATCCAGATGCCCCTGCTCCACCAGAGTGTGGGGATGAGTATCGTCGGAAATCAGGCAGGCGAACCGGGTATCCACCCGGTGTTCAGTGATCGCCTTCGCCACCTCGTGGAGATCGTGCCAGGCGGAACCCTCCCGCAGCTGGGCGTACATACCCAGCCGCATTTTAGCCAGGGCGTCCTCCGCCCGCGTCGATTCGTGACAGCAGCGCAGACCCGCCGCGGCGTACGCGTTGAGACCCGCCTCCGTCTCGGGCAGGGAATAATGCCCGGTGGGTATTTTGCCGGCCTTCAGCGTTTCGCCCACGATTCCATGGGCATGGCCGTCCCCTGACAGGATGCCGGGAAAATTCATCATCTCCCCGAGCCCCACCACGCTGTCCCACTCCATGGCGGCGGCCACATCCTCCGTCCCGATGAAGGAGCCGGTGTCCTCGAAACCGGGCACGGCAGGCACACAGGACGGGGTGGTAATCATGGTCTTGAGCGGGGTTCCCTTCGCCTCCTCCGCCATGCAGGCGACCCCTTCCAGCCCCAGCACATTGGCGATTTCATGAGGGTCCATATAGATTCCCACCGTACCGTGAGGGATGACGGCACGGGCATACTGCCCCACCGTCAGCATGGAGGACTCCACATGGATATGACCGTCCAGAAAACCGGGAGCGATATACTGCCCCTCCGCGTCGATCACGGTGGTTTCCGGCCCGATACAGCGGGTCACATCCCCCACCAGGGCGATGCGGCCGCAGCTGATCGCTACACCGGTATCGGGCAGAATTTCGCTGGTACACACGTTGACGAGCTGTGCGCCGGTAATCACGGTCTCGGCGGGCTGTCGTCCGCCCGCCACGGCGGCCAGAGTCCGGGAAGCCTCCCACAAGGGGGTCTTGCAGAAATGGTTGATCACGATACTCACTCCTCAGCCGGATTCTAATAAAACCGAAGCTGTATTTATACGTTTTTCACTCTTTTCCCTTTCCGCCATTGTAACACAATCCCGCATCGACAACCAGACGGCTGTCCTCAAATTCATTTTCTGTTCACAGGGG
This sequence comes from Clostridiales bacterium, assembly GCA_022800315.1. Taxonomy (GTDB): domain Bacteria; phylum Bacillota; class Clostridia; order Oscillospirales; family Acutalibacteraceae; genus Avimonas_A. Next base: position 18,268 of record JAAWQC010000020.1, read on the forward strand.
GTTGCGCGTCCCAGTCAATACCCTATAATGGGATTAACCTATCCGGTCAATAGAGGAAAGAGGCACACCATGAACGAGCGATTTTTCTCCCTGCCGGCGGAACGGCAGGGAGCCATCGTCAACGCCGCCTACGCGGTATTCGCGGCGGACAGCTACCGGCACGCTTCCACTGACGATATCGCCGCCCGTGCCGGTATATCCAAAGGGCTGCTGTTCCACTATTTCGAAAGCAAGCGGGAGCTCTACCGCTATCTGTACCGCCATTCGGCGGAGATACTCCGCGACAGCATGCTGGAGCGTTCCTCTTTGGGGACTGAAACGGATTTTTTCGCCCTCTTCATCGAAGGCCAGCAGCTGAAGGTGGATATCATGAAGGAGCACCCTTGCCTGCTCGCCTTTATCCTGCGGGCGTATTATGAGGAAAACCCGACGGTGTCCGACGTGGTGGCGGGACAGAACACGGGCCTGATCGACGCCAGCCGCCGGGCGATACTGGAACGAGTCGACCGCCGCCCCTTTCAGGAGGGGGTCGATCCGGGCAAGCTGCTGGATCTCATCCTGTGGGCGGCGGACGGCTTTATGAGGGCACGGTTCCATCGGGGCAGGCGGTCGGGCGACACGGTGGATCTGGACGCGCTGAACGCCGAATTTCTGGAATGCCTGGCGCTGCTCAAGCGCCAATGTTATCGGGAGGAATATCGATGAGTATGATAGAAATCAGCCGCCTTACCAAAGACTACGGCGGCGGACGGGGCGTTTTCGACCTGTCCTTCACGGTGGAAAAGGGTGAGGTATTCGGCTTTCTCGGCCCCAACGGAGCGGGCAAAACCACCACCATCCGGCATCTGATGGGGTTCCTGACGCCCCAAAGCGGCTGCTGCCGCATCGACGGCCTCGACTGCGCCGGACACGCGTCGGAGATTCAGCGGAACCTGGGCTACATACCGGGTGAAATCGCCTTTTTCGATGAGATGACCGGCGACGGCTTTATCCGCTTTCTGGCGGATTACCGCGGGCTGCAGGACCTCTCCCGCGCTCAGGCGCTGAAGGAGCGGTTCGAGCTGGACGCTCACGGGCGGCTGAAAAAGATGTCCAAGGGTATGAAGCAGAAAATCGGCATCGTCTGCGCCTTCATGCACGACCCCGCCGTGCTGATACTGGACGAACCCACCAGCGGGCTTGACCCGCTGATGCAGAACCGGTTCGTGGAGCTGATCCAGGAGGAAAAAGCCCGGGGTAAAACCATCCTCATGTCCTCCCACATGTTCGAGGAGGTGGAGCGGACCTGCGACCGGGTCGCCATCCTGAAGGAGGGGCGGCTGGCCGCGGTGGACAGTGTGGCCGCGCTGAAAAAGACCCGCCGCCGCTCCTATACGGTCGTCTTCCCCACCACCGAACAGGCCGCGGCCTTTGCCGCCGAATGGGACGGGGTGCTCACCGTCGGCGGCCGGCGGGTGACCGCCGCGGTACAGGACGGCCTGCTTCCCTTCCTGCAGGCACTGGAGCGGTACGGCGCGGAAGACCTGGATGCCGACCGGCAGAGCCTGGAAGACGTCTTTATGCAGTATTATGGAGGTGGCCGCCCATGATCAGCCGTCCGTTATTCAAACAGGGGTTTCTCTCCAACGGCAAAATCCTATTGATATTCGCCGCGGTGCTCACCCTGTATTTCTCCCTGATCGTCTCCATGTTCGACCCGAAGATCGGGGGAACCCTGCAGAGCTTTTCCGATGCCATGCCCGAAGTGATGGCCATGTTCGGGATGAACGCGGCCACGGCGACCCTGACCGGTTTTCTCGCCAATTACCTGTACGGGTTCCTGATGCTGATCTTCCCCCTGATTTTCACCATCATGGCCTCTACTCGCCTGATCGCTCGTCATGTGGACCGCGGCTCTATGGCCTGCCTGCTGGCGGCTCCCCGCTGCCGCCGGGCGGTAGCCCTCACCCAGGCGCTGGTGCTGATCGTCAGCCAGACGGCCCTCATCCTCTACTGCACCCTCCTCGGCATCGGCTGCAGCGCGTCGATGTTTCCCGGCGAACTGGATGTCGGTGCGTTTCTCTCCCTCAACGCGGGGGTCTGGGCCCTGCATATGGCCATCGCCGGCTTCTGCTTCTTCGCCTCCTGCATCAGTGACGACACCCGCCGCTCTTTTGCCTTGGGGGCGGGCGTGCCCATCGCCTTCTATCTCATCCAGATGCTGGCCAACATGGGCGGCAAGCTGGAAAATTTACAATATTTCACCCTCTTCACCCTGTTCGACACGGCGGGACTGATGGACGGCACCGCCGCAGCGTGGTGGAAAGCCGCCTTTCTGCTGGGCATCGGCGTCCTCTTTTTCATCGCCGGTATCCGTCTGTTTGAAAGGCGGGACCTGCCGCTGTAAAGCCAGCGCAAGACAACACCCGCAGCACCCTGCGGCGACTGGATGTGGCTATTGAGGCCGCTTGTATCGTTATTGTTGGGAATATATCCTAAAAATTCATCTTTCGTTCTTGATTTTTCTGCGTATGGTTGTATAATATAGACAGAGATTTTCCTGCCCGAGCACAAAATTATAAGAACGGAACAGAAAGCCCGTTCGAAAGGGGTATGACTTATGGAACTCAAACATCTGATTGCCACCAGTGAAACGGTGGACGTCTACAAGGAAGGGAACATGGCGATCAAGGTCTTCAAGGAAGGCTGTCCCAAAACCATGGCGCTGTACGAAGCGCTCACCCATTCCCGCGTAGAGGCCACCGGCCTGCGCGTACCGGTCATCCACGAAGTATCGGTCATCGGCAGCCGCTGGGCTATACATATGGACTGCATCGAGGGCAAAACCCTGGCGGAAATGATTAAGGACGATCCGGCGAATACCGACAAATACCTGTCCGATATGGTGGATATCCAGATCGAAATCCACTCGAAGCAAACCCCGAAGCTGAGCAAGCTGAAGGACAAGATGAGCCGTCAGATCAACTCCCTCGACTGTCTCGACGACGCTACCAAGTACGAGCTGCTGACCCGTCTGGACAGCATGCCCAAGCATGTCAAGCTGTGCCACGGCAACTTCTCACCGGAAAACATCATCATCAACGAAAAAGGCACTTACGTGGTGGACTGGGTCGCCGCGCGGCAGGGCAACGCCAGCGCCGACGTGGGCCGGACCTACCTGCTGCTGTGCCTGCACAATCCCGACATGGCGGAAAAATATCTGGATCTGTTCTGTGAGCGCACCAACACCTCCAAAAAGTATGTGCAGGAATGGCTGCCCATCGTGGCCGCCGCCCAGCTCACCGAACACAAGGCGGAGGAAAAGGAACTGCTGATGAAATGGGTGGGCGTGGTTGCCTACGAATAATCCCCCTCTATTGTGATAAAAGGACGGCCGGCGATTTACGCCGGCCGTCCTTTTCGTCATCTCAACAGCGGGTCTATGCCTTTCGTATCTCGTCCCGAACGACCAGCCGAAAATCGTCCCGATAATCAATATTGTCCAGTACGAATATCATATTGTGGTATACCGTATCGTCGGTTACCATCTCATAATGTGACTGTTTGATAAAAATCTGTCCGTTCGCATCAATGCGCTCCGCCTCATACTGGATCGTACTGCTATTGCCAAACACAGCGATTAACAGAAAGCGGTCCTGAAAAAACGACCGATCGTATTTCTCGGCGGTTGTCCGGTACTTCTTGATATCGCTGCTTGTCTCGTCATGCATGTTCCCCATCAGCACGTAATCCCCGATAAAATCCTCCAGTTCCTCCGTGGAACGGATTACGGTAGTCTCCGGAACATTTTCTTTCATCTGTGACAGCTCGAAGACATTGACGGTAAAACCTGTACAGTTTTCCGTTCCGGCTGTTGTTCCGATTGCTGTCCCGGCCTCCGTTCCCGCTGTTTGATCAGACGGGCTGGTGTCCTGCTGGCAGCCGCTGAAAACGAGAAGCACGGCGAGCAGGATTCCCACAACATCTTTGCGCATACGAACACCTCTTTCTTTACAAGGATCGTTGTTCCAGTTTTTGTAATTCTATCATAACACCGATTGTTTAACTCTATATTACTTTATATAATATCCGCTGCTGCGAGTTCGTGGGGGCGGATCACCGGCCGCCGTCCCTCCCACCTAGTAAAAACTACATACAAATCGGGCGAATTCGGGAAGAAAGATTGGTCATCTGCCAAGGTTGACATTTCTCCCGTCAGCCGATATAATGATATTGTTAAAAAAATCACAACCGCAACCACACAGAGCGAGTCAATCGCTTTGAGTAAAATTGGAGGACTGACGTATGGAGAAGAAAAAGACCAAAGCCGCCGAAAACGTCATCTGCGTCGACAGCGTCGACGCCCTGATCGCGAAAATGCAGCAGGTTCGAGAAGCGCAGGAAATCTTCTCGACCTACACGCAGGAGCAGGTGGACAAAATCTTCCTGGCCGCCGCCACCGCCGCCAACCAGCAGCGTATCCCGCTGGCGAAGATGGCCGTCGAAGAGACCGGCATGGGCGTCGTGGAAGACAAGGTCATCAAAAACCACTACGCTGCCGAATACATCTACAACACCTACAAAAACACCAAAACCTGCGGTGTGCTGGAAGAGGACCACGCCTTCGGCATTAAGAAGGTTGCGGAACCCATCGGCCTGGTAGCGGCGGTCATCCCGACCACCAACCCGACCTCCACCGCCATCTTCAAAACCCTGATCTCGCTGAAGACCCGCAACGGCATCATCATCAGCCCCCATCCCCGCGCTAAAAAGTGCACCATCGCCGCCGCCAAGGTGGTGCTGGACGCCGCCGTCGCCGCGGGCGCCCCTGAGAACATCATCGCCTGGATCGACGTCCCCTCCCTCGACCTGACCAACGAGGTCATGCGCAGCGCGGACATCATCCTCGCCACCGGCGGCCCCGGCATGGTCAAGGCCGCTTACTCCTCCGGCAAGCCCGCCCTGGGCGTCGGCCCCGGCAACACCCCCGCGATCATCGACGATTCCGCCGACATCAAGATGGCGGTCAGCTCGATCATCCACTCCAAAACCTTCGACAACGGCATGATCTGCGCATCCGAGCAGTCGGTCATCGTGCTGGACTCCATTTATAAAGAGGTCAAGAAAGAGTTTACCTATCGTGGATGCTACTTCCTGAACGCGGAAGAGACCGAGAAGGTGCGCAAGACCATTCTGATCAACGGTGCCCTGAACGCCAAGATCGTCGGACAGAAGGCCCACACCATCGCGAAGCTCGCCGGTGTCGAGGTCCCCGAAGCCACCAAGATCCTGATCGGCGAAGTGGAGAGCGTGGAGCTGGAGGAGGAGTTCGCTCATGAGAAGCTGTCCCCCGTCCTCGCCATGTACCGCGCCAAGACGTTTGACGATGCCATCGCCAAGGCGACCCGCCTGATCGCTGACGGCGGTTACGGCCACACCTCCTCCCTGTACGTCGACGCGGTAAACGGCCGCGACAAGATCGACGTGATGGGTGCCGCCATGAAGACCTGCCGCATACTGGTCAACACTCCCTCCTCCCAGGGCGGCATCGGCGACCTGTACAACTTCCGCATGACCCCCTCCCTGACGCTGGGCTGCGGCACCTGGGGCGGCAACTCCGTCTCCGAAAACGTGGGTGTCAAGCATCTGCTGAACGTCAAGACCGTCGCCGAGAGGAGAGAAAACATGCTGTGGTTTAGAGCGCCGGAAAAGGTATACTTCAAGAAGGGCTGCATGCCGGTGGCGCTGGATGAGCTGGGCACCATCATGCACAAAAAGCGCGCCTTCATCGTCACCGACTCCTTCCTGTATAAAAACGGCTATGTCAAGCCCATCGAGGCCAAGCTGGATGAAATGGGCATCGTACACACCTGCTTCTTTGAGGTGGCTCCCGATCCGACCCTGGGCTGCGCCCGTGCGGGCGCGGCGGCCATGACCGCCTTTGAGCCCGACGTGATCATCGCCCTGGGCGGCGGCTCCGCCATGGATGCCGGCAAGATCATGTGGATGCTGTACGAGCATCCGGACGCCAACTTCCAGGATATGGCCATGGACTTCATGGATATCCGCAAGCGTATCTACACCTTCCCCGAGATGGGCACCAAGGCTTACTTCGTGGCCATCCCCACCTCCTCCGGCACCGGTTCGGAAGTAACCCCCTTCGCCATCATCACCGACGAGAACTCCGGTGTGAAATGGCCGCTGGCGGATTATCAGCTGCTGCCGAACATGGCGATCGTGGATACCGACAACATGATGAACCAGCCCAAGGGCCTGACCTCCGCCTCCGGTATCGACGTCATGACCCACGCGCTGGAAGCCTATGTCTCGGTGATGGCCAGTGATTACACCGACGGCTTCGCCCTCAAGGCCATGAAGAGCGTCATGACCTATCTGCCCTCCGCCTATGAGAACGGCGCGAAGGATCCCGAGGCCCGTCAGAAGATGGCCGACGCGGCCTGCATGGCCGGTATGGCTTTCGCCAACGCCTTCCTGGGCCTGAACCACTCCATGGCCCATAAGCTGGGGGCCTTCCACCACATCCCCCATGGCGTCGCCAACGCCCTCATCCTGACCAATGTCATGCGTTACAACGCGGTGGAAGTCCCCACCAAGATGGGTACCTTCCCGCAGTACGAATATCCGCACACCCTGGCGCGCTACGCCGAAGCCGGCCGTTTCTGCGGCATCACGGGCAAGAACGACGAAGAGGTGCTGGAAAACTTCTGCGCCGCTCTGGAAGAGCTGAAGAAGAAAATCGGCATCCCCGCCTCCATCAAGGAGTGGGGCATCGATGAGAAAGCCTTCCTCGACTCCCTCGACGATATGGTGGAGCAGGCCTTCAACGATCAGTGCACCGGCGCCAACCCCCGTTACCCGCTGATGAGCGAGATCAAAGAACTGTACCTGAAATCCTACTACGGCAAATAAGCCCCTCTTTTCATACGGCGAAGGAGCGCAGTCCCAAAGGTCTGCGCTCCTTATTCAATAATACGCGGATGTAAACAGCAGGACGGCCATCGGCAACTGCCGATGGCCGTCCTGTTTCGTTTTTGTCTTACGCGGGGACAAAGCCGATACGGCCCGCCGAGATATCGCAGGAGGCTACCTGGATATCGATCTCATCCCCCACGGTATACAGGGGCCTTCCCTTCCGGTCGGTAAAGGACGCTACCCCGTCGTACTGCAGCTCCTTGTCGGGCAGGCTCTCCGGTCGGATCATGCCCTCCACCGTGTTGGACAGCTCCACATACATGCCGAATTCGGACACCGAGCTGATCACACCGGTGAAGGTTTTACCGATATAGGCGGACATATACTCCGCTTTATAGCAGGCTTCGCAGCTGCGTTCTGCGTTCATGGCGCGGATTTCGCACTCGGTGGAGCGTGAGGCAGCGTCCTTTGCGAATTCGCCGTAGCGGCGGTACAGCTCCGCCTTGCTCATTCCCCTTACCGCATCGGACAGGATGCGGTGGATGGACAGGTCGGGGTACCGCCGGATGGGCGAGGTGAAATGGCAGTAATCCTCCAGGCAAAGTCCGTAGTGCCCCAGCGGATGCTCACTGTACACCGCCTTGGCCATACACCGCAGCAGCCGTTCGGAAACCAGACGGGCGTAGCGGGTGTCTTTTGCCGCCTCCATCATGGCGCGGGGCAGGCCCCCCATGTCTTTTGTCCCCTCGAAGGGAATCCCGAGCACCCGCATGGTTTCCAGCAGGGCGTCCAGTTTCTCACCGTCGGGACGGTCATGTACCCGGTAGACGAAGGGCAGTTCCCGTTCGCGGGCGTATTTCGCCACCGCCACATTGGCCGCGATCATGAACTGTTCGATCATGCCCTCCGCCTCGCCCGCCACGCGGGGATACAGGGCGGCGGGAACGCCGTTTTCATCCAGCAGAAACCGAGCTTCGGTGCTGATGAGGTCCATGGTCCCCCGCTTTTCGGCGGCGGTTTTCAGTTTTTTGGCCAGTGCGCGCATACTGCGCAGGGTCTGCGCGGCTGGTTTGTATTTTTCCTTGATGTCCGCGCCAGCCGTACCGGCGAAGATTTCGTTGACCTCACTGTACACGCCCCGTATCTTCGAGGAGATCACCGACTTGACCAGGCGCAGTTCCTTACAGGTTCCCGCCTTATTAAGGGTCATGAGGGCGGACAGGGTCAGCTTGTCCTCATGGGGATTCAGGGAGCAGGCGCCGTTGGAGAGCTCCTCAGGCAGCATGGGGATCACCCGGTCGGCGAAATAGACCGAAGTACCCCGTTTCAACGCCTCGGTATCCAGTGGGCCGCCGGCACGGACATAATGGGATACGTCAGCTATGTGCACGCCCAGCAGCAGGGTTCCGTCATCGTTTTTACGCAGGGAAATGGCGTCGTCCAGATCCTTGGCGTCTTCCCCATCTATGGTGAAGATCAGCTCGTCGCGCAGATCGACCCGTCCCTCCAGATCCTTTTCCGTAAAGCCTGCGGCCTTATCCGCTTCTTCCCGCACAGCGGCGGGAAACACCGAGGGGATACCCATCATATCGACGATAGAATCGGCGCATATCCGCGCGCTGTCGGCCGACCCGAAAGAATAGACCACCGCTGCCGATGGCTCCCCGCCTTTTCCCTCGGTCAGGGTGAAGCGGACCTTGTCCCCTTCCTGGGCGCCGTTCAGAGCGGAACGCCGGATTGGCAGCGGATAGCGAATCGAACGGTCGGGTTCCACCACGGTCTCCCCTTCCGGTGAAAGAGCGATCCGCCCGGAGTAGGCCCGATCCCCTTCCTCCAGGATGCGGGTCACCGACCCGTTCGGCCCGCGGCTGTCCTCCGGCCCCAGGCGGATCAGCACGGTATCCCCCGGCAGGGCACCCCGTATATTGCGGCCCGCGATAAAACAGTCCTCACCCGTATCCTCAAACCGGGCGAAGGCGAAGCCGCGGGACAGGGACAGCATCACCGCCCGGCGGCAGTTGGCTGTCTCCGACAGCTTCAGCTTCCCCTTCTTGGTGCGGAGCACCTCCCCCTCCATCTCCAGCTGGCGCAGGGCCATCAGGAAAGAGGCGCGGTCGGCTTTCTTCACCTTCAGCGCGGCGGCGAGGGCGTCCTGCGTCATGGAGCGTCCCTCCCGTTCCAGTCGACGCAGAAGACGGGCGCGTATATCCTTTTTATGCGGATTGTCTATTTTCATCTTTTCCTCCGTCAGAGCTATTCAAGCTGTGTAAAAAAAACGCCCCGCTCAACGAGCAGGGCGTTTCGTCACTCCACTTACTTACCGAGGAATTTGGTGATCAGCATGCCGGCAAACACCAGCACGAAAAAGGTAATCGAAATGACCTTCGTCCACTTGGCCAACAGGGCGTCCACCGTGCGAGCCTTGCCCTTATCGAGGAACGAATCCGCCGCGCCGGAAATGGCGCCCAGGTTCGCCTGACGTCCCTCCTGCAGCAGGACGACACAGATAATCAGCAATGAAAAAACGATCAATACGATCCCAATAATAATCTCCCAAATACTCATCTATAGCCCTCCATCTAGTATAGCTCAATAATACTGTAATATACTACCACAGCCAGACAGGGATTGCAAGCGGGAATTTTACCTCCACGTGGAATTTGCATGTATGAAACCGCGCCAGCCGGGCATTCTATCTATCGGCGACGGATACAACGAAAGCCTGCGTTTGCATGTAGCCGCTGCCGGATAACCGCTATCGACCAGGATACACTCCTGTCCGGCAGCGGTTTTCTTTTTTACCAGGACTTTTTTCCTACCGAACCGCTGCCGGACACGGCTGACGGTTTTCTTTTTTTACCAGGACTATTTTCCTACCGAACCGCTGCCGGACCCATGCGGCACCCGGCACGGCCGTCTGCCGCCCACGATTTTCTTTTGACAGGACAGTATTCCTTGGCTATGGTTATCGCACCGTTGAGTTTCGCTGCGAATACAACCAAAATATAAGGGTGTGTAACACGCGGTGCCAATTCTCGATTATCCCAATCGATGACCACGAGAAATCTAAATGAGGATTCATCTTTTTGCCAGTTTACAGGGTCAGCTGCTCCCCCACATCCTCGGCGGATAACATGGCGCCGGCGGCGGGCAGGGTTTTGGTACGATAGCGGTTGGGTTTCGCCACCATATCCTCTGTAAAGGGTTCTACCGATACGAGACGGTGATTGCCCTTTAGCGTCATGACCTGCACGCCGATGGTGCTGCGGGTGGATTTGGCCGTTATAGCGCCGGTGTGCACCAGCAGGCGACGGCCGGAGGTGGCGGTCAGCATAAACTCCTGATCCTCGGTGATATGCCGGATGGCCACGATGGGCGATTTGTCCGAATAGGCGCCCAGCAAGCGACGGCGGTTGGTCTTGGTGGCGTAGGCAGACAGCTCCACCTTGGCGGTTTTGCCGTTCTCGAAGAAGAAGAGCAGATAGCCGCTGTAATCGGCGGTCACCACCATATGGAAGGCGGTCTCCCCCTCTTCAAAGCCCAGTTTCCCCGCGACGAAATCCCCCATGACGCTGGCCTTGGTATCGCCGAAATCGCTGGCTTTTGCCTTATAAACCGTCCCCTGGGCGGTGAAGAAGAGCAGGTCCTTCCCGTTGGAGGTTTCCACCGTCTGGAGGATACGGTCCCCCTCCTTGAGCTTCTGCTCCCCGCTCATGCGCAGCGACTGTGGAGTGATCTTCTTAAAATATCCCTCAGCGGTATAAAACAGGGTGCAGGGATAATCGGGAACCTCCTCCTCCACCGCTTCGGCGGTATCGTCGATCTCCGATGCGTACAGCAGCTCGGTGCGGCGGGGCTGGCCGTACTTTTTTGTGATGTCCTTCAGCTCGGTGATGATGATATCCCGCACCCGCGCCGGACTTTTCAGAATCGATTCCATCTCGGCGATATCCTTTTCCAGCTTGCCGATTTCCTCGGTGCGTTTGAGGATGTATTCCCGGTTCAAGTGGCGCAGGCGGATTTCCGCCACATATTCCGCCTGGGTCTCGTCAATGCCGAACCCGATCATCAGGTTGGGAATGACCTCCGACTCCTCGTCGGTGGCGCGGATAATGCGGATCGCCTTGTCGATATCCAGCAGGATTTTGGCAAGGCCCTGTAAGAGATGCAGCTTGTCCTTCGCCTTACCCAGGTCGAAGTGCACCCGGCGGCGCACGCATTCCATGCGGAAGGCGGTCCACTCCTCCAGTATCTGGCGGACCCCCATCACACGGGGCACACCGGCGATCAGGATATTGAAGTTGCAGGAGAAGGTATCCTGCAGCGGGGTCATGGTGAACAGACGGTTCATCAGCTTGTCGGGATCCACACCCCGCTTCAGATCGATGGTGATTTTCAGGCCGTCCAGGCCGATCTCGTTGCGGACGTCGGAAATTTCCCGCACCTTTCCCGTCTTGACCAGTTCGGTGAGCTTGCCGATGATTGCCTCCACCGTGGTGGTGGGGGGAATCTGGGTTACGTCGATGCAGTTGGCGGCCTTGTCGTAAGTATAGACCGAACGGATTTTGATACCGCCCCGGCCGGTCTCGTAGATTTTGTCCAGCTCCTCCCGCCGGTAGACCACCCGTCCGCCGCCGGGAAAATCGGGGGCCTTCAGAGAGGAGCCGATATCGTGCTCCGGGTCCTTCATCAGGGCGATGGCGGTTTCGCAGACCTCGCCCAGATTGAAAGAGCAGATGGAACTGGCCATGCCCACCGCGATACCCACATTCCGGTTGACCAGGATGGAGGGGAATCCCACCGGCAGCAGGGTCGGCTCCTTCATGGTAGAATCGTAGTTGTCCGCGAAGTCCACCGTATCCCGGTCGATGTCCCGGAACAGTTCCGCCGCGATGGGATCAAGCTTTGCCTCGGTGTATCGGGACGCGGCGTACTCCATATCGGTAGAATACGCCCGGCCGAAGTTGCCCTTGGAATCCACATAAGGATGCAGCAGAGACTGATAGCCTCGGGAGAGGCGCACCATCGTATCGTAGATGGCGGCGTCGCCATGGGGATTGAGCTTCATAGTCGAACCGACGATATTGGCCGACTTGGTCCGCCCGCCGGTGAGCAGCCCCATCTTGTACATGGTGTATAGCAGCTTGCGCTGTGAGGGCTTGAAGCCGTCGATCTCGGGTATGGCGCGGGACATGATCACGCTCATGGCGTAGGGCATGTAGTTGGTCTCCAGCGTGTCGGTGATCCGCTGGCTCTCCACCAGGCCCGCTCCGGCGATGTGGGCGTTTTCCGGCAGCTTTTCGATGACCGGGGAGGTGCGTTTGATTTTCTTGGGCATAGTGAAAACCAGGCCTTTCGTTTAAGGTATCCGTTATTGGGGCGGCGCCGTCTTTTCCGGCGTCAGGAGACGTCCACCATCTCCATATACAGGCTGCCGCGCTCGGCGATGAAGTCCTTGCGTCCGCTCAGGTTTTCCCCCAGCAGTACGTCGAACATGACCGAGGTGGCCTCCGCTTCGGCGGGTTCCACCTTGACCAGCCGACGGGTGGCGGGATTCATGGTGGTCAGGGACATCATATCGGGATCGTTTTCACCCAGTCCCTTGGACCGCTGGATACCGTATTTCGCATCGCCCAGCTTTTCCAGAATATCGGTTTTCTCCTGCTCGTTATAGGCGAAGTAGGTATCATTTTTACAGGTGATCTCGTACAGGGGCGTCTCGGCGATGAACACCCGGCCCTCCTCGATGAGGGTGGGGGTCAGCCGGTACAGCATGGTGAGTATCAAGGTACGGATTTGAAAGCCGTCCACGTCCGCATCGGTACAGATGATGACCTTATTGTACCGCAGCAGGTCGAGGTCGAAGGTGGCCAGGTCCTTGTTGGCCTTGCTCTTGACCTCCACCCCGCAGCCGAGCACCTTGATCAGGTCGGTGATAATCTCGTTTTTAAAAATTTTGTCGTATTCCACTTTCAGGCAGTTGAGGATCTTGCCGCGGACGGGAATGATCGCCTGAAAATCGGGGTTGCGCGCCTGGATACACGCGCCCATAGCGGATTTCCCCTCCACGATGAACAGCTCCCGCTGGGACACGTCCTTGGTGCGGCAGTCCACGAAGCTCTGCACGCGGGAGCCCAGGTCGTTGCCCGACTGCAGCGTTTTTTTCAGGTTGAGGCGGGTGGTCTCCGCTTTTTCCCGGCTGCGCTTGTTGATGAGCACCTGTTCGCAGAAGCGGTCGGCCTCTGCCTTATTTTCCAGGAAATACACCTCGAGGTTGTGGCGGAGGAAGTCGGTCATGGCTTCCTGTATAAATTTGTTGTTGATGGCTTTCTTGGTCTGGTTTTCATAGGAAGTCTGGGTGGAGAAGGAGGAGGATACCAGCACTAGGCAATCCTGGACATCCTGGAAACTGATCTTGCTCTCGTTTTTCAGATACTTGCCGTTCTGTTTGAGATAGGCGTCGATCTGGGACACGAAGGCGGAGCGCACCGCCTTTTCCGGCGCACCGCCGTGCTCCAGCCAGCTGGAGTTGTGGTAGTATTCCAGCAGGTTCATCTTGTTGGACACGCACAGCGCCACATTGAGCTTCACCCGGTATTCGGGCTTGTCCGCCCGGTCGCGGCCTTTCCGCTCCGCCGTCCAGACCTGCACGTCGGTCATGGACTCCTCGCCCACCAGCTCCTTCACATAGTCGGCGATGCCGTTCTCATACACAAATTCCTCGGTATCGAAGCCCCTGCCATTCTGGGATTTTAGAATAAACAGCAGGTTCGGGTTGACAATGGCCTGCCGCCGCAGGATGTCGCGGAAGTAATCCGCCGGGACCGCCACATCGGTAAACACCTGCAAATCCGGCTTGAAGCGAATAACGGTGCCGGTATCCTTTTTGGTATACGGCTCTTTTTTCAGACCGCCGATGTTTTCGCCTTTTTCAAAATGCAGGGTATAGCGGAAACCATCCCGTCGCACCTCCACATCCATGTATTCGGAGGAATACTGGGCCGCGCAGGCGCCCAGCCCATTTAGGCCTAGGGAAAACTCGTAGCTCTCCCCCTCGTTCGTATTGTATTTGCCGCCGGCGTACAGCTCGCAGAAGATCAGCTCCCAGTTAAAGCGCTGCTCCTTCTCGTTGTAATCCACCGGCATGCCGCGGCCGAAGTCCTGCACCTCAATAGAGCCGTCCTCGTACCGGGTAGTGACAATTTTTGTGCCGTAACCTTCCCGCGCCTCGTCGATGGCGTTGGAGAGAATCTCAAACACAGCGTGTTCGCATCCCTCCAGTCCGTCCGAGCCGAAAATAACGGCCGGGCGCTTTCGAACCCGGTCGGCGCCTTTGAGCGACGTGATGCTTTCGTTGCCGTAACTTTGTTTTTTAGGGGACATGCGTTCATCCATCCTTCTATGGGAATACTGAGCCTATATAAAACCATGATATACTTTACCCCAATTCTTGGGCTACTGTCAAGCCGGGCGGTGGGGACGGCACAAAATGTAGGGGTTTTGCCACCACGGGGTTGGCCTTCTTGATTTCCTACTATTCCCGTGGTACTATCATACTATTGATTGATGTCAAACAGGGAAAGGGCGGACTACTGTGAAAATTTCGACGAAAGGCCGTTACGCGCTGCGGCTGATGCTGGATCTGGCGGTCAACGATACCGGCGAATACCTGAGCCTGAAGAGCATCGCCGCCCGGCAGGAAATATCCGACAAATATCTGGAACAGATCATCTCTCTGCTCAGCCGCGGCGGTTTTGTCAGGAGTGTACGGGGCGCTCAGGGCGGCTACCGCCTGGCGAAAAGCGCCGACCAGGTGACGGTGGGTATGATCCTCCGCCTCACCGAGGGCAGCCTCTCCCCCGTCCCCTGCCTGGATGAGGAGCCGGACGCCTGCAGCCGCAGCGATATCTGTGTCACACGGGAGGTCTGGCAGCAGCTGGCCGACGCCATCAACGGGGTGGTGGACCATATCACCCTGGCCGACCTCGCCAAACGGCAGCGGGCCGTCTCCGCGGCGGATTATCAGATCTGAAAGGGGCTCCCCCATGCTGATGAAAGAGGACTGGCTGCTGCGCCAGATCGACGTACTCATTCAGTTCATTGTCCGTATGCTGTCCAAAGATAAGGAAAACCAAAAACTTACGACGGACCATTGCACCGAACAGGCGGACCGGCTGCAGGAAGAACTGGAACTTTTGCTGGACGAGGGTAAACTCAGCGAAGCGGAAAACCACCTGTTCAACTGCTTGGACGGGAAGGACGAAGCCAGCCTGGCGGCAGCGGTGGATTTCTACCAGCGCCTGAATCAGATGAGCGACCAGCAGCTCGGTGAAGGGGACTTTTCCCGCGAGGAAGTGATGGAGGGATTGCTGGATACATTGAACCGCTATGGGATAGCGTTGAATGAGCTGGGCCTCAGCTGAAAAAACGGATCGCCTGTCTTGACAGCACGATCCCGATGGTGTATACTGCAATCAATTCATACTTATCTTATATGAATTATATGAAATGGAGTGACCGCTATGAGAACTGTCCATCGACGAACCATCGACGTCTTCCGGGAACGAATGTGCCGATGTTTCCTGTGTCGATAGTACTCCTTATTCTATATAAAAGAAAGCGGGAATATCCATGAGTGAGTTTACGAATACCGGCGGCAAGCGTCCCTATCGGTTTGAAACGCTGCAGGTCCACGTAGGACAGGAAACCCCTGACCCGGCGACCGACGCGCGCTGCGTCCCGATCTACATGACCTCCTCCTATGTGTTTCAGGATTCCGCCCAGGCGGCGGGCCGTTTCGGCCTGACCGAAGGCGGCAATATTTATACCCGGCTGATGAACCCCACCTCCGATGTGTTTGAAAAACGCATTGCGGCGCTGGAAGGCGGCGCGGCCGCGCTGGCCACCGCCTCAGGGGCCGCCGCGGTCACCTACGCCCTTCAGAACATTGCGCGGGCAGGCGACCACATCGTCTCCGCTTCCACCGTATACGGAGGCACCTACAACCTGCTGGCCCATACGCTGGCCGATTACGGGGTGGCCACCACCTTCGTGGACGGCGACCAACCCGATCATTTTGAAAAAGCGATACGGCCGAACACCAAAGCGCTGTTTCTCGAAACCTTCGGCAATCCGAACAGCAGCCTGATCGACGTGGACCGTGTGGCGGACATCGCCCACCGGCACGGCCTGCCCCTGATTGTGGACAATACCTTTGCTACCCCCTACCTATTCCGCCCTCTCGAACACGGCGCGGATATCGTGGTCCATTCGGCCACCAAATTCATCGGCGGCCACGGAACAGCCCTGGGCGGGGTCATTGTGGACGGCGGTCGGTTCGACTGGGCGTCCTCGGGTAAATTCCCCACCCTGAGCGAGCCGGACCCCAGTTATCACGGTATCGTTTTCACCGAGGCGGCGGGCCCTGCCGCCTATGTCACCCGTATCCGCACCACCCTGATGCGGGATACCGGGGCGGTGCTCAGCCCCTTCCATTCCTTCCTGTTCCTTCAGGGGTTGGAGACCCTTTCCCTGCGGGTGGAGCGGCATGTGGAAAACGCCTTGAAGGTGGTCCAGCGGCTGAACCGGCATACGCTGATCGAAAAGGTCAACCACCCCTCCCTCCCCGACAGCCCTTATCATGAACTGTACACCCGCTACTTTCCGAAGGGCGCGGGCTCCATCTTCACGGTGGAAATCAAGGGCGGCGCGGAAAAAGCCATGGCCTTCGTGGACCATCTGAAGATTTTCTCCCTGCTGGCCAATGTGGCCGACGTCAAGTCACTGGCCATCCATCCCGCCAGCACCACCCATTCCCAGCTCAGCGGCGACGAGCTGCTGAAAAGCGGCATCCGGCCCGGCACCGTTCGGTTATCTATCGGCACCGAACACATCGACGACATTTTATACGATCTGGAACAGGCACTCGACGCCATTCAATAAAAGTTTTCAGCGCCCCCTGAGCCTTTAAGCCCCCGTTAACGACGAAAGGAAGAATGAGTATCATGTCCCGTATTGCCAAACATCTGTCCGACCTGATCGGCCATACCCCCCTGCTGGAACTGACCAAATACAGCGCCGACCGAAAGCTGAACGCCGCCGTCATCGGCAAGCTGGAATCCTTCAATCCTGCAGGCAGCGCCAAAGACCGCATCGCCAAGGCCATGATCGAGGACGCGGAGAAGCGCGGCCTGCTGAAAAAGGGTTCGGTCATTATCGAACCCACCAGCGGCAACACTGGCATCGGACTGGCCAGCGTCGCGGCCAGCCACGGCTACCGGGTGATCCTGACCATGCCCGAGACCATGAGCGTGGAGCGCCGCAACCTGCTGAAGGCTTACGGCGCTGAGCTGGTGCTGACCGAAGGGGCGCGCGGCATGTCCGGCGCGATTGAAAAAGCGAAGGAGCTGGCGGCGGAAACCCCCGGTTCCTTCATCCCCAGCCAGTTTGAAAACCCCGCCAACCCCGCCGTCCATCTGGCCACCACCGGCCCCGAGGTGTGGGAGGATACCGACGGCAAGGTGGATATCTTCGTGGCGGGTATCGGCACCGGCGGCACCATCAGCGGCGTGGGCGCTTATCTGAAGGAGAAGAACCCCGCTGTCCGCGTCGTGGCGGTGGAGCCGGTGGGTTCCCCCGTATTGTCCCAGGGGAAGGCCGGCCCCCACAAGATTCAGGGGATCGGCGCCGGCTTCATCCCGAAAACGCTGGACACCGCCATTTACGATGAGATTATCACGGTAGCGGACGAGGACGCCTTCGCCACCGGCCGGGCGCTGGCGCATCTGGAAGGCCTGCTGGTGGGCATCTCCTCCGGTGCGGCGGTGTGGGCCGCCACCGAGCTTGCCCGCCGTCCCGAAAATGCGGGCAAGGTCATCGTTGCTCTCCTTCCCGATACGGGCGAGCGGTATCTGTCCACCCCCATGTTCGGGAACTGATGTTGCCGTGATCTCCGCGTCATATAACGAAAAGCCCGCTGGATCGTGATCCGGCGGGCTTTTTCATCTGATGTGACCGGCTTGATTAGGCGGGGATGAATTCCCACTCGCTCAAACCGGACGGATCGATATAACCGTTGGCGGTAAAGGCGTTCCCGATAATACAAAGCGCATCCATGCGTTCCGCGTGCGCGCTCGAAATGATATAACGGTCACCATAAGGAATAATATAAAAATGATCGGATTCTCCGTTAACTTTGAGTGTAAGGGACGGTTCACTCATACGAGGCAGCACCAGTATGGTTTCCGTTTTATACTGTGGACGGAACTGATACATACCGTTGCCGAGATACAAGACCTGCCACTGGGTATTAATGCCATTCGGCGCGTCTGCCAGCTTTATGGAGGCGCGGCCGCTGACTTCCAGGTATTTCCCATTCGCGTTCCTGATGGAATAGACGCCTGTCTCAATAACGTCAGAGCCGTTGACCAGTTCCGGCACCCACTTCCCCTCATTGCCTTCGCTCGAATTTTTCAGATAGACGTTCCCAACGGAATCGGCTCCGGTTCCCGACTGAGCGCCATTGCCACTGTTGGCGTACAGTGCACCTGCTCCCGAAATAATTTGTACGTGATTGCGGTCGTAGGTACTCCGGTTCTCAAACCGCCAGGTCTGATAATTCTCCGCGGCGGTGGAAGCTGCTCTCATCACGACGTTAGAGTAGCTGCTGGGGCCTAAGGGCGCCACAGCCGTTATCATTCGGCCGTTACCGCTGGAACTGACCATCGGATAGATACGATAACGGTCTTCAGCCGTATCGTAAACCACGCGAAACTGCTGAGACAGTGTTCCGTCATAGTCTTTCTGAATGATATTGACATCGTTGGAATCCTGATGCAGCGCTACCGACAGATACGCTCCCGTACTCACGTTTTTAAAGCGATAGATTTTCCCGCTTTGGATAATGGTACAGATGTTTGGGATCGACCCGGCGGCTCCTGCAACCAATGGGACTGCCATCACAAAGGTCATCAGCAGCGAGAGTATGCGCCGTTTCCAGTTCTTTTTCACTTTCTACACTCCTTTTTTATTCGGGATATCCGCTATAAGCTGGATTCCCTGTTTCGTTGTGGTTATTATACTTATATCGTGTTTGTTTTTCAAGTTATATTATTATTTTACATATTATGAATAATTGTTGTAAGAATCAACAATTATCCCCCACGGCTATTGGTTTCCGTCATTTTGTATAGGAATGGAGACAACAACGCAAAAAAGCCGGCCGCTTAAGAAAGCGGCCGGCTTTTATGGGTAAAATAAGACAGCTTATTCAGCGTCAACCTTGGACATGTGGGCGATCAGGTTGAGGACCTTATTGCTGTAGCCCCACTCGTTGTCGTACCAGGACACCAGCTTGAAGAAGTTGGAGTTCAGGGCGATACCAGCGGTGGCGTCGTAGATGGAGGTGCGGGAGTCGCTGTAGAAGTCGGAGGAAACCACGGCGTCCTCGGTGTAGCCCAGGATGCCCTTCATGTAGGTCTCAGACGCTTCCTTCATGGCGGCGTTGATCTCTTCCATGGTGGTGGCCTTCTCGGTGCGGACGGTCAGGTCGACAACCGACACGTCGAGGGTCGGCACACGGAACGCCATACCGGTCAGCTTGCCCTTGACTTCCGGAATAACCAGAGCGCAGGCCTTGGCAGCGCCGGTAGAGGAGGGGATGATGTTGCCGGCTGCGGCGCGGCCGCCTCTCCAGTCCTTGGCGGACGGGCCGTCAACCGTCTTCTGGGTGGCGGTGGTGGAGTGGACGGTGGTCATCAGGCCTTCCACGATGCCGAACTTGTCGAAGATGACCTTGGTCATCGGCGCCAGGCAGTTGGTGGTGCAGGAGGCGTTGGAAACAACCTTCATATCCTTGGTGTATTTATCCAGGTTGACGCCGCACACGAAGGTGGGGGTGTCCTTGTCCTTCGCCGGAGCGGAGATAACGACCTTCTTGGCGCCGCCCTGCAGGTGGGCGCTGGCCTTCTCGGTGGTGCAGAACACGCCGGTGGATTCCACCACGTAATCGGCGCCGCACTCGCTCCATTTGATATCGGCGGGATTCTTTTCAGCATAGACCGAAATCTTCTTGCCGTTGACGACCAGCTTGCCGTCCGCGACTTCGACCGTGCCGTCGAATTTGCCATGGATGGTGTCGTATTTCACCATGTAAACCATGTAGTCGAGGTCGATAAAGGGATCGTTGATACCCACAACCTCAAACGTTTCGGGCTGGGCGACAGCCGCGCGGAAAACCAGACGGCCGATACGGCCAAAGCCGTTGATGCCAACCTTGATAGCCATATTGCAAAACCTCCATACTTTTTATTCTATAGATATTTTATCGTCTTTTCCCACAATTAGCAAGGAGTTTGTCAGAGAATTAACGGCTTGTTCACGATTTTGTGAGGTTTACCAAAACTCACAATTATTCTGCGAAAAAGGGGTATAATAACGCCAAATGCCCGTCCCATTCACGGTGCAGAGTCACCGGCGGACGTCGAGAAAGGTCTGAGTACCATGCAGCCCACCGATCAGCTTCCCCCCTCACAGCAGGATACGGCCCCCTTCGGCCATAACGAAGGAACTACCCGCGAATGGCTGGCCCGCCGTTTTCTCAGCCTGCCGCCGGCCCACCGGCGCACGCCGGAGGAGGAAACCGCCTTCCGCAGCGCGCTGAGGCTGTACTGGGAAATCGAAACCCACAGCGTCATCCGCACGGCCGGCCTCCGACGGCCGCTGCGGTACGGCAACCTCGGCGCCGCCATGACCACCCTGTTGGAGGCCTGCCGGACCGAGGCGCAGCAGCAGGGCTTTTCCCTGTCGGTGAGCCTCGCTCCTGCCAGCCTGTACGCCTTTTACGAGCCGCGCCTCGCCCAGCTGGCGGCGGTGGGGCTGCTGCGCAGCGCCTGCGCCGCCTCACCGGACGGCGAGGCGGCCGCCGCTCTGTCGGTGGGCGGGCAGCGGCTGTCCCTGACCGTTACGGGACAGTCCCGGTTCTGGGATGCCGACGCCCTGCGGGTGGCAAAAGAAGCCGCCAGGCTGCATAGGGGCAGCCTGGCGGTTTCAGAAAATACAGCGGCATTTTCCATGAGCGCCCGCACCGGGGCGGGATTGACCGGCGCGGGCATCGCCCAGACGCCGACCGTATCGGATTACCGCACCGGCGTACTGTCGCTGGTCAAAGCCGGCTTTCAGTCGTTGGAATCCCCATCCCTGCC
Organism: Clostridiales bacterium; assembly: GCA_022800315.1. Classification (GTDB taxonomy): domain Bacteria; phylum Bacillota; class Clostridia; order Oscillospirales; family Acutalibacteraceae; genus Avimonas_A. The sequence goes on from JAAWQC010000020.1 coordinate 39,381, forward strand.
GCTTTTGAACTGATCGATCAGGGCATCAATATTCGACGCGTCAACGTTTGATGCGTCATCGTCGGCGGCAGCGGCGTCATCCGCTCCCGTATCGACGTCGGCTTCCACAGGGGCGGCGATGGGGCTGTTCCGGAGGGAGGGCCACGCCTCAGGCTCTTCCGGCTGCTCCTCCGCTGCGACAACGGCACCCGGGTAGGCGGTCACAGCCTCCTCTTCCCCTTCCTCATAGGGCGACGGCTCCAGCTTTTCACGGGAGAAGGCCAGCGAAAAGGCGAAGATCAGGGCGAACAGCCCGATGCCGAAATCGGCAAAGCCGGCCAGCTCGCTGGCGGTATACGCCATGCTGTCCTGCAGGTTGTACATGACCAGGCGGGTCAGGGTGCCCGACAGGCTGAAAAGGGCGGTGCACAGCGCATAGGGCAGGATCATACGCGGCTTTTTCCCGCCGTCGATCCCCGATACATAGCGGGCGAAGGCAAACAGGAACAGCAGGGTGAAGATCAGCATCACAAAATCGTAAAAGCTCTGGGAAACGTCGATGGCGCTGGCATAAGACATCTCGTAACGGGCCAGCCGCATCCAGATCCACAGGGTGGGCGCCAGCGCCCACAGAGGGCTGAGCCCCCGGGCGCTTTTATGCCGGGCGGACCAGGCGAAGCCGGCGCGGATCAGGAAGACGCCGCCCAGCACGCCGAAGACGATGGTCAGGATGAGGAAGATGGCGTCCGCCTTGCCGGTGACGGTGGCATTGGGCGGCGGCGTCCTGTGCAGGGTCACCCAATTGAAGACATCGTACAGACTGGACAGGACCAGTACCGCGCCGGCGGCGACGCACACCATGGCAACCGGAGTCACCAGGGGGCGGGCGACGCCCCCCACCCCCTTTTTCCCGATGAGGGTGAGCACGAAAAATGCAATGACCGAAACGGTCATCACCGCGATCACGATATAGCTCAGATGGAAAACCCCCGTATCGCTGTCCTGCATCAGGGGGGTCAGGGTCACGCGAAGGAGCAGAACCGCCGCCGTCATGACCGCGGCCAGGATCGCCGCCACTTTTTTCGGCATATTCATCCGACCTTTCCCGCCGTTAAGGCGATTTGCTTTAGTGGAATCGGGCGGCGCTTACCGCAGCTCGAGAGGGGTGTAGGGCTGGGCCTTCGCCACCGATTTGTAGGCGGGGCGGATGATACGGCCGCCGGTGAGTATCTCCTCGATCCGGTGAGCGCACCAGCCGGCCATCCGCGCCACGGCGAACAGCGGGGTATACAGGTCCTCGTGGATGCCCAATGAGCGATATACCAGGCCGGAGTACAGATCGACGTTGGCGCACATAACCTTGTCGTCCCCCTTCACCTCGGCAAACACACCGGGGGTCAGGCGCTCCACCGCCTCCAGCAGGCGGAATTCGGGGCCGTAGCCCTTTTTCTCCGCCAGGTCATAGGCGCATTCCTTAAGGAGCACGGCGCGGGGGTCGGACAGGGTGTACACCGCGTGGCCCATGCCGTAGACCAGGCCGGAACGGTCCCCCGCCTCCTTATTGATCATCCTGGCGAGGAACGCCCGGATCTCGTCGTCGTCGTTCCAGTCACGGACGCCTTCCTTCAGATATTCCAGCATCTCCATGACCTTGATGTTGGCGCCGCCGTGGCGCGGGCCCTTGAGCGCGCCGATGGCCGCCGCCATGGCGGAATAGGTGTCGGTGCCTGAAGAAGACAGCACGCGGGCCGCGAAGGTGGAGTTGTTGCCGCCGCCGTGTTCCGCATGGAGCATCAGGCACAGGTCGAGCAGGCGCGCCTCCTCCCGCGTATAGGAGGAATCGGACCGGATGGTATGTAAGATGACCTCCGCCGTGGACAGTCCCGGCGTGATGGGGTGGAAAAACATGCTCTCACGGTCGTAATGGTGGCGCTTTACTTGATACGAATAGGCCATCATGGAGGGCATCATCGCCATCAGCTGTACCGACTGGCGCAGCACGTTCTCCATGGATATATCGTCGGGATTATCGTCATAGGAATACATAGAAAGCACCGAACGCTGCAGGGCGTTCATGATGCTGGGTGTCGGCGCCTTGACGATGCGGTCCTCCAGATAACCGGGCATCTCCCGGCTTTCCGACAGCAGGCGGTGATAACTGTCCAGCTGCTGCCGGTTGGGCAGGCGGCCGAACAGGAGCAGCCACGCCGTTTCCTCGTAACCAAAGCGGTCCTCCTCCCTGCAGCCGGCCACCAGATCGCGGACATCAATGCCGCGGTAGACCAGCCGGCCCTCCACAGGAGAGCGTTCCGCCTCATTGATCACATAGCCGTGAACGTTGCAGATCAGGGTCAGCCCCGCCAGCACACCGCTGCCGTCCCCATTGCGCAGACCGCGCTTTACCTTGTATTTTTCGAATTTCGCCGGCTCTATCCGGTTATTTTTTCGGAACTCATCGCATAGAGATGTTAGGGTATCGCCCGAGATGGACGAGTTGTTGTGATCCATGAGGAGGTACCGTCCTTTCAAGATAGTTCATTATACTGAATAAAAGGGGCAAAGTCAAGGCGCGGCCCCTTGGCGCTCCTACCCAAACCCACCGCATTTCCTGCAATTATATCACCGCCATCTTTCATAATCAATGGGTTTGGAAGATTTCCCCGTAATTTGCCGAGGCTTTTTGCATCGTACAAGCTTTTTTATTGCATTTATCGTTCGGATGTCGTTTTTCTATGACAGAAAGGAGCAGGAATATGAAACGGATAGCTTTGACGGTGCTGATTCTGTACGTGGTGCTGATGCTCATTCCCCTGCCCGCACTGAAGCTGAAAAGCGGGGATGCCCCCGTCCCTGCCCCCACCGAGCCGGCCGCCTCCGGTACGGGCGAGACCTCCCCGCCCTCCGCCGGTGAGGACGACGCCGGTATTTTCCGTCTGTACGACGCCGCCAACGATACGGTGAACGAGATTGCGGTGCGGGACTTCCTGATCGGGACGGTGGCGGCGGAACTGCCCGTCACCTTTCACATCGAGGCGATCAAGGCCCAGGCGGTGGCTTCCTACACCTATTACAGCGTGCAGCGGAGCAAGTCCCGCGCCGCCCCCGACGACGCTATCAAGGGCGCGGATTTCGCCGATGAGCTGTGGGGTTATCCCATTTACTATTCCGCCGACAGCCTGCGGGAGAAATGGGGCGACAATTACGACGCCAACTACGGCAAGTTTGCCGAAGCGGTGGATGCCGTGCTGGGCAAAACCATCACCTACAGCGGAGAACCCATCCTCGCCGTCTATCACGCCATCAGTCCCGGCCAGACCGAAAGCGCCGAGACCATGTGGGGCAGCGCCCTCCCCTATCTCATCCCGGTGCCCAGCCCCGGCGACAAGCTGTCCCCTGATTATCAGAGCGAGGCTGTCATCACGCCGGAGGAATTCGCCGCGGCACTGAAGGAATCGAACGCGGAGCTGACGCTGGACGGCGACCCCTCGGTGTGGATCGGCGCCGACCCGGCGTGCTCCGCCTCGGGAACGGTCACCCAGATCACGGTGGGCGGGCAGACGATGAAGGGCAGCGATCTGCGCAGCGCGCTGGGCCTGCGTTCCTCCTGCTTTACGGTGGGCTTCAGCGACGGCGCGTTCCATTTCACCGTTCTGGGTTACGGCCACGGCGTGGGCATGAGCCAGTACGGCGCCGATTATCTGGCGCGGCAGGGTTCTTCTTACGAAGAAATTCTCCACTATTACTACAGCGGGGTGGACATCGCCTGAGCGGAGGCGACGGTATTCGGAACCCGAAGAACAGGTACAGGGTAATTGATGAACAGCAAAAGGCCGTGCAGAACCAATCTGCACGGCCTTTCTCTATATTGGTTATCCGATATTGCCTGCGTCAACCGCTCTGCCCCCTCACCCATCCATGACAGTGCTGATTGGAAACTATTAAGTTGTATTACGACTTGTAATATCTGTACATAATTGGTAATATAATGTCGAATACCACATTCTCTTTATAGCGACATGGGAAAGAGGGGGTAACATGAAATTCGACGACCGGATGGGCATCATGTACGATACCCTTTTCTATGGGGTTATTTATTTTAATCAGGCCAAGGTCAAAGATGTGTTGGAGCGATGTTATTCCGGTACGGAAGATGTATTACAGTATTATGAAGAGGTCAAAGAGGATATGGACGATCTTCCTTCATGCCTCTATCCCTTTTTCTTCAGCGATTTTTCTCGTATGTCATTTTTAGTGCAGCTAATGTTTTCAAAATGGGATTTACGAAAGGATACTTTTGACGGCTATCTTGATTTACTAACACATGATCCGGAAGTGAAACGACTTTTTTTAACTCATTACATCCCAGACAAGAAGGTCGTGGATATTTATTTTGAAACTAATGATATTTCACCGCTTGTTCCAATAATTATTGATTTGGATTATGATGATTCCTTAAAATATCCACTACTCAAAGCAATAGCCCAATTTGAGCTTGCTTTGACACTTTTGCTTGACACACTAAAGTCCATATATGTTTCTATTGAAAAGTTGCATAAAAAATTATACACTTATGGCAATAGCATCTTTTCTGAGTATTCTGAAGAAAGTCGAGAACTGTTAATCCGGCGATTTTGTAAAGTTGATGAAAGCGTATCTCTGAAAAAGAAACTTGCTTCCATTAGCTATTTAAATACTTCAGTTTTGTGCCATCAATCTTACGGCTGTGGCGAATATGCTTTTATTCTGGGGTATGTTCCCGACGCTGTCTGTTTGCAGCATAGTCAGATTTTAGATTATCATTTTCTCCAGCTTGATGATGTTTTAGCGGCTATATCCAACCCCATTAAACGGGCAATTCTGGAAAATTTACGAGAGGGAGCGTATACGGCGACGCAGTTGAGCAGTATGTTGACCTATTCCCGTCAGGCTCTCAATTCCCAACTCTTATGGCTACATGATTATCAATTTATTAAAATAGGATGGAGTAAAGATATAGGTCAATATTATGAAATTGACATAAAAACTTTTAAAAATTATTTACATAAGGAATTGAATACTGATTTATATAAATTTATATTAGATATATTAAAATATAATAACATGGATGTTGAAACAGTCATTGATTTACTGGCACATCCAGTAAGAAGAGATATTCTGAAATTGCTGAGTGAAAGGGAGTATTCCGTAACACAATTATCCGAGGTATTATATGTAACAAGGCAATCCATCAATAACCATTTATTATTGTTATACGATAACCTGTTTGTAGTATTAAAACGAAAGCGTGGGCCAGAAAAATACTATACCCTCAATAACCCTGTATTGGAAATTGCCAGAATGACAGTTAATAATTATTTAAAAGATTTGCAGTTAACCAAGGAACACGCTGGTCTTTCTTTGCTGGGTTCCTGATATTATTATTTGTTTTGCAAAAAATGAAATGCAAATCAGTTCAAATACTGGATAAATTCTTGAGCACTCTTTGCGTGTAAAAGACAGTCACATCTGTTAAAATCAGGACAAGGAACCGGTTTCCTGTCGTGATACAGCAGATGTGGCTGTCTTTTTTTATTGTTTCTGTACGGTGTGGGGGATTGCTTTGAACATCATCAGCATCCGGAGTTGGATCAACCAACGGGCGGAAGA
>JAAWQC010000065.1 GCA_022800315.1 Clostridiales bacterium
GCCGCCGTATACGGCGGCCCGGGGGCTTCTTGTGTCAATCGGTGAAGTTCTCTACCATATAGATACGTATGGCAGGAGATGCGAATCATAGCCAATGCAGGTTAAACCCAGTCCGCTGTGAGATAGCCTTTGTTTTCACAAAGATCGTGGCTTTTATTAATAGCGTTTTGAATTTCTCGAGGACTTATTTTTTCGGGTAATAGCTGTAGGATATGATAAAAGTTAAATCCGTATTGCTCCATATAGATTCCTAAAAAATCGGAAATGCCGTTCGGTAAGGAACCAGTATCTATCTTTTTCGACTGGGTATATTCAACCCAGTCTTTATAAACCGCAATATCAGACGGTTCTCCGTTTGTCCAAATATCGGGACTTATCATGCCGAGGAAAGCACCCAGATCATCGTCTTGATCCCATTGAAAACAATAATCCAGTATATAGAACAAAGCGAAAAAAGACTGAATCGGTGTTAAAGCCATATTATTTACTCTCCTTTAGGGTTGTTTTAAACCCGTATCATCATTCCAAGGGCGTGGTTTTTGGTTTATTCCTCCATCGAAAATTTTGCCGTTACGCGCCTCCACCCATACTTGTGTTCCATCATCCAAAATTTTGGCGTACCATTCATTTCCGTATTTATCTGTCCCTAAATAATTCTGCGGGTCGTTAGCTACTTTTTCAAGTAATGCCCTGTTCTCGGGAGTGTCTTTGAGATGACCTTTAGCATCTCGGAAAATATGATTAGTGACAGAATCATTTCCTGGGATTGTATTTCTCAATTGTGATCCTCGCGTGTTTCGGAAATCACCGCCGGAGCCTCCGCCCATTTACAGCGCCTCCTTATCACAGGAGGGGGAAGGGAGTTCCTTCCGATGGGCCAGCTCGGTTTCGCTGGCGAAGACAAAAACCTGTCCACCTATTTTACGATAGGGGGCGAAAAGGGTATCGGGCGCGCTGCCGTGGACCAAAATGACAGGCGGCTGCAGCCGCCTGACCAGTTCCTCCAGGCCGCGCTGAAAATACTGATGGTTGGCGCGTCCACGCAGGCAGCCATAGGTGCTGACCGCGACGGTTTTTCCCGCCTCGATTCCGTCAAAGCAGAAGGAATAGGTCCGTTCATCACCCCAGCGGACATTGGGGATTACGGGAATGCCGTTTACCGCGAGCCAGTGGCCCAACGCCCGCCCGCGGTAGGTGTTCCATGCCTGCATAACCAGCGGCATATCCCGGTACAGGCTGAAATCGGGGGTGATGATCCCGGTAAACCGTTTCAGCCGCGCCAGATACGCTTTGGGGTTGTTCCACAGGCGTTCGAACCGGCGGTCGTCGGTGTAAAAGTGAACCCAGAGGCCAGCCTCCGCGGGGCGACGGATTTCCCCCGATCGAGTCATCGCCTTTTCGAAGGAGACCAGCCGTTCCGGCAGCAGCTCCGATGTGCGCAGACGCGGGATTTCCAGCTCACCCGCATACCGGGCGTCTCTCATCATCCAGGCGTGGAACACATCCCGGCGGCTGCGTTTTTGAGCATGAGACAACTTTTTTTCTTCCATTATACCACATCCCGTCCGATCATAGCTGGAGATTTCAATCACCAACAACGATCATAAACATTTTATGTGATTATTATAGGCGTAAAAAATCGTTACCTCAAGATAATAAGCGAAATATACGCACAAGCTTTGTATTATTAGATTCTCTTATATTCCCACAGTACAAATCTTATGAAACAACCGACAGGCAGGTTTACCGACAAAGTGCGACGCTGTTGCCTATTGAAATGGCATATGATATGATAAAGCAAACTAGCAACAGGCAGGCCCGCTGACAGGCAAACGATCAGACGGGCGGAAAGGCATGGAAGAAAATGAAAAGTAAAACGAAGCCCCGCATCCTCTGCGGTGTACTGGCAGTTGTGGTCATCGCGGCCATCTACTGGTTCAAGCTGCCGCCGCTGAATCTGAGAAGCCCGGCGTTTTATTCCTTTTTGATCACCGCTCTCATCGTGGTGCTGCTGGCTATCTGGGCGGCGCGCCTGCTGTCCCTCGGCAAGGGGGCGGTTTCGGTGGAGCAGACCAATCACGGCCCCCGTATTTCCATGGGGGAGAGCGGGCCCAAATGGATGAGCGGCGCGGCCAAGATCATGGTTTTCGTCGTGCTGGGTTCGGTGGTCCTGCTGCTGATCGGCGGTATTTTCAGCGCGGAAATCTTCAACGCTGGCAGCTATAAACAGCTGATACAGCGGGAAGAGGGCAGCTTCACCGACGACATCGCGGAGCTGTCCATGAACCAGATACCGGTGGTGGACCGCGATACGGCCATGAAGCTGGGCAGCCGCAAGCTGGGCGAGATGAGCGATCTGGTCTCCCAGTTTGAGATCGAGCCCTATTACACCCAGATCAATTACGGCAACAAGCCGGTGCGGGTCACCCCACTGATCTACGGCGATCTGTTCAAATGGTTTACCAACAGCGGCGAGGGCGTCCCTGCCTATATCCGGGTGGACATGGTCACACAGGACACCACCCTGGTGCGGCTGGAGGAGGGGATGAAATATGCCCCCGGCGAGCATCTGCTGCGCAATCTGCAGCGGTATATCCGTTTCCGCTATCCCACCAAAATCCTGGGCGCTGCCTCCTTCGAGATCGACGAGGAGGGGACCCCCTACTGGATCACCCCCACCATCCAGTACCGCATCGGTATCTGGGGCGGCGAGGATGTGGAGGGCATTATCATGGTCAACGCTGTTACCGGCGAACACCAGTACTATGCCGTTGACGATGTCCCCCAGTGGGTGGACCGGGTTTACGGCGATTCCCTCGTGATGCAGCAGCTGGACTGGAACGGCAAATACCAGTCGGGTTTCTGGAATTCCTACTTTGGCCAGCGGGGGGTGCTGCGCACCACCGACGGGTATAATTACATCGCGGTGAACGACGATGTGTACCTGTATACCGGTATGACCTCGGTGACGGGGGACCAGTCCAACGTGGGCTTTGTGCTGGTGAATATGCGGACCAAGGAGACCAAGTTCTACACCGTGCCGGGAGCGGAGGAGAATTCCGCCATGCGTTCGGCGGAGGGGCAGGTGCAGCATCTGGGCTACAAATCCACCTTCCCCCTGCTGCTCAATGTGGCGGAACGGCCCACCTATTTCATGTCGCTGAAGGACTCGGCGGGGCTGGTGAAGATGTATGCCTTCGTCGATGTGGAGCGGTATCAGCTGGTGGGTACCGGCAGTACGGTGGAGGAAGCCCGTGCCAGCTATATCAAGGCGCTGCAGGGCGAGGAGGACGTACCCACCGCCTCCGAAAAGATCACCGGGGTGATCACCGAAATCCACTCCGCCGTTATGGAGGGGAACACCCGGTATTACTTCCGGCTGGAAGGTTCGGACATCACCTATGTGGCGCCCATCCAGCTCTCCGACCGTCTGCCGTTCCTGAAGGCGGGGGACAGCGTCGCCCTGACCTATTCGGGCGAAGGGAATTCCCTCGATGTTCTGACCATCGAATAGAACCTGAACAAAAAAGGCCTGCCCCTCGGGGCAGGCCTTTTTATAGTTTTCTATACCGTGTCTCGACTGTCGTACAGGGTGGAGCAATCCCGACCCCGGCGCTTGGAGATGTACAGGGCGGCGTCCGCGTGCTCGTACAGCGCTTCGAAGGTGCGGCCATGCTGCGGGTATACCGCCACGCCTAAACTGCCCGTAATGCACTGTTCACCGCGGTCGTTTATCATCGTCTGCCGGAAAAGGGCGAGAAGCCGTCCCGCCGCCAGCAGGGCGTCGTCGGTGGAGACGACCCCGTCGACGAACACGGCGAACTCATCGCCGCCCATCCGCGCCGCCATGTCGGATTTGCGGGACTCCTTCTGTATACGGGCGGACAGGTCGATCAGCAGAGAATCCCCCGCCGAGTGGCCCAGCGAATCGTTGAGCCGCTTGAAATGATCAATATCCATCAGGATGAGTGCGTGCTGCTGGCCGTCGGTGCTGCTCTGCAGCCGGTCCTGTATCCGCTTCTGGATGGTCATGCGGTTGAGCAGGCCGGTGAGGGAATCCTTCTGCGCCAGCGCCTGCAGAGAAGCCGCCTCCCGTTTATACGCATCCACGTCGGTCAGGATGCCGATCGCGCGGATCGGCCGGTGGTTTTCATCAAAGATGGAGGTGATGCGCGCCCGGCACCAGAGATAGACGCCGTCGGCCCGCCGGATGCGGTATTCGGTTTCCAGATAGGGCTGACCGCCGCGTAGGGCCGCCACCGAATCGGCGACGAAATGCCGGTCGTCGGGGTGGATGATATCCGAGCTCAGCAGGTAGGAGGTGCCGCATTCCACCGGTATGGTATACCCGAACTTCTGTGCGAACACCGGGGGATAGTACAGGCTGTCGGTTTCAATATTCCAGTCGAAAACGACGTCCTGGGTCTGTTCGGTGATGATGCGATACCGTTCTTCGCTCAGCTCCACCTGTTTTTGCAGCAGCTTCTCCTCGGTGATATCGTACACCACACATTGGATAGAGCGCTGTTCCTCCAGCTCGTCGCTGATGCGGGAGGCACTGGCCCGCATCCAGCGGATGCTGCCCGTTTTGGTCACGATACGGTAGTCCAGCGACGGGCATACCCGGTCGGTGTCGATGAACCGGCGCACGCGCTCCCGCACCATCTGCCGGTCGTCGGGATGGATCACCCGGCTGTACACACCTGCCACCGGCTCTCGTCCGAATTCCTGCGGCGTGTAGCCAATCAGACGGTAAAAACCGTCGTTGGCGTAATCGATGCGGATATCGCCGTCCATATGCAGCCGCGTCACCCCGCCGGGAATGCTGTTTATCAGGCTGACCAGACGGCGTTCGGTGCTCTTGGCCTCGGTGGTGTCGATAAATACACCGTTGAGAATCAGTTCGTCCCCTTCCCGCTCCACACGGGAACAATAGGCGGTGTTCCAGGCCAGGGTGCCGTCCTTTTTGCGTATGCGGTATTCCGCGCACACCGGGATATTGTCCTGGATGAGTCCCGCCGCTGCCTGGATAAGCGCGGGCATATCCTCCGGCACTACAAAGCGGGAGGCACGGCCCTCGATCGGCGCCCGCCGGCACTCTTCTTCGCTATAGCCGGTCATGCGGTAGTAGCCGTCGGAGGCCATCAGTATACGAAAATCGTCGCTGGCGGACAGTTTGGCCACCCCGCCGGGAATGGTATTGATGAGGGTTTTGGTCTCCTCCTGTGTCTGCCGCACGATATCCAGGGCGTTTTTCGTGTCTGTGTGGTCCAACAACAGGCACAGACAATACTTTCCATAATGATCGCTGTCGATTATACCGGAATACTGCCGCACCCATATTTGATGGCCGTCACGGTGGAGCAGGCGGTAGAGCAGTTCGGCCCTGCCGTTGATGTATAACTGCTCCCGTATCCGTTCCCGCACCCGCCGCTGATCGTCGGGATGGATGATATGGGTGAACCAATCCAGCAGCCCTGCTGCTTCCGCTTCGGCGCGGTCGGTGCCCGCCAGCTCGAAGAGGCTGTCGCTGGCAAACAGGACGGCTTCATCCGCCAGGCGGAAGCCTATCATGCCGCCCGGTACAATTTTCATCAGGGTATCCCAGAAAACGCTCGCTTGCTCCCTGTCCTGCCCGGCCATAAAAGGACCTCTTTTCTTCATCACAAAAAAACTGCCCATCGGAGAGATGGACAGGGGCATTGGTTGCAGCTGGCAGCCACACGCCTGCCGGCGTAGAGGCCCTATAGCTTTGCGTCGCTGCCTTTCAGCAGGTTTGCCCCATGTTTACTTGTTGCGTTTTTTACACCGGTTCCTTTACCTCTTCGAAACGAGATAGGCAGAGGGAACCGGTGCCGAAGAATGCCTTTTGCATTCTTCCTTGACGTATAATAGCATATATCCCGG
>JAAWQC010000021.1 GCA_022800315.1 Clostridiales bacterium
CTGCAGCGGACAGGATCAGATTCTGCATCCCCATTTTACGTTTCATGGATTCCGCTACATCTGCGTGGAGGGAATGGAGACTATGGAGCCGGTATTCCACCCATTTATCGCCTTAAAAATTTCCGGTTTATGATTGCCATTAATATTCACTGGTATGGAATCGGTTGCATAACCGGGATTTTGGGTAAAATTCAGCTTATAATCCTTTCCCGATACACACTTTTTTTCAAAATACCACTGCTGTCGATAATCATCGTCGTCCATGACCTCCACGGTGACACGGGGATTTCCTGTCACGCTTTGCCCACTGGCGGCCACACTGAGGGCGAGACTCATATTCCGCTTGGGAGTGATACGATAATAGCCGTTACCTCTGGGAACAATATCCCACAGCTGTGCGCTGTGTGTCATATAAACCCCATAATAATTCGTGCGGGAATCCTTGCCATACAGGTCCGCCTCCGTACCGGGGGAACAGTTTCCGCCTCCCCCCAGAACGGCGTAGCGCCCGGTATCCTTCATGGATCGGATCAGGTAATACCCGCTGTCACCGGATATCTGCCAGCACAGCGCATCGTCGTAACCTAAAGAGTCCGTCTGCGCCTTGGTCCCGTCCGCGGTCGAACTCCACGGCAGATCCAAATACTGACCGTTCTGCCGATTGCGAAGATAATACACACCATTATTCTCTATCTCGGGTACTCGCTTTATTGTCCTGTAACTGATAAACATCGCCGGCGATCTCGCGGCGTCCCCGTTCGACGATACGAGGGTATTGGTATCGTACGAAAAATGGGCATAGGACATCTTGATGCCCATGTTCTCATAGTCGTCCGAGTTGTGCCACAGGCGGGCCATGTTGGTTACCGAGAATATCATCTTGTCATAATAGCCGCTGCTGTTCTTCGTGAGGGTGCCATATATGCCGCCCGTCCAATAGGCAGGTTCATTGTTCCGAGTAATGCCCCCATTGCTCCAGCTGCTGGTCACCATAGAGGCTATCAGCTCCGGTCCGGTTGTCTGCCCGCTGCGATAGGTCAGCTGAATGGTGGCATCGGTAACATAACTGAAATACGATACCGCATCATAAAACCCATCGAAGCAGATAAAGCCACGGTAATCCCCCGATGTGGTTATGCCCACCCGGATGAAATCCGCATTGCCGTAGTTGGTGTTGGGGGCACCGCCGTAGGTATAGGCATCCTTGATCGTGCTGTTGCTCGACGTCATGGTGGGGTCGATGATCACCGGATAGACGGTTTCGGGATGGTTCAGGTACTCCTCCGGCACCACCGCCGCGATGGTATAGGTCCCGTCCCCCTCCTGTACGAGGTCGTACCAGCAGTCCTCGTTGAGATGACGAAAGCCGGAAGGGACCACCTCCTCCGGCACGCCGTCGGTGGAGGGGATATAGGAATCATAGGCGAACAGGCTGTTGTATTGGTAGACGACCCGATCCGGATCGTCGTTGCTCACCACCGTTACATAGCGGCGGTCGTCGGACAGCACCGGATGGTAACCGGCGGATCGGAAGGTGAATTCAAACCGGTTTTTCCCCACGTTTTCCCCGAGAACGATGTTTTCCTTGACGCCGCCTTCGGTGTTGATATACTCCAGCGTGGTACCAGGGCCGAAGGCGCCGGCATAGCGGACTGTGCCCGCCCCGTTTTCCTGCTGCTCTACCACGGCATTCTGCGCCGCCGGGGAGCCGTCCTCCCTGACCGACAGCTGGAACAGGCCGTCGACGCTGTAGCCCTGATATGCCGAAGCGGCGTATCGCACACGAAAGGCATTCGCCTCATTCTCATAGACATACCCCGTAAAGAAAGAGCGGAAGCCGCCGGTTGATTTCAGCGATGTGTCACGGATCTCGCCGTCATCGTCGATATACTTCACCGGCGCGCCCAGGATCATCACCTTGCCCGTCCCGTCAACCGGGTCCACCACCTCCAGCGTATAAAGAGAGTTTTCCAGCGCCTCCCGGCTTTCGTACGTATCGGTTACCTTGATCAGCCGCCGGTCGTCCGTCTCAGCCGTCGTGCCGATCAGGCTGCGTATGTTCTCCGGGACCTCGGACAGGCGATAGTACACAGCGTCCTGCCCGCCGGTTGCCTCCTCCCCCTCCACGGGGTCGGCCGCCGCCAGCGATACGGGCGACAACATCAGTACGGCAGACAACAGCAATGCCATTCGTTTTTTCGCAGCACAGTGCATGGGAATCCTCCTCCTCATTAACCCTCTTCTCTCAGCAGATTTGCCGCATGGTATTGAGACCTTTATTCACATTATATTCTCTTGCAATTTTCTTGTCAATTACATTTTGTGTATATTATTCATTGGTTTTCGGATACATTTTGTACGTTCTATGCGTTATGTGGTTAACTCCATCATTTGAGGATAACAACCAATTGTGCAGCGCTGCTTTCTGTGATTTGCAACCACATATATGGATCGGTAATGCAGGGTGGAATGCACCTTTTGGCATTGTCTATGGGTAAGTCGGGGACAAAAACCGCCGGACGGGGTTTCCCGTCCGGCGGTTTTCATGCGGTTATTTCATTATAATTCGTGTAATTCTCCACCAGCACCGTGGTTTACGGCTTTCTCTCGAGAACCCATTGCTGAGCCGCAGCTTTGTCCCCTAATCCATAGGCCTTATCCATAATGACCTGTTTTCTTCCCGAGGCGGTTTTCACACTGTCGGAAACGGAAAGGCACATGGTCCGGTCTCTCTTGATATAAATGTTGTAATTGTTGCCATAGACACGTTCTAATCTCCAGAGCTGCGAGCTATGGGTAAAATAGACCCCGTAGAAATTGGTACGGGAATCCTTACCGTACAGGGATACCAGCGCGCCGGGGACGCAGTTGCTGCGTCCATCCAGCAGGACGGTGCGGCTGGAGGTTTTGGTGCTGGCGATCATGAGATATCCGCTGTCACAGGATATCTGCCAGCAATAGGGGTCCCAGCCGCCGCCCGGAGTAGTCTGCACCGTTGTGCCGTCGGCGGTGTTGTCAAACGTCGTATCCAGATATTCGCCCGAAACCGCGTTGCGTATGGAATAGACGCCGTAATTGACAAGACCGCTGGGCAGCTGCTGGAAGGTAGAATACCAGACTGACATCTTCGGCGCTCGGCTGGCATCCCCATTCGCAGATACCAATCCGTTGGTATCGTAGGTAGAAACCGCGTATTCCATCCGCATACCCGCATTCTCATAGGTATCGGAGTTGTGCCACATACTGGCCATTTTGGTGACATCGAAATAGGTGTAATCATAAATGTTGCTGTTTGGTTTTCTTTCGATGTGTCCCACATCATCGTATGCAGAGGTATAGCCGGGTGAATTGTTATGGGTGATACTGGAATTGTACCACATATCCGTAACAAGACTGCCATTGATGCGGCAGCCGGAGGTTTGCCCTTCGCGGTAGGTCAGGGTGATGGTGGCTTCCATAATATAACTGGTATACGGTACATGATTATAAAATCCATCAAAGCAGACATAGCCGATGTATTTACCCGAAGCAGTTTCCCCCACCCGGATAAAGTCCTCGTTGCTGTAAACGGCTGTGGGCGTGCCGGCATAGGTAAAGCTGTCGCTGATACTGCCGTTGGTTACGTCAAGTTCAGGGGTAAAATCGCCCATGCTGGGATCGATGGTCACGGGATAGACCACCTCGGGATGGTTCAGGTAATCCTCCGGGACCACCGCTGTGACGGTATACGAACCGTCGCTATCCTGTGCCAGCTCGTAATAGCATTCTTCGTTGAGATGGCGAAAGGCGGACGGGCCGGCTTCGGATTCTCCGCCGGCTTCCTCCCCGGAGCCTTGATACGAATCATAGGCGTACAGGCTGCTGAACCGATAAATCACTTCCTGGGGATCCTGGTTGCTGACGATCAGGACATACTGCTGATCCTCAGTCAGCACCGGATGATAATCAGCAGAACGGAAGGTGAAGTCAAAGCGGTTCTTTCCCACGTTCTCGCTGAGAACGATGTTCTCTTTGACGCCGCCCTCGGTGTTGATGTACTCCACATAGGTGCCCGTGCCGAAGGCGTCCCCGTATTTGACGCTGCCGGCGCCGTTTTCCTGCTGCTCCACCACAGCGTTCTGCGCCGACCCGGTTCCGTCATCCTTCACCGACAGATGGAACTGATCGTCGATACTGTATCCCTGATAGGCGGAGGACGCATACCGTACCGTAAAATCATTCGCCTGATTCTCATAAACATAGCCGGTGAACAGGGAACGGAAACCGCCCGTAGATTTCAGCGAGGTATCAATGAACCGGATGTCCCCGTTGTCATCCAGATATTTCACCGGCGCGCCGAACATCAACACCTGCCCGGTACCTTCCACCGGATCGAACAGCTCCAGCGTATACAGCGAGCTGCGCAGCGTCTTTTCATCGTCGTACACGTTGGTTACCTTGATCAGACGTCCGTCGTCTTCTTTGGTGCCGGCCAGCTGGCGGATGTTCTCCGGCACCTGGGACAGGGCATAGTACGTTACCGGTTCCTTTTCCTCAAGAGGCTGAACCTCTTCCGCCGCGGCCGCCATCTGCAGGGGACTGAGAACCAGTGCCAGACTCATGCCGAAAGTCAGAACCGATGCCCATAAACGTTTTCTCTTTTTCAAATGATAGACTTCCTTTCATTCTTAACTTTTTATCTATTGTTAACAGACAATGAAGGTAGTGTCTCTGCCCCCTTTACTTTTTTTCTCATACAGTGTGCTTAGTCTTCATCGGCTGATATTTTTTCACACTATAATTTCCTAAATTATAAGGCGTATATCAATTTTCTTATTCACAATTCGAATTAAACCATATTTTATCGAATAAGAACATTTGTTCTTTTTCGAGGTAAAAAATATACATCAGAGATTTCCGATGTATTGATAAGTTATAGTTTTAAAACGCTGTTTATATCAATATTAAGAGGTTTCCTTTCTTTTTCCGTAATTTATTATAATTTACAGAGCGGAGAATGTCAACAGAAATAGAACATTTGTTCTGTTTTCTGTTCTCTTGATAAATCGCCCTTGTACAAATACGTGCGATATGGTAATATAAACGGTAATTATCACAAAAGCAACAGGAGTGAGGAACATGGCGGATCGAAAAGAGCTGGCCAAGGCATACGAACCGGGCGAGGTGGAGGACCGCATCTATCAGTACTGGCTTGAGGGCAACTACTTTCACGCGGAGGTAAACCCCGATAAAAAGCCGTACACCATCGTCATCCCGCCCCCCAACGTTACCGGACAGCTCCACATGGGCCATGCCCTCGATGAGACGCTGCAGGACATCCTGATCCGCTGGCGGCGTATGCAGGGCTACGAGGCCCTGTGGATTCCCGGCACCGATCACGCCGCCATCGCCACCGAGGCCAAGATCGTGGCCGCCATGGCGGAGGAAGGCGTGACGAAGGAGGACCTGGGCCGTGACGGCTTCATGGAACGGGCCTGGCGGTGGAAAGAGACTTACGCCGGCCGCATCCTGCAGCAGCTGAAAAAACTGGGCTCCTCCTGCGACTGGGAGCGGGAGCGCTTCACCATGGACGAAGGCTGCTCCCAGGCGGTGAACGAAGTTTTCGTCAAGCTGTATGAAAAAGGGCTCATCTACCGCGGCGAACGCATCATCAACTGGTGTCCTCACTGCCGCACCTCCATCTCCGACGCGGAGGTGGAATTTGTGGAGAAGGACGCCGCCTTTTACCACCTGCGCTATCCGCTGGCGGATGGCAGCGGATATCTGAATCTGGCGACCACCCGACCCGAGACCCTGCTGGGCGACACCGCCGTGGCGGTGCACCCCGATGACGAGCGATACCGGGATTGTGTGGGCAAAAACGTGATCCTCCCGCTGGTGGGCCGTGAGATACCCGTGGTGGCGGACAGCTATGTGGAGATGGATTTCGGCACCGGCGTGGTGAAGATCACCCCTGCCCACGACCCCAACGACTTCGAGGTGGGCCTGCGCCACCATCTGCCCGTGATCACAGTCACCGACGAGGGCGGCGTCATGAACGATGAAGCTGGTCGATACGAGGGGTTGTCCCTGTCCGAATGCCGCAAGGCGATTGTCAAGGACCTGGAGGACGGCGGCTTCCTGATCAAAATCGAACCGCTGCGCCACAACGTGGGCGAATGCTACCGCTGTCACACCGTGATCGAGCCGCGGGTGTCCACCCAGTGGTTCGTAAAGATGGCGCCGCTGGCGGAGCCCGCTCTGGACGCGGTGAAAAACGGCGATACGAAGTTCGTACCCGAACGCTTTGAAAAGATATACAACAACTGGATGGCAAACATTCGAGACTGGTGCATCTCCCGCCAGCTGTGGTGGGGCCACCGGATCCCGGCGTGGTACTGCGCCGACTGCGGCGAGGTCGCCGTTTCACGCGAGGCGCCGGCCGCCTGTTCGAAGTGCGGTTCCTCCCGCCTCCATCAGGACGAGGACACGCTGGATACCTGGTTCTCCTCCGCTCTGTGGCCCTTCTCCACCCTCGGCTGGCCCAATAAGACGCCGGAGCTGGACTATTTCTACCCGACCAGTACGCTGGTCACCGGCTACGATATCATCTTTTTCTGGGTGGCCCGCATGATCTTCTCAGGTCTCGAACACACGGGCGAGCCCCCCTTCAGCACCGTCTTCATCCACGGGCTGGTGCGGGACGCCCAGGGCCGTAAAATGTCCAAGTCACTCGGCAACGGCATCGACCCGCTGGAGGTCATCGAAAAATACGGCGCCGACGCGCTCCGCTTCGCCCTGGTGACCGGCAACAGTCCCGGCAACGACATGCGCTTTACCGACGAAAAGGTGGAGTCCGCCCGCAACTTCGCCAATAAGCTGTGGAACGCCGCACGCTTTGTCCTCATGAACGTGGGCGACCACGAGGTGCCCGCCGGCCTGCCCGCCGTACTGACCATGGAGGACAAGTGGATCGTCTCCCGCTTCAACTCGCTGACGGCCGCCGTCACCGAAAATCTGGAGAAATTTGAGCTGGGCGTGGCGCTGGCCAAGGTCTACGATTTCATTTGGGACAGCTACTGCGACTGGTATATCGAGCTGTGCAAATCCCGTCTGCAGGGCGAAAATGCCGGCACGGCCCGCCAGGTGCTGGTCACCGTCATGAACGGTATGTTGAAGCTGCTGCATCCCTTCATGCCCTTCGTCACCGAGGAAATCTGGCAGTCGATGCCTCACGGAGACGGCGCACTGGTCGTGGCCGACTGGCCCCGATACGATCCGTCCCTGTGCTTCCCCGCGGAAGAGAAGGAAATGGAACGGCTGATGGAGGCCATCCGCGCCATCCGCAACCGTCGGGCGGAGATGAACGTGCCCCCCTCCCGCAAGGCTCAGGTGTATGTGGAAACGGCCTATGCCGAGTGTTTCCGGAACGGCGCGCCTTTTATCGAACGGCTGGCCTCGGCCTCCGAGGTGCAGGTGGGCGAGCGGTTCGAGCTGGACAGTGCGGTGAGCATCGTCACCCCCGACGCCACCATTAAGATTCCCATGGCGGAACTGGTGGATTTGGCGGCGGAGAAAGCCCGCCTCCAGAAGGAGAAGGAGAACGTCCAGAAGCAGCTGGACGGCGTGAACGCCCGGCTTTCCAACGAAGCCTTTACCTCCAAAGCCCCCGAACAGGTGGTGCAGACCGCGCGGAATAACGCCGCCCGGCTGGAGGAACAGCTGAGGCTGTTGGAGGAAAGTCTCAGACAACTATAATACGATAGTGAAAAAGAGAGGAGCTACGGTAGGTAGTTCCTCTCTTTTTCCTTTATCACTTGTTAGCCTAGCCATGTCGTCATTTCTACGAAGACAGCACGCAGACGTCAATATCCGGAACCTGCGATAATGGCGTAAGGGAGGGGCTGTCGTGGACGGAACGTCCACGGCTCCCCTACGAAGCCGACGAAGTCAGCTGCTAATGTCGTTCCATCATATTATCCCAGGCTTGGGATATCTCCACGCCGAAAAATATGTAAGCTTCTGGGATATATCCCACACATCGCTTCCCCCGTTCTGCCATAATAAAAGCAGAAAACAGAAAGTGAGTGTTGTTGATGCTGCTGTTGGAAAACTACCCCGTATTGCACGATCTGTACCGGGCGGAACAGGGCTGGATACAGATGCTGAACGAATCCGACCCCGCTTATCAGGACAGCGCCCGCCGACTGAACGAGGCGGAATGCGCCGTCATGACCGGCAAAGCGGACGGGGACAACTGGTTTCTTCATCAGGACATGTCGGAATATCTCTCCGAATCCGATAAACAGTGTTCCTTCGCCGCCGGTTTCTGGCTGGGTATCGAACTGATGGGGGAATTAGAGGCGCTGGGCCGCACCGAAGGCTCCCCTTCCCCCGGTGAAGGCTGACCTCTGACGTTTAAAAAGCACCCGCGTCTGTCAAGGCGCGGGTGCTTTTTTCTGCACGGTCCATTCATGGCCTGTACGTGAAATATCATCGAAAATGGGGCGCTTTTACCCGCGTAATCCTTTTAAAAACGAGAATCGCCTGTAACCGCCCCGCCGCCGGTGCATACAGTGGTAAGGAGAACCGAGCGAAAAACTAGTGTAAAGGTGGTCTGACGATATGAGAAATCCCAACGGCGACGTTCCCGGCATGAATGTAATTAACTGTCGGGACCAGGGCGTGCCCCGTCCCCGGCGGAGGCAATCCTCCCCGACACCCGGACAGGAAACCACTGAAAACGGGATGCAGCAGTTCTGGGGGCCCACTCCCGGCGATAACAGCGGCCGTTTCCAAAACGGCGACTGTTCGCAGAACGGCAGTTATCCTCCTCCCTGCCCTCCCCCATGCGGAACCTGCCCTCCTTCCACAGAGAGCTGCTGCGGCCCGTGCGGCTGCGGGAATCCCTGTGACTGCGGCAGCCCCTGCGGAGATTTCGGTCCCTGTGACTGCGGCTGCTGCGTTCCCTGTGCCTACGGCGGTCCCTGTGACTGCATCTGCTGTCCCGGCCCCACCGGACCGACCGGGCCCACAGGTCCCACCGGCCCTGCCGGTGGACCTACCGGTGCAACCGGCGCCACAGGGCCGACCGGAGCTACCGGTGCCACGGGGGCCAACGGTGTGACAGGCCCCACCGGCGCGACGGGGGCTACCGGCGCCAACGGCGCGACCGGTCCCACTGGCCCCAGCGGTGCGACAGGAAATACCGGAGCCACCGGGCCAATAGGTCCGACGGGAGCCACCGGACCCAGCGGTCCTACCGGTGATATGGGCCCCGCCGGACCCATCGGGCCAACCGGCCCCACCGGCGCCAACGGCGCAACAGGTCCCACCGGTCCCATCGGGACTACCGGCGCCAATGGCGCAACCGGCCCCACCGGTGCGACAGGAGCGACAGGCGCTAACGGCGTTGCGGGTCCCACCGGCGCAACGGGGACGACCGGCCCTGCTGGCGCGACGGGACCTACCGGAGCGACCGGGCCCACCGGTGTGGCGGGTGCTACAGGCGCCACAGGCGCCACGGGAGCTACCGGACCGATCGGAGCCACCGGACCGGCAGCCAACGCCATCGACTGTTTCTGCGTGGCCCAGATGCGTAACGTTCTGCAACAGATCATCGCCCTGTATCCCACCGACACGGTGATAGTGGCGATGGAGAGCGGCGACAACGCCAGCGGCCGTCCGCTCTCCCTGCTGCCGGCCCCCAACACCAACCCCAACGCCGGCCTGTTCCAGCTGGCCAACACCCAGGGCGTACCGCAGGAGGCGCTGTCCCTGTGCCGTATCGCTTCGGTACGGGTCACCAGCGCCACCTACAACAACGCCATCACCTACCTGCCCGAGCCGGTCCCCGCGCCGGAGGGCTGCGGCGCCGACTGTCAGAACGCCATCCGCAGCTATCTGCCGGTGGGCACCACGAGTGTGAGTATCAAGGCCGGCGGACAGACGGTTGGGCAGGGCACCGTGCTGCGCAACGAGGCGGGTATGGTGGTCCTGGTCGGCTCCAACAACAGCGACCCCACCTTTGTCTCCACCTGCAAGGCCGAGATCATCAACAAATAACGCATTCTGCCGAAAGGGATGGGGCCGCCGTAATCGACGGCCCCTCCTTTCCGTCGAAGCCCCTATCAAATGAGCGAAAGGACGAGGCCCATGATCACCATCAGCCTGTGCATGATCGTAAAAAACGAGGAGGATGTGCTGGGGCGCTGTCTGGACAGCGTGAAGGATCTGGTGGAGGAAATCATCGTGGTGGACACCGGTTCCTCCGACAACACCCGGGAGATTGCGCGTCAGCGGGGCGCCAAGCTGTACGAATTCCCCTGGCGGGACGATTTCGCTGCCGCCCGCAATTACGCCTTCGATCAGGCCACGCAGGAGTATCTGCTCTGGCTGGACGCAGACGATGTACTGGAACCCCTCGACCGGGAGGCCTTCCGCCAGCTGAAGGAGACGCTGGACCCGGCGGTGCAGATGGTCATGATGCCCTACCACGTCGCCTTCGATCAGGCGGACAATCCCACCTTTACCTATCTGCGGGAACGCCTGATGCGGCGGGACGCCGGCTTCCGGTTCGAGGGCGCGGTCCACGAGGCTGTCGCCCCCCGCGGACTGACCGTACAGGCGGAGGCAGCGGTTTCCCACCGCAAGCTGCGGCCCGGTGAATCCGGACGCAATCTGCGGATTTTTGAAAAAATGCTGCGGGAGGGCCGCGCCCTCGACCCGCGTCAGCAGTATTATTACGCCCGGGAGCTTATGGATAACGGGCGCACCGCTGAAGCGGCGGAAAAGCTGGAGGACTTCCTGCGCGGCGGTCAGGGCTGGATTGAAAACATTCTCGGCGCCTGCCGCGACCTGGCGGCGTGCAGAGAACGGCTGGGAGACGAGCAGGGCGCCCTGTACGCCCTGCTGGGCGCCCTGGCTTACGCCCCGCCGCGGGCGGAGCTGTGCTGTGAAATCGGCCTGCATTTTTTCAAAAAAGGAAACTATGCGGCCGCGGCCTTCTGGTACGAACTGGCCACCGCCCGTCCCGAAAACGAGGGCGGCGGTTTCCACCAGCCCGACTGCGGAAACTATATCCCCTATCTCCAGCTGTGCGTCTGTTACGACCGGCTGGGCGACCGGATGCAGGCCGAAGCCTATAATGAGCTGGCGGCCGGGGTCAAACCGGACGATCCCGCCGTCGCCCACAACCGCGCCTACTTCGCCTCGCTGAAAAAAGCCGACGCTTAAGCGGTTCCCCTAAAGCCTGTTCCCCGGCAGGCGATCCTCGCGGACTCACGACAAAAACTCTGTCAAAACGCGCGGACGGGCATAGAATGGACTGTCAGGACAGTACCGCTGTATGAGTCCAATCACAAAAAATTGGACCGCAGCGTTTAAAACCGTTTTTACAGGTCAAAATATTCCTGCGGGACCTGTAAACTACCGAACAGGAGTGAGAAAAAGTGAACGTCCGACGGGGAGATATCTATTATGCCGATTTGAGTCCGGTGGTCGGCTCCGAGCAGGGCGGCATCCGCCCGGTGCTGATCGTACAGAACGATGTCGGCAACCGCTTCAGCCCCACGGTTATCGCGGCGGCGATCACCAGCCAGAAGGATAAAGCGCGCCTGCCTACCCATATACAGCTCCATTCCACCGGCAGCGGCTTGGCACGGGATTCCATCGTGCTGCTGGAACAGATACGCACCATTGATAAAAAGCGTCTCAAAGAACACATGGGGCGGCTGGATGACCAGTCGATGAACCGCGTCGATCAGGCGCTGGAAATCAGTTTCGGTCTTGGCGGAGAGCTGGAGAGCCGGGCTACATAACGCGCCCGGCGGCAAAAACTCCCGGCACACGATTCGTGTGCTCCGGGAGTTTTTTGCGTCCGTCGCTGCATACTAACCGGGGCATGTATATTTTCCGCCCCCATTACCATAATAAGGTTAAACACTTTAAAAGGAGGCAAACGCCATGGCCAATCTCACATCCAAGGAACTCAGCGCATTGGAAGACGAGCTGAGCGCCGAGCTGCTGCTTGTCAAGAAGTACAAAAGCTACGCCACCCTCACCACCGATCCGCAGATCAAAACCCAGTATGAGCAGATTGCCGGCAAGCACCAGAACCATTTTGACCGCCTGATGGGCTTTCTGAACTAAACGGAAGGAGTGACAACAATGGCAGATACGACCACTATCCCCATGCAGGATAAGGAAATGATGCACGACGCCCTCAGCTCGGAGAAGCAGATGACCGGTCTGTACAACACCTTCACCAACGAGTGCGCCAACACCGCGCTGCGGGACGAGATGATGAACATCCTCCACGACGAGCACTGCATGCAGGCCGACATCTTTATGGACATGCAGAAACGGGGCTGGTATCCCACTCCGGCCGCCGAGGATCAGAAGGTTCAGAGCGCCAAGGAAAAGTTCACCAATATGAACGCCGGCAACTGACCAATTCCGCCGCTGAAAGACCCGCCCCTTGTGGGGCGGGTCTTTTCGTTTCTGGCGTCCTCTGTATATGCCAATTGAATGAAGTATAAATTAACAGATATATTGCTATCCCGTCCGCTATCTTGTATAATGTCTCCAACCGCTGTTCCTGGAGTCTGCGGCGCGGATAACAATTCAAGGTATAATGTCCACAAACGCCGTATCGGCGTTTGTGGACCGGAAGAATCTCCTTTCGGGACTAAGTTTTTTAAAAGGAAAGGAAGAATTATAACATAATTCTTCAACACCGGTTCCTTTCAGCCTGATTTTATATCAAACAAAAAGGAATCGGTGTATGTTATAATAAACATAAAGGAAGAATCCGAAGGGATTCTTCAGCACCGGTTCCATGCCGCCTGTCCCGTTTTTAGAAGGGAAAGGAACCGGTGTATGGTATAACTATAGCCATTGTTTGAGGAAGGCGATGAATCATTTTGATGCCTGAACAATCATATAAATCCGACCGGCCTCTTACGGCTGAGGCGCCTGTACGGCCGCCTTTCTGGTATCGTGTGCTGAGCTTCGGCCTCATCTGGCTGGTAATTTGCAGCCTGCTGGAAATCCTGCTGTTCAATTATGCATCTCTCGTCATGATCGGCGGAAAATATACTACACAGCTGCGGGAGCCTTCCCAGTGCGTGATAAGGGGCCTGACGAACAACGGTGACGGCACCTGGACGGCATCCGAAAACAATCCCACCGTGGAGATTAAAGACCTGAACATACCGGTGAAGACCCTGGCGCTCCAGGCTGAAAAAATCCTGTCTCCCTCGGCGAATCCCCGCGATACCATTCAATCGCTGAACGCGTCGATTCAGTATACCGATGAAACCCGCTCGGACTATATCGGCAGTCCCCGTTCTCTCCGAATCGTCACCGGGATGGAGCGTACCCGCTATACCACCTGTACCTATTACGGCGCCAGTGAAAAAATCCGGTTTACCCTGCAATGCGAAAAAGGACAGAAAATGGCCTTTGACGGCGTCGCGGTCAACGAAAGCATCCCCTTCGACTTTTCCATTTTGCGGATAGCCGCGCTGTTTTCGCTGGGTCTCGTGGTGTATCTGCTAATCAAGGCGCCGTGTATGGCGGTGGCTTACAACGGAAAACGACTGTCGCACTGGATATCCGTCATCGCGGTGCTGACCGCCTTTCTCCTGGCCACGGTGGGACTGTTCTCCCTGTACGTCGGCTCCAAGGCCGGGTCTCTGCGGGCCAAAACAGGGGATCAATTGTCCCAGGAGCTGGTGGACGCTTTTTCAGAAGGACAGGTATCCCTGCTGAAAGAGCCCTCACCGGAGCTGCTGGCCCTTGAAAACCCGTATAGCCCGCAGCAGCGTGCCGATAGCGGCGCCCCTTACGCCTGGGATCACCTGCTGTACGAGGGCAAGTATTATTCCTATTACGGCATCGCGCCGGTATTGACCCTCTTTCTCCCCTATCATCTGATCACCGGCGCTTATTTCCCCACCTCCTATGCCTGTCTGCTGTTCGGGCTTATAGCCGCTGTCTTCCTGACCGGCGCGTATATGGCCATGATCAGGCGATGGTTTTCGAAGACACCCTTCCGCCTGGTTGTGGTGGGGCTTTTCTGCCTGCTGCTGTGCTCCGGTATCTGGCTGTGCGTCATACGCCCCATGTTCTATGAGGCGGCGGAGCTGTCCGGGCTGATGTTCATGGCCATCGGTGTGTTTTTCCTGTTTTGCTCCAACATATTTACGGACAAGCCCCTGCAGCTCCACCGGCTGGCCCTCTCGGCGACGGCGCTGTCGCTGGCGGTGATGTCGCGTCCCACCTTTGCCGCCTATGTGGTGGTGCTTTTGGTGTGGTTCTTCTTTGGTCTGCGTCAGCATCGGGACAGGGCGCCCGTCGAAAAAAAGACCAAATCCACCCTTCTGTGCCTGGCGGCGATTTTGATTCCCTTCGCCGTGTTCGGCGGCGCACAGATGCTGTACAATACCGTCCGGTTTGGTTCTCCCTTTGAGTTCGGTATCCGCTATTCCCTCACCATCAACGACTTTACCAATACCCGGTTCAGCCCCAGTTTGTCGCTGATCAGCATATGGAACATGCTGTTCGGGGTTCCGACTTTCACCCCTACGACCTTTCCTTACTTCAGCGGAAATGTGGAGAAATTTGGAATCAACGCCTATTACTTTATTGAAACCGGGTGCGGCCTTGGCTTGTTCTGGCGTTTCCTGCCGCTGTTCGCCATTGTGCTGCTGCCTTATCTGATGAAACGGATGAACCGTCGCCAGCTGGTGCGCGGCACGCTGCTGTGCGGCCTTCCGGGCCTGCTGGTACCGCTGCTGACCCTGATAATAACCTGGGAAAGCGGGTACGCGCTGCGCTATAATGTGGATTTCGCCTGGCCTATGGTTTTATTTGCGATCGCGCTGTGTTTCGCCGTGTACGGTAAAATCAGCCACCCCAAGGTCAAAAAAGGGCTGCAACTTCTCTTTATCTGCTGTGGAGTCGTCTGCCTTATCAGCACACTGGTTCTGGTATTCCAGCACGTTCCCGGCGTGACCAACACGGTGTACCCCAATACGGAGGGGGCGGTGGCCTATACCAAGCTGGCCCGCCTGCTGACCTTCTGGTACTGATGAAACGGGACGAAAGGTGGTAATCTCCATGGCGCCCATCCTGTATCTGGTGGTTCCCTGCTATAACGAGGAGCAGGTACTTCCTCTCACCTCCCGCGTCCTGCGGGAGAAAATGGAGTCGCTCATCACGCGGTCATCTATTTCTCCCGACAGCCGCATTCTGCTGGTGGACGATGGCAGCCGGGATAGCACCTGGCCGATCCTCTGTTCCCTGCGGCAGGAATCCCCCCTGTTCGCCGCTATGAAGCTCTCCCACAACCGCGGCCACCAGAACGCCCTGTTAGCGGGTTTGATGACGGCGCGCCATTACTGCGACGCCGCCGTTTCCCTGGACGCGGACCTGCAGGACGATATCGAAGCGGTAGACGGCTTTTTAGAAAAATTCGGTGAAGGCTGCGATGTGGTGTACGGGGTACGGCGCAAGCGGGACACCGACACCGTCTTCAAGCGCAGCACGGCACGGTGGTTCTATAAGCTGATGAACGCGATGGGAGCCGAAACGGTGGAAAACCACGCCGACTACCGCCTGATGAGCCGGCGGGCATTGGAGTCCCTGTCCGAGTATGAAGAGTCCAACCTATTCCTGCGGGGCGTGGTCCCGCTGATTGGCTATCGCAGCGATGTGGTCTACTACGATCGGGCGGAACGGGCGGCGGGAACCTCCAAATATCCGCTGGGTAAAATGCTCAGCTTTGCACTGGAAGGAATCACCTCCTTCAGTGTCCGCCCTCTGCGGATCATTACCGTCCTCGGCATGATCGTGGCCCTGATCAGCGTACTGGGACTGCTGTACGCCCTGATATCCAAGCTGGTGGGTTCAGCGGTGGCGGGATGGACCGCTATCGTATCGTCTATCTGGTTTCTGGGCGGCCTGCAGATGCTGTGTCTCGGCGTCTGTGGGGAATACATCGGCAAAATCTACAGCGAGGTGAAACACCGGCCCCGCTATACGGTGGAACAGCTGCTCCTGACGGCGAATCCGCTGGAAAAAACAGAAGAGGAAAATTGAGAATCGCTGGTTTTTCGAACAGCCTGTGAAAGACATCCTGTTTTTCGCCGCATAGTCAGGCTCTGCAGCGGCTCTCCTGCTATAAAAAACAACCGGGTCGGATGTGACTGCATCCGGCCCGGTTTATTCATCAAAAATTGAAATTGCCTAATGGTTCTCCGGATCGCGGGGATCACCGTCATTCTCAGAAGATTCCCCCGCTTCGGCGGAACCGGGATACATCTCGTACAGGTCAAACCATCCCTCATCGGAGGACTCGCTGTCTGCCCGCTCCTGCGGCGTCTCTTCCCGGTTGGAAGGCCCGGTGAGTTCATCCGGCAGCGGTAAAAAAGGGGCCGCTCCTGCGGAATAAGGGGCACTGTCTTCAGCCGCGCTTTCCGCGGCAGGCCCTTTCCCTCCCGCAGTGCCTTCATCCGTCCCGATACCACCCATCGCCGGCACATCGGCAGGACGAATCAAAGGCAGCAATTCCTCAACCGCCTCCGCCGGGACAGTGGCCGTCTTTTTTCGCCTCAGCAGCGCCGCCGTCAGCAGATAGAGCAGCAGGGCCGCGACAGCGGAACCGGAAATAATCAGGCCCCCGGTCAATCCCGGTGTGTGGTAATGAAAACGGATGGATACGTCCTCTCCCGCCGGGCAGCGCACCGCCATAAAGCCGACTCCCGCCTGATATATCTTCGCCGGTTCCCCATTCACCTCAGCGCTCCAGCCGTCCTCATAGGGCACGCTGAAAAAGACCAGGTTTTCCTGAGGCAGGTCAATGACGGCGGTAAATCCGCTGTTATCCCGGGAGAACCGGCTGGCGGCGGTCCCTTTGCGGGCGAGGCAATCGGCGAAATAGGCGTTTTGCCCGTAGACGGTACCGCTGGAAGTATAGGGCTCCAGGAGCCCGGCGACCTCATCGTAGTCAGCGTCTTCCACCACCAGTGCTTTGAGCAGCACCTGCTCCCGCAGGCTGGTGGAAAGCGAATCATACGCGGAGCGGGACATCACCTTATCGTAAGTAAAGCCATAAGGGATATAATACTCGTTTTCATAAAGACGGAAACCCCTGACATTGCCCGTATAGGTCCAGCCCGGCATTTTCAGGTTGTTTTCCGGGTCATCTTCCGAATGGGAAAAATAATCCGCATCCTCTTTATACTGGAGATCATCCGCATTTTCATAGTCGAACAGGAAACGCACCGACAGCAGACCCCGGAGGGCAAAGTGTGTGGTATCGGGGCGGGAGGCGACACTGCGATCCACCCCAACCGAACGATAAAAATCCATCACCGAGCCGGGCACGATACTGTGGAAGGCCTGAATCGACGGCAGCTGCCAGTACATCGCCAGATTGTCCATGCCGTTGTTGACGTCTATCCGGCTGTTCTCAAGCCCCGGCAGTTCGAACGCGTCGGGCCCTTCCGCGATGCGCGCCGCCACGAAGGAGGACAGATAATTGGACTGATTTTTGCCAGTGCCCAGTGTGAACCAGCCCACAATCAGGGCAAGGCACATGGTTACGGCCACCGACCAGCGGGTAAACCGGGGGCGGTCGCTGCGGTACAGCAGCACCAGCAGGCCGGTCAGCACCAGCCCCACCGCCGCGATCCCCACATACAGCCAGAATTGAGCCGGGTTTTCCATCAGACCGAAGGTGAGCTGTCCCGTCTCCTCATCGGGCTTCCAGGAGCGGGGGGCCAGCCCAATGACGAGGGCAAAGGCCGCCGTGATCCCTCCCGACCAGCCGATGGCGCGTTTCCACTCCACCGGCGGGGCAGGCTCGGCCTCCCGCTGCTCAAAGCACAGCACGGTCGCCAGCACCAGCATCAGCACCATCATATAGAACCAGCGGGCGTAGTACATACTGTTGAACAGCTGGAACATGGCCCCCAGCACCGGGACCACCGCGCACAGTACGCAGATGATCAGCATCCGCCGCAGCCAGTCGGTATGACGGCGGGACTGGAAATACGCGATGGCTCCCGTGCAGCCGAAAACCGGCAGCCAGGCGGACATGGAGGACCACTTGTTATCCGCATCGGGGAAAAAGTTGGGCCGCGCCGGCAGATCGGGCGGGAAAAAGAAAGAATGGACGATATCCAGCAGCCGCTGGGGACGCGAATGGATCAGCAGGTCCCAGCCGGAGAGAAGCTCCCCAGTACGGGAGTTCTGGATCACGGCGTAAAAGGAAGGAAGCAGCAGCACAGCGGCGGCCGCCGTCCCCGCCACCGCCTCGAACAACAGGGCAAAAAAACGGCGTGGCGTCAGCTTCCACCCGCCGGAAACCAGCCGGACTGTCCAGTAGATGAGCAGGAAAAAGCACTGACCGATAAAGAAATAGTAATTGGACAGGGCGCTCAAAAAAACCGAAGCGGCAAAAACGCCCTTGCGTCCCTCCTTCATCAGCAGCTCCATCCCCAGCAGCATCAAAGGAAAATAGACGATCGCCTCGTGAAAATGGTTGAAGAACACATTGTACAGGGAAAAACCCGAAAAGGCGTACAACAGTCCCCCCAGCAGCGCCCCGCCCGGCGAGGCGAACCGCCGCAGGAACAGGTAAGCGGTCAGGGAGGCACAGGCAAATTTCAGTATCAGCAGCGGCGCCATCAGATACGGTACGGCCGCGCTGGGAAAAGGCAGGGTTAGCCAGAAGAAAGGGCTGCCCAGCAAATAGAAGGAATACGAACCAATGAAATTGGCCCCCAGATCGGTATTCCAGCTCCAAAAAATATTGCCGTCCCGGATGCTGTCGTGGGCCAGACGGTAGAAGGGAATCTGCTGTACATTAAAATCGCCGTAATAAATGAACAGCCCCTTGTCATAGAACACAAAGGGCAGAAACAACGCAGCCGCCAGTGCCAAACCGAGCAGGAACGCCGTTCCCGCCCGCTCCCGCGGCTTCTGCAGGGATTTTGTCATGGCAAAGCCTCCCCTGTAGGTGGTTACCGTCCAGCATTCGTTCATAGAACACGGGAACGGGCGCCGTTAATTATCTCAATGGAGTAAGTATACCAGAATCTTCCTGAAATTTAAAGTACAGTTGTTTAAAGACTGCCGTTCCGGCGGTCTTTAAACCGGAAGAATCCCCTTACGGGACGATGTCCCTCCACGGCTATCGCCGTGCCGGGTTTTCTTCCAGGCGGATTAAAACAGAAAAACGACTGCCGTTCCGGCGGTCTTTAAACCGGAAGAATGCCCCAAAATTTTGGAGACCGCCGCCGGATAACAAGGGTATACACTTACTTTGGGAGGCGGGACGGTTTACATGACTCATCCGATAAATTTCCTCAGAAATTTTTAAGGCTGCCGCCGGATAACAAGGGGGCTCCGCTATGTTGGGCGGCGGCTATGTGCTATAATTAGACCGATAAATACCGAGGAGGAGTGTCGTTCCATGGAATATCCTTTTTACGCCATGCTGTCCCGCATGAAATATATCGAGCGCTGGTCCCTGATGCGCAATACGAGAGAGGAAAACATCTGCGAGCATTCCCACGAGGTGGCCGTGCTGGCCCATGCACTGGCACTGCTGCACAATCGTCGTTACGGCGGCCATGCCGATCCGGGACGCTGCGCCCTGCTCGCCCTGTATCACGACGCACCGGAAATCCTGACCGGCGACCTGCCCACCCCCGTCAAGTATGACAACCCCGCCATCCGGGATGCTTACCGCCAGGTGGAATCGGTGGCCACCGACCGGCTGCTGTCCATGCTTCCCGCCGATCTGCGGGAGGACTATGCCCCCCTGCTGCGGGAATCTGAGGGCACCGAGGAAGAGCGCCGGCTGGTAAAAGCCGCGGACAAGCTCTCCGCTCTTATCAAGTGCGTGGAGGAGCTGAAGCAGGGCAACCGGGAATTCGCCCGTGCCCGCGCCGCCACCGAACAGGCGGTACGGGCCATGAAGCTTCCAGCCGCCGACTGCTTTCTGGATGAATTCCTGCCCGCCTACGAGCTGACGCTGGATGAACTGGGAGAATAGGCCCAAAGGGCCTATTCTCAGGAAGAATTCTCTGTCGGTGCGAAGCACCTCCTACGGGATTTCATCCCGTAACGAGCCTTCTTCCGCGTTTGGGGACACCAACTATATGCGATAAAGTCCGGGGCCTATTCTCCCGTATTGGGATATTCATAAGGCATCTATTTCTTATAATTATAGGAGAGCCGGGGCCTGTGTTAATCTCACAGGCCCCGGCTCTCTTTTCCGTTATGGCTTATTCGGCGGCTTCGAACATGTCCTTGCCGACGCCGCAGATGGGACAGACGTAATCATCGGGGAGGTCCTCGAACTTGGTGCCGGGAGAGATACCGTTATCGGGATCACCCACCTCGGGATCATAGACATAACCACAAACGGAACAGACCATTTTCGCCATGTTGACACATCTCCTATCCTTGGATACCGGCCAGCAATATCACCGACCGGCATTTATCTCCAGCGCACCGGCGGGGCGCGCCCGAAGTCAGAAAAAGAATTGCGGAAATTGCACAAAGGGGCTTGTAATTTAGACACCTCTCCTTATAATGTAAGCATCCTTAGTATGGAGCGCCCGGCAGGAGATATACATAGCCGGGCGGCCGAAGAGAGAGCGTAAAAGAAACAAAGGGGGCTATGCCAATGAAAATCACCTTTATGGGCGCGGGCAGCACCGTCTTCGCACGCAATGTGCTGGGGGACTGCATGTGCGTCGAATCACTGAAGGACGCGGAGATGGCGCTATACGACATCGATGGCGTCCGGCTGGGCGAAAGCGAGGCCATGCTCGGTGCGATCAATACCAATATAAACGCCGGGCGCGCGAAAATCAAGACCTATCTTGGAGTAGAAAACCGGAAAGAGGCGCTGAGGGGCGCCGATTTCGTGGTCAACGCCATTCAGGTCGGCGGTTACGACCCCTGCACCATCACCGATTTCGAGATTCCGAAAAAGTACGGCCTGCGCCAGACCATCGCCGACACCCTGGGCATCGGCGGCATCTTCCGCGCTCTGCGCACCATCCCGGTGCTGGAGGATTTCGCCCGGGATATGGAGGAGGTCTGCCCCGACGCGTGGTTCCTCAACTACACCAACCCCATGGCGATGCTGACCGGTTTCATGCAGCGGCATACCGGGGTCAAAACGGTAGGCCTGTGCCACAGCGTCCAGGTATGCTGCGACAACATCATGGGGTCGGTGGGCATGACCTACGACGACAAGGTACAGTGGAAAATCGCCGGTATCAACCACATGGCCTGGCTGCTGGAGATCTCCCGTGACGGGGTAGACCTGTATCCCGAGATCAAAAAGCGCGACCTGGCGCAGGAGCTGCCCGGCTGGGACGTGGTCCGGCACGAGATTATGCGCACCTTCGGCTATTATGTCACCGAATCCAGCGAACACAACGCCGAATACATGCCTTACTTCATCAAGAGCCGGTATCCCGAGCTGATCGAGAAGTATCACATCCCGCTGGACGAATATCCCCGGCGCTGCGTCAACCAGATCGAGGAGTGGAAAAAGATGAAGGCTGGTCTGACCGAGAATCCTCATCTGGAGCATACGCGCACCCACGAATACGGCAGCTACATCATGGAGGCCATGGTGGAAAATAAGCCCTACAAAATCGGCGGCAACGTCATCAACAACGGCGTGATCACCAATCTGCCCTATAAAGCCTGCGTGGAGGTACCCTGCCTGGTGGACGCCAGCGGCATCGCCCCTACCTTCATCGGCGATCTGCCGGAGCAGTGCGCCGCCCTCAACCGCAGCAACATTGGTGTGCAGCTGATGACCATCGAGGCCGCGGCCACCCGGCGGAAAGAAGCGGTGTATCAGGCGGCCATGCTGGACCCCCACACCGCTGCCGAGTTGTCCCTGGACGATATCCGCTCCATGTGCGACGACCTCTTCGAGGCCCATGGCGACTGGCTGCCGGCATATCGGTAAGCGTTCTGTAAGCCAAACCGGCCCGGCGGATAACGCCGGGCCGGTTGTTACGATCGGCGCCCGATTCTGACGCAGGGGCGGGGGCCTGACGAACGACGTAACGTTATCGGCGGCTATTGCTCACGCCTTCTCCATCCGAACCGGCACGGCGCGGGAAAGGGAGAAGGAATACAGCAGGCACTCCTTCACCGGCAGGCCGTAAACCCGCTCCAGTGCATACGCATATACCTGGAGCTGTTCCCGGTAGCGCGCCGCCAGCTCCCCGCCGCTTTTGACCCTGTCGGTCTTGTAATCCACGATGACCAGGCCGCCGTCCTCCTCGAACACGCAGTCGGCGATACCCTGTATCACCACCTTTTCACCTGCCAGTTCCCCGCCGTCCGCCGCTTCGGTATCCAGCAGCGTTTCGGCGGGAAGGTCCACCGTGAAGGGGACCTCCCGGCGCAGGGAGGCTGACGCCGTCATCCGCCGGTACAGCTCTCCCCCGAAAAAACCACGGATACGGGAAAAGGGCAGCGCCGCCCCCTGCTGTTCGGTGAGGAAGCCCCTTTCCACCAGCCGGTCCCGTTCCCTCTCAGGCGCGTCTGCCGCCGCCGCGTAATCCGCGAACTGCATGAAGGTGTGCAGGGCCGTTCCCCGCTCGGCGGGAGTTAGGCCGCTCTCAGACAGAAACGCGGGACGGCGGGAGGCGATATTCTCCCGTCCCAGCCGCCGGTGGGACAGCTCCGACGCCGCCAGTTTGGAGGGGACGCGGGTCAGCGCCCCATGAGGATAGGCCCAGGTCAGCCGTTCGGTGATAAGCCGGACCAGCGCGGGGTCGGCCTGAGCGGGTGCGGGCGCCGCCTGCTCGATCTCCTCCGCCTTCGGCGACCGGATCACCTCGATGCGCCACGGTTCTTCGGCCGGCAGCAGGGGGAGATCCTCCGCCCCTGCCATCTGCCGCAGCAGGGCCCCCGAGGGGTGCCGCAGCGCCGCCGTCAGCAGCCAGTCCCCCATGCTGCGGGCAGACAGCACCAAACGGGGGGGCATCCGCCCGCCGGCTGCCTCCCCCCCCGGCAGGGACGCCGCCAGGCGGATGAGATCGGCCTCGGGGTCCTTCCGTGTCATGACGAGGCACAGCTTCTCACGGGCACGGGTCATGGCCACATACAGCACTCGCAGCTCCTCAGCCCGTTCACTGCGGCGGATAGCCAGCGCCACCCCCTGGCGGGGCAGGGTGTTGTATTGGCGTCCGCTCTCCGGCTCCCGCCGGACCATGCCCGCTCCCGTTTCGGGGTGGAGGAGCAGATCGCTGCGGGTGGATTCGTCGTTGAACTGTCCCCCCAACCCGGCGAGGAATACCACCGGGAATTCCAGGCCCTTGCTGTTATGGATGCTCATCACCCGCACCGCGTCGGCGGCGCCGGTGGGCGCGGCTGGAGCCAGCTCGCTGTCCTGCTGCTCCAGCCGGTCGAGATACCGCATGAAGGAAGACAGCCCCCGGAAGCCTCCCTGTTCGAACCGGCGGGCGTATTCGTGAAGCAGGCGCAGGTTGGCCAGACGCCTTCCCCCGTGCCGGCCGGCACGGGCCGCCGCCGCGAGACCGGTCTCCTCGTACAGCCGATAGATCAGCCGGTCGGCGGGCAGGGTGGCCGCCAGCCCGCGAAACCGGTCGAGCAGGGCGAGAAAGGACAGACAGCGCTCCCGCAGCGACGGGTCGGCGCCCCGCCGGGCATAACGGCGCAGGGCGTGGTACAGGCCGCCGTCCCGCGTCAGCAGACGAAGCTCCGCCAGATCGTCCGGATCGAAACCTGCCACCGGCGACACCAACGCCGACAGCAGGGGGATATCCTGCGCGGGGTTGTCGACCGACCGCAGCAGAGAGACGGCCGACGCGATCTCCGGCGCGTCAAAAAAGCCCCCCGCCGCCGCTGTCCAGGCAGGCACGCCGCAGCGGTTGAGCTCGTCCACATAGGCGGCGGCATGGGCGGATTTGCTCCGCAGCAGGATGCAGATGTCCCCCCATTTCAGGGGGCGTGTTCCTTTCTCACCATCGGCGGGACGGAACGTCTGCATCAGTTCGCGGATCCGCGCGGCCACCACCCGCGCCTCCGCGGGGTCTCGGTCGTCCTCCTCCTCCCGTGTGCCGCCGTCTACAATGGTCAATTCGGTTTCGCAGTCCTCCCCCGGCGGATAAGCAGCGGCGGGCACCAGTTCCTCCCGCCGGTCGTAATCGATGCCGCCGGTCCGGGCTCCCATGATCTGTCGGAACACGAAATTGACCGCGTCGGTCACTTCCCGCCGGCTGCGGAAATTGTGCCCCAAAGTGATGGAC
The DNA here is from genome assembly GCA_022800315.1 of Clostridiales bacterium. GTDB lineage: Bacteria > Bacillota > Clostridia > Oscillospirales > Acutalibacteraceae > Avimonas_A. The sequence goes on from JAAWQC010000021.1 coordinate 24,306, forward strand.
GCGGGGAAAGCGGGCGTCTCCTTCTCTCCCCATTCGCTATACCGCGCCCTGCGGCGGATGAACAGTTCGGGCATAGCCTGACGGAACCCGTAAATACTCTGTTTGACATCGCCGACAAAAAACAGGTTGGTTTCCGCCCGAGACAGGGCACTGAACAGGGCATCCTGAGCCGCGTTGGTATCCTGATACTCATCCACCAGAACCTGTTCGTACCGTTCGGCCAGCTCGGCAGCCAATGGTGTACGGATGAGCCCTCCCTCCTCCTTCCGCTCCACCAGCAGACGCAGCGCCAGATGCTCCAGATCGTTGAAATCCACCAGCCGTTTCTGCCGTTTCTTCTCTCCAAAACGCGCGGTGTAACGGCGCACTACCTCGAACAGGGAGGCGATCTGCCGCCCTGTCACAGCAATATCCTCCCGGCACTGGACCTCGTTTCCGCAGAAGAGATCGGGCAGCAGTTTGACCTGCTTTTTGGCCTCGTCCCGCAGAGCGGTCACCCGCTCCTTGCGGGGTTCGTCTTCGTATTTGCGCAGGGCGCCCAGCCGTCCGAAACAGGCGGGCAGCTCCCGCACGAGTTTCAGACGGTCATCCCAGCATCCTTCCGCCATCCGCCTGGCAGCGGCCGCGAGGGCTTCCTCCTCCTGCCGCAGGGTATGCCCATAGGCATCGGCCATTTTGGGTTCGCCGGCCGCCAATTCACCCGCCTTATGCAGCAGCGCGGCGCTGGAGAACAGGACCTGCCGCACCCGGTCAATCACCTCCCGCGCCCAGACGGTATCGGCCAGGGGGACATTCTCCTCAAACAGCGCCGCCTTATCCACCAGCCATTGGTCGGGCCAGGGATGGGACTGGATAAAATCGTACAGGCGGCGTACCGCGGCGATCAGACGACGGTCATCCCGACCGGTTCCCATCACTTCACTCAGTTCGAGAAAGGCGGGATTCTCTTCAGTATACAGCTCCTCCAGTACCTCGGTCACCGCTTCCTGCCGCAGCAGAGATATCTCCGCCTCCTCCCCCACGCGAAACCGGGGGGACAGGTCCAGCAGCTGAAAGTGTTCCCGCAGCAACCCGGAGCAAAAGCCGTGGACGGTGCCGATGCTGGCGCGGGGCAGCAGCATCTGCTGGCGCTGGAGACGGCGGCTCCCCGGGTTGGCGGCGATGAGGCGGGACAGCTCCGCCGCGATGCGCTGCTTCATCTCTGCGGCCGCCGCTTTGGTGAAGGTCACCACCAGCAGGCGGTCCACATCAATCGGATGCTCGGCATCGGTGATCAGGCCCACCAAACGGGCCACCAGTACCGAGGTCTTGCCCGAACCCGCCGCGGCCGATACCAGCACGGTGCCGCCGCGGGCCTCGATGCACCGCCGCTGCTCCGGTGTCCATCTTCGTTCGCCCATACCTGCCCCTCCCTTTATAATCATCCATGAAAAAATGAAAAATGGTATATACTATATATGACGGCCTAACGGCCGCCGGAGCGATCACGGTGGGCTTACAGTATTCTCGTAACCGGACCGGCACCGAGCCGCCTTCGTACACCTCCCCTTATCCAACGCGGCCCCCATTATGACGGCAGAGGATGGCATTCTTCTCATGCGTTATTATAACATAGGTGGCTTTCCAATTACATCAGGATAAAGCGTGAGACTTTCCACCCTTTTTTAATTTGACAAATTGCCGAAAAAACACTATACTATTTGTTCATTCTAACAATTCAGAAAAGAGACGTGTATGAATTCAAATTCCTTTAGCGACATGACCCTAACACCCGAAATCCGCCAGGCCCTGGACGACCTGGGTTTCGAGAACGCCACCGATATCCAGGCACGCAGCATCCCCCTGATCCAGAGCGGGCGGGACGTGATCGGCCGATCCCAGACCGGCACAGGTAAAACCATCGCCTTCGGCATTCCCGCGGTGGAACGGATCGACCCGTCCGACACGGAAAAGGGATGCGCACAGGTTCTGATCCTGTGCCCGACGCGGGAGCTGGCCGTGCAGGCGTGCGACGAGCTGCGCAAGCTGTCCCGTTATCTGCCCTATGTGCGCCCCGCCGACGTCTATGGCGGCGCACCCATGGACCGCCAGATCGCCCGCCTGAAAACCGCCAACCTGGTGGTGGGCACGCCGGGCCGTGTCATGGATCATATGCGCCGGCGCACCCTGAAGCTGGAACGGCTGAAAATGATCGTGCTGGACGAAGCGGACGAAATGTTGAGCATGGGTTTTCGCGAGGATATCGAAACGATTCTGTCCGACGCGCCGGCGCAGCGGCAGACCGTACTGTTTTCCGCCACCATGCCGCCGGATATCCTCGCCCTGACCGAAACCTATCAGCAGGATCCCGCCATGGTGCAGATCGAGGCCCGACAGGAGACGGTGGAAAACATCGAACAGCTGTATTATGACGTCCCCATGGGCCGTAAGCTGGACGCGCTGGAACTCATCCTGAAGGCCAACGGCGACCGCCTGACCCTGATTTTCTCCAATACCAAGCGTATGGTGGATGACATCACCGAACGGCTGAACCGGGCTGGTATCCGCGCGGAGGGGCTCCACGGCGATATGAAGCAGTCCCAGCGGACCAAGGTGATGGACAGCTTTAAACAGGGGCGGCTGTCCGTGCTGGTCGCCACCGACGTGGCCGCCCGCGGCATCGATGTCAATGACATCGAAACGGTGGTCAACTACGATGTACCTCAAAGCGCGGAATATTATGTCCACCGGATCGGTCGCACCGGCAGGGCGGGAAAATCCGGCAGGGCCATGACCCTGTGCAGCGGCCGACGGCAGGTGGGCGAGCTGATGACCATCGCGCGCCTCACTCGCTCCAGCATCGCGCGGGCCGAGCTGCCCACCGCTCAGGACGTGCGCGACCGGAAGAAACAGCAGGTACTGGGTGAGCTGATGTCCCTGCTGGAAAAGGACGAGAGCGCTTCCCGCGGCATGGAAACTTATACCCAATGGACGCAGGAGCTGGCAGAAGCCGGCTACGAACCGGGTCGTATTGCCGCCGCGGCTCTGCTGCTGCATCTGGGCGAACCGGCGGACGATACGGCGGATATCCGCCCGGCACGGGTGCGTGAGGGCGGTTACCCCCGCGGCGGGACCGCCGCCGGTGACGCGGGCTACCGCAAAATCACCATCAACATCGGCCGTGACAACCGGGTGGCGCCCAATCATATAGTCAGCGCGCTGGCGGGACGTACCGGTATGTCGGGACGGGAAATCGGCAAGATCGAAATCTACGACGACCGCACTGTGGTCGCCATACCCGAGGGACGGGTGGACGACGCGATTGAAGCGATGAAAGACTGTAAGATTGTGGGACGTTCTACCGTGACCGCCCGCTGCCATGACGAGGCAGTGGCTTCCCGTTTTCCCTCTCCCTATAAGGGAAAAGGCGCGCCCCGCCGCGACCGGCGCCGTGACGATTCGCGCCGCCGGTACTGAACCCCTTGACGGCAAACCGCGCAATCACACACTTGACGATAGGGTCGATTCCTGCTATAATATCCGAGCGGTTGTCCTGAATGAGGAGGCCGCTCGGATTTTCTGTGGGAATCACCGGGCAGCTCGTCGGGCTCATAACCCGAAGGTCCTGCAGCGAGTCATACGCTACTGTGGCTCAGTTGGTAGAGCAGCTGATTCGTAATCAGCAGGTCGCCGGTTCAAGTCCGGCCAGTAGCTCCAGCGTCGTCGCGGACTTTGTATCGTTCGCGACGACTTTTCTTTTGGAAAAGTTGTCGGCTCACTCACGTCGTTGCTCCTCCTCTCCGCAAAAAGTCACGCTCGGCTCGCTGTCTCTACCAACTTTTTGCGGGTTTGCACTTTGCAGCGCTGAAGATTCATTTTGTCTCACCCTTACAATGAAGAAAAGACAGGCCAAAGCCTGTCTTTTCTTCATTAGAGCTCGTTGTTTGCCAAAGGCAAATAACGTCCGCGGCGGCGGAGTGATTCGCTTCGCTCTTTCTCTTCCCTGCGACTGATAACGCACCGATCTTTAGCATCACACCTTTACAAACCCGCCTCACGCAAACTAACAGCCGGCAGGCTTGCTTTTACCGCCGGAATACGATATGATAAACGGCAAGAGATTCGACAGCGGCCGCATTGGCAAAGGAGAATGGGGAATGAAACATCCGTATGGTTCAGCGACAGGCTCCTCGCAGCCGTCTGCCGGCAAAGAGCAGGTATCCCTGAATTCATGGAAAACCAGTATGCTTCGTTATCTGCTGGATGAGGACCTGACCATTCTGGAGGCCAACGACCGATTTTATGAGAGCACCGGCTACCCGCCGGAGGAATTCCGCCGTCTCTTCCCGTCCCTGCGTCAATATTACGGGGACGGTTCGGCGGATTTTGCGTCGCTGAAAGATTCCCTGGCGGGCGCGCTGGAAAACGGGGAGACGGAAGCCAGCCTGACCCTCCGTTTTCCGGTGAAGGAGGGACCTCCCTCCTTCACTCGCATTTCAGCCACCATCGGCGAGGAACCGGTGGACGGCAGCCGTGTGATTCTTGCCGTACATACCGATGTCAGCGATATCCTGAACCTACAGCGTGAAACATCCCGCCGGTACGAGGAAAAGGCGCAGGGCTTCGAATGGATGATGGAGTCGTATGTCGGCAACATTTACATCAGCGATATGGAATCCTACGAACTGCTGTACTTAAATCAGACGGCGTGCGGCACGCTGGGCATGCCGCTGGAAAAAGTGCTGGGACGCAAATGCTACGAAGTGATTCAGGGCCGGACCTCCCCCTGCCCCTTTTGCACCAACAGCCGCCTGCGGGAGGACGAATTTTACGAATGGGAATTCGACAACCCCCTCCTGAAGCGTACCTTCATGATCAAAAACCGCATCATCAACTGGAACGGTCACCGGGCGCGGATCGAATTGTCCCACGATATGTTCAGCACCGAATACAAACTGGCAAAAAAGGATCGGGAACGGGAAGCACTTCTGCGGACGATACCGGGCGGTTTTGCCCGTGTGGACGCACGGGACAACGCTACCGTCCTCTGGTACGACGCCAGTTTCCTTCAAATGATCGGCTATACGAAGGAGCAGTTTGAGACGGGACTGAACTCCCGGTGCAGCTATGTCCATCCTGACGATCAAGAACGGCTGACCGCGATGATGAAGGAAACGCGGGAAACCGGGCAAAGCGCGGTTTTTGAAAGCCGGGTGATCGCCCATAACGGTGAAAGCCGGATATTGACCACCACGCTGTGCTACGTGAGCGGCGAAGACAGCTGGGACAGGATTCCTTCCTATTACAGCATCGTCATTGATGTGACCAAAGAGCGGGCGGAGCAGGCCCGGCAGCGAAAAGCGCTGGAAGACGCTTATCAGGCAGCCAGGGTGGCCAGCTCGGCCAAAACCAATTTCCTGTCCTCCATGTCCCACGATATCCGTACGCCGATGAATGCCATCATGGGTATGACGGCCATCGCCCAGATGAACCTCACCTCCCCCGACCGGGTGCACGACTGCCTGAAAAAAATCGACGTATCCAGCCGTCATCTGCTTAGCCTTATCAATGAAATCCTGGATATGTCCAAAATCGAAAGCGGCAAAATCGACCTGATTCCCGAAAATATCAACCTGCCCGATCTGGTGCAGAACGTGGCGGACATGTGCCAGCCTCTGATCACGGAAAAGCATCAGGAATTCCAAATGAGTGTGGGCCGGGTGCAGCACGAGCGGGTCGTGGCCGACGGCGACCGTCTGCAGCAGGTCTTTATGAACCTGCTCTCCAACGCGATAAAATATACCCCCGACGGCGGCATCATCAGCCTGCGTATCAACGAGCTGCCTTCTCCCGCGCCGCAGAAAAGCCAATATGAGTTTATCTTTACCGACAACGGCATCGGCATGTCCGCGGAATTTATCTCGCATATATTTGAGCCCTTTTCCCGCGCCGAGGATTCGCGCATCAGCAAAATCCAGGGGACCGGCCTGGGCATGGCGATTACGGAAAACATCGTCCATATGATGAACGGCACCATTGAAGTCAAGAGCCGGCTGGATGTCGGCAGCCGAATCACCGTATCCATCCCTCTGGAACTGCTTCCGGACGAACTGCCGGACGATATCGAACTAAAGGGCCTTCCTGTGCTGGTAGTGGATGATGACCAGGTGGTATGTGAAAACGCCGCCGCGCTGCTGGGAGAACTGGGGATGCGCGGTTATTGGGTGCTGTCGGGGCCGGAGGCCATCCATCGTGTCGTGAAAGCCCACGATCAGGCGGACGACTTTTTCGCGGTAATCCTGGACTGGAAAATGCCGGAGATGGGCGGCCTGCAAACGGTGACGGCCCTGCGTAAAGAGATGGGCGAAGACGTGCCCATCATCATCATCTCCGCCTATGACTACTCCAATATCGAGGAGGAGTTTGTCCGGGCGGGGGCGGACGCCTTTATCACAAAACCTCTTTTCAAATCAAAGATGCTGCACGTTCTGCAATTGTTCTGCACCAGCAGCAAAATGGAAACCGCAACCGCATTGGCGGAAGAAAAGCACTCCGCTTTGCAGGGCAAACGGGTGCTGCTGGTGGAGGACAACGACCTGAACCGCGAAATCGCCGTGGAACTGCTGCAATTGCAGGGGATCACCGTTGACTCGGTGGAAAACGGGAAATATGCAGTGGACGCGTTTCAAAATTCATCAGCCGGGGACTATGCGGCGATTCTGATGGACATCCAGATGCCGGTGATGAACGGCTACGACGCCACTGCTGCCATCCGCTCCCTGGGCCGGGACGACGCGCGCACAATCCCGATTTTGGCGCTGACAGCCAACGCCTTTGCTGCGGATGTAGGAAAAGCCTTCAGTGTCGGCATGAACGACCACATCGCCAAGCCTCTGGACGTGAAGCGACTCATTGAAGTGCTTCAGAAATGGATAGGATAAAGACTGTTGTGGTACGTCAAGCAAAATGAGAATATTCCCTTAGTCAGTAATCCACGTAAACCCGCATTAACTCTAAGTTTTCAGTAACATGACTAACGGAAAAACGGCGCGCAAAATGAGAATTATTGACCGACTAACGGAATTCTCCATAAATACTTGAAAAGCCAACAAACCTAGTTTAATTCTAGGTTTGTTGGCTTTTTTCTATTGCGAGAGAAAGGAACAGACTAACGGAATGTCCTTAAGAATAACGCAGAAATCATTTGAATGTATATCTATACTTTGTTTTGCACATTATATTCATTTCCTAAAAAATTATAAATGTTTTGCAAATCATCACTCAATTCTGCTTTGCAACTTTCTACAGCTACGGAATTTGGATTTTTCGCAAGAGACAATCTCACTACTTGACTAAAGTTCATCATAAATTTTTGAACGAGTTCCAAATACTCCATTTTTAGTTCTTCGTCTAGATCCTGGCCATAACGTAAAGTTGATACTAATTCAGCAAAAGATAAAGAGTAATACCCATATTCCACATTGGATTTTGTAGAAAGTAAAAGCATCATCTTGAGCAAAGCCTCATTGGATTCCTCAACTAGAGATACTTTGTTGTTTTCATAAACTTCATCATACATATCTCCACTATTACTACACAACCAATTTTCATTGACACCGAATTCAAGGCAAATCAGCTTTATCAGTTTATTTGTTGGAATTTCGTTACCATTTTCTATGCCGCTTAAATACGATTGAGATACTAAGAGCCGTTTTGCGAATTCTTTCTGGGTTAGGTCTTCGGATTTTCGTAATTCCTTTATCCTGTCTCCAATACTATTCATCGTTTTACCCTCCAAAATATCAGCACACTAATAAAAAACATAAAAAGCTCTTGACAAATATCAGTATACGGATTTATAATATCAATGTACTGATAAATTATACCACATCCATTAGAAGAGTGCAATTGGAGGAGGTGGAGTAATGAACAAAATTGGAACTATTATTAAGTCTACAAGAAAAGCACGCGGTCTCACTCAAAGAGCATTTGGAGAAACCTTGACGGTCTCGCAGTCATATATCTCTTCCGTTGAAAGTGGGAAAGAGACTCCTACACCAATGTTCATTAAACTATTCTGCTCACTATATTCCATAAACGAAAACCTCTTTATATCTAGGAGCTGAATTTCATGACGTGGCTAACGGTACAGGCCGCCGCTGAGTTGCGCAACGTTACGGAAAGCGCAATGTGGAAAGCGGTAAAACAGAATAGGCTAGAGTACCGCTATGTCAAAGGGGTAGGGCGTGGCGGTAAGCAGCTTCTGATCGCGCTTGAGAGCCTGCCGCAGGAAGCGCAAGACCGGTATAACCAGGTGGAGCAGGAGCCCGCTCCCGTTCTGCAATACACTGGCAAGCAGCGGGAAGCGGCGGATTTCAAGGCCCTCATATCCTCTTGGTATGACCGGTTCGGCGGCTCCATTGAGGAATTTGTCCGGCAGTTCAACGAGGAAAACCCGCCTGAAGACGCGATCACAGTCAAGCAGCTGTACCGCTGGCACCAGAAATACAAGAGTGGCGGCGTGGCCGCGCTCATCGACAAGCGCGGGGGCCATAACCGGGGCGATACCGGTATACCCCCGGACGCATGGGAATACTTCTACGCCATGTATATGACCCAGCAGAAACGAAGCGTGAAGCTGTGTTGGGACAAGACCAGAATCCAGTACCCGGATATCCCGTCCGTATCTTCCTTTGAACGGCAGGTCAGGAAAATCCCCAAACTGGCAATCCTGTATTACCGGGAAGGCCCAAAGGTATTCAACGACAATCTTCCGTATATGGACAGGGACAAGACGGATATACAATCCAACGACATATGGTATTCCGACCATCACCGCGTGGATGTGTTCATCAAAAGCGCGGACGGGCTGCACGCCGTCCGACCGTGGCTGACCGTGTTCTTCGACGCCCGCTCGAACAAGGTCATTTCGTATTTTGTCCGGTTCGACGATCCGGACGCCACGGTTGTCAAAAAGTGTTTCCGGCTTGGCGTGGAACAGTATGGCCTCCCAAACGAAGTGTCTTTTGACAACGGAAAGGACTACCGTGCCAAAAAATCATTCAGCAGGGATTATCCCCTCTCACTGGTGAATCAGTTGGGGATAGGCGTCATATATGCTACCCCCTATCACGGAGCAGCGAAGACCGTCGAACGGTTCTTCGGTACATTTACCAACCGGTTCAGCCGTTTGTTTCCCACCTACACCGGTAAAGACGCCAAAAACAGACCGGAGTGTATGCGTACCAGTGATAAGAATATTGTGAAGCTAGCTCCCACGCTGGCCGAGTATGTCGAAGCCCTGGACACGTACATAGAAGAGTACAACCATACGCCCAGCAAAGGCAAAGACATGGAAGGAAAATGCCCGGAGCAGGTATACTTTGAAAACCTCAAAACTAAGCGCGTAATCAGCAATCACGAGGCGCTACGGCTTCTGTGCGGGAATTCGGAAGAGCGGGTTATCCATAAAAACGGTGTTTCCTTCAAGAACAACAGCTATTTCCATGAAACCCTTCTGGCGCACGTCGGCGAGAGGGTTATCGTCACCTACGATCCGGACAATCTCGACCAGCTAGCCGTGTTCGATATGGAAAACCGGGCTATCTGTATGGCCCAAGCCAAAATTCGCACCCCGTTCCGGCATACCACCGAGGCGGACTACAATCAGGCGGCCAAGTCCAAGAAAGCCGCCTGGGCCGTTATGGAGAAGTATCGGCCCGTTCGCGAGTTAAGTGTTCACGAATTGATCGCCCGTCAGCAGCTGATGGAAAAGCGGTTTGAGGAAACCGGCGAGGCCCAGACGGTGGAACATATCACGCCCCAAGCGGCGAGGAACGCCGAGATTATAGAAAGCACTAATCAGCCCGCCGGTTCGCGGCGGATCCGGAAGGAGGACAGCATAAGCGAAACCCTGATGGAACTATACGAGAGAAAAGCATAAAGGAGGTCATGCCATGTTTGAAGACACACGGAAGGCCCTGGCGGAATTCATGCAGCGGAGCGGCAAATCCCAGCGGCAGATTTCCAAGGAAACCGGGCTTTCCACGTCGGTTATCTCGCAATTCTTAAGCGGCACCTACACCGGAGACAATGAGGAAGTTTCTAAGATCATCCGCCAGTATCTCCCCATCAGTAAAGAGCGTTTAAACACGGTTTCCGGTATTCAGTTCTATGAGGGCCTGTACAACACACGGGAAGTCCTGTTCGCCTGTAATTACGCCCATCGGAACAACGACGCTTCACTGGTGAGCGGGGACGCGGGAGCCGGAAAAACCACCAGCTTGAAGCGATATGCCGACACCACCATCGGGGTGATACTTGTCACGGCCAACGCCTGCATCACGACGGCCACGGCCATTCTTGGCCTGATATGCCGGAAACTGGGGAAGCAGCCGCCGACCAGACGGGCGGCGCTGATGAATCTACTTGTGGAACAACTGGCCGACACCAACCGCCTGATTATCGTGGACGAAGCCGACCACCTCTCACTGGACGCGCTCCAAGCCGTCCGGAATCTGAACGATGAAGCCCATGTGGGATTGGTCTTGTCCGGCAACGATAAGATTTACCGCCAGATGCTTTCCCCGCGGCGCGGCTATGAATTCGACCAGCTTCGGACGCGGTTTGCCGTCCGCAAGAAGGTGTTTAACGATTACACCGTGGAGGAAATGAAAGCCATGTTCCCAGGCATGAACGAGGACTGCATCGGCTATATGCTGAAGCTGGCCTGTTCGGAAAGCCTGCGCACGGTCGGCAAGCTCTACAACATAGCCCAGGAGGCGGCAAAGGTCAGAGGCGAACGGCTGGCCGTCAAGCATCTTCGGGATACGCAAAGACAGCTTTTAGGGGAGGTTGTAGCGTGAGGGAACAAAAAGAAAAGGCAGCTGCTATTGGTAGTAGCAACCGCCCGCTAGGAAAAACTTCTGCCAAGAAGTCGACTATAGTTTAACATCAGCCGGCGAAAAATACAAGCAATTGAAAAACACGGCCTGTGCGCCTCAAATAGACGTTTTCTATCTGTTACTGAAAGGGTAATAGCGAAAGGCATACAAGCCGTTTTAAACGAAATTAAACGGAGTTTAAATCATCTTAAGGAGTTGATACCGGATGGAATTCAAAAGCAGCAGCGAACACTGCCGGAGGCTATTGGAAACTGTACATAGCTGGGAAGGAGGGGATGAGAGATGAAGAACACATCTTCCGCCGTTCGCAGTCAAGAGCACAACCTTGCAGATACAAGGGAAAGCCAAACAACAAAAAATGATATACAGGCTGTGTTGTTGATGTTTAGTAAACTGTCGGATGAAAACAAGAAACTCGTGATTTCACTAGTGGAAAGATTATCACAGTAGATATACTTTTATACTCATTTATATATCAATCCACGCGGATGCCCGGATAATAACCACTGATGAAGCGACCAGGCCGGTTTAATGGCTGACGTTGTTGGGATCGAAGGGGGAAAAGCAAAAATGGAAACAAAACCAATTGCCAGCGCAAGCCTTACCGAACGTTTTGTATTCTGTATAGAAAAACGAATGCAGGAGAACGTGAATGTTCCACTGTCGGCGGAAGGGCTGCGGTTGGCAAAAGAGGGGATTTGGAGGCTTAAGGAATCCCCGTTGAGTGAAAAGGATAGGCAGGAAATGGAAAAACTTCTTCTTAAGCTTATCAATACTATTTTCGGGGACGGTGTTCTTTTCGGAACTCATGCCGCTATTACTGCTTTCACGGAGATTCAACCTATACGAGAATAAGTGAAATTATCAACTACAAAGGGAAAGGTGATGACAATAGAATGATAAATGACCTTTTAGAGCTCCTGGAGCAGGAAGACCTCAGCGAATCACAGCGGGAAATAGCGGAAGTGACAGGAATGGAAATGTACCGCAAACTGATTCGCGAATTCGGTGGAAGCGACCCTATTTATTTTCCCAATGCGGAGAGCGTTACCCTTTCTGCAAGGAACAGGATCATCAAGCAGGAGTTTCTTGATGGAGTATCCCCACGGAAGCTGGCGGCGAAATACTCACTCAGTGAACAATATGTCAGGACACTTATAAAACAACTCACAAATCAGTGATTTTCACAAGGTATTTATGGCAGTGAGAAGGTTGTTATGGAAAAGAAGACGCAGGCTATGGAGGCCACGGAACCCGCCGAAACAGCGATGGAACCGAAGACGCTTGATACAAAAGATAAACTATTCACACAGGATGAAGTGGACGAAATCGTTCAATGTTGTCTTGCCAAGGAGCGGGAAAGATTGGCCAGTGGGGGCGAGAACACAGAAATTGAGCAGAAGCTTGCTGAACGGGAACAGGCTGTACTCCAACGGGAATTACGGGCCGATGCCATAGACCGGTTGAAACATGACGGTTACCCGCAAAAGCTTGTCGATTTAATCCCATGCGACAATGCAGAAATGTTCGAGGATAGATATAAAGCCGTTGTGAAGGTTTATAACGATATAAAAAACGACTTTGTCCCTAAGGCACCAATAAAAGCAGGAGCATACGAGCAGGAAAAACCGACATACAAAGACCCGTTGCAGGAGGTATTCAGCCCGAAAAATCGGAAAGGATGATTAGTAAATGGCAACCATCAACTTAACAACCAAATTTCAACCGTACACCGATGAGCAGTTTGCAACAGAAAGCAAAAAGTCTTTGTTGACAAATCAGGACTTTGATTGGACAGGAGCGCATACCGTTAAGGTGTACAAGATCACCACCGCCGCCATGAACGACTACGGGCGAAACGGGCCAGATTCAAATAACTGGAGCCGATACGGCGCGGTAGCTGCTTTAGATGCTACTACTGAAGAAATGACGCTTTCCAAGGATAGATCGTTCACATTCGCCATTGACAAGCTGGACCAGGACGAGACCAACGATCAACTCGCGGCCGCTTCGGCTCTGGCACGGCAGCAGCGGGAAGTAGTGATCCCCGAGGTGGACAAATATGTCTATGGTGTTATGACGGCCAAGGCGGGCACTAAACCAGCGGCGCTGACATTAACCGCCGCCAACATTTATGAGGAAATCCTTAAAGGGTCAGAGGTCTTGGACAATGAAGAGGTGCCAGAAAGTGGGCGGATTCTGGTAGTCACCCCAACAACCTATTCGCTGATGAAGAAATGTACCGATATCGCCATGGAAACCGACATTGGTAACGACGTGCGGCTAAAGGGCGTAATTGGTATGTTGGATGGCATGGCGGTACAGAAAATTCCTGCCGCGCGACTGGTGGAGGGCTTCGGTTTCATGATTGCCCACCCCTGTGCCATAGTAGCCCCGGTAAAGCTGGATGACTACAAAATTCACGATGACCCGCCCGGCATTTCTGGTTCTCTGGTGGAAGGGCGCATCTGCTATGATGCTTTCGTACTGGACAACAAGGCCAAAGCGATTTACTATCAGGCCGTCACAAAAACATCCGCATAAAGACAGATTAACCGCTCTCAAATACGATTTGAGAGCGGTTAATCATGAGGCCGGTGCTTAGTCAGCCTCCATCACACTTTATTGCATATTTTATCATCTATTAACGGTTGTAAAACGGCAACTTAAGCTTTTATACCTGTTTATCACGTTTAATAACGGGATTTATCTCATTTTGCGTGACGCAGGATTCTCATTTTGCGTGACGCGCTACAACTGCACCGTATCCTTTCCGCTTACTCAGCAAAAACTCCCGGGACGCTGTCCCGGGAGTTTTTTAAGGAATCCTTTATGCTTGTGAGGACTTCCCTTCCTCACTGCCGATAAAAAGGTTGCCGTCGATCACTGCGTCTTCGCAGTTTTCCAGCGTTACCCATTCCCTGCCCTTCAGCCGCGGCGGAAACATACGGCTCCTGATAATCCGGTTGTTCCGCACACGCAGGCCATCGGTGGAAAAAGCATCAATCAGCGGGAAGTCCCAGGCGTAAAAGATGTTGTCCTCCACCCGTATGTTCCGGTGGAAACAGCCCTCCGGCTCGGGTATTTCGGGATGGATGCTGATGGTGCCGGACCCGAACTGATAAGGTGAGGTGTTGCACTCCCGGAATATATTGCCACGGATAATCACATCGGTACAGGCTCCCGATTCATACCAGCCGTTGGCGTCACCCGACAGCAGGATGGCCGCCCCCGACGTAAAAAAGCGGTTCTCCTCGATCCGTACCGGGCGGGAAGTCGTCACCAGCAAGCCCCGTGCCCGGCAGCTGTCAAAATCACAGCGGCGGCAGACAACGGCGGGCATCAAGTCCTCATTCTCCAGACAATCGCCCGTTCGAACAGCGGTAGGCGGCGCTTCCTCCAATTCCAATATGAAACGATCGGTGGCGGTCAGCCGAAAATCATGTACCCGCCCACGGCCCCGCTCCCCCAGCGTCCTGTGATCGCGAAAAATTACGGATTGCCCCGGTGCTGCCCAGCTTTTCATCCCCACCGACTGCTCGTGGGCGAAGCTCCCTTTGAGAACGGCTCCCTCCACCGCGTCGATCCGCAGCGCCGTTCCATGGACGTTGACCGGATCGTCCATTAAACCAAAAAAGCGGCATTCCTCCATCGTGATAATACCACCGTTGTTGGAGAAGTGGAACCCGTCGTCGTGCCCGCCCACAAACCGCCGGCCCCTTCGCCGGTTGGGCTCGATGCAGACCCGGCGGAAGGTCAAATCCCGGCAAAACTGGCAGAGAACGCCCAGACCACCATTGGCAAACATGCGGATGCCGCTGAAGGTCACCTCTTGCGAATCCTGAGCCAGTATCCCCGGATGCCAGCGGGGATTGTGACGGATCACGACCGCATTCCCGGGGGTGGGAACCCTCTGAAAATCACCGGTGAGCCGCACCGAACCGTCTGGCCGGCTCTCGGCATGGGAGACGGGATAAACGTCTCCCGTGTCGTATGCCACCATATTCCGGTCGGTATCGAACTCGATCAGGCTGTGCCACGACTTGGGCGCCTCCCAATCCTCTCCCCGAAAGAACAGAATGCCGTTATTCACACGGTGAGGAAACCGCGTCGGATCAATATTCACATCCATAAACCCATCGCCCGCCGACCGGATATTCCCTTCGGCGGACAGCGGAATATCCCAATCAATTGAAAAATTCTCCAGCCTTACCTGCCAGCAGCCGTCCACCGCAATCGGCAGAACCTGTCCATGAAAAATCAGGTCCGCCCCGTTCCCATCCAACACCACATGGGACATATTTTCCATTAAAATCGCGATGTACTTGGGATTGATCGGATCGCTGTTCGATAGCCAGTAATCCCGTTTGATACCGTTTACGGCATAGAAATCGTACCGGCCGGGCCGGAGGACAAACCGGGTGTCCGCCGCATGATCGCTGAACATAGCCTGAAATTTCTGCGTCTGATCCTCCCCCGTATCCGGTCGGATATCGTAGCGTAGCGCGTCTACCTCATCCATTTCGTCTGCCCCCGTTCTCTCACGATTCCCAGTATATCGGATACCGTTTCAAAAGGGAAGGTATATTTATACGATAAATCTATGACAGTCTTTATCATCACTCCGCCATTGCCTTTTTCATCCGTCGGGGGTATAATGCAATCGATAACGATCAGATGTCAGGAGGCCTTTCTATGCCGGTTGTTCATGCCCATCGGGGCGCGTCCGCTTACGCTCCCGAGAATACCCTGCCCGCTTTCCGCCTGGGGCGGGAAATGCACGCAGATGGCGTCGAAAACGACATCCATTACACCGCCGACGGTGTTTTTGTTGTCTGCCACGACGAAGCCATTGACCGCACCTCCAACGGAAGCGGACTCATTCCCGATATGACGCTGGAACAGCTCCGCCAATATGACTTTGGCTGTAAATGCGGCTCTCAGTTTGCCGGGACCGTCATTCCCACCCTCGATGAGTTTTTGAAGGTGGTCGCCGACATGTCCATCATCAACATCGAGATCAAGACGGTGAAGGGCGACTCGGCGCGCCGCGCCGGTGCGTTTGATCAGCTGGTCGAAGAACTGAATCGGCATGCCTGTGCCGATCGCACCATTTTCAGCAGCTTCAACCACGGCCTCCTGCGGGAATTCAAGGAAAGGCATCCCTCCATTCGCACCGGTCTCCTCTACAGCGAACACTATACCGCCGAACAGACGCTGGAGCTGGCCGATACCTATCATGCCGACGCTATCCATCCCCATCTCAATTGTATTGACCCTTCCATTATTGCCGCCTGTAGGGAGGCAAAGATTGATATCAATGTTTGGACGGTGGATTCTCCTGAAATGATCGAACGAGCCATAGCCCTTGATCCCACCGGTATCATCAGCAATGTACCCGACCGGGTATTAAAAGCGTTGGGACGATAAAAAAGATAAAAAGCGGTACAGCAGAAAATGCTGTACCGCTTTTGTTCGTTTATCCTATCTTTTCAAACCAGGGCAGACGCGAGAGAGGCGCGTCCACCGTCATCTCACCGCCGCCGCTCACCGTGCCGTCGTCGTGCCTCCACCGCCCGGCGGGGAGTCGTACGATACGCTTCCGTTCGCCTTTGCGCAGGACGGGCGCCACCACGATGTCGTCTCCCAATACGAACTGGTCGCTGACCTGTTCAAAGCCTTCGCCGGGGAATTGGTACGCCATGTGGCGCACAATCGGCTCTCCTTCACGCGCCGCCTGCCGCGCCAAATCCAGGATACGGCCGGCAAAAGACAGATGCAGCTCAGCCGCTTCCACACACAGCACCGCATTTTCTGCAGATAAGATCCGCCAGGGCGCGGCGCTAAACTGCATCATGGGCATCAAGGCAGCACATTGCGCGTAACGGACGAACAGCTCCTCGTCCAATTGATCACCCTGCGTAAGGAAACTCATGAAATCGCCGCCGCCGATCATATCGGGGCAGGTAAAGGCATAGCCCAGCAGCCCCTGCATCACCTGGTTGGGGATCAACGACGTCACGCCGTTCAATTCCCAGCTGTGATACTTATCCGCCAGCCGCTGTACCAGTGGCAGCTCGGCACAGCGGAACCCGGCCCGGAATTCGTTATAGGGATACAGCGCCCCTAGCTCCCCCCACAAGCGGGTCTGGTCGTTTGCCGACACATGACCGAAGGTCTGGTCGCCGTCTCGGTAGAATTGGCCGTCACCTGCGTCAAACTTAAAGCCGTCAACCCCGTAATCCCCCATCAGGGTATCCAATTTCCCGCGGTACCACACAGCGGCATCCGGATTCGAGAGGTCCAGCACCGCCGAATACCCATTCCACCATTCCCGAATCGCCGTCTGCCCCTGCCCGTCGCGCACCAGCAGCTTCCTGTCCCGTAAGCAGCGGAATTCGGCGCTGTCGGGGGAAATGAACGGACAGGTCCACAGCATCACGCGGAAACCCATCGCGTGCAGCTCCTCCACCATCGCTTTCGGCTGAGGGAATCGTGTCGGATGGAATTTCCAGCACCCATAATCCTCCGCCCAGCCGTCGTCGATCATGAGAATACCCGCGGGCAGCCCGCTGTCGAGAATTCCCTGAGCATACCGCAAGACATCCTCCTGATTCTGGTCGTACATCAGCTCGATCCAGGTATTGTACTGGGGATAGATGAAAAATTCCTCCGGCGGAAAACGTCCGTCGGCCGGAAAAAATCGTTTTCTTGCCTCACGATAAGCGGATCGCAGCGTTTCGCCCGCCTGATACAGAACCGGCTCCTGTTTCGTCCAGCTCAGCCGGAGCTTACCCCCGCGGCAAGTAATGTGAAAGCCGGTATCGCTCCAGATATAGCGGCCTCGATTGGAAAGCAGCAGGGGTGCGCTTTGGTTGCAATCTCCGTTGGGATCGATATCCGCCGCATAGTCCGATGCGGCGGTCAGCGGCATATGGATGCCGTCCGCTGCCCGTATTCCGTACCAGCATTCCTCCGGCAGCAGAAAAATTTCCCGTTCGTTCATATAATGCCTCCGTTTTATCCTGGCAGCGCCGGCAGGCGGCACTGCTCACGCCCGGCTTATCTCACTCCATCAAGAACCGGTGCGTTCGCTGCATTATAGCACGGAAATTAAAATTTCCGCAACCGAAAACAGAGATTATTCTTTAAAACCGGCTCTTTATGCCTCGCTGCCGTTTTTCTCCTCTCGCTTTCCCTGTGCCGCTGTCTGCAGGCACTTGAGTATGTCCGCCGCGTAATTGGCCCCGCGGCTGGCAAAGATACCGGTCAGTACCAGCCCGATCCAGTCCCTGCTGGCAAACCCGGCGAACCGTACTCCCAGTACCCCGTAAACGTTCACGTCTGCGGAAATGCACAGCCCCACCGATAGGAAAAGAGCCGCCAATTGCGTCAGTGCTGTTTTATACTGTTTCTGTACCGCCATGCTGCCGATGGTCTTCGCATACTGCACCAGCGCTTCCACAGTTACAGCCGATACCATCATCAATGCGATCGATGTCATTTTCGTCCTCTTTTCTTTCCGTATAGCTCACAAGTTTATAAGCGTTCCTCTCCAGCATCGAGCAGGAGGATCGTTTCTTTGTGCGCCCCCTCATACCCCGCCAGCAGTTGTGCGTCCGCCAGAATATAATCGCCATTCAGATAACCGACCCTGTCCGGCCCCCATTCGTTGTCCTGCAAATGGAGCAGCTGCTCAATATGGATAAATACCGGCATATCCGCCGGGAGCTTTTCCACGATTTCTGCCAGTTCTCCCGCCAGCATCTGATCCCTCCTGCCGCCCGTCCGGCATTGTTTTTATTCATGTGTATGTCCGTCCCGGCGTCATCATGCCGTCCAAAAAGACGGCGCCGGAAAAGAACGATCCCCCGGCGCCAGCTTTCTGTATTTACCTGCTCCCTCCAGTTCCGCGAACAGGTTACCTCCTGACCTCCAGCCGTGTAATCCGTCCCTCGTGATCAGTCAGTTTTTCATCCAGCTCTTCGTTCTTTTCCCACAGACGTTTGTGGGATTCGTGGTTGGATTCCTTCTGATCGTTCAGTTCCCGCGCCACCGTCTCCAGCGTCACCGTCAGCCGGGTGATGGAGGTATTCAGCTTGATGATCGGGGCCACCACCGACGCTGCAAATCCAACCAGCGCGATGATGACGCCGACCACTCCCCACTCTGTCATATTGCGTCCCCCCCTACCCTACAATGATACAATCACACTCCCGCACCCAACCGGCGGGGATATGTACGCCATAGGAACGATCAGGCAGATACCGGTCAACTGTATAGGTGCCGTCCATTGTCTTGC
>JAAWQC010000022.1 GCA_022800315.1 Clostridiales bacterium
CCAGCCAGGGTCCAGGGACTACGTCCCTGGTCGTGGTGGGGATGGGGTTTTAAGGGGAAACCCGTTCGAAAGGTTTCCCCTTAACGCGTCTTTCCCCCGACTTTCTTCGCGTCAAGAAAGTCGGGCCTGCGGAGCAATGTTAACGAGAGACATATATCACTGTTCATCGTTGGATCGATATTCTACGATATCCTCCAATGAACATTGTAATATATCACATAACTTGTCAAGCGTGCGCATGGTAACATTTTGATTGTTTTTTAATCGGCGAATTGTTTGGCTATCAATACCATATTTTTCTCGCAATACATAGGTATTGATACGCTTTTGTTCCATCGTCTTCCAAAGTCTGTCATAAACGATCATTTTACCACCTCACTGTACTTGAATAAATACATTATGAGGTATATAATCCCCATATATAAGATGATTAAAATCCCCATGCCAATTTAGGAGGGAACGTCATGGAATGTGAGAACGTCTTCTGCGCCTATTATCTGGATGGTATCTGTACGCTGAAGGAAATCAGCCTGGACGCCCAGGGGCACTGTCTCGAGTGCCTGTATATCCGGCTGACCGACCGCCAGCTGGAAAAGGCTCGAAAAACAACCCTCCGGCACTATGAGAAGGAATACGACCGGTGGCCGTGACGCCCGCCGCCTGCTAATAACTCCCCGGTTGTGATTCTTCCTTTTCTTTGGTATAATGGGCGGGAAACGACGGCGGCGGGAGGGTTTCCGATGAAAAAAGGCGGCAAAATACGAATCGGCTTCGTGCTGGCGGCCACGCCGGTCTTTTTCGTGCTGTATCTTCTGTGGGGCAAATCCTGGGGCTTCTATCTGGGCGGCCTGCCGGCGATGCTCCTCGTGCTGCTGGATATGGCGTACCCCCCGCTGATCTACAAACTGACCCATCCGGCGGCGAAAACGGACAGCGCTGAACCATCCGCCCTCTATCTGTCGGTTCAGCTCCTGCTGTGGAAAATCGTGCCCGCCCTGACCCTCATCCTGTGGCTGGCCGGGCTGCTGTATCGATAAACGCCTGTCAAACGGAAAGGAATCAAACGTCCATGAACCGCGATCATCAATCCCTGGAACTGGATAAAATACTGGCCCTGCTGGCGGAGGAAACCACCTGCGACGACGCGGCGGAGCTGGCGCTGGGACTGGAACCCGCCAGCGATCTGTTCACCGCCCGCCGCCTGATGGACGAAACCGCGGCGGCGTGGCTGCTGAGCGCGAAATACGGCGGGCCGTCCTTCGGCCAGCTGAAAAACGTGGTGAACGCCCTGCGCCGGGCGGGGGCGGGGGCCTCCCTCTCCCCCCGGGAGCTGCTGAACGTCTGCGAAACGCTGCGGGTCATCCGCTCCCTGTCCGAATGGGGCCGCCACAACGGCCGCAGCGAGGGACCGCGGGCAAACCCGGCGGAGTCCCGCCTCGACGACCGGTTCGACGCGCTGAACCCCAACAAATACCTGGAGGAACGGATACAGGGGGTCCTGCTGTCGGAGGAGGAGATCGCCGACACCGCCTCCCCTGCCTTGAACGACATCCGGCGGAAGATGCGGGCCGCCTCCGCCCGTGTGCGGGAGCAGCTGGACAAAATGATCCGCTCCCCCGCCTACCAAAAGGTATTGCAGGACCCCATCGTCACCATCCGGGGCGGCCGCTTCGTGGTGCCGGTCAAGTCGGAGCACCGGGGCGAGGTCCCCGGCCTGGTCCACGACACCTCCGCCTCCGGCTCCACCGTTTTCGTCGAACCCATGCCGGTGGTGGAGGCCAATAACGAGCTGCGCGTCCTCCAGTCCAAGGAGGGGGCGGAGATCGAACGCATCCTCGCCGAGCTGTCGGCGGAGGTGGGCACCTTTGCCGACGCGATCATCGCCGATTACCACATCGCGGTGGAGCTGAACCTGATCTTTGCCAAAGCGCGGCTAGGCTATAAAATGAAGGCGGGCATCCCCCAGCTCACCGACGATCGCCGTATCCTGCTGAAAAAAGCGCGGCACCCCCTGCTGGACCCCCGCAAGGCGGTGCCCATCGACGTGGAGATCGGCGGGGCCTTCGACACACTGGTCATCACCGGCCCCAATACCGGCGGCAAGACGGTGACACTCAAAACGGTGGGCCTGCTGACCCTGATGGCCATGTGTGGCCTGATGCCCCCGGCGGGGGACGGCAGCAGCCTGTCGGTCTTCGACGACGTGCTGGCGGACATCGGGGACGAGCAGTCCATCGAGCAGTCCCTGTCCACCTTCTCCGCCCATATGACCAACCTGATCCGCATCCTCGATAAGGCAAACGAGGGCAGCCTCGCCCTGCTGGACGAGCTGGGGGCGGGCACCGACCCGGTGGAGGGCGCGGCTCTGGCCACCGCCATACTGGAACGCCTGCGCCTGCAGGGCGCCCGTATCGCCGCGACCACCCATTACGCCGAACTGAAGGCCTACGCCATCCACACCACCGGTGTGGAGAACGGCAGCTGCGAGTTCGACGTGGCCACCCTGCGCCCCACCTACCGCCTGCTGGTAGGAGTGCCGGGCCGGTCCAACGCTTTCGCCATTTCTGAGCGACTGGGCATGGACAGCGGCCTCGTGGACCGGGCGCGCCAGCTGGTGGACACCGACGACCAGCGGCTGGAGGAGGTCGTCTCCCGGCTGGAGGACAGCCGCCGCGCACTCGAAAGCGAGCTGGCGGCCGCCGAAGCCGCCCGGGCCGCCGCCCGCCGGGCTGAAGAGGAGGCCGAACAGCGGCTGAACCGGATGGAAGCCGACCGGGACAGGGAAGCGGAAAACGCGCGGGCGGAGGCCCGCCGCATCGTGGACCGGGCGCGGACGGAAGCCCAGCAGCTCATCGACGAACTGGACGATATCCGCAAGCAGAAAAACGCCGCCGATTTCGCGGCCTCGGCCGGGGCGGCCAAAAGCCGCCTGCGCTCCCGGCTGCGGTCGATTGAGGACGCCATGGACCCGGTCCGCCAGCATAAGGATGCCGGCCCCTACGAGCTGCCCCGGCCCCTGAAGGCGGGGGACGAGGTGCTGCTGGTGGAGCTGGACAAAAAGGCGGTGGTGCTGTCCGCCCCCGACGCCGCCGGTAACGTGGAGGTACAGGCGGGCATCATCCGCACCCGGGTACCGGTGAAGGGCCTGCGCCTGCTGAGCGGCAGCCAGCCGAACGGCAAAAAGAACCCATCCTCCGATCAGCCGAAAACCCGCAGTGTCAGCGGCGGCCGGTTCGGCAAGTCGGTCACCGGCGTGCGTTCGCGGGCGGAGCGCGATCTCCACACCGAGATGGACATGCGGGGCATGTCCACCGATGAGGCCCTGCTGGAGCTGGACCGCTTCATCGACGACGCGGTGCTCAGCGGCATCGAGCACATCACCATCATCCACGGCAAGGGAACAGGCGCCCTGCGGGCGGCGGTGCAGACCCATCTTCGCAGCCATCCCTCCATCGCCGGGTTCCGGCTGGGGGCTTACGGCGAGGGGGAAAACGGCGTGACCATCGCCGAGCTGAAATAAAGCGCGGGCGATCCATACACCGGTGGAACCGGCAAGGGGGAGCCGTGGGCGGAAGGTCCAGCGACATCCCCACCCACGGATAAAACCTGCCGATTGGCGGCGATGCACGGGCAGGCAGGTTCCCGCGTACCCCGTTGTATTCGCATAGGATTGGCTCAAATGTCCGTATTGACAGCGGGGGGGCAGGTTATCCCTATCCCGCTCTGCCCTGCCGTCTGTTGACTCACGAAGCAAAGGAGAGGTTCGTTTGGAGGAGAGGGAGACCTTCGGTTCCCGTCTGGGATTTTTGCTGATATCGGCGGGCTGTGCCATCGGTCTGGGAAACGTGTGGCGGTTCCCCAGCATCGCGGGTCAGTACGGCGGCGCGGCCTTTGTGCTGATCTATCTGTTTTTCCTGCTGATACTGGGGTTGCCCATCCTGGTCATGGAATTCTCGGTGGGACGGGCCAGCCGGAAAAGCGCCGCCGCCTCCTTCCGCGTGCTGGAACTGCCGGGGACCAAATGGCACCTGTTCAGCGGCTTCGCCGTCGCGGGCAACTACCTGCTGATGATGTTCTATACCACGGTGGGCGGTTGGATGCTGGCCTATTGCTTCAAAACCGCCGCCGGCCAGATGAACGGCCTGTCCACCGACGGGGTCAAACAGTCCTTCGACCATTTGCTGGCCCAGCCGGGAGAGATGGTGTTCTGGATGGTGCTGGTGGTCCTCATCGGTTTCGGCGTGTGCTCCCTCGGCCTGCGGGGCGGCGTGGAGAGGATCACTAAAATCATGATGGTCTGCCTGCTCCTCTTCATGGCGGTGCTGGCGGTCCGGTCGGTGCTCCTGCCCGGCGGGGCGGAGGGCCTGCGCTTCTACCTCATGCCCGATTTCTCCAAAATGGCGGAGAAAGGCATCGGGGACACCATCTTCGCCGCCATGGGACAGGCCTTCTTCACCCTGAGTATCGGCATGGGCTCCATGACCATCTTCGGCAGCTATATCGGACGGGAGCAGTCCCTGACCGGGGAATCGGTGCGCATCACCGTCCTCGACACGCTGGTGGCCCTCACCGCCGGACTGATTATCTTCCCCGCCTGCTTCGCCTTCGGCGTGCAGCCGGACAGCGGGCCCAGCCTCGTTTTCATCACCCTGCCCAACATCTTCAACCAGATGGGCGGCGGTCAGCTCTGGGGCACCCTGTTCTTCCTGTTCCTCTCCTTCGCAGCCCTGTCCACCATCATCGCTGTGTTCGAGAACATCGTCTCCTTCGGCATGGACCTGCGGGGCTGGAGCCGGCGCAAGTCGGTACTCATCAACCTGGTGCTGATCCTGGTGCTCTCCCTCCCCTGTGTGCTGGGATTCAACCTGCTCAGCGGCATCCAGCCCTTCGGGGCCGGTTCTACCATTCAGGACCTGGAGGATTTCCTCGTCAGCAACAACGTACTGCCCCTGGGCTCGCTGGTCTACCTGATGTTCTGCGTCAGCCGGTACGGCTGGGGCTGGGACAAATTCACCGCCGAGGCCAACGCCGGCAAGGGGATGAAATTTCCCAAAACCATGCGCCTGTACGTGACCTATGTCCTGCCGGCCATTATCCTGGTGATTTTCGTCCAGGGTTACTGGGCCAAATTCGTGCACTGAACCCATCAGGAAGAGGCCGCTGCCCACGAGCAGCGGCCTCTTGACTTATATCAAGGAGTGATATCCATGCGGCTGGGTAACGACTTATATGAAGTCACCGTCACGGAGATTCCCGATTCTACGTTTGCATCGGAACATACTCAGGGCTTTGACGATATTTTCCTGCCCGAAACGGTGTCCGTGGATCATCCTTTAAAGGCACTGGCTATTGAGGCGACCGGGAGGGATTCCACTTGGAAGGTCTGCCCGATAGGCGACTGCCTTTGTTTTATACACGACTATGCCTATCTGGAGGGAGATCAGCTCATCGTCCTGCAAAACGATACGATTTCGCAGATAGATATCCGAACCCATCAACTGGCTGTCCATCAAAAGCTGGAGTGTTTCGGGTGCTGCCTTGGGATGTACCCCTGCCCCGGAGGGTATATCGTCTACGGCGAAATGGAGATATTCCGGATTGACGAACGATTCGATACGGTATGGCGCGTTTCAGGCGCCGATAAGTTTGTCAGCCCCGATATCTTCCCGCCGTTCAAAATAGAGGACGGTGTCATCAAGGTATACGACTGGGATAACAACTATTACGAATTTAATTTCGACTGGCATTGCCTAGATGAGAGAAGAAGCGAATAACGTACAATAAAGCGGGCCGTCGGCTGTTGCCGACGGCCCGCTTTGTGCTTCGTACTTTCAGACAGCCCCGGTCAATAGCCCGCTTTGCGCAGGTTATCCCGGCTCCTGCGCACCGCCTCGAGGGGATCGGGGCCGGGATAATCCATCTCCACGACAGCCCATGGCAGATTCTGCTCCTCCGCCAGCTTCAGCAGGGCGACGATGTCGATACAGCCCTCCAGGATCGGGGGGTTCGGAATATCGGGGGTGACTTCCGTCTGACCCGGCACCATGTCCTTGATGTGGATCATCTGGATGCGTCCCGCCTGCTCCCGCATCAGCTGGAGGGGGTCCCGGCCGGCGAACTTCACCCAGAAGGTGTCCAGCTCCCATTTAAGGCCGGGGCACTTCTCCGCCAGATGCTCGAACTTGTTGTCGGCGAACTCGAAGCCGTGGTTGTGGTAGGACAGCTCCAACCCGCAGGCGGCCGCCCGCTTCTGCAGCTCGTTGAAGCGTACCACGGTGGAATTGATGTACTCCTCGTCCATCATTTCGGCGGGCATCCACGGGATGGTGATACGGTTGCAGCCCAGCTTTTGCAGGCGGGCACACTTCGCCTCCATATGGCTCTCCTGCTCGTCCAGGGAAACATGGGCGCCCATCAGCTTCAGCCCCGCGTCGGCGAGGCGGCGGCCGAACTCCTCATCGCTGAAGGGGGGCCAGTCGGCCACTTCCACACCGGCGTAGCCCATTCTGCCGACCTCCGCCAGAGCGGCGCCGAAATCCTTCTCCGTCTCGTCGCGGAGAGTGTAAAGCTGTACGCTGATCTCCATTGTCCATCCCGTCCTTCCAGGCAATTTTCCCCATTATACCCCCGCCGGGCAGGTGCCGCAAGCCTCTTTTTGCCGCAGACAGAAAAAGGCATGATTTTTTTGACCTCGCCGTATATATGGTAAGGAATCGCCTGCAGACGGACAGGGCAGGCGTGTCGAAATCCGGCATTTCATCACGGAAAGGCAGGTACCAGCATGAGCAATCTCGACGATATGATTCAGAAGTACAATCAGGAACTGCTGAGCTATCATCAGCGCAACCGGGTACGCGTCCCCCTCACCCCACAGGTGGAATCGGTCCCGGCGGAACAGCCGAAAGCCGTATCGGACCCAGAGGATGAGGTGGTGTTCGTATCAGCCCCGGCGGACGAGGAGGAGGCCATCCCCACAGTAGGGGAAGCCGATACAACCGAACCCGTGGCAGAGAATCAACCCAACACCACCGCGGAGCTGAACGCGGAACCGGACGCCGCCGCGGAAAACAACGCCCCCATGGATATCGTCTCTCCCCAGCTGGTTCCCGAAACACGGGAGACCCTTCCCCAGGGCGCCACCGGCATGCTGCCGGGGGAGGAAGAACCCCCCGCTACCGACACCGGTTACCTGGTGATCCAGACCTTTACGGCCCGGCATGCGCTGCCGGTAGCCGGCGCCCACGTCACCGTCAGCCGCCAGAACGGCGACGGCGAGGAACTGTACAAGATCGCCGTCACCGATATGAACGGGCGGACCCAGGTGATGGCCCTGCCCGCCGCCAGCCGCGAACTGTCCCAGCAGCCGGGCGTCAACAACCCGTTTACTACCTATATCATCCGGGTGAACGCGGCGGGCTTCGTCCCGGTGCGGGATTTCCGCGTGCCGGTGTACGGCGGGGTCACGGCTATCCAGCCGACCGAGCTGATTCCCTTGCCGGAGACCGCGTCCGACCAACCGGAGGACGTCGGACCCATCACCATTGTCGAGTCGGGGCCTCAGGAACTGTAAGAAAGGAGAGGATTTCATGGCGACCGAGCCCTATATCCCTACCACCATCACGGTCCATCTGGGCCCTCCCGACTCCAACGCCCAGAACGTCACCGTATCCTTCCCCGACTACATCAAAAACGTGGCCTCCAGTGAGATTTTCCCCACCTGGCCCGAGAACGCGCTGCGCGCCAATATCTACGCCCAGATCAGCTTTGCCCTCAACCGGGTGTTTACCGAGTTTTACCGCAGCCGGGGATACAATTTTGATATTACGAACTCCACCGCCTACGACCAGTCTTTCGTACCGGGGCGGGACGTGTTCGAGAACATCAGCGTCCTCGTGGACGAGATGTTCAATTCCTACGTGCGGCGGCAGGGCAGCGTAGAGCCTTATTTCACTCAATACTGCAACGGCACCACCGTCACCTGCAACGGCCTGTCCCAGTGGGGCACGGTGGATCTGGCCAACGCCGGATACACCCCCTATCAGATCCTGACCAACTATTATGGCAACGACATCGACATCGTGCGCAACGCGCCGGTGCGCATTCTCTCCCCCTCCTATCCCGGCCGGCCCCTCGAGCTGGGTGACGCAGGCAACGACGTTCAGAATCTGCAGGTGAGGCTCAACCGCATATCCCGTAATTATCCCGCCATTCCCAAAATCAGTCCCGTCACCACCATCTACAACCAAAATACCGTGGACGCGGTGCGCACCTTCCAGCGCATTTTCAACCTGCCCGTGACCGGCGTCACCGACGAGGCCACCTGGTACAAGATCGGGTATCTCTACACCGGCGTCAAGCGTCTGTCCGAGCTGGATTCGGAGGGTCTGTCCCTGCAGGAGGTCTCCCAGCAGTATTCCAACGTCCTGCAGGAGGGCGACACCGGCGGCGAGGTACGATCGCTACAGTACTATCTGGCCGTCATCGGCACCTTCTACGACACCGTGCCGCCCATCTCGGTTACCGGCGTGTTCGACGCCGCCACCCGCGACGCGGTCATCGCCTTCCAGAAGACCTTCGGCCTGACCCCCGACGGCATCGTCGGCCGCCAGACCTGGAACGATATCGTGCGCGCCTACCGCGGCATTGTGGAATCGGAGGTCACCATCGAAGGCGGTCAGCCGCTGTATCCCGGCACCGTCCTCAGCGTCGGGTCGGAGGGTCCCGACGTCCTTCTGATGCAGCAATACCTGAACGCCATCGCCCAGGTGTATCCCTCCATCCCCATCATCGCGGAGGACGGTATTTACGGGACCGAGATGCGCGATGCCGTCTATACCTTCCAGAACCTGTTCGGTCTGGATGTCAACGGGGTGATCGGGCCGATCACCTGGGGCCTGATCGTCAGCCTCTACTCCGACCTGCAGGTCGGCGGCGCCAAACAGCCGGGACAATTCCCCGGCACCGTATTACAGGAGGGATAACGCCCATGAATATGCAGACGCCTCGCAATTCCCAGACGCCCCGAAATTCACGGTCCTCTCAGAATTCCCAGGCTCAGCCCAATGCGCAAACGCAGCAAAGCCCTCAGACATCGCAAAACGCTCAGAATAACCAGACGCCGCAGACCACCACCAGCGACCGGCAGTACATTGTGGAGCTGCAGACCTACCTGCGGCGGCTGGCGCAGGACAACAGCCAGATTCCCCTGATCAATGTGGACGGCATATTCGGGCCGGAGACCACCGCCGCCGTCCAGGCATTTCAGACAGCGTATGGCCTTCCCCCCACTGGCAAGGTGGATCTCGATACCTGGAACGCCATCGTGCTGGAATACCGGCGGATCACCGCCGCCGCGGAACAGCCCCGCCCCATCTCCCCCTTCCCCGGTCCCGATTATGTCATCCGTAAAGGGGATGAGGGTGAGCTGGTGACGGTATTGCAGATCATGCTGAACACCATCGCCCGCCCCTTCTCCAACGTGCAGACGCCGGCCATCACCGGCCGGTACGACGACCAGACGGAGGAGACGGTACGCACCCTGCAAAACGCGGCGGAACTGCCCGAAACAGGCGAGGTGGATCAGAAGACCTGGAACATGCTGGCCCAGACCTATAACGTATTCTGCGGCGCTTCCTGCTGACAGCCGTACCGCCGCAGCCCGGCCCATCATCTATCCGGTATAGATGAGTGAATAAAAGCGTGGGGAAGTGTCGCCTTGAAACGATTCACCTTTATCAAAAACGCCTTCATTCTCACCGCCACCTCGCTGCTTTTGCGCACGGTGGGGATGTTCTTCCGCGTCTACATGTCGGGCAAGATCGGCGCGGAAGGCATGGGTCTGTATCAGCTGATCTTTTCCATCTACGTACTGGCCTCCACCTTTGCCACGGCGGGCATTTCCACCGCCGTCACCCGCCTGGTGGCGGAGGAGAGCGGCCGCGGGGCCAAGACGGTCCGCCGTATCCTCCACCGCGCGATCGCGGTCAGTGCCGTGGTGGGCATTGTATCGGGGCTGGTGGTATTTTTCGCGGCGGAACCGATCAGTATCTACTGGCTCAAGGACGTCCGGGCGGTACCCGCGCTGAAAATCCTGTCCCCCAGCCTGCTGTTCATGGGCATCTCCTCCTGCCTGCGAGGCTATTTCATCGCCCGGCGGCGGGTTTCCAGCTCCTCCAACGCCCAGCTGTTCGAGCAGGCTGTCCGCATGGCGGTGGTGTTCGTCCTCATTGACCACTTCGCCCCCATGGGCCTTAGCTACGCCTGTGGAGCGGTGCTGGCCGCCGACACCATCGCGGAATTCGGCTCCTGCCTCTACATGGCGGTGGCCTATAGGCTCGATAAAAAACGCCTGGAGCAGGAAGAGGCGGGAATGGATATCCCCGCCAAGGGGGTGCTGCGGCGCCTGCTGGGCATCGCGGTACCGATATCGGCGGGCCGGTATCTGAATTCTGCCCTGCGCACGGTGGAAAACCTGCTGGTACCCGGCTGCCTCGGTCAATACTCCGCCTCCCGTGAACAGGGGGTGGCCCAGTTCGGTATGCTCAAGGGCATGGCCATGCCCATCCTGTTCTTCCCCTCCTCCTTCCTGACCTCCTTTACCACCCTGTTGGTGCCCGAAATATCCGAGTCGGCGGCCCACCACCGCACCGGGCAGGTGGAACGGGCGGTCAACCGCTCCCTCCATGTGACCCTGACCGCCTCCATCCTGCTCAGCGGTCTGTTCGTCCTGTTCTCCCGCCAACTGGGAATGGCCGTCTACGGCAGTGAGGAAGTGGGCTTCCTGATCGGGGCGCTGGCTCCCATCATGCCCTTTATGTACCTGGAAAGCGTGGTGGAAGGACTGCTCAAGGGCCTCGATCAGCAGGTAAGTAGCCTGAAATACAGCGTTATCGACTCCGCCCTGCGCATCACGCTGATTCTGGTATTGGTGCCGGTGCAGGGTATACAGGGATTCCTGTACGTGATGATATTGAGCAACATCCTCACCTCGGTGCTCAACCTGCGCCGCCTGCTCAAGGTCACTGGCATCCATCTGCGCTGGAGCAAGTGGATCATCAAGCCCGCACTGGCCGTGGCCACGGCGGGCGCGATCACCTGGTTCGTCCAGACCTATCTGATCGGGGGAACCCTGTCCCCTCTGGCCGTCCTGCTGACCGGTATGCCGATCACCGCGCTGGGCTACGCCGTCCTGATACTCCTGTTTGGCTGTGTCACCCGTGAGGACGCTCGTTTCCTCTCCCCCCGCCGGGTGTAACCGCCGCTAAAAATCCCCTCCGCCGCGGCGGAGGGGATTTTTGCTGAGACTCACGAAACCCATAGTCGGTTGGCTTAATCATCCGGCTGTCAAGCGCATAAGACGGGACATCTTATACCGCTGCGTTTCCAGCAGATGCTTTTCTACCGATCGCTGTCCCGGGTGGTCAGACCGATCATAAGCGTTTCGCTGTCGAGGGCGTTCCATACCGAATGGGGGACCGTTCCCCTGACCAGACAGGATTCGTTTTCGCCCACCAGCACCGATTCGCCGCCGAGCTCCAGCCGGGCCTTCCCTTTAACCACGATAAACAGGTGATTGTGTTCGTGGGTATGGTTCGGGAGCGGGCCGCCGCCCCCCTGCCGGAGACAGGCGACGGAACCGTCCACCAGCTGCTGTCCCTCTTCCTCGAACAGTTTTTTCGCCAGAAATCGGACATGGTTCGGAGGGGTTATCCATTCGCTCATACCGATTCTCCTCTTACAAAATGGGAGTATCCCATGACAGCAAGCGCCCCTCCGGCCGGCTTTCCACCGGTCGGAGGGGCATTTCATTCAGTTACTCAGATGCGGGCCACGCCGGTCCGGCGGGCGGCTTCTGCCACCGCCTTGGCGACGGCCTGCGCCACCTGGCGGTCCAGGGCGCTGGGGATGATGTATTCCGCCGACAGCTTGTCGTCGGTGACGAAGGAGGCGATGGCCTCGGCCGCCGCGATCTTCATCTCGTCGTTGATGTCGCTGGCGCGCACGTCGAGGGCGCCGCGGAAAATGCCGGGGAAGGCCAGCACGTTGTTGATCTGGTTGGGGAAGTCGCTGCGGCCGGTGCCGACCACGGCGGCACCCGCCTCTTTGGCCAGATCGGGCATGATCTCGGGAACCGGGTTGGCCATCGGGAAGAGGATGGGGTTTTCGTTCATGCTCTTCACCATCTCGGGGGTGACACAGCCGGGAGCCGACACGCCGATAAACACGTCCGCACCCTTGAGAACCTCGGCGAGCGATCCTTTGCGGTGCTCACGGTTGGTGATGGCCGCCATTTCCTTCTTTTCCTCGTTGAGTCCGTCGCGGCCCTCGTAGATGGCGCCGATGCGGTCGCACAGCACCACGTCCTTGAGGCCCATGGCGATGAGCAGGCGGATGATGGCGATGCCTGCCGCGCCGGCGCCGCTGGTGACGACGCGGATTTCCTCCAGCTTCTTGCCGGTGAGCTTGAGGGCGTTGAGCATGGCGGCCAGGGTAACCACGGCGGTCCCGTGCTGGTCGTCGTGGAAAATCGGGATGTCACAGCATTCCTTCAGCTTACGCTCGATCTCGAAGCAGCGGGGCGCGGAGATATCCTCCAGATTGACGCCGCCGAAGCTGCCCGCCAGCAGGCGGACGGTGTTCACGATATCGTCCACCTCTTTGGACCGGACGCACAGCGGGATGGCGTCCACATCGCCAAAGGCTTTGAACAGGGCGCATTTGCCCTCCATGACCGGCATGCCGGCCTCCGGTCCGATATCGCCGAGGCCCAGCACGGCGGTGCCGTCGGTGACCACGGCCACCAGGTTGCCGCGGCGGGTCAGGTCGTAGCTGAGGTCTACGTCCTTCTGGATTTCAAGGCAGGGCTGGGCCACGCCGGGGGTGTAGGCCAGCGACAGGTCATCCCGATCGTTCAGGGGTGCACGGCAGACGACCTCGATCTTGCCCTTCCACTGGCGGTGAAGTTTCAGCGATTCAGCTGCGTAATCCATATGCTAACATCCTTCCATTTATTTGCGCCCGGGCGTCATTATTTCCGGCGCCTGCGGCGTTTGTATACGAGGGGTTCAAATATCCAGCGAAGAAATGGTATCCTTCAGCACCTTGGCGCTGTGCAGCAGCTTCTCCCGCTCGTCGTCGGTCAGCGGCGGCTCGAGGCAGCTGCGGATGCCGTTGGAGCCGATGGCGAAGGGCAGGCTCAGGCACACATCGTCGATGCCGTACTGGCCGCGGACCATGCCGGAGACGGTCATGAGAGCGCCGCTGTCCCGCAGGATACTCTCACAGATATGGCGCACCGTCATGCCGATGGCATAGTAGGTGGCGCCTTTCAGCTTGATGACGTTGGCACCCGAATTGCGGACGTCGTCCTCGATCTCGCTCAGCTCGATCTTGCCGCAGTTGTTATGCTTTTCGCAGATGCTGGCACAGTAGGTTTCCATGGGCATGCCCGCAATGGTAGTCAGAGACCACGGGATCATGGCGGAATCGCCGTGCTCACCGAATACGTTGGCATGGACGTTCTGGGGCGGCAGCCCCACATGGTCGGCGATTCGGGCGCGCAGACGGCTGGAATCCAGCGTGGTGCCCGAACCGATCACCTGCGACTCGGGCAGGCCGGTAAATTTAATGGTGGCGTAGGTCAGGATATCCACCGGGTTGCTGACCACGACGTATACCGCCTTGGGAGCCACGGCGGCTACCTGGGGCATGACGCTGCGGATGATGTTGACGTTGCCCTGTGCCAGGTCGATACGCGACTGGCCCGGCTTGCGGGCGGCACCCACCGTGACGATCACGATATCCGAATCCCGCGCGTCCTCGTAATCTCCGGCGCTGATATTGACCGAACGGGCGAACGAGGTGCCCTGGTAGATATCCATGGCCTCGCCCTTCGCCTTATCCTTATTGATGTCGATCAGGACGATCTCAGACGCCCGCGCGTCCATGGTCATGGTGTAGGCGATGGTGGCGCCGACGTTACCCGCGCCCAGAATCGTGATCTTTTTCCCTTTTTTCATATACCGTATTCCTCATTTACTATCAGGTTCAGCTGCAAAACGCAAACCGGATTTATGTTATCATTATTTATGAGGTAACGCAAGCGGAAAATACTGAAATTGACACTTTTTTCACAGATACTTCCCCACTTGCCGCCCCTCCCTCTTTCATGATATGATGAAAAACAGGAAAAGAACCCCTTAAAACAGGAGGCTGGACGGATGAAGCGATACGGCGTGGTGGGCACCGGCTGGATAGCCGAAGCCTATATACAGGGGGCCGCCCTCACCGGCGAATGGGAGCTGGCGGCGGTCTGTTCCCGCAGCGGGGAACGGGGCCGGGTCCTGGCGGACCGGTACGGCGCTGGGAGGGTGTACACCTCGCCGGCGGATATGGCCGCCGACCCCTCCGTGGACGCGGTGTATATCGCCAGCCCCAACGCCCTGCACACCTCCCAGAGCCGCCTGTTCCTGGAGGCGGGAAAGCATGTGCTGTGCGAAAAGCCCCTCGCGGTGACGGCGGCGGAGCTGCGCGGACTGACGGCGCTTTCGGAGCAGAAAGGGCTCGTCTATATGGAAGCGATCATGATGCTCCATCTCCCCGCCCGCCGCATCCTCCATCGGGCGGCAGCAGCGCTTGGCCGCATCCGGTCGGCACGGCTGGACTTTTCCCAGCTGTCCTCCAAATACCCCCTTTACCTTCGCGGGGAACGGCCCAATATTTTCAATCCCTCTCTGGCTACCGGCTGTCTGATGGATCTGGGCCTCTACTGTGTGTACGCCGCACTCGACCTCTTCGGCCGGCCGGAAAAAATTACGGCGTCAGCCGGTTTTCTGCCGCCGGTCCCGCCGGAGGAAGGCGCGGTCCTAAGTGACGGCTGGGGGACCGCGTTGTTCCACTATCCCGACAAACTGGTGACCCTCACCTATTCCAAGGTGGGGCAGGGCTTTGCCGGTTCCGAAATCTGCGGCGACGAGGGAACCCTCGTCATCGATTCGATCTCCAAACTGACCGGCATCCGCCGGGTCACCCCCGGCGGGACGGTGGAGGAACTGGTCGGGGACGTATCCAAACCCGAGCTGATGAGCGGGGAGGCCCGGGACCTCTCCCGCTGGATCGACGATCCCGCCGGCACACGGGAGGCCCGCGCCCTCGCCTCCCGTCTGGCGCTGCAAACCTGCGAATCGCTGGAAGAAATACGACGCCGGACCGGTATCGTATTCCCCACCAGCCCGATAGGAGGGCCCCGATGAAATCGACGAAAAAGCGGTCTATTGCCAAGTGTCCGTAAAACAGCAACCGAAAAAATGACTGAATTACGGGCAACTGTCGGTACGGATTGGCGAAAAGAGAACACGCAGTATTTGGATTTTTGTCCGAATACTGCGTGTTTTTCGCTGTTCAGCTTTTTTCTTCCGTTTTCCCTTAACATGTGTCTGATAGGGACTTTGCCTGCCGAGGGGATTTCTTGTTTCTTTCAAAATGTCCGATTTTTCCAGCGCGGCCATCAGCCCCACAAATTCTTCCCTTGTCAGCTTGTCATGGGGGATACCACGCTGGCCGCACAGCACCCGCACCTGCTTTTCTTTGCTGCTGCCCTCAAACTGCATGGCCTCTTGAAGTTTCCTCTGCGCTTCTGCGGCGGGGGACGCTGCATCGGCAGTTGTCGTGCCCGTCCTGTGGGCTTCCCGTATGTCCCGGATAATCTGCTCCATGTCCTTATTTAAATCGTTGATCCTCATGTCGGCTATACGGTCAACATAGATTTCGATAAAGGAAATGAAAACAGCAAAAAATCTGTTGTTTTCATGTGCCTAACCCTATCAAAGAACGATACGCCGGAGAGCGAAGCGGGTACGCCATCCGGCGCAGATATTCCCCATTTTGCGAAAACACACGCAGAACAGTGAAACCGAAACTTGACCTGTATGAACAGGGCTTCACAAGCGGCGCTGAAAAACGGAAACTGATAACAACGATAAATTGCCCATCGGTGAACGCAGTACGCAGTATAGCGCACCAGTTTCACCAACAGGTGAACAGGCAAAAGGAGGCCAACATGAAGAACAAAAACATTTATCGGAATGAAATCAAATCCTACATCATCCGGGCGGGAATGACTATGAGCGAGGCGGTGGAGATACTGGCTGACGAGTATGGCTGGAGCAGCAGCGTCCCCAACCTCTCTGACAAGCTGAAGCGGGGCAGTCTGCGCTATGGCGAAGCGGTAGAGCTGGCCGATGTGTTAGGGTACGATATTATCTGGCGGCAGCGCGGTAAGGAGGGGAGATAAATAGCGGGAATTACTTACGGATATATCCGTGTCAGCAGCAAAGACCAGAACGAGGATCGGCAGCTTATCGCCTTGCTGGAATTGTCTGTGCCGAAGAAAAACATTTTCATGGACAAGCAGTCCGGCAAAGATTTCGAGCGACCGCAGTACAAAAAACTCCTGCGGAAAATGAAAAAAGACGATCTGCTCTACATCAAGAGCATTGACCGTCTGGGGAGAAACTACGGGGAGATTTTAGAGCAATGGCGGGTACTTACCAAAGAAAAAGGCGTTGACATTATCGTGCTGGATATGCCCCTGCTGGACACCCGGAGAGGCAAGGATTTGATGGGGACATTCCTATCCGACATTGTTCTGCAAGTGCTGTCCTTTGTAGCAGAAAACGAGCGCACCAACATCCGACAGCGGCAGGCCGAGGGCATAGCGGCGGCAAAGGCCAGAGGGGTACGCTTTGGCCGACCGCCTCGGCCATTGCCGGAGAACTACCACAGCGCATACCAGCGGTGGAAGGCCGGAAAAATCACCGGGACAGCGGCGGCGAAGGAGTGCGGGATGCCTCTTGCCACCTTCCGCTACTGGGCGGAGATTTACGAAAAGGCCAAGTTAATGTAAAGAGGGCGTTTTTACAGAAAAGTGTACTTTTCTGTAAATCGCTCCAACTTACTAAATAATATAAGTATAGCACAGCGTGGCAGAGATTGCCATACTGTTTTGACGAAATTTTACGTTCTCTGGCGAATGACAAACAATGTGGATTTTCCTTACAGAAAAGTACACTTTTATAAGCATAAGGGAGAGAGATAGATGGATGACATAAAAATTCTTTTATTCTCAAAGAAACGAAATGTTTTCTGTGACTATGCAGAAGCGATTATGAAAAGTAATTTCAAGAATGGCGAGGTCGTGTCTATTCGAGGCAACGCAGGAGATAAACTGGATGATGGACTGCATTGGTATCAGCCGGAATATATTATATCGTTTGTTTCACCATGGATTATACCTAAATCTGTTTTGGCCTCTGCAAAAAAGGCGGCGATAAATTTTCATCCGGGTTCCCCTGATTATCCGGGAACAGGTTGCTACAATTTTGCTCTTTACGAAAATAGCAAAAAATATGGCGTTACCGTTCACCACATGGAGGAAACAGTAGATACGGGCAAAATTATTATGACATCGTATTTTGACATATCGCCTTTTGAGACTGTTGAAACCTTGAAGTTAAAATCAATGAATCATCTACTGTATTGTTTTGAAAAAATCTTATCATGTATTTCCTGCAACAAGCCATTGCCTGTGTCAGATGAAGCTTGGGCGCGTAAACCATTTACGCGAAAAGAAATGGAGGAACTATTTGAAATTGATCTCACTAACGACAAGAAAGAAGATATTGAAAATAAATTAAGAGCAGCGGAATATTCCGGAAGTGACGGAGCATTTATAACGCTCTTTGGTCACAAATTTTATTACTCGCAAGAAAAGGATAATGCCTCTCTTTCATGGCGGAAATGAGCAGGCGATATAAGAGAGTGTGTGGAAAATTATGGACGATATTCGTGTTTTGTTTACGGCGGTTGGAAAGCGCGTTGAGTTAATACAGGCATTTCGCAATGCTGCATCTGTTTTGGGTAAAACTCTTAAGATCTATGGTGTAGATATTGTGGACACTGCACCGGCACTGGCATATTGCGACCAGATTGAAAAAATATGCGCCATGTGGGATGCAGACTACATACCTCAATTGCTTGACATTTGCAGGAAAGAGCAAATTAGTATTGTTATTCCCACAATTGATACAGACCTTCAGGTTTTAGCGGATCATGCAGCGGCTTTTGCAGATATTGGGAGCAGAGTGTTAATTAGCCGTCCAGAAATGGTACGTATTTGCAGGGATAAGAATTATACATCTCAGTTTTTCGTGGATTGCGGACTTCATGCGCCAATTCCGGTTAACGACTATACAAAATACAATGGCGGATATCCTGCCTTTATCAAACCAAAGAACGGAAGCAGCAGCATTGACGCCTACAAAGTTGAAAACGCTAATGAGTTGGCGTTCCATGCGTCTCAAATTAAGGATTACATTATTCAACCATTTGTGAGCGGGACAGAGTTCACTGTTGACGTATTCTGTGATTTTGATGGAAACGTTGTCAGCATCGTGCCTAGAGAGAGAATGGCAGTTAGAGCTGGTGAAGTTCTAAAAACTAGAATTTGCATGGACAAAACCATAATTGAGGAAGTCGAAAAACTGATCAGCAGATTTAAGCCGTGTGGCCCTTTGACTGCCCAGCTTATTCGCAATAGCAGCGACAATATTGACTATTACATTGAAATTAACCCCCGATATGGCGGCGGTGCTCCGCTGTCCATGAAGGCTGGTGCTAAATCAGCCGAATCAATTTTCCGGCTTTTATCTGGTGAAAATGTGGCAAGGCAATCTCCAAAGTTAATAGCAGATGGCGCTGTTTTCAGTAGATTTGACCAAAGTATTTGTACCAATAAAGGAAGGAACGCCAAAATATGCGGTGCTGTATTTGATTTGGACGATACGCTGTATCCTGAAAAGGAATACGTCTTATCCGGTTTTTCTGCTGTTGCAAATTATCTGGGAGATTCGGAATACACGGAAAAAATGTGGCGTTATTTTCTTTCCGGAAAGCTTGCTATTGAAGAAATGCTTGCTGAGATTGGGCGGCAGGACGAGAAGGATATATGCTTAAAAACGTATCGGGAGCATTTTCCAAATATAAAGCTGTATGATGGGATGTCAAACTTGCTCAAATCAATGAGAGACAACGGCATTAGAACAGGCATAATTACCGATGGACGACCTTTGGGTCAAAGGGCAAAAATCAAGGCGCTGGGATTATCGAAACTTGTAGATGACATTATTGTTACAGACGAACTTGGTGGCGTCGCATTTCGTAAACCGAATGATATTTCGTTCAGAATCATGCAAACGAAATGGCAGATGCCATTTCGTGAAATGGTATACATAGGCGATAATGCGGCAAAAGATTTTCAGG
This sequence comes from Clostridiales bacterium, assembly GCA_022800315.1. Taxonomy (GTDB): domain Bacteria; phylum Bacillota; class Clostridia; order Oscillospirales; family Acutalibacteraceae; genus Avimonas_A. The sequence continues at coordinate 19,318 of JAAWQC010000022.1, forward strand.
CCCCACGCCAGCTTGGTATGCACACCATTTATTTTAACAACAGAGACGGATTATACCATGGAGGGAACTACCCACCCTTACTATGTGATTACATCGCTGAAAATTTGGAGCAAATGCGAGATTGTTGCTTAAAGATAACAAGGGCTCAACAATCATAACGCAGTAAAGAGACTCCGAATACCGCGTCCCATCACATGCCCGCGGCCGGGTCAGATGCCGACAAGCGGCTTATCAGAAATTGCCGCCGTTCCAGCCCCAGTTATCCGTCTCCCCATAGGCAACGTATACCCGTTCGGGGGCGATACCCAGTTCCTCCCCCAGGATCGTCGTGACGGCGGCGGTGAGCTTTTCGTAGGAGGCCCGATCGGAGCTGCCGAACACCTTCACCTCCACAAAAGCGGCGGGAGAGACACTGTCCCCCTGAAAATGCAGGCGGACGCTGTCCTCGAAGGACGTCATCAGCCAGCGCGCGCTTTTTCCCGGCAGCAGAGCGATGGCCTCGTCCAGCTTCGCCTGTATCGACCGTTCCCGCTGTTGATTCAACGGAACATTGACCTTGGTACCGATATACGGCATGGATATTCCTCCCTCGATTTTGTTTGTGTGTATGGTAGCATGCCCGACGGTTCAGCGCAAGTCCTCGCCGTCCGCTTCCCAACCGTCGACGGTTTTCCAACCGTCGGAAAACCAGCGCAGCGCCGCCAGAAACCGCTCGGGTATCCCGGAAAAATGGCCGCCAGGGTGCCACCGTATCACCGGCTCCGTCCCTGTCTGCTCCTTCAACAGCCACGCGGCGCGGGCGGTGCATTCGGCTCCTCTCGCCATCCGGGGCTGGCGCACCTTTTTCTCCGACTGGCCGAGGGATAGATAGATTTTTGCCTCTTGCCTCAACGGCCGGTGTTCTTCCATAAAGGATACGAAGCCATCGTACCACAGCGAGCCGGACAGGCTGGCCACACAGCCGAACGCGCGGGTGCGATACAGGGCGTACAGGGCGTGGAGGCCGCCGAGGGAATAGCCCATCAGGCCGGTATAGTCCCCGTCGGGATGCAGGCGGTATCGTCCCCTTAGCAGGGGAAGCAGCGCGTCGGTGAGAAAGGCGAGGTAGTCCGCTCCCCTGCCGCCGAAGGGCGGTTCGTTCTCCGCCAAACCGGGAGCGGACCAGGGAGTATAGTCATCACCGCGATTTCGCGGCGTGACCGCGGCCAGCACAAATTGCCCGCCGCCGTCCCTCCACAGCTTCGGCCAGAGCTTTTCCAGCCGTTCCTCCAGATAATCGCCGTCGTTCGACACTACCAGCGGATACCGCTTTTCCGACGCGCCATAGGCGGGGGGAAGGGCAATCGACACGCGGCAGCCTCCGGCCTCCAGCCGTTCGGTGACAGGGGTCATGCCTTTTCCCCCTTCGCCAGCAGCCGGATCAGCGGGGCGTCGGCGGGACAAAAATCGTACCCCGTCAGCTCCTCCGGCAGCGCCCAGACCATCTCCCGATGTATCAGAGGCTTCGGTTCTCCCTGTTCGACAGCGGCGTCGTAGAAGGTGAGGGACACTTCGCCGTCGGGATAGGCGTGGACCGTCCGCCACCGCTCCCCCTGCAGGGAGACGGTGATTCCCAGCTCCTCCCGGCATTCTCGGACGGCGCACTGCTCCAGCGTTTCCCCCGGTTCCCGCTTACCGCCGGGAAATTCCCACAGTTCGGCGCAGGAGCCGCCCGCGCCCCGCCGGCATATCAGAATGCGCTCCCCGCGGCGCAGAATAACCGCCGCCACTTCTTTCATGATCCTTCCTCCTATTCGCCGATGATCTTGATCAGGGCGTGCTTGTCCCGCCTGCCGTCGAATTCGTAGTAAAAAATCTGCTCCCAGGTACCGAAGTCCAGCCGCCCCCCGGTGACGGCCACCACCGTCTCCCGTCCCATGACGGTGCGCTTGAGATGGGCGTCGGCGTTGTCCTCGTACCCGTTGTGATGATACCGGCTGTAGGGTTTCTCCGGCGCCAGGCCCTCCAGCCAGGTCTCGAAGTCCTGATGGAGGCCCCCCTCGTCGTCGTTGATGAAGACGCTGGCCGTGATGTTCATGGCGTTGATGAGCGCCAGCCCCTCCTGTATCCCGCTCTCCCGCAGGGCCTGCTCCACCTGCGGCGTGATATTGACCAGCCCTCGGCGGGTGGGCAGATGAAAAAACAGCTCTTTCCGATAGGATTTCATCGGTTTACCTCCTTGCCTTTTATCGCGGTCGTCGTCTCTATTGTAGACCCAAAACAAGGGGGTTGGCAACCGTTCTTTCACAACAAAGCCCGCCGGCGAAAGGAATTTCGCCGGCGGACGGGGAGAACATGTCTATCCTCAGCCGCGGGCCACCGGATGGCGCAGTATGGTGCGCAGCCGTTCGGGTTTAGTGCGCCGGGGGTCGGATAGATAGACTTCGTGATGACGGCGCTCAGTCCCGCACTGGTCGGTCAGTCCGTTGTCCCTGATGAACAGGCCGATCTGATCGATGGTCTCCTGCTCGGTGCTGTAGGGCCCCACGTGCAGCTGCTGGACGCACAGCCCCTCGTCGTAGGTTTCCAGCCGGACGCGGTCGAAGGGCAGTCCCGGCTTCTTTTTCGCTGCGATATCGACGGCCCAGCCGAATACCTCGCCGGTGACGAAGTCCGGCTGGCGCAGCAGGGAGGTCCAGCGCCAGTTTTCCCGGTTTTCCGCGTCGAACCCGGCGGCCCCGCAGTCCCACAGCCCTTCCAGCGGCGGCACCACATACTCCACATAACCGGCGGGCTGCGTGCCGTTCATCTTGCTCATCTTGATGGTGAAGGTGACGGCGTACAGCATTTCCAGCGCCTGTCCGTAGGCTTCGCCTTCCGGCGCGCCCACCCCGTCCACCATCAGGTAGGGAATCGGCGGTATCTCGATCAGGGACGGGGTCGTTCCTGGCTGATATAGGTCTTTATACTGTTTTTTAAAATCCAGCTTGTCGTTCATGAGACATCCTTCCTTTCCTGTGTGAATATAGTATACTGCCGATAAGTTGACAGGTGTGTGTCATATATTAGAAAAAGACGTCCGCGGGAAAAGCTCCGCGGACGTCTTTTGTCCTCTGCCGGCTAGTTTCGCCGGGCGGGAATCTGGATTTCGGTGAGAAAATCCTCCTGGCTCTCCTTATTCCATACCCCGTCGATATACTGCTCGCGGGCGCTGCCGGTGGCCTCGTATCCATTTTCCTCCATCCAATTGAAGGCGAAGGCATAAGCCTCGCCCAGCGACTCGTACCGACCCCGATGATACACGCAGACCGCCTGGGTCTTTTCAATATCCTTGAAATGGATGGTATCGGTCTCTTTGCCCCGGGCGGTGACGGCCTGGGCGTATTCCACCCCGATGTCGTGCTGGCGGAATTCGGGATCCAGATAGGTGGTGTAACAGTAACTCGGCTCGACGCACTTCAGGTGGGGGTTGGCTTCTCGGCATTCCTCCCCCGCCTTCAGGATGAACGCGGTGTAGTCGGCGAAGGTGGGGACGACCCCCTGCTTATAAAACACCGTACACGCGGGCAGCTCTTTGATAATCGCCTGATACTCCATGAAAAAATCCTCCTTTGTTCGTGCGAGCAGATGGCGGATACGGGACAGGCGGGACGCCGTTTCCTTCAGCTCCTCCTCCGTCTCGGTCTGTCGCCGGCGCAGCAGCTCTCCCCGATCCTGTCCGGACAGGATTGAGGCGACCTCACCTACCGACAACCCCGCCTGGCGAAGGGCCGTGATACGCGACAGACGGATCAGCTGCCCGGTCGTGTAATAGCGATAGCCGGTTTCCTCGTCCACGCGGGCCGGGGACAGCAGGCCCTCCCCATCGTAATACCGCAGCGTTTTGATGGTGGTTTTCGCCATTTTGGAAAATTCGCCGATCCTGTACATACCGTCCGCTCCTTTCGCGGAAGATCCGGTCGATCTCCCGTCTGCAAACAGGATAATGCCTCCCCCAGCGGGAGAGTCAAGAGGTTTTTTCAAACATTTTTACCGATCCTGCCGTACCGGTTTTCCCGTCAGCGCCGCGATCCATTCGTCGGTTTCCCCGCGGCGTCCGGCGTTTTCTTTCCTATTATAATACTGATGAAGAGCCTTCCGCCAGTCCTCGCCGTCCTGCGTCTCGTTCTCCGCCCGCAGCGTCAGCAGCGCGAGGGACGCCGGGTCCAGCTGGGAGTAGACGGCTTCGAATTCCCCGTCAAACAGGCAGTCGGCGGCCAGCAGGTCGATCAGGTCGTCCAGGCAGGCGACCCCTTCGGTTACCAAGCGGGCTTTAACCAACGGATCGTCCGCCGCCAGCACCCGCTCCCGCAGAGTGCGGAACAGGCGGTCGGGCAGACGACCGCCCTGCTGGAAGGCCGGGGCAGCGGCTTCCTCCGTTTTACCGGATAAGCGGGCCGCCAGGGAACCGGTATCGGCCAGGCGAGAAAACTCCACCCCCAGCCCCTCCGCCGTCCGCCGCATATAGTCCCGCAGCGGCTCCGCCTCCCGTTCGGACAGGCGGCAGGCGGACAGACGGAACAGCTCTTCCCGCCGGGAGGGGGCGAGGGACGCCAGCAGACGCTGAAGGCGAAGGGCAATGAGAACCGGAAGGGTCAGGCTGCCGTCTTCACCACCGGCCAGCGCCACCAGCAGCGCCTGGCCAAAAACCAGGCGGAACAGGTTTTCACCGAGCTCGGTTTCCTCACCGGTATAATCTCCCATGGCACGGCAAGCGGCGCCCATCGCGTCCCGCAGCTCCTCCGCAGGGTAGCGGGAGCAGTATGCGTTCTCCCGGCGCAGCGTTTCGAGATACAGAAGGAATTCGGGCAGGGTCTCCGCCTCCTTCTCCTCACAGGCGAGAGGATAGCACAGGCAGTTGCACATCCGATGGGCGCCGAACTCGGGGTCATATCCCTCCACGAACTGGGGCAGCTCCTCATCCAGCGCGCAGGTGAGGAGCTGGGTCTCCGCCGGCGGACGCTTCTCCCGGATCGCGTCCAGCAGCTTTCGCGCCTTTTCCCGGTCGTCCTTCAGCAGTGTCAGCCCCGCGTCGAAAAGCTCGGCCATGCCGGCCGCCGCCAGCCGGCGCCGCCCCTCCTCCCGCGTGGGGAAGCGGTCGTATACCCGCTCGATACAGGCGGCGATGGAGCACAACAACTCCTGTGCCGTCTCTACCCGGACCGACCGGCTTTTACCGCCGGTATAGCGCAGCACTCGCCGGGCCAGCAGATCCATCAGCTGACGGCGCGCTTCCTCTTCGTCCGCCGCGGCAGCCAAGGCCCCTCCCCTTCCCCCCCGGCGGGCAAGGGCCTGTTTCTTCTCGTCAACCATCAGTCATCATCCTCCTCATCCCCATCGCATTGGACATAGTACAGGTCGGTTTCGATCTCCCGTCCCTCCCGATAGGAACGGCCCTGCCGCACATTGCGGGACATCCGATCGAATTCCACCCCCTCCAGCAGCTCGAAGGACCCCCGGCAGCGCTGATCGAAGCTGTATTTGAGCTCGCATAGCAGCTCGTCGTCCCCCACCGTATCGGGTAGTTCGTTTTTCAGACGATAAAAATCCTCGGTCATCCGGTGGAGGGAGGCGGCGTAGTTCGCCTGCCACAAATACGGCGAATCGCTGAAAATCGCTATCAGCCGTTCCAGGATGCCGCTGCCGATCTCGATGCGCCCGGTCTCCTTCAGCGCGTGACCTCGGGTCTCCACCAGCTCCCGCGCGTCGGCGGGGGTCAGGACCATACCGTATTCCTCCGTTCGGTCGTTGAGGCGGAGCAGCCGGTCCACCGCTGTCTGGGTCAGCAGGTCGTTTGCCGGGAAGGGCCGCTCACCAAATAGCGTGCTGAGCAGAGATTGTTTCACAGGGCAGGCCTCCTTTTTTGAAATATGGGGTTGACAGCCGGATTCATTTGTGCTATAGTATATTTGTGAAAGTTTACAATAAACACAATTATAGAAACAGTTTGTTCCATCCTATCACAGATGTCCTGCGATGTCAATGTGGGGGTGGGGCTTTTATTTTGTAACAAATTGTTTGGCCGCAAATCAACAGGGAGAAGTGCACATCTTCAGCACTTCTCCCTGCTCTAGGTTTTTTACTTAAAGTCCCTGGGGTCCCTCTTCGCAAAAGCTGAAAAGTTCCTCTACTGTCACATGGAACACACCCGCTACATCCATGGCCAGCTTTAAGGATGGATTGTATTTCCCGCTTTCCAGGTGGACGATCGTTTCCCTCCTGGCATGCACCAATTCCGCCAGTTCGCTCTGCTTCAATCCCGCTCGTTCCCTATATTCTTTTATCCTCGTTTTTAGCATAGGCGCTTATATTCCTTTCTTATCCTGTTGATAAAAGATAACCGCTCTCAAAACAGAAAGTAAAAAAATACTGATCACGATGTAATAACCGGCAATTTTGCCGGAGAAATCAGGGAGTATGCAAATAACCGCCAGGATGATCATGAAAACAAAGGCGGCTTTCAGGCAAAGGGAATCCGCCCTTTTTAAATTTTCTTTAGCGAATTCATCAAAAATATCCCTGTACTTCGCATAACCCAACTGAAAGCCCACGGTTAATCCTGTAATGATAAAAATGACCGACTGGATATAGCGGTAAAACGGCTGAAAATCGCTTCTTGTACACATCCTATAATAGAGGATGAAAAATAGGGCGGGAACGATCTTTAAGAACATCCAGACTCTCAGATTGATTCATAGGTTTTTCATAGCGACGTCTACATGTGATATATTTTTAACTTATGTTATAAATATATCACTATTCGGCCGAGTCGTCAATCTCTATACGCGGATGATTGCTAACACGACAATACCTGTGATCCTGCTGATATAAAGGTAAACAGGAGTCCCCCACGGGGGGACTCCTGTTTACGTATCTTCCCACAAGTTGCTTTGTGCGGGAGACGGCGGGGCCGCCGCTGCCGAAGTCGGTCCCCACTCGATCTTTGCCCGGCGGGCCTGGGGATGCTGCTGCTCCCGCCGGATACGGTACAGCCGCCCATCCTTTCGGAAGCGGGCTCCCGTCTGCTTAAAATGAAAGGCGACGCCCCGCTCCACACACTGGCGGCGCAGGTCCAACACCCAATCAAAGTCGCACACCCGCGCCTCATTTCCCGATTCCCCCCCAGCCACCAGCTGTTCCACCCACGGTCCGAGCCAGGGGGATAGGTCGAGCCGCTCCAGCAGGGGTTCGCAGATGAGGCTTTTGTGCCGGATGGGGGCCGCCAAAAAGAGGGGCAGGCGGTAAGCTGCGCGGTCCTGATTCTCCACCGTGCAGCCGATATGGACATTTTCGTACCCGTCTCCCCAATCTGCCGGCAGGCAGTCGAACAGCCGGTCGATCCGTTTGGTGACAAACAGGAAGGCGAGATCGTCCCGCTCCCTGATCATGTGCCAGGCCTCCGGCCTCCACGGGTCGGCGTCCTCCAACAGGAAATCGGAGGTAAAGCAGGTATAGACCAGAGTCCCCGGCGGAATCTTATAATCACCCGCCCGGTTCCGCCGCACCGGCAGGCTGAAGGACCCGGTGCGGTACACGGCCGAGCCGTCCCGGTCGTGTTTTTCATCCATTCGGTAGACGTAGCAATGGGCACAGCCCGCGCTCAGCTTACGGCAGCCGTGCCACGGGTTCCAGGAAGCTGCACCCGGTTCAGTTTTCATCGTTCAGGCAGGCGAGGACTTCGGCAGCGTTCTGGTCCGGTTTCACCTTTTCGAATACCCGGCGGACGGTCCCGTCGCCCCCGATGATAAAGGTGGTGCGCGCCACCCCCATACCGATCTTGCCGTACAGCTTTTTCTCCTGCCACACGCCGTAGGCCTCCAGCACCGTCCGTTCCGGATCGGACAGCAGGTAAAAAGGCAGGCCGTGCCTGTCGGCAAAATTTCGATGAGAAACCGCGCCGTCCCGGCTGACGCCGATCACAACGGCGCCCCGCGCCAGAAACTCATCGTACGCGTCCCGGAAGGCGCAGGCTTGCCGGGTGCAGCCCGGCGTGTTATCCTTGGGATAGAAGTACAGCACCACTGTCTTCCCCCGAAAATCGGACAGGCTGACCAGTCTCCCCTCCTTGTCGGGCAGGGTAAAATCCGGCGCTCTCATTCCCTGTGTCAGCATATGGTTTCCTCCTTTATTTTCTTATTTTTGTATATAGGTATAGGTCATATCGTCGGACCGTTCGCCGCAATAAGTGTAGCCCTCCCAGTCGAAGGCCTTCAGCTCTTCCGGAGTATCCAGCCGCCGCTGCAATATCCACCGGGCCATCCGTCCCCGCGCCATTTTGGCGCCGGTGGCGGGCATGATAAGCCTGCCGCGCCTCATGGTCAGGAACCGGCAGGTAATCAGACGGTCTGCCGGCCGCAGATAGGGCGTGACCGTCCGGGCATATTCCGCCGAGGCCAGGTTCACTACCGGCTCCCCTGCCCGGAACAATTCGCGGTACAGGCGGTCCCCCCAGAAAGCGTACAGGTCCCGTCCCTCGATTTTAATCCGGCACTGCATTTCCAGCCGGTAGGGCTGGATGCCGTCGGCAGGGCGCAACAGGCCGTACAGCGCGCTGAGAATGCGCAGGTGGTCCCCGCCGAACGCATAATCCGCCGGCTCCAGCTCCTCCGCACCCAAATAGCGGAAGGCCAGCCCTTGATAGGTGGCCAGGGAGGGGGTCCCCGCCCCTCCCGCTTCAAATCCCTGATAATCGAGACAGGCCCGCAGGGCGAGGGCGGGGCTTATTTTCATCAGGCTTTCCAGCTGCCAGGGCTCGCAGGCCTTCAGCTGCTCCGCCAGATAATCGGCCCGATCCCCAAAAAGGGGCCGGGTGACCGCCACCCCCGCAGGGGAAGCGGGTTTCATATTCTTTGCCGGTGACAGAATCGCCAGCATGGCTCCACCCCTTTCCCCCCTATTGTAGCGAAACACGACAAGAAGTGCAATGCGGACAATACGGAAAAAATTTTTTCAAACCCCTTGACCCTCACGCAGCGTCATAGTGTAAGCTGACAGTGCAAAGGAGAGATGCCGGATGAAAACGGTCAACGAAGTCGCTCTACTCAGCGGAATCAGCGTGCGCACCCTGCATTACTACGACGAGATCGGCCTGCTGTCCCCCGCCGCAACCACTGGTGCGGGCTACCGCCTGTACGGCGACGCCGAACTTGCCCGTCTGCAGCAGATACTGTTTTTCCGCGAACTGGAGTTTTCCCTGGGCGACATCCGCACCTTTCTGGACGATCCCGCCTTTGACGCCCGCCGGGCCCTGCTCTCTCACCGGAAGCTGCTACTCATGAAGCGCGACCGGCTGGAAGGGCTCATCCGCCTGGTGGATCACACACTGGAAGGAGAAAACACCATGAGCTTTATCGAGTTCGATAAAAGCGCTATTGAAGAGGCGCAGAAAACTTACGCCGCCGAAGTCAAAGAGAGATGGAGCGGTACCGACGCCTATGCCGAGAGTCAGAAAAAAACCGCCGGTTATACCGACGGCGACTGGGAGGAAATCCACCGGGAGATGGAGGAAATCTATCAGGGTTTCGTCTCGGTCATGGACGGCGACCCCGCCGGGAAAGAGGCGCAGGCTTTGGCCGCCCGCTGGCAGGCGGTGATCACCGCCCGGTTTTATCCCTGCACCGACGAAATCCTCGCCGGGCTGGGCGACATGTATCGGACGGACGACCGGTTCCGCCGGAACATCGACCGGCGGGCGGAGGGACTGGCGGCCTTTATGGCGGCCGCGTTCCGCCACCGCGGAGAACGGAACCAATCATAACGTCATCATCCCCGAAGAGGCCGCGAAACGGTGTTTCGCGGCCTCTTCTTTCTGCAGCGGGCCTTTAATGGAAATCGTTTGGATTTGTATGGGAAAGGAGTACAATGCAACGCGAACAATAGTCAGCAAGGACGGTATCCTGTTGACCGATCGCAAGGTGTCGTCACGGGGTATTTCCTTTCCCCCTTCGCCATCGCGGTAGATAAGCAGGCGGAGCCAACCGTCACCGCACCGGATACGACGCAGCCGGATGGCGCCACAACCCGGACCACTGAGACGCAGGTATCCAATCCCGTTGTTACCGAGACGTCCGCGGCCGGCACCACAGGGGAAAACACCGCGGCTCCCTCCACCAGTGAGAGCGTGGACACCCTGATCGTCTGCGTTTCCCTGCTCCTCATCACTTCCCTGATCCTTCTGGTGGCAGCGGAGAAAAACACCGCCGGCAATAACCCAGCCGCCATCAGCAGGCCGCGTTTTTCGAGCGGCCTGCTTTTATGGAGGTTAACGTCGATTTATCTCGTACCTGTGTCAGGTGCTGTGCATATATTGAATGGGACAGTCTTGCCTTTTTTCGGCTGTATCTGTCATTCCCAACCTCATATGCATAGGAGCTGTCAAGATGGACGATAACCATTTCGATTTGTTACAGGATACCCCCGGCCCAACAGGCCCAACAGGGCCAACGGGACCGACGGGACCAACCGGACCGACAGGCCCAACAGGTGCCGACGGCTACGCCGGACCAACTGGTGCCACGGGAGCAACCGGCGCCAATGGAATCACCGGCCCAACAGGGCCAACAGGCGCCACCGGTGCGAACGGGGCGACTGGCGGAACCGGGCCGCGGGGCATTACCGGTGTTACCGGGGCCAACGGCACCACCGGCCCCACTGGGGCGATAGGGCCGACCGGGGCCAACGGTACCACCGGCCCTACAGGGCCAACAGGCGCCACCGGCGCGAACGGGGCGACCGGCGGAACCGGGCCGCGGGGCATTACCGGCGTTACCGGGGCCAATGGTGCCACCGGCCCTACTGGGGCGATAGGGCCAACCGGGGCCAACGGCAACACCGGTCCTACCGGGCCCATCGGTGCGACGGGATCCAACGGAGCAACCGGCAATACCGGGCCGCGGGGCAATGCCGGTGTAACCGGTGCCAATGGCGCCACCGGCCCTACTGGGGCGATCGGTCCAACCGGTGCTGACGGTGCTGCCGGGCCCACCGGCAATACCGGCGCGACCGGCGCAAACGGGGTCACGGGTTCTACCGGTGCCACTGGAAACACCGGGCCCACCGGCGCAGACGGTAATACCGGCCCCACAGGGGCCACGGGGGCCACCGGCGCAAACGGCAGTACCGGCCCCACAGGATCAGAAGGACCTACCGGAGCCAACGGCGCTACAGGAGCTACCGGGCCCACCGGCGCCACCGGGCCGACCGGGGCCGATGGAATCACTGGACCCACAGGTTCTGGCGGGCCGACAGGCGCCGACGGAGCCACAGGAGTCACAGGACCTCAGGGTCCTATAGGGCCCACCGGTGCCGACGGCCCCGCGGGACCTACCGGCAGCACCGGAGTCACCGGTGCGGATGGCGCTGCAGGAGCCACCGGACCCACGGGGGCGACCGGTAATACCGGTGCCGACGGGGCAGTGGGTCCCACCGGGGCGACCGGCAATACCGGCGCCGACGGGGCGGATGGCCCCACCGGTCCCACCGGGGCCACCGGCCCTGACGGGGCAGCGGGCCCCACCGGAGCCACCGGGCCAGCGGGAGCCACCGGTGATGCCGGCGCGAATGGCCCCACCGGGCCGACCGGGCCGACCGGGGCCGATGGGGCCGACGGCCCCACCGGACCTGCCGGAGCTACCGGGGCCGACGGCACGGCCGGGCCCACCGGGCCCACCGGCGTTACAGGGGCTACGGGAGCCGACGGCGCGACTGGCCCGACGGGAGCCAACGGGGCAACAGGAGCCGATGGCGCTGATGGCCCTACCGGTCCCACAGGGGCAACCGGCCCGAATGGTGCGACGGGCCCCACTGGGCCTACAGGAGCCGCCGGTACTGCCGGAGCTGTCGGGGCAACCGGGCCGACAGGCGCTGTCGGGCCTACCGGCGCGAATGGAGCCACCGGGCCCACCGGCGCGGTGGGGCCCACCGGGGCTAATGGAGCCGTCGGACCTACCGGGCCGACAGGCGCTGCGGGACTGACAGGCGCAAACGGCGCGACGGGACCCACCGGAGCCGCCGGGGCTACCGGCGCGAACGGCGCCACCGGGCCTACCGGTGCAGCAGGCCCTACCGGACCCACCGGCGCGGCGGGAGCCACCGGACCCACCGGTGCGACTGGGCCTACCGGGCCCACCGGACCTACAGGGGAAAACCCCACCCAAAACAATGCCCGTTACAACGTATCCTCCCCCTCACTGACCAATAATACCGCCATTGCTTTTACCCCGGTATTCAATAACGGGTCGGGTATCTCCGCGCCCACTACGACCTCCTTCCAACTGACGGCCGGGCGCGTCTATCAAATCATGTATATCCTCAGCGCCACCGTGACCATCGCCGGCTATATCGGCGTAACCCCACGGATCAACGGAACCGCCCAGACGGCGCTGGCAACCACATCCTCCAGTACCCTCAGTTCTCTGACGCCGGGCGTGTCGGCCAGCTTCATTATCAATGCTACCGCTGCGGTCACACTGGATTTTCTTTTCAACGCCTCTCTGACCGCTTCCTCCCCGCAGGGAACCGTCTCGATTGTCCGGCTTAGCTGACGATACAAAACAGCCTGTTAAGTGGCCCCGGTTTGCCCAATGGGCATACCGGGGCCGTCTTTCTCCGCTATGGCTATTTTTTTTATTTGTAATAGCCGCTTCGGGAGACCCCATACACGGCGCACAATTCTGAAATGGAATGTTTGTCTGCTTGCTGCTGAATCTCGGCATACATCTGTTGAATTACTTTCTTCGGGCATCGACCTCCTTTCGTGCGTTCAGTTTTTTTAGCCGAAGAACCTCTGCCTCCTTTTAAAGCAGTTCCCGTTTGAGCAGCTCAATCTGGTACTGCATCTGCTCCTCGTAAGTAAGTTCCTTGCGCCGTTCATAACGAGACAGGGGGTTGCCTGGCTTCTTCTGCGATTCCCAATCGGCAGCATCCTCTTTTCTTAAATTTCAGCCGGTTTTTCCTCACGGCCAAATCAGCTAAACCCGCCCATACAATGAGAACGTTTGTTTTTGTCTGGGATTATAGTCCACCTTTTGGCGGATATCAAGACAGTGGCCAATCGCTAGGCTGATACTTACCTCATAGAGAAAGCAGTTCGGGACAACGGCAAGGGGATTGTCGGTATCGCCGATAACATGGAGCCGACCTCGCTGAAAACCATAGAAGACGCTTCCGAGTATCTTATTCCATAATGCCATTGACAAATTATATAAATAAACATAAAATTATGGAATAAAACTATTGTTTAAATCAATGAGAAGAGGGAGAACACGATGAAGCATTCCATCAAGCGTATTCTGTCAGTATGGTTGGTGATGATGATGGCATTGACTATTCTGCCAGCCGGCTTTCTGCCGGTAACGGCAAGCCCCTCCGTTTACTATGAGCACCTACTCAGCACAGTGCCAACGGAGGGAGACAATACGCTGGGCAGCCTTACCTGGAATTTCAGCATGGCCGGCAACGGCTCGATCGAAACTGGTAGCTCCGGCCGGGGCGCGCGTTTTGCCGTAGCCGATAATGATCCCCAGGAGCTGGTGGTCAAAACTTCGATTACCGGTGTGGACATTACCCGCATTGTCATTGACGCCGGCATGGGGGGCGGTAGCGACACTACCCTGTCTGTCAGCGTGGGCGGCGTGGATGTCGGTACCGACGTACCGCTGTCCAATACCGTCAATTCGTATACCTTCAGCGCCGACAATCTCAACGGGGAGGTCGCTGTCAAATTGAAGGCTACCGTGTCTGGAAAACAATCCTATTTAAAAGCAATCACCATCTATACCGGTGAATTTGTCAAGACTTCCAAGGTCAATTATCACGGTCATACCTACCGCTGTAATCACGCGGGAGACTCCACGGATGAACAATACGTGCAGGCCGCGATCAACAACGATTTTACGGTCATGGGTTTCTCCGATCACGTGATGCTGCCCTGGATAACCTACGAAAACAGCGTCCGCGGTACCTATTGGCAGTCAAAGGAATACTACCGTGCGATCCGTGCGCTGCAGGAGAAATACGAAGGTCAGATCGATATCGTGCTTGGCTATGAAGCCGAATGGGCCATGGGCGGGCTGTTTGAGGATTATTACCGTTACCTGATTGACAACAGCCTGGTGGATTACTTGACTTTCGGTAATCACTGGCAGAAATTCGATACGGACAGTAACCGCTTTATCACGCAGATTGAAGATGCCGAACATGAACTTGAAAACGTGCGGAATTATGTGACTGCCGCCCTGGAGGCTCTGGACTCAGGCCTGTTCACGGTGATGGCTCACCCTGAGATATTTTTCGTCAAGGGTTACGGCAACGTGCAGAGCTTTACGCCGGAGATGCAAGCCCTGGTTAAGCAAATGTGCAAAAAAGCCAAAGAAAAAGGCGTTGCCCTGGAGCTCAACCACGGCTACGTGAACAACATGGAGACGCGCGCCTGCTACACAGACTTTTGGAACATCGTGAAAGAGGTGGGCAACACCGTCGTCATCGGCGTCGATGCGCATTACCCCGGCGCCTACAATGAATCGGTCCGCCAAAGAATCATCAAATTTGCCGACAAAATCGGCCTGACCATCACAGAAGATCTCGGCGTTACAAAAAAAACTCCTAAAAACGTGCCGCTGTACCTTCTGGAGGGGCAGGTAGAACCCACCGACGCCAGCTTTGTGGCCGAAGCAAAAAAAACGTTGACATGGGGAAATTTCAGGGGCTTGAACACCTCTGAAAACGCCGTTGCTTTCGATCTCTCCCTGCCGGAAAAGATAAAAGACTGTACGCTTACCTGGAGCTCCGACAATGCGGCTGTCATCAGCGACACCGGCCATGTAACCCGCCCCGAAGCCGACACGGCCGTTACCATGACCGCGACCATTGCCCTTGGTGAGGCATTCGACACTAAAGAATTTCCGCTGACCGTCTTGTCATCGGATAAAACTCCGGAGCTTTTTGTTCCCGATTTTCTGGAGTATCCTACCGCGTGGGTCTCGAATACCGTAACGGCCAAAACACAGGATGGAAAAGTGGTATTTACGGCCCCTGCGGGCAACTCCTATCAAAACACAAAGCTCACACTCAGCGAAGCGTTTATTGTTCCCCAATCGATTTGGGACGACACCTACCTGGAATATGACTTTACCGTCCCCTCGGAAAAAGTGCAGATAACCATGTCGTACACGTCAAAAGCCAACAATACGGCGATCGTCAACCTGGGGCAGTTGATGGACGGCGATACCTCCAGCAACGCAGATCATTACCATGGCAGTGCCAAAGGCCGGCTGAGCATACAGGAAATTGTCGATTATATCAATACGCAGCCCGATGCCGGATGGGGCAAAATTGACAAAATAACGGGGGATCAGTTCTATATCAAAGATATAACACTGTGGTTTTCATCGCCGAACTCATCGGTTCACTTTGACACTTTCCGCGTGGTATATGAGGAAGATACCACGCAGCCGACAGCCCATACCCTGTCGGTCACAGCCGGAGAAGGCGGTACGGTCAGGATAGGCGACGGTACCCCCGGATTGTCGGCGGCTCAAACGGCTGTAAGCGGCACGGATGTCACCGTTACCGCTGAGGCGAACGAAAACTATGTCTTCGACGGCTGGTTTGAAAACGGCGCCAAAATTTCATCCGGCAGCGTATTCACTTTTTCCCTTACGTCCGACCGCACCCTTGAGGCCCGATTCAAGGCGGCCGGCGGAAATACCGATAACACCACCGGATCGGATAACACGACAGGGTTCGATAACACGACAAGGTCGGACAACACCACCAGAGCAGACACCCCCCTGCCGGATACTGGGGACAGCCACAATCTGAATCTCATTTTGTGTATGGGCATCGCGTCATTGGCCGTTATCGGCGGGCTGACTGTGACCAGCAGAAAACAGCGCGATGAATCACATTATTCAGCCTGAAACGTCAACCCGTGTTAAATGGTAACAGACCCGCGCATGGGTGGAGTGTCTGCCGTCGAACCGTCTTTTTTCCATGGTTCAATGTGCGGGTGTGGGCAGAGCTTCATTGATCAACACATAAATCAAAAACCACCGGAACCCGCATGAATAAACGGGTTCCGGTGGTTTTTGTTTGGTGGACGTTAACGGACTTGAACCGCTGACCCTTCGCACGTCAAGCGAATGCTCTACCAGCTGAGCTAAACGTCCTTATTCTTCACAGCCACTGCCACGGGAGAACGTATGCCATTATATATAAAAGCGGACCGCTTGTCAAGTGCGACCAGCGCATTTTCTTGTGTGACCGACAATATTTTTTCACCTGCCTTGCCTGCAAAAAGAGGGGAAATACACGGCGTCTTCCCCTTCTATTGCTTGTCCGGCCGTTTTCGGCGGCGGAGATACCGACGGTACAGCAGATAGGAGATACCGGAGACCAGGGGCAGTGCCGCACAGGATATCCAGAAGCCGGGTGACCCCGGCTGTGTAATCGTACGCCCCAGAAAGGTGGCCGCCGCCATAAAGGGAAGCATCCCCACCATAGCGCCCACGATATACCGGCGATAACGAAGCCCCATGGCACCGAAGAGAAGACTGCTGACGTCACAGGGGATCACCCCGATCACCTTTACGAAATAGGCCAGAAAATACTCGTTATCCGACTTGATCTCATCAAAGCGGCGCACCGACGGATACCGAGCCGCCAGCTTTTCAACCAGTCCACGGCCATACAGCCGTCCCAGCAGGAAGGGCAGTGTCAGGCAGACGAACAGACCCGCCAGGTTGACAACAATAGCCCAGAAGGGGGAAAACAGCAAACCCGCGCACAGGTACAGCACCGCGATAGGAAAAATAACCGACAGGGATTTGAGCGCGTACATCCCCACCAGGGCGGCGGCCGCCAACGGATAACTTTGGGGCGTATAACGGAGGATTGATTCCACTGTCAGCCGATCCCGGTTTATCACGCAGAAGATCACCACCGCCGCCACAGCAGCCAGTGGAAGTATCCGCCCGATATTCAGCAGCCGTGTGACCAGCCGCTTCCGATTTTTCATGTTGTCATCCACCCCCTGCTGATAATGCGGACGATTACCCTGTTAATGAAATAGTATACCACTGTCGGCCAGATAAATCGACAATTCTCCGACAGCCGTCATAAAGGACTTGCACTTAAACGCCGTATCCGGTATCATTGTCCTATCACTGGAGATAACAGGAGGAACAATATGGAACGAAAATGGTGGCAGAATGCCATTGCTTATCAGATTTATCCCCGCAGCTTTTACGACTCCAATGGGGACGGCGTAGGCGATATCCGCGGCATCATTGAAAAGCTGGATTACCTGCAGGACCTGGGCATCGACGTGGTATGGATCTGCCCGGTATATCAGTCGCCCATGGACGACAACGGTTACGACATCTCCGACTATTATAAAATCGATCCCCAATTCGGTACCAACGAGGATATGGACGAACTGATCGCCGAAGCCAAAAAGCGCGGCATCAAAATCGTCATGGACCTGGTGCTCAATCATTGTTCCGATGAGCATCCCTGGTTTAAAAAAGCGCTGGCCGACCCCACCTGCGAAGAGGCGGACTACTTCTTCTTCCGCAAAGGGGAAAACGGCAACCCGCCAAACAACTGGCGTTCCATGTTCGGCGGTTCCGCGTGGGAGCCGGTGGGCGACGGCCGTTATTATATGCATATTTTCGGTAAAAAACAGCCCGACCTCAACTGGGAAAACCCGAAGCTGCGAAAAGCCCTGTACGACATGATCAATTACTGGCTGGACAAGGGCGTGGGCGGCTTCCGTATCGACGCCATCATCCACATCAAAAAGGACCCGACCCTGGCCAGCCGCGCGCCGGAAGCGGACGGCATGTGCGGGCTGGTGGAATGCTGCCGCAACTATCCCGGCATCGGCGAGTTCCTCACCGAGATGCGGGAGCAGACCTTTGACCGTGCCGACTGCATGACGGTGGCGGAGGCGCCCGGCGTCCCCTATGAACAGTACGGTGACTATGTGGGCCAGCCGGGCTATTTCTCTATGATGTTCGACTTCACCTATACCGAGATTTACGCGGGATGGGCCAGCAGCTGGAAGGGCTATAAAAAAATCGGCGAATGGACCGTTCCCGAGTTCCGCGACATGCTGTTCCGCAGCCAGACCGAAATCCAGAAGGTGGGCTGGGGCGCCGTGTATCTGGAGAATCACGACTATCCCCGCTCCCTCGACAAGTACATACCCGATGAGGATCACGGCTTCGCCAGCGCCACCATGCTGGCCACCCTGTACTTCCTGCTGCGCGGCACCCCCTTCATCTATCAGGGACAGGAGCTGGGCATGTCCAACTGCCCGTGGGACAGCGTGGAGGAATTCAACGACATCTCCACCCTCAATCAGTATCAGTTGGTCCAGCGCGAGGGCTGCACGCCGGAGGAAGCGCTCAAGGTGGTCGGTAAATACAGCCGTGACAATGCCCGCACCCCTTTCCCGTGGAACAGCGGAAAAAATGCCGGCTTCACCACCGGCAAACCGTGGCTGAAGGTCAACCCCAGCTATGTGGCCATCAATGCTGAGGATGAGAAGAAACGGGACGATTCGGTCTACGCCTATTACAAAAAACTGGTAGCCCTGCGCAAGGATCCCGCCACCAGCGGCCCTCTCGGGTATGGCACCATCACCCCCTGCCTGCTGGATTATGACGACGTGGTCGCCTATATCCGTTCCGAAGATGGGCAGAATATCCTGGTGGTCAACCACTTCGGCAGCGGTGTGCGGAAAGTGACCCTCCCCTATGACGTGCAGCAGGTGCTGCTCACCAACTACCCCGCTACCAATATCGCGGGCGGCGTCCTCACCCTGCAGCCCTATCAGTCGGTGGTAGCTCAAATCGGCTGATTCCAGCACTTTAACTAAAAAACCCCCGTGTGCTTTACCAGAGCACACGGGGGTTTCGTTTGAAAATCGGGTAATATTGAAAAAGTTATACAGCCAGACAACCACCGCGCAGCGGCTTACGGGAGTGCCCTGCGCTGACACACGGAAAACAGGTTATTTTTTCAGACGGATACCCTTTTCCTCAAAGCGGGCGATGAGGTCGTCGATGACCTGCTGCACCTCTTCCCTTTTCATAGTCTTTTCGGCGGAAGAGAAGGACAGGCGCAGGGTTACGCTGTCGAAGCCGTCCCCGCCCTCATACACATCGGTCAGGCGTACCTTCTTCAGATCGCCGGCCGTCAGGCCCTTCCACACCGCCTGCAACGCGGCGAAGGGGGTACCCTTCTCGGTCAGGAGGGTCAGGTCGGCATCGATTCCAGGATACTTGGAGGGGTCCTCGTAATCCAGACCGGCGGCGGGACAGGCGGCAAACCGGTCCATATCCCATTCCGCCACCAGGACGGCCGCCTTTTTATCAATGCGGTTTTTCACGTTGGGGTGCAGCACGCTCATAAAGCCGATGGTCTCCCCGTTCAGCTCGATGTGGGCGGTGTTGCGGGGATGCTGCCAGCCATGGGCTGGTGTTTCGGTGCGGACAAAGTTCAGCTCCCGATTCTTCTGGATGGCCGCCAGCGCGGTGAGAATATCCTTCAGCTCGAAGAACAGAGACTTCTCATCCTTTTCGCGGCTGTATAACACGATGCCCAGCTTTTTGCGCTCGTTGCAGGACCCGTCCTCCCCGCGGCCCTCCACCACACGGGCGATCTCGAAGAGGCCGTAATGGTCGGAAAAGGCGCGGTTCTCGTTCACCATGGTGAGCAGGGTGGGGATGAGGGAACGGCGCAGCACCTTGTGGTCGGGAGACATGGAGTTGACCAGGGACACATTGTCCTCCACCGGCACGCCGATCTCCTTGAACTTGGCCGCGTCACACCACAGGTAGGAATGCACCTCATGCAGACAGAACTTGTCGGCCAGCAGGTCCTTCGTGACGCTGTCGGCGGTGCGGCCGGCTGTATCCATCACCGGGCGCAGCGGGCTGCGGGTGGTCTTGATCTCAAAGTTGTCGTAGCCGTAAATACGGGTGATTTCCTCGATGATGTCCGCCTTGATGGTGACGTCCTTGGTCCGCCGCCAGGAGGGCACCGACACGGTGAACCTGTCCCCCTCCCGCTTCACGCGGAAGCCGAGGGAGGTCAGCGTCTGCTCGATCCGGTCCCCGGTAATGGCGATGCCGGTATAACGGTCCACATAGGCCTGATCGAACACGATCTCGATCTCGTCATAGCCGCGGACCGACACGTCGCTGAGCCGGGATACCACCCGCACGCCGGGGTCGGCGTCCTTCAGCAGCTTGAGATACCGCCCGATGGCGTCTGCGGTCATTTCGGGATCGATGACCTTCTCATACCGGATGCTGGCATCGGTGCGCAGTCCGAGTCGGGTGGAGGTCTTGCGGACCGACACCCCGTCGAAGTTGGCTGACTCCAGCAGCAGGGAGGCGGTGTCGTCCTGTGTCATGGAGGATTCGCCGCCCATCACGCCCGCGATGGCCACCGGTTCCCCTGCGCTGCAGATCATCAGGGTGTTCTCGTCAACTGCCCGCTCCACGCCGTCCAGCGTTTTGAAGAGAAAGGGCTGTCCGAACCGTTTGACCTCCACCTTGTCCACCCGGCGGGCGTCAAAGGCATGCATGGGCTGGCCCATCTCCAACATCAGGTAGTTGGTCAGGTCGGTCAGCAGATTGATTGCCCGGTTGCCGCAGTAGAACAGGCGGATACGCATATCCACCGGGCTGACCCGCACAGTGACATTGTCCACCCGCAGGCCGGTATACCGCAGGCAGTGCTCCCTGTCCTCGATCACGATGGGAACGGCGGGCAGACCGTCATAGCAGCCGGTATCCGCCACCTCCATGGGACGGAGGGGACGGCCGGTCAGGGCGGAAAACTCCCGTGCGATGCCATAGTGGCCCCACAGGTCGGGACGGTTGGTCAGCGATTTATTGTCCACCTCGAATACCACGTCCTCGATAGCGAACAGGGTTTTCACATCGGTGCCGGGGACCGTGTCCGCCGGCAGCTCCATCAGCCCCGAATGATCGGCGCTGATGCCCAGCTCCGATTCGGAGCAGCACATGCCCTCTGACGGATAACCGGCCACCTTGGTCGCTTTGATCTCATTGCCGCCCACCAGGCCGCCGGCGCAGGCAAAGGGCAACACCATGCCCTCACGGACATTGGGGGCGCCGCAGACGCAGTCCACCACGCCGCTGCCGTTGTCCACCTTGAGCAGGTGCAGCTTTTTGGAGTCGGGGTGCTTCTCCACCGACAGGATTTTGCCGGCCACCACCTTCTGCAGGTCGCCGCCCTTGTGGAAGATACCCTCCACTTCGGCGGTAGAGAGGGTAAACCGGCGGATCAGGGCGTCCAGATCCAACCCGCTCAGATCGACGAAATCCTGTATCCAGTTCATAGAAATCAGCATACGTTTACCACGCCTTTCTGTATCAAATCTAACGGCTGTCCTAACGGACGGTGAACTGGGACATCGCCTTGAGATTGCCGCTGTTCAGCACGCGGATGTCCTTGATGCCGTATTTCATCATCGCCAGCCGGGTCAGCCCCAGGCCGAAGGCGAAGCCGGTGTATTTTTCGGGATCGATGCCGCCGTATTCCAGCACCTTGGTATGGATCATGCCGCAGGGGCAAAGCTCCAGCCAGCCCGACTGCTTGCAGGTGGGACAGCCGTCGCCGCCGCAAATAAGGCATTTGATGTCCAGCTCGAAGCCCGGTTCCACGAAGGGGAAGAAGCCAGGGCGCAGGCGCACCTCCACCTCCTGGTGGAACACCTCGGACAGCATGGTTTTCATGAAGTAGATTAGGTTGGAAATAGAAATATCGGTGTCGATCATGATACCTTCCATCTGGAAAAAGGTGTTCTCGTGGCACGCGTCGGTAGCTTCGTTGCGGAAGCAGCGGCCAGGGAACACCGCCCGCAGCGGCGCGCCGTATTTGCGCATGATGGCGTTCTGTGCGGCGGAAGTATGAGTTTTGAGCACCTGCCCATTATCCAGGAAGTAGGTATCCTGCATATCCCGCGCGGGGTGATGCTTCGGGATGTTGAGCGCCTCGAAGCAATGGTATTCGTCGGTGATCTCCACATAATCCTCAATGGTGAAACCCATACTGGCGAAAACGGCCTCCACCTCCCGCTGCACCACCGTGATGGGATGCAGGGAACCCTGCTCATAGGCGGCGGGACGGGTAAAGTCGTAAGCCTCCGCCTCTTCGACCAGACGGCGTTCTTCGGCCTGGCGGCTTTTTTCCGCCCCCTCGGCAATCAGGGACTCCACCTTTTCCTTCAAGGTGTTGATCTGCTGTCCGGCGGCCTTTTTCGCCTGCGCCTCTACGTTTTTCAGATCCTTGAACAGTTCGGTGACCCGGCCCTTTTTGCCGAGATATGCCACCTTCAGCTGTTCGAAGTCGGCGGCGCTCGCCGCCTTGTCCAGCTCACGGAGGAAATCCTGACGAATTTTCTCGATGTCCAGTTCCATCGTCTTGTCCATCCTTTCGGAAACGCCATTGGCGTTTAATTAGTAAAAGATAACCAGTAATCTCTGAAACATAAGAGAGGATACCCATTGGTATTTTCCCAACGGGTATAACGTATACGACATATATGTCGTA
>JAAWQC010000066.1 GCA_022800315.1 Clostridiales bacterium
GGTGGGTTAGAGATGAAACGAAAAGGAAGAAATCCGGAGGAATTCTTCAGCACCGGTTCCCCGTAGCCAAAAGTAATAGGAAAGGTGGAGGAACCGGTGAGGGAACCTGTGTATGATACCACAAAAAAAGGGCGGTTACAACCGCCCTTTTTTCACAGGATTACGCGCTCAGTCTTCGGGCTGAGCCTGCCATTCCTCGGCTTTTGCCTTGGAAACCGCCTTGATGGATTCCGAAGGATAAGGGGAATCGGAACCGCCGTGCCCATACAGGAAGTAAAATCCGTCGGGGGTCAGGTACAGTGCCTCGCTGTAGCCTGCGGGATCTCCGAAAAAGCTGTGGTTGCGGGCCTTTACCAGGGAGGCGGTGTCGGTGTCGTATGTCTTTTTACGAATGATTTTTTTCATCGGATACACCCTTTCGTTCAGCGGTTATTCATCCTCGTTCTCAGGATCGTTCTGCTGCGGGTCGTTTTTCACAGAGGTGGTGGTCTCCGGGGGCCTGGTGGTCGTGGTAGTCGGTGCGGAGGTGGTGGTGGGCTGGGTTGTGGTGGTGGGTGCCTCAGTGGTCGTGGTCGTTCCCGCCGCGCTGGTGGTGGTCGTGGTCTCTTCGGGTACGGTGGTGGTCGGGTCATCCGGTGGTTGCTGGCTGCCGCCGGATGAATTCAGGGGCGAACCGCCGTGGCTGGTACAATTGCCCGGCACATTCTCCGGTTTGTAAACGCCGACCGCGGTACCGGGGCAGCCACTGTTGGCAAGCTGCCCGGTCAGGGTACAATAAGTGCGTTCCACCGTCGTGCCCTTTTTGTCAAAGTTTTTGTGTTCCAGTCCCTCGTGGAGGGCCTGCATACACTGTTTCCACAGATTGAGGGCATAGCCGGTCTGGGAGTCGTTCATTTCCTGGTTGTGGTCATAACCGAACCAGCTGGCGCCCACGAAGTAGGGGGTGCCACCGGCAAAGTACACATCGTTGTTTTTATCGGTGGTACCGGTTTTCGCAAATATCTGCCAGTCGCCGAAGGCGGCCCGTTTACCGGTACCGTTCGCCCCGTATACGACGTTCTGCAGCAGGCGGTTCATGACATAGGCGGTATTTTCGCTGATGGCCTGTTCCCCGGTGGGGGTGTTCTCCAGCAGCACCTCGTCCCCGCGCTTCACCGTGTAGTAGGTATAGGGCTTATTGTAAACGCCGCCGTTGCCGAAGGTCTGATAGGCGGCGGCCATGTCGATACACTTGACGCCGTCGGTCAGACCGCCCAGGGCCAGGCCAGAAGGGGTCAGGTCGGTAACCGTATTATAGCCGCCGGCCACCGGTACCTGACGGGAGGTGACCAGTGTGGACAGATGGAATTTGTTGACGGCGAAATCGAAGCTGGTTTTCAGACCCAGCTGTCCGGTGATGATCTGAGCCGGCACCGTGTTGAGGGAGCGCTGCAATGCATCCACGACGGTGTAGTCGCGGAAGGTCCAAGCCTTGTTGCCGTCGGTATTGCTGTAGTTGGGGGGCCATTTGATGCCGTCATAAGTGATCGGCGCATCTTCAAACAAAGAAGAATAGTGTATTTTATTCATCTCGATCGCGGGACCGTAGACGCCGATGGGTTTCATGGAAGAACCGGGCTGCCGCACCGACTGTGTGGCGCGGTTGGCGATGCGGTTGGCGGTCTTTTCGCCCCGGCCGCCAGCGGTGGCAACCACCCGTCCGTCGTAATCCATGATCAGGATCGCGCCCTGGGGATTTTCCTTATCGTTCTTCAGCGGTGCGGGGAAATTGGCATCGTTGGCGTAGATGCTCTCCACCTTTTCCTGCTGGGAGAGGACCTCCGCAGATTCGATGCGCAGGCCGCCGAAATACACCATATTGGTAGCGTAGTTTTCGCTGTAGCCGTACTTTTCCATCAGGTCGTCGATGACATCCTGGATCAGCAGGTCGGCATAGTAATCCTGCACGCCGACGTTGCGGATGCTGCTTTTAAACACCAGTTCTTCGCCATAGGCCTGTTTGTATTCGTCCTCGGTGATAAAGCCCTGTTCGTACATATTGAGCAGTACCAGGCGCTGGCGCTGGCGGATATTTTCCGGATGGGTGTAGGGGTTGTATTTGGAGGGGTTCTGCGTGATACCGGCGATGAGGGCGCATTCCGCCAGGGACAGGTCTTTCGCGTCCTTGCCGAAATAGTAATTGGCCGCGGCACCCACGCCTACCACATTGCTGGACAGGGGCAGTACGTTGAGATACGCCTCCAGAATCTCGTCCTTGGTGTAATAGTTCCGCTCCATTTCAATGGCGCGGAGGATCTCGGTGATTTTGCGCTCGATTTTATGGTCGTCTTCCTTGGTGAGTACCTTGATGAGCTGTTGAGTGATGGTGGAACCGCCGTACTCCTGTGAAGAGAAGTGGAGTACCAGATTGGCGAAGGCGGAAACCGTGCGTTTCCAGTCCACGCCGTAATGATCGTAGAAGCGTTTATCCTCGATGGCGATGACCGCGTGCTGCATATGCAGGGGAATATCCTCCATATCGGTCCATATCGCCTTGGTTCCCTCCAGCCGCTGATGCTCCTTGAACTCGCCGGTCTCGGGATCCTTGATATACACGATGCTCGTCTCGTTGAGGGAGATGTTGTCCAGGTCGGGGATGCCCGCGTCGCTGCGGAAACTGCCGACCACGTACACCACCATGACACAGCCCACGATGCTGGCGGTTATGGTGCCGATCAGGATGATGGTCAGCAGGCATTTGAAGACGGCTGAAACCACCTTCAGGGTGCGGCGGACAGGGGGCTTTTTCATCCACGCCCGGACAGCGTCGGTCTTACGGGGGGCGCCGTCTGTGTGTCGTTGCGTTTTTTTCATCCGGTCAAATCCTCCTTTGGTCTTGTCCGGCGGCATGTGTCCTTATCGAGAAAAAAGTATATCCATTTTATGTATCCCTATCTTATAGCAGTGCTGAACAAATGTCAAATGTCAAAGTTGTAAGATTTCGCCAAGGAAATGGATAATTTCGCGCAATTGGACAATCCTATAACGGAAGACTGTTTTGCGGGGGAAATCCACCGCAGAACGGGTCGGTACGATGGACAATAACTCGCAGAAAAGGTTCCTTCGAGTGATATTCCCCACAGGGGGAGAAAGGGGCAAACCAATGAAAAAAGAGGGATGGATGCTGACGGCAGGCGCGGGGCTGCTGACCATTGCCGCAGTGATGACGGTATTTCTGGCGGGGCAGAAACAAACCCAGCAGCCGGAGCCGATCCAGACGGCCGAGTCGGCATCCGCCGTCAAAGCCGCTCCTTCCGCCGCGGGCTATGTGGTCGGCGAATGGGAGGGACGGCTTGCCGTCTATATCAAAGGATGCTCCGCGCCGGACCAGGTATACGACGTGTATATCGCAACGCTGCCCGAAGATGAGCAGCATCGGCTCAAGGAAGGGATAGCGGCGGGCAGTGAGCAGGAGCTGGCCGCCCTGCTGGAGGATTACACCAGCTGAATCGTGGGTTCTCCGCTGTGAATACCACACGCCAAGAGGATGCCGCGGCCGATAGCCGCGGCATCCTCTCTTTCCGCTGTGCCCGAATTGCAGGGGAATTCCGTATATTTTGTTATTAATAATACTTATAGTAATGCAATTAAAGGAGGATTCAGGGGGGAGGAAAGTGGTCATAGTCTTACCTCCCCCCACGTCTTTACATGACCAGCGTACCGCCTTCGTCCTCCAGCAATATCAGGATTTCCTCCTCCATGCCAGTCTGCACATTGATATAGACCAGCACGTGTTCACCGTCTTCGCCGGTGCAGGCAAACTCGTAGCACAATTTTTCCGACAGGCCGTTATGGGGGATCACCGCCGTGCTTTCGCTTTCAATGCTCAGGCGGGGGCTGACCGCTTCCCGGGCTTTTTCGTGGTCGAGGGCAGGGGCGGGAAGGGAGCGTTCGGTGTGGTTCATCAGGTAGCCGCGACCGTCATAGGATACGATTTCACCGTTGTCCATGGCGACGCCGATTTTTACCAGATCGGGATAAAGGGTGACGCCGTCCTGCACAGCGGCGAAGTTGGCGGTGAGCACGCCGCCATTGATGCTGTAATAGGAGGGTTTGAAATCCCCCTCGATATAGGAGGCCAGCGCGTCGTGGGCAAGGCTCTGTGCCTGACCGGGTGTCAGGGTGGCCTCCCCGATTTCACGGGAATTGAGGAAGTAATCCAGTGTGCCCCCTGTTTTGGTAATACTGACGGTAAGGCTGTCTTTTTCAAACCGGTGGCAGGGAAGATTGCCGCCGGTTTCGCCCGCATAGGACAGACCGGTGACGCCGACAAGGGTCTCGGCCCGTACCAGGGCGGATTCCATACTGATACCCTCCATACCCGCCAGATATTTCGGCTCTTGCTGCTGCACGTGGTCAGAGAAGGGACCGTCGAAGATCAGGGTGGGATAGTCCTCGAAGCCTTCCTCCAGTTCGCGGAAGCCGTCATCTAGGCCGGAGATTTGTTCCACCTGCGCGTCACCGGTGGTTTTCATAGCGGCCTGTACCTCGCCCAGCTCCAGCGTGCCGTTTTCCACCTGGCTTTCCATCACAGCCAGATGGTCGGAGACCTCATTGGCGTACTGGGTCAGCTGGCGGAAGAGGGCAGCCTCCTCCTCGGTGATGGTGCCGCCCTCCGCCACCCGGTTGGACAGGGTGACGCAGAAGCTGCCCAGCTGGGAAAGGAATTTATAGGTGGCCGTCATTTCTTCCCCGCTGACGGGGAGCTGACTGAGGGCGCTTTTGGCGCTGCCCGTTTCCCGCCACAGCTTACTGGACAGGCTCTGCAGCTGTTTGGAGGTGTTGGCGTATTTGCCTTTATCCAAAGCGATGGTGATGTTGTTGACATACTCATTCAGTTCGCTGAGCGCGCGCTGATAGCTGTATTCCATGGTGGTGCGGTTTTGATAAGCGGCGGCGTAACCGCTGATGGCTGCCGCCGACAGGGCGACGATGACCGCCGCCGTAAAGCTGATCACCCGGATGAGTGACCGTCGGCTGAATTTTTTTGCCGTCTCCATGGCGCATCC
>JAAWQC010000002.1 GCA_022800315.1 Clostridiales bacterium
GGCGAGGGTACCCTCGCCGTGTTTGAGCGCGTTCTGCAGCAGGTTGGTCAGGATGCGGGTAAGAGCGTTTTTGTCGAGGGACACGCGGGGCAGGTTTTTATCCAGCGAAACCTCGACGGCGAACCCCCGGTCGATAAAGTTCGGATAATACGCGGCCAGGAGGTCGCACAGAATATCGTAGAGGCTGACCGGCTCCGGATGCAGGGGATATTCACCGGCCTCCAGCCGTGACAGGTCATAAAAACTTGCCACCATCGTCTGCAGCACGCGGGCACGGCGGCTGATGATTTCCCGGTACTCTTCCTTCTCCTGCGCCGTCGCGGAGGCGTCCTCCAACAGTTCGGTATAACCCAGCACAGAGGTGAGGGGGGTACGCAGGTCGTGGGAGATGTTCGCGATCTGACGGCGAAATTCCTGCTCCTTGTGCTCATATCCGATCCGCTCTTTCTGTCGTTTTCCAAGCAGGGCGTTGACTTCCAGCAGCAACAGCTCCAGCTCACCGTCGGGTGAGTGGAGAAGCAGCTGCCGGTTGGTATCCGCTTCCTCATCAATTTCCCGCAGGGCCCGGGTGGCCTGCCGTATGCTATGGCGCAGCAGGAAATAGAGGGCGGCGAACACAGCCGCCGCCACGGCGAAAATGACCATCAGGAGGAGAGGCATCTTCCGAACTCCTTTCACTAACGGGGGGATCAGCGTATTTCTTTGCGGCGGAACAGCAGCAGGCCGAGGGCAAGCGCTGCTGCGATCCAGGCCAGCCCTGTGACCCAGGGGCCGGCCAGCGATGCTGTCGTGACAAAATTCGATCCCATGATATGATGGTACAGGCACCAGCCGGGCAGGATGTTCAGCAGCTGGCCGATCAGGGGCGGGAGAAAGAACAGCACGATATACGAGGTGTAAGCCATGGTGGGTGACAACAGAAAATACAACAGTTGGGCGATCGCTACCCCTCCCAGCCACAGAGGAAAGGCATCGGCGGCTGTCAGGGCCGCTTCGGAGGGGTTCAGCACCAGCATCGGGAGAAAGGCGCCGGCCATCAGCAACAGCATGTAAAGCAGCTCGGCGACGAATTTGCCGATGTAAATATTCCGTCTGCAAATACCGCCGGATACGGTGTTTTTCAGCGTTCCCAGCCGCATTTCGTCACTGTATACACAGTCGACCAGCAGGGGCAGACCGAGATACACCAGGAGAAGAAAGAAGGCCCGGCCCTGTACCATACCGGCGGTCATGCCGGTCATCAGGCCGATTAGCAGCAGGAAAAGGGTGAAACGACGGTGGCGCAGGCGATACAGTTCCGCCTGTATATAGTGAACCATACGATCCGACCTTTCTGGCAGGGGAAGCCGGGGGACCGGACCGTCCGCCGATGCGGCGGCTGGTCCATCGGACTTCCCCATAAAAAATTGTCACAATGGCAATTCTTCAGAGCCGGTTCCCGAAAAGGCTAAGTATTATAAAAGATACAGGAACCGGTTCTGGTTATCACAAAGGGAGAGGAAGAATTGCGGGCAATTCTTCAGAGCCGGTTCCCGAAAAGGCTAAGTATTATAAAAGATACAGGAACCGGCTATTTGATCTCCCTCCGGCGGAAAAGGATCACGCCGAAGGCTGTGGCCAGCACGGTCCAGCCCAATCCGATGACCCACGGCCAGAGCAGGCCTTCCGGCCCGGACGCATTCGAACCGTCGAGCATGTTGAACATCAAATAGGGTAGCAGCTTCTGAAACCACGGCCACAGGCGGGCGGCCATCTGGTTGAGCACCAGAAAGGGCAGGAACAGCACCAGCCCCAGATAGACAGGCACCACCAGCGAACCCTTGACGGTAAAATACAGCATGTTGGCGATGGCCAAGCCCGCCAGCCAGATGGGAAACGCGTGCAGCAGCTGATAGCCGTACCACTGAAGCGTCTCGGTGAGGGAACCGATGCCCAGCAGGAGAAAAGCGCTGAGGGCGAAGGTGGCGAAAACGATCACCATGGTCAGCAGGGCGAGAAGGAGCTGGGTAATCAGCTTGCCGAAATAGATCTGTGTGCGGGTGTAGCCAAAGGAGACCACATTCTTCAGGGTCTGGTTCTTATGCTCGTCGCTGAACACACAGTCCACAACGAGAAATACGCCGAAATAGACGAGAAAAATAATGGTCGGGGTCAACATATTGAGCATGAAATCGCCGTTGACAGGACTTTCAGCTGTGGAGTGGATCGTGCCGCCGGTATGGAGCATAGCGAAGATCATCAGATTGGCGGCAATGCACAGAAGGGCAGGAATGCCGATCATGAGGAAGGTGTATTTGCGGCGGAAGGTGCGGTACAGTTCCGAACGAATGTAATTAAGCATAGCGGCTCTCTCCTCCCACCAGCTGGACGAAGTAGTCTTCCAGGTTGGCTCCCTTGATTTCCAGTGAGGAGAGCTGGACGCCCTCTTCGATGAGAAGGGTGGAAACCCTGGACGGCTCCTCCAGGTACTGATAGAGATGGATCATCTGGCCGGGCAGCACCTCATATTCGGTGCAGGCCAGCTTTTGTTCCAGTATGGCCGCCGCTTTTTCCACGTTGTCCACGCGCAGTTCCATATACCGGCGGCAGCGGGCGTTCAGCTCCAGGGCCGATACCTGTTCCAGCATCACGCCGTGGTCGATGAAACCGTAGCAGGTCGCCAGATTAGCCATCTCGGACAGGATATGGGAGGAGATGACGATGGTGATGTTTTTCTCCTTATTGAGCCGCAGGATCAGGTTGCGGAATTCCACGATTCCCATGGGGTCAAGGCCGTTGACCGGTTCGTCCAGCAGCAGGAGATCGGGGTGGTTCATCAGCGCCAGCGCCAGGCCCAGCCGCTGTTTCATGCCGAGGGAGAAATCCTTGAATTTCTTTTTGCCCGCTTCGGTCAGGCCCACTTCCTCCAGCAGCTCCCGGACGCATTCCTTTCCCGCGACGCCCCGCTGGATACGGTAATACTCCAGGTTTTGATCCGCCGTCAGGTAGGGGAAAAAGCTGGGCGCCTCGATCATGGCCCCGGTGCGGCGCCGCGCCTTGTTCAGCGCCGCCTCGCCGGTCTGGCCGAACAGCTCGATTTCACCCATCGTAGGTGTGGTCTGCCCGCTTATCATGCGCAGCAGGGTTGTTTTGCCGGCGCCGTTTTTGCCGACGAGACCGTAAATCTGCCGTTTGGGGACGGCGAAGTCGGTGGGCTGCAGGGCCACAAAGTGCCCGTATCGTTTGGTCAGCCCTCTGGTTACCAGTACATTTTCTTTCATGATGGTCTTCCTTTCGTATCGGATGATTTCATTCTACCGGGGGAAGACCAAGAAGGCCTTAAGAAGGTTTAAAGAAAGTATAAAGTGCATATGCTGTTATCACACGCTCATTTTGAAACCGATGCCCCACACGGTTTTGATGTATTCGACGCCGGGGTCCAGTCGCTGCAGCTTCTGTCGTATATTGGAGATATGGACGTTTACCGTATTGTCCTCGCCGTAATATTCTTCGTTCCATACCTGATGATACAGGTTCTCCCGTGTGAACACCTTGTCGGGATGCTCCATAAGCAGGGACAGGATATTGAACTCCCGTGCGGTGAGGGTCAGCTCTTTGCCGTGAACCTCGGCGCGGATCGCCTCCCGGTCCAGGGTCAGGTTCTTCAGCGTCAGCAGGCCGGATGCGGCCGTCGGCTGGGGAAACGCGCGGTAGCGGCGCAGCTGAGCCTCCACCCGCGCCACCACTTCATCCACGTCGAAGGGCTTGACGATATAATCATCCGCGCCGGAGCGCAGCAGGCGTACCTTATCCTCCTGGGCGGTGCGGGCCGAAATCACGATGACGGGGGTCACACGGGCGGCGCGGATTTCTGCAATCAGCTCATCGCCGGTAACGCCGGGCAGCATCAGATCCAGCAGAACGAGATCGAATTCCCGTGAGGACAGCAGCAGACGGGCTTCACTGCCCGAATAGGCGGCGGTAAGGGAATAGCCCTGCTTTTTCAGCAGGCGGCAGAGCAGCCCATTGATATCCGGGTCGTCCTCCACCACCAGTATTTCGTAGTTGTCCATGGATCGATCGCTCCTTTT
Organism: Clostridiales bacterium; assembly: GCA_022800315.1. GTDB lineage: Bacteria > Bacillota > Clostridia > Oscillospirales > Acutalibacteraceae > Avimonas_A. The sequence continues at coordinate 4,071 of JAAWQC010000002.1, forward strand.
TCAAGAGAATCATTCTATTAGAGAATCCTGTACCTGTTGAGTTTATCATATCCCCGGCCGTCTGGCAAAGAGTGGAAGAAAATACCAATTAATTTAAAGCGAAAGGATTAGGATGGCATAAACCACCAATACTAAGCATACCAATTTGATGAAAGGCGGGAACAGCATGGAGGGCGCTTTGAAAAAAGCGATACTGAGGAACGACGAAAAGCCCGACGAGGTAGTACAGGCAATCCGGGAGGTATGCAGCCGTCTGGATATGGTCAACCGCCGTTTTGAGATGGAGAGCGACAGCGACCTGATCGAAGCGTGTATTTACGAAATGGAATCTTTGCGGGCGCGTTACCGCTACTTGCTGCGTGTGGCTAAAAACAAAGGACTGACGGCGGAAGGGCTGTCACAACTGGGGGAGGAGAACAAGGCATGAGTCTGGGACTGCAAATTCTGGTGTACACGGTCGGCGCCGTAGTGGCACTGGCGGTGGCGATCGCCCTGCTGAAGTCAAAAAAACCGGTACGGGGATTACTGGGTTCCAGCGCACAGGGAATATGCGCGTTGGCGGCGGTCAATGTGGCGGGGGCGTTCACCGGGGTTTCGCTCGGACTCAACCTGCTGTCGGGGCTGTGCTGTGTGGTGCTGGGAATTCCCGGCGTCATCGCCCTGCTGGTGCTCAAGGTCATTTTTAACGTATAGCCGATGATATAGCAAAGCCCCCGCGGATGCAAGGTCATCCACGGGGGCTCTTTCTGTTTCGGTTCAAGACAGGGTGCCTTCGGCGCGGAGTTTGGCGACGTATGCCTGCATTTCCTCCAGGGACTGGATATCCCGCTCAGCAATACGGTCCTGTACCTCTTTGGGCAGGGAGTTGTAGTATTCGTAGCTGGACAGGTCCTGTTCCAGCAGGTCGGACAGACCCAGCCGGTAGGTGCGGTCGTCGTTCATGGCGTGTTCCTCTTTTTTCAGATACATTCCATCATGTTTTCCGCTGTGCGGCGCAGCTCTTCCTCAGTGGTAATGATATTGCCGCTGTCGCGCAGGGTCTGCTGGATATAGCCGGGCAGATGAGAAAAATAATCCTGGGCGCTGGGGTCCTGGGACAGGAGGGCATCCAGTCCCTGAGCGTGCTGGGAGGGGTGGTTCATGTGAAAACATCCTTTCGTTTAACGAGTCTTGTGTATACGGTTTCGATTATATCGCGTCGTACAGGGCCTCCACCGCTTTCCAGTCCACGACGTTCAGCCAGTGATCGAGGTAATCGGCGCGCTTATTCTGGTATTGGAGGTAATAGGCATGCTCCCACACGTCCACCAGCGTCAGAGGATGCAGGTCCAGCGTCAGAGGGGTATCCTGGTTCGGTGTTTTGAGAATACGGAGCCGTTTTTCGCCGTCGGAGACGAGCCAGGCCCAGCCGGAGCCGAATTGGGTGAGCGCGGCCTCCTTGATTTTTTGTTGGAAACGGTCAAAGGAGCCGAAGTCCCGATCAATGGCGGCTGCCAGTGCGCCGGTTGGCCGGTCGCCGCTGCGGCCGCCCATGGTACGGAAGTACAGGTGATGGTTGTAAACACCGCCGGCATTGTTGTGGACGGCAGTGCGGGCGGTCTCCGGCAGGTCGTTCTCACTGCGGAGCAGTTCCCTGAGGCATTTGCCGTGAAAGGCGGGAAACGGCTCCAACGCCTTATTCAGGTTGTCTACATAGGTCTGAAGATGCTTGTCGTGATGAAAGGTGAGGGTGCGGGCGTCCAGATGGGGTTCCAGCGCGTCATAGGCATAGGGAAGCGGTTCCGCTTCAAAGGGATAATGCTGGCTCATATACAACAGTTCCTTTCCAGATGAATCAGTTCTAGTGTACCGAGCGGGCGCCCTTTTTATACAGTGGGGGACAGGCGCAGTTCTAATTCTTTATCGACCGTCATATCTATCAATCGTAAAGCGGGACAAGGGATCGGGACGGGTATCCTTCCCGAGGTTCCCGCGATCGTTTGACGGAAAGGAATGTATACGATGAACGGATTTGAAGACGCGGTTTCCTGTCTGCCCTCTCCGCTGCGGCAGGTAGTGCTGCAGATCCCGCCGGAAATCAGCGCCATGGTGCAGGAGATACGCCTGCGGCAGGATGCCCCCTTGATGCTGTCCACACCGCGCGGGGAATTCTTTGTGACCAAAACGGGACAGGCCGGCGTTCATCCGGCGGGGGATTTGCTACTGTGTACCCGCGCTCATTTGAGCGATTGTTTCCAGATTCTTTGCGATTATTCGGTACATACCCATCAGCAGGAAATCAGTCACGGCTATATTGCGGTGAAAAATGGCTGCCGGGCCGGTATTGCGGGCGCCGCTGTAACCGAGAACGGGCGGGTCACGTCGGTGCGGGGGATCACCTCGCTGTGTCTGCGCATCCCCCGCCGCCACGACGGTTCCGCACGGGAGTTGGCCCGCCGCCTTCTGGTGGGAGGGCGCCTGTACAGCACCCTTCTATGCGGTGAACCGGCCAGCGGTAAAACAAGCCTGCTGCGGGATCTGGCGCGGGGGATGTCCACCGGCGAATACGGCGCGCGGCTGCGTACTGCGGTGGTGGACGAGCGCGGCGAGCTGTCAGGCAACGGCTGTTTATCCCTGTGCGACATTTTGCTTCATTGCCCCAAGGCGCAGGGAATCGAGCAGGCGGTACGTTGTCTGGCTCCGGAAGTGGTGCTGTTCGACGAACTGGGGACGGTGGAGGAGACCGAAGCGGTGCTGGCGGGACTTAATTCGGGCGTATCGGCGGTCGCCACCGCTCACTGCCGTGACATATCCACCCTGCTGCGCCGCCCCCAAGTAAAACGGGCGCTGGAACAGGGAGCTTTCGAGAAAATCGTCCTGTTGAAGGGGCGCGCCCACCCCGGCAGTATCGACCGCATCCTATCGGCAGACGAGGTATTGGGAAACAGCGACGGGACCGTGCGACGGGATATGCGTCCCCTGTCGGGACGGCGGGTGCTGACCCCCTGCGGCTGGGGAGAGGAAAGGGAGAGCGTATGATCCGGGTGATTGGTTTGCTGCTGGTGGCGCTGACGGGGGCGGGAGCGGGCCTGTGTGCCTCCTCCATGCTCCATCGCCGGACAGCCTCTCTGGAAGCGGCGGGCCGCCTGATGCGCTGGCTATCCACCCGTATTCGGTATTCCGCCGCCCCAGTAGGCGAATTGCTGCTGGATGCCTCACAGCAACAGGAATTTCGGGCGCTGTCCTTTTTAGGCGGCGCTGCGCAGGACATCCGGGAGGGGATTGATCCCGCCACCGCCTGGAGCCGGTCACTGGCGGCCGGCGGCAAGTCGGGTGGATTCAGCCGCAGCGACCGGGAACTGCTGGACGGGTTCGGCAGCGGGCTTGGCAAAACCGATGTAGAGGGGCAGCTCTCCCATTGCGAACTGTTCGGCGGTCTGTTAGAGGAGCATTTACAGCAGGCCCGTGCCGACGCGGCGGCTAAAGGCCGTCTGTATACGACGCTGGGCGTTATCGGAGGCGCGGCGTTTGTTTTACTGATGCTGTAGCTTTATTACCTATTTCAGTTGTGGACCGGCGGAAACGGGAAAAGAAAGGCGTGATTATCCGCTATGGACGTGGATTTGATCTTTAAAATAGCAGGCGTCGGCATCATTGTAGCCGTGCTCAATCAGGTATTGATTCGTTCAGGACGGGAAGAGCAGGCCATGCTCACCACGCTGGCGGGGCTGATTGTCGTGCTCTCCCTTATCGTGTCGGAGATCGGCAGCCTGTTCAGTATGGTGAAATCGGTGTTCGGCCTGTAACCGTCGGATGACGGAATCGTTCAATCAAGCAGGATAAGAAAGGCGGGATACACATGGAAGTGGCGGCGGTAGTGGGTTTGACAGTGGCGGCCGCCTTTCTGGCGGTGATCCTGCGCCAGCAGCGGCCGGAGTACGCCCTGGCCATCGGTCTGATGGCGGGGGTGGCCATCCTCACCCTGATCATCACCAAGGCTGTTCCGGTGTTCAACAGCCTGAAAGAGCTGCTGGACAAGGCCTCGCTGCCGGTGGAATACGGCGCGGTGCTGTTTAAGGCGCTGGGCGTATGCCTGCTGACCCAGCTGGCCTCCGACGCCTGTGAGGACGCGGGGGAAAAGGCATTGGCCGCCAAAGCGGAACTGGCGGGCAAGGTCGCCCTGCTGATCCTGGCGCTGCCTCTGTTCCAAAAGGTGGCGGAGATGGCGGCGTCCCTGATGAACGGACAGGCGGTGGGGGGATGAAGTGGTTCGTTTTTCATCGGTTCCTCAGCCGATTGCTGCTGACGGTCACCTTTCTTTTGCTGCTGGCTGTCCCTGCTCTGGCACAGGAGGCCCCCCCATCCTCACAGTCGGACGGACAGGCGCTGTTCGAAGAACCGTCGCTGTTCCAAGAACAGCTGGAGGCGAGCGGCGCCCAGAGCCTGCCGGATAATCTGCCGAAAGAGACGCAGGAGCTGCTGGACAAGCTGGGGATCACCGAGCTGCAGTCGGATGCCTTCGCCGGCCTGCAGCCCAACGGGGTGCTGGATACCCTGCTGGGCATGGTAAGCGAGCAGGCGGGAGGCCCGCTGCGGGCGGCGGGGATCGTGCTGGGCATCGTCCTGCTCAGCGCCATGATGGACGGGATGCGCCAGACGCTGCGGGAACCGGCGGTATCGGAGGTATTCGGCGCAGTATGCGCGCTGGCGGCCTGCGCCGCCGTGCTCATTCCCGTATCCGGCGTCATCCGAACGGTGTGCGCCGCCGCCCAGAGCACCTCCATATTTATGACAAGCTACGTACCGGTGTACGCCGGTGTGCTGATCACTTCGGGGCAGGCGGTCACCGCCGCCTCCTACAACACGGTGGTGCTGTTCGCGGCCGAGCTGATCACCCTGCTGGCCACCCATGTGGTGGTGCCGCTGATGACCGTGTCCCTGGCTCTGGGGCTGGTCGGTTCCATCAACTCCGGCCTGCGGCTGGACGCGGTCAGCGGCCTCATCAACAAAACGGCGGTATGGCTGCTGGGGATCACCACCACCCTGTTCGTCGGCCTGCTGTCCCTGCAGGGGATTGTGGGCGGCGCGGCGGATTCCCTGTCGGGGCGGGCCATCCGGTTCTCCTTGTCCAGTATGGTCCCCGTGGTGGGCGGCGCCCTCAGCGAAGCGTTCACCGCCGTGAAAGGGTGCCTGACCCTGCTGAAAACGACATTGGGGGGGTTCGGTATACTGGCGACCGCCCTGATCGTCCTGCCGCCCCTCATCCAGTGCGCGCTGTGGTCTCTATGCCTCAGCGTATGCGGGGCGGCGGCCGACCTGTTTGAGCTGGAGCCCATCAGCGCCCTGCTGCGGTCGGCCCAGTCGGTGGTCAAGACGCTGATCGGCGTGCTGGCGGCCTGTTCGCTGTTTATGATCATCGCCACCGCCATTGTGACCCTGGCGGGGAATGGGGCGGTATGACGAAGGGAGGAAAACCGGATGGACGCGGTCAGGGATTGGGCCATCGGGCTGTGTCTGGCGGCGGTAGCCTGCACCATGCTGCAGATGCTGGGCCCGAAGGGCGGTATGGGCCGCATATTTAAGATTCTCATCGCCGCCTTTTTTATTTGCTGCCTGTGTATGCCGCTGCTGAAGCTGAAATCGCTGGAAAATCTGACCCTGCCTCAGCTGGACGGCGCGGTTTCCTCCGATCAGCTTCAGGAGCAGGTCAACAGCCAGCTCAGCCGGCAGATCGACGTCTCTCTCAAAAAGGTAGCGGACGAGACACTGAAAAATTATGGGATCACTGCGGCAAAAGTTGCGGCTGAGACGGATACTTCGGAGGACGGCGGCATATACATTACCAGAATTACCCTTTATCTGGACAAACAAAACATCGCCAAGGCTATCGCTGCCAAACAGGTGATGGAACAGCGGCTGGGAACCGAAGTGTTCGTGGAAGAGCTGAAGACGTAGGAAAGGCGGTAGATGGACAATGAAATCCGAAACGGTCAGCGACCGTGGGGGAGAGGGAATGATAGCCCGTGCGGCGGGATTTTTCAAAGGAGGGATGGGACAAAAGCTGATATTGGCGGCCGGCCTGATCGGGATGGCCCTGATCCTGCTGTCGCAGTTTTGGCCGGAACAAAAAACGACGGCAGCCAAAAGCGAACAGAAAACCATCACCACCGAGGAGTATATCACCCAGACCGAGACAAAGCTCGGCACGTTGGTGGGCGGCATCGCGGGTGCGGGCGAATGCAAAGTGATGGTCACGCTGGAAAACGGCGTGGAGTATGTGTATGCCAGCGAAAACAAAGTGAATACCAATCGGGAGGAGGATTCGGGAACCAACTCTTCCAAACTGTCCCAGAAGGACGATTCGGAACAGAACATCATCATCGTGGATACGGAAAACGGCAAGGAGGGCTTGCTGGTGACCGAAATACAGCCGACGGTGCGCGGCGTGGTGGTGGTCTGCGAAGGCGGCGATAAGGAAGATGTACGCCAGCGGATCACCCAGGCGGTGACCACGGCGCTGAACATATCCTCTATGCGGGTTTGTGTTGTTAAGGCGACATGACATCAATATCTTAATGCAGCAGGTTATTCAGGTCATTATTGAATCAGAAATGAAGGGAATGGTCATCGGTGAGCGGTATTTTCGGTAAAAAACAGGTGGTATTGGCGGTATTGGTCGCGGCGCTGGGCGTGGCGGTCTATTTGAATTATTATTTCTCTTCCCAGCAGCCGGATGTGGTCGGCGCGGGCACCAGCTCGGCCGGCACCACCGACCCCTCCAAGAATCTGGGCGACGCCCAGTACGTCGGGAATTCCTCCACCGTCCCGCCGGAGGAGACGACCCCCACCAACGCGGGCGGGACTACCACCACGGCACCCTCTGGCGGCGATTATTTTTCCGAAGCGCGCCAGAACCGGGAAAGCGCCCGCGCCGAAGCGCTGGATATCCTCAAAGACGTCATGAACGATATCAAGGGCGACGACGCCACCAAGAAGGAAGCGCTGGAAAAAGCGGCTGCCATCGCCGCGTCGGTCGAGCAGGAGAACAGCATCGAGAGCCTCATCAAAGCCAAGGGATTCGCGGACTGCGTCGCCTATATATCGGACGGGGAATGCAACCTGGTGGTCAAGGCTGACGAGCTGAAGCCGCAGGAGGCGGTGCAGATCACCGAAATCGTCACAACCCAGTCGAAGATCGTCGCACAAAACATCCACATCGTCGCGGTGAAATAGGAAAAAACTGTTGCCCTGCTCCGACTTTGTTGGTATAATATCAAACAGAGCGGCACGATATCGTGCTATTCGTATCGATAGAATGACCGAGAAGTTCAGGAATAAGGGAGGTCCATCCTATGGAGGATCAGGCATACAGGCGTGCCGACGGCAGCTGCATTATTTCGGAAGACGTCATTGCTACCATCGCCAGCAGCGCGGCGACCGAGGTCCCCGGCGTAGCGGGCATGGCGCAGAAGCCTGCCGACATCCGCGGCATCATCGGTTCCGCGGCGGCCCGGGCGGTGCGGGTGCTGAACAACGATAATGAAACGGTTCTCGACGTGTATATCCAGCTGAAACCCGGCGCGCGGATTCCCGATGTGGCGGGCGAGGTACAGCACAGCGTCAAGGTGGCGGTCCAGTCCATGACGGGCAAACCGGTCACCAAGGTCAACGTCCATGTGGCAGGCCTGTCGCTGGAAGACGACAAAAGCAAATAAACCGTTTGGCAAGGACGAGGGACCCTCTGCGGGTATGGCGGAGGGTTTCCTTATTATAGGGCCGGCGAAAACCGCCGAATAGGCGCGGAAAACGGGTAATATCCATGAAACCCGGCGGGAAGGATACGCGAAGGGATCTTTGAACCTTTAAAAAGACGGAATGTTATTGATGAAAGGCATGATGCGGATATGACACGGCATGAATCGCGTGAACTGGCGTTTGCTCTCCTGTTTGAAAAAGCGTTCAGCGACGCCCCCGTTCGGGATCTTCTTCTGAACGCTGGCGAGGCGCGGGAGGTGGAGAGCGACGCTTTTGCTTTATCCCTGGCGGAGGGGGCGGAATCGCATCTGGATCAGCTGGATGCCCTGATCGCCGCCTTCTCCCACAAGTGGAGCAAGGATCGTATCAACCGGGTGGCCTTGTCCATCATGCGTCTGGCTGTCTACGAGATGGAGTTCTGCGACGACATTCCCGACAGCATCGCCATCAACGAGGCGGTGGAATTGGCCAAAACCTATGGCGGCGACGACGATCCTTCCTTCGTCAACGGAGTGCTGGGCGGCGTTTCCCGGCGGGATAAGGATGCGGCGGCCTCTTCGACGGAACCAGGGGAATCCGGACCGTCGGCTGTAGAATCCGCAGCGGTGGAACCGACGGATTCCACAGAAGAACCCGGCTGTGCTCCGGCGGAAGGGGATCGCTGAGGGTGGGGCTCTATCTGGGGATTGACACCAGCAACTACACCACCTCCGCCGCCCTGTATGACCGGTCGAACGACATCCTGCGCGGTGAAAAACAGCTTCTTCCCGTGCGGGAGGGCGAATTGGGCCTGCGGCAGAGCGACGCGGTGTTTCATCATGTCCGTCAGCTCCCCGAAATCGTAGAAAAACTGATGAAAGACGGGACGGCCGATATCGACGGTGTGGCGGCTTCCGACCGGCCCCGGCAGGCGGAAGGGTCCTATATGCCCTGCTTTCTGGCGGGCAGCGGGCTGGCGCGGGAATTTTCGGCCCTGCTCTCACTGCCGCTCCACCTGTTCACCCATCAGCAGGGGCATGTGGCCGCCGCCGCATATGGCGCGGGCCGGTTTGACCTGTTAAGAGAACCTTTCCTCGCCTTTCACGTGTCCGGCGGCACCACCGACGCGCTGCTGGTTCAGCCGGACGACGAAGTGGTGATCCGCTGCGAAACGGTGGCCTGCTCGCTGGACCTGAAGGCTGGTCAGCTGATCGACCGGGTGGGCGGGATGCTGGGGCTGCCCTTTCCCGCCGGCCCGCGGCTGGACCTCCTCGCACAGAAGGCCCGCGGCTCCTACCGCCCCCGCCCGGCGCTGAAAGACGGCTGCTGCAGCTTATCGGGGGTGGAGAACCAGTGCCGCGGGCTGAAAGACCGGGGCGGGGCCGATGAGGAAATTGCCCTCTTCTGCCTGGAAAGCGTCTGGGCGGCGCTGGATGGGATGACGCGGGCGCTGCGGGAGCGGTTTGGCCCGCTGCCGCTTTTATACGCGGGCGGGGTGATGTCCAATACCCTGCTCAAACACAAGCTGTCGCAGGAGCACGGCGGGCTGTTCGCTCCGCCCGACCTGTCGGCGGATAACGCCTGCGGCATTGCGCTGCTGTGTGCTGTCAGGGAGGAGGGATGGCTACGGGCCAGCGTGTAATCAGCGTCAGTCAGCTGAACCGGTATGTCAAATCCCTGCTGGAAGGGGACCCGAATCTCGCCGCTGTGTATATCAGCGGGGAAATCTCCAATTTCACCAACCATTACAAATCGGGGCATTTTTATCTGTCGCTCAAGGACGAGGGGGCGGTGGTGAAGGCGGTTATGTTCCGCGCCTATGCTTCCCGCGTGCCCTTTCGCCCTGAAAACGGCATGAAGGTGATCGTCCGCGCGCGGGTGTCCCTGTACGAGAAGGACGGGTCTTTTCAGATTTATATTGAGGAGATGCAGCCCGATGGGGTGGGGGCGCTCCAAATCGCCTATGAACAGCTCAAAGCGAAGCTGGCGGAGGAGGGGCTGTTCGACGAACGGCGCAAGCGCCCCCTGCCCCGCTATCCCACCCGGGTGGGGGTGATCACCTCGCCTACCGGTGCGGCCGTACGCGACATTATCAACGTGACGGGCCGGCGGTTCCCGCTGGCAAAGATCATTCTGGCGCCGGTGCTGGTACAGGGGGAGAGCGCGCCGCCCCAATTGATCGGGGCCTTACAGTATTTCAATGAAAAGCAGGCCGCCGACGTGATCATTATCGGACGGGGCGGCGGTTCCATTGAGGAGCTGTGGGCTTTTAACAACGAAGGTGTGGCACGGGCGGTGGCTGCTTCGGGAATTCCCGTGATCTCCGCCGTGGGACACGAGACCGACTTTACCATTTGCGACTTTGCCGCCGACCTGCGCGCGCCGACCCCTTCCGCCGCCGCCGAGCTGGCGGTGCCCGATGCGTCGGAATTGCAGCTGCGGCTCGCGCAGCTGCAGGCCGCGTCCCTCCGCTCGGTGCGGCATACCCAGGAGACGGCGGCCCGGCGTCTGCAGGGCCTGCGGGAAAAACGCTGTCTGGCCACCCCGCTGTTTTACGTGGAGGAGCAGGGGATGCGCCTCGACTACCTCACCCGCGCGTTTGCCGGCGCGGCGCAGGTACAGCTTACCCGGGCCGGTACGCGGCTGGCGCAGATGGGGGGCAAGCTGGACGCCCTCAGCCCGCTGAAGGTGTTGTCCCGCGGTTATGCTATTGGTTATCGCAAGGGCGAAGTGCTCAAAAAAGCGGCGGATGTTCAAACCGGCGACGCCGTCACCCTTCGCTACGCCGACGGACGGGTGGAATGCCGGGTGGAGACGGTGGAACTGGCTGCAAAGGCGAAACAAACGCCGCGGGAAAATACCGCGGCGCAGGAATAGAATCAGCCGAACGGGCAACCGTACGGATATAGGGAAAGGGAAGTGATCCCCCTGGCAACAGAATGGACGTTTGAAAAAGCCATGACCCGGCTGGAGCAGATCGTCGGCGCGCTGGAAAGCGGCCGCTGTACGCTGGACGAATCCCTCAAGCTGTTTGAAGAGGGAACCAAGCTGACCGCCTATTGCAACAGGATGCTCAAGACGGCGGAACAGAAAATCGTCAAGCTGACCTCCACCGCCGATCAGGCGGCGGGGGCAGCGGAGGAGATACCGACGGAAAAAACGGCGGAGACAGCGACGCCGCCTTCAGGAGAGAAAACCGATGAAACAGAGTCTGTATAATCCCCGGCTCCAACAGCATCTGCGGCTCATCGAGCAGGCGCTTCCAGATTATCTGCCCACGGGGGCGGACGATTTGTCCACCGCCATGCGCTATGCCTGCGAGGCGGGCGGCAAACGGATTCGCCCGGTGCTGACACTGGAATTCTGCCGTCTGTGCGGCACCGAGGTGGAAAGGGCGCTGCCTTTCGCCTGCGCGGTGGAGATGATCCATTCCTATTCGTTGGTTCACGACGACCTGCCCTGCATGGACGACAGCCCGCTGCGCCGGGGCAAGCCCTCGGTCCACGCCGCGTTCGGCGAAGCTGCCGCCCTGCTGGCGGGGGATGCGCTGCTGACCCAGGCCTTTCAGGTGATGGCCGATGCTCAGGTACCCGCCGAATTTATCGCGGCCGCCGTATCGGTTCTGGCCGGCGCGGCGGGAGGGGCCGGTATGGTCGGCGGACAGATGCTGGATCTGGACAGCGAGGGGAAAGCGATTAGCCTTGACACGCTGGAAAGACTGCAGCAGGGTAAAACGGCCGCTCTCCTGATCGCCGCGTGTGAGCTGGGATGCCTGGCGGCGGGCGCCGGCACAGCGCAGAGGGATGCGGCGCGCCGGTTCGGTGAGGGCATCGGCTTGAGTTTTCAGATCGTGGATGATATACTGGATATCACTTCTACCAATGAAGCGCTGGGAAAACCCACCGGCAGCGACCAGCGCAACGAGAAAGTGACTTATGTTTCCCTGCTGGGGATCGAGGAGGCGCGTCTCTGGGCCGCCCGGCGTACGGCGGAGGCGGAGCAGGCCCTCGAACCCTTTGGCGCGGAGGCCGGTACGCTGAGGCGGCTGTCACAGGCCCTGCTGCTGCGAGAAAGCTAAATGGTGTCCGTCATCCGAACACGGAAGGGCATGGAATCGAATGAACAACTTCTTTCAGGAATTTTTTCAAAATAAGGCGCTGTTTGCCGCGATACTGGGCTGGTTTTTCGCCCAGGTGATCAAGGTTCTGCTCAACCTCGTCGTGACGCGCCGGCTGAACCTGGAACGCCTGTGGGGCGCGGGGGGGATGCCCAGCGCACATTCCGCGATGGTCAGCGCTCTGACCATCGCGTTGGCACGGTTTTACGGCGTCAATACCCCTATGTTTGCGTTGGCGGTGATATTCGCCTTCGTCACCCTCTATGACGCGATGGGCGTCCGACGTGAGGCGGGAGAGCACGCCCGCCTGCTCAACAAATATCTCAATCAGATAGAAGCGCAGAACGCCGACACCAACGGCGACGGCAAACCCGACCGCGAGGTGGATGAGATTGATCTCAAGGAATTCATCGGGCATACGCCGCTGGAGGTGCTGGGAGGCGTCCTGCTGGGTATCATGATCGGCATCCTCATCCCCTGAAGGAAGGATGCCCCGACTTCTATCGTCCGCCGGGACGGCCGCTGCAAAGCGGCTGCGGCGCGGGCGGTAACGGGAGGTCTGAGAAAGCGTTATGCCAGAACATTCGATGCTTGACCGCATCCATTCCCCGGCGGACCTCAAACAACTGTCGCCGGCGGAGATAAAAGCCCTGTGCGCCGAGGTGCGCGAGACCCTTATTGATACGGTATCCCATAATGGGGGGCACCTGTCCTCCAACCTGGGCGTGGTGGAACTCACCGTCGCCCTGCATCTGGTTTTCGACACCCCACACGATCAGATCGTGTGGGATGTGGGGCACCAGTGTTATGTGCACAAACTGCTGACCGGCCGCGCCGGCCAGTTCCATACCCTGCGCACCGAGGGCGGCATGTCGGGGTTCCCCCGTCCGTCTGAAAGCGAATACGACACCTTTGTGGTGGGCCACAGCAGCACGGCGGTTTCCGCGGCCAACGGGATGGCGAAGGCCAAAAAGCTCACCGGCGACGACGGGTATGTCATCGCTGTGATGGGAGACGGCGCCATGACCGGCGGCATGGCATACGAGGGGCTGTCCAATGCGGGGCGAAGCAAAGACCGTCTGATCGTCATCCTCAACGACAACCGCATGTCCATCTCCAAAAACGTGGGTTTTGTGGCGAGGCATCTGGCGGTGCTGCGCTCCCGCCCGCGTTATGTTCGGTTTAAAAACGGTTTCGGTTCGCTGATCTCACACATTCCCCTCATCGGGAAGCGACTGTACGCTTTCCTGTTGTATGTAAAAACAAAAATCAAAAACGCCCTGTACAAGAACAGCCCGATTTTCGAGGATATGGGTTTTTACTATCTGGGGCCGGTCAATGGCCACAATCTGACCGACCTGACCCGCGCTCTCAAGGCGGCGAAAAATATCGAACGGCCGGTGCTGCTCCACGTGGAAACGGTGAAAGGCAAGGGCTATGGCTTTGCCGAGCAGAATCCCGATACCTATCACGGCGTGTCGGGTTTTGACAAACTGACCGGTAAGACGCCGGCTTCGGGCAAATCCTTCTCCTCCGTTTTCGGCGATACCCTCTGCCGTCTGGCGAAGGAAGACGAACGCATCTGCGCCATTACGGCGGCCATGCAGAGCGGCACCGGCCTGAGCCGGTTCGCCCAATTGTATCCCCATCGCTTTTTTGATGTGGGTATCGCGGAGCAGCACGCAGTTACCTTTGCTTCGGGCTTGTCGCGCAACGGAATCGTCCCGGTTTTCGCCGTTTATTCCACCTTTTTGCAGCGCAGTTACGACCAGATACTCAACGATACGGCGATTCTTGGCCAGCATATTGTGCTGGCTATCGACCGGGCGGGGATCGTCCCGGACGACGGAGAGACCCATCAGGGAATATTCGACGTTCCCTTTCTGAACACCATACCAGGAATGACCATCTATTCCCCCGCCTGCTATGAGGAACTGAAAATCCATCTGAAACAGGCACTATACGATGTGAAAGGCATCGCGGCGGTCCGCTATCCCAAGGGCGGGGAACCGACGGTGCCCGCCGGATATGCTGCCGAATACAAACCCTATACCCTTTTCCGCTCCCAATGGTCGGATACGCTGGTGATTACCTATGGCCGGGTCTTTTTCAGCGTGCTGGAAGCGGTGAAGACACTGGCGGGGGAGAGGCGCGGCGTATCCGTCCTTAAATTGAACCGCATCCTGCCGATGGACGCGGAGTGTCTGTCGCTGGCGTCGGAATTTGGCCGGATTCTATTTATCGAGGAAGGCAGTCAGGCGGGCGGAACGGCGGAAGCCTTTGGTTCCCATCTGGCGGAGGATGGTTATACGGGGCTGTACCGCATCCACGCCATTGATGAATTTGTACCGGTGTGCAAGACCGAAGCCGGCCTTCGCCGCGAAGGGCTGGACGCCGGCAGTATTGCCGGGGAAATCCGGTCGCTGATGGACAGTGCTGTCAAACAGGAGGAATCCCAGCCATGGAAGAAGAGGGACGTCATATAAAACGGCTGGACGCCGCTCTGGTGGAACGCGGATTGGCACCCGCCCGTGAAAGGGCCAAGGAGGCCATCGTCCAGGGGCGGGTCAGGGTCAATGGCCGTACGGTGACCAAGGCCGCCTTTCCGGTGGGACCGGCGGACGCTGTTCTCTGCGAGGGGGAGGGTCCCCGCTACGTGGGCCGGGGCGGGGAAAAGCTGCAAAAAGCGCTGGAGGTAGCCGGCTTTCCGTTGACCGGCCTGTGTGCGCTGGATGTGGGAGCCTCCACCGGCGGATTTACCGACTGCCTCCTGCAGCACGGCGCGGCGGAGGTATTCGCCGTGGACGTGGGTAAGGGGCAGCTTCATCCCTCTCTGTTGTCCGATCCCCGGGTGCATTCCCTGGAGAATACCGATGTGCGGGACACCGAAAAAATCCGGGAATATTTGACCGGAAAAGCTGTACAAATATGCACAATTGATGTATCCTTTATTTCGCTCGATCTGATTTTTCCGGCGGTGCTGCCGTTGCTGTCCCCTGGCGCGCTGCTGATTTGCCTGATAAAGCCCCAGTTTGAGGCGGGGCGCGGCGCGCTGGGAAACAGTGGTGTCGTACGGCATAAAGCCGATCACGTCCGCGTACTGCGGGATAAGCTCCACCTGTTTCGGCGATGGGGCTGTGAGCTCATCCGACTGGATTATTCCCCCATTGCGGGGGGCGCGGGCAACCGGGAATATCTCGCTGTATTAAAAACGGCGGCCGCATTACCGGCGGCGGGAACAGAGGGGCCCGATCTGCAAAAACTGGTGGACGACGCTTTCCGCAGTCTCGGCCGATAAGTCGAGACTTCTGTTAAATTAACGAAATACCGATCCTGAGCGTCCCGCTGCATAAACATACGTGGATAAGGAGGCGGCCCCATGACCATAGCCCTGATCGCCAATCCCCAAACGCAGGCAATCGGCGAGGCATTCACCGCGGTGAAGCAGGAACTGGAAACGCTGGGAGCCCGTGTGCTGCAGTCAAAAGACGGTGCGTCCTTTCCGCCGGCGGATACCGACAGCCTGCTGGAGCAAAGCGATCTGGCCATCGCGCTGGGCGGGGACGGTACCATCATCCATATCGCCAAGCGGGCCGCCCGGTATCGTCGGGCCGTATTAGGGATCAACAGTGGGCATCTGGGCTTTACCGCCGGGCTGGAAGCCGATGAGCTGCCGCAGTTGTCCGCCCTGATCGACGGCCGGTATACCATCGAACAGCGGATGCTGCTGGAGATAGAGCTCTGCGGGCCGGCAGGCGGACGTCCCCTTCGTTCCTATTGTGCCCTCAACGAGGCGGTCATCTCCCGCGGTTCCCTTTCCCGAATGGTGGAGCTGGAGGTGACCAGCAGCGGTGAACCGGTTACTGAATACCGCGCGGACGGGGTGATCGTTGCGGCCCCCACCGGTTCCACCGCGTATTCGCTGTCAGCCGGCGGCCCGATCATCGATCCCAAGGTCAACTGCCTGCTGATGACGCCGGTCTGCCCCCACTCGCTTTACAACCGCTCGTATATTTTCAGCGATACGGCGAAGATCACCGTGCGTCCCCTGTCTCCCGCCGACCGTGAGGTGTATCTCACCATCGACGGGGAGGAGGGGGCTCGTCTCGATCCCGGCAGCGTCGTGACCATATCGCGCAGCGGGGACGACGCCCGGCTTATCAAGATCAAGAGCGGAGATTTTTACGATATACTCAACCGTAAGCTGATGGACCGCCGCTAACGAAAGGAGCTGTTCCATGAAAACGCAGCGACACGCCAAAATACTGGAGATCATCCACACCCATCCCGTCGATACACAGGAGGAATTGCTCAAGTGGCTCCGCGACTGCGGCTATGAGGTGACACAGGCCACCGTTTCACGGGATATTAAGGAACTGCGGCTGATCAAGACGCTGGATTCCAACGGACGGTACCGTTATTCGACGGTACGGCTGGAAAGCGACAGCATGTCCTCCAAATTCCATTCCCTGTTTTCCGACGCCGTGATGGGGATCGACTACGCGGGCAATCTGGTGGTAGTCAAATGCCTGTCAGGTATGGCGCAGGCGGTATGTGCGGGTATGGACTCGCTCCACTGGGACCAGGTGATCGGCACCCTCAGCGGGGACGACACCTTCATCTGCATCACCAAGGATGAAGAGCGCTCCATTGAACTGACCAGTGAGCTGAAAAAACTGTTACGAAACTAACCGAAGTCGGATGTAGAAAGGGCGAAAGCACATGCTGTCGCGTCTGTATATCACCAATATCGCCGTGATTGAGAAGGCCGAGATCGTTTTCGACGCGGGTCTCAATGTGCTGACCGGCGAGACCGGCGCCGGCAAATCGATCATTATCGATTCCATCAACGCCGTGCTGGGGGAACGGGTCAGCCGCGACATCGTGCGCACCGGCAGCGCCCAGGCGGAGGTCACCGCCCTGTTTACCGAACTGACCGATTCGACTGCCGTCATGCTGGAGGAAAAGGGATACCCTCCCGATGAAGACGGCTGTTTCCTCATACGGCGCACCATCTCCGTCGAAGGGAAGAGCAGCTGCCGGATAAACGGCCAGCCCGCCACCGCCTCCCTGCTGAGGGAAATAGGGAGGGAATTGATCAATATCCACGGTCAGCACGAAAACCAGGCGCTTCTGGACCCGGAACGCCACGTGGGTTATCTCGACCGGCTGGGCGGCCTTCAGGATGTCCGGGACGTGTATCAGGAAGCGTACCGCCGATTTTGCTCCGTGCGGTCGGAGCTGGCCAGGACCGACATGGACGAGCAGACAAAAGCGCGGCGTATTGACCTGCTGCGCTATCAACTGGAGGAGATCGAGGCCGCCGAGCTGCGGGAAGGGGAAGAGGAGGAACTGCTGGAACAGCGGAACCTCTATCGAAATGCGGAAAAAATTGTGGAATCGGTGACGGCGGCGCGGATGGCTTTTTCCGGTGACGAAGAAAGCGATGGGGCGCTTTCACGCCTGTCCGGTGCGGTGGACGCCTTGAATGAGGCGGGCCGTTATGCCGGCGAAATGGAACAGCTGGGTAAACGGGCGCAGAGCCTGCTGTATGAACTGGAGGAGTGCGCCGGTGAGCTGCGGGATTTCGGCTCTTCGCTGGAATTTGATCCGGGGGAACTGGATCGGATCGAGGGGCGGCTGGACCACATCAAACGGCTGACGGTCAAATATGGCCCCACCGTATCCGACGTGTTACGCTACGGTGAAGAGGCGGCGGCGGAGCTGGAGGCCATTGAGCTGTCCGATGAACGCGCCGCACGTCTGCAGGAAGAGCTGGCCGCAGCCCGCCAGGCTGCTGAGCATGCCGCCTCCGCGCTGACAACGGCGCGAAAGAAGGCCGCAGAGCGCTTTTCCTCCGACGTGGGGGAACAGCTGGCCTTCCTCGATATGCCGGGGGTACGGCTCGAAGTGGCGATTGAGCCAGCCGAGCTTTCCGCCACCGGCGGGGACCGGGTGGAATTCCAGATATCCGCGAATCCCGGCGGACCGGTACGCTCCATCGCCAAAATCGCTTCCGGCGGCGAGCTGTCCCGCATCATGCTGGCGCTCAAATCGGTGCTGGCAGGCGCGGACGATATCGATACCCTCATTTTTGATGAGATCGACACCGGCATCAGCGGGCGTGCCGCCCGTAAGGTGGGGATCAAGCTGCGGCAGATCGGCGATGAGCGCCAGGTGCTCTGTGTGACCCATCTGGCCCAGATCGCAGCGCTGGCCCACCGCCATCTGCTGATCCGCAAGGAGGTGCGGGACAGCCGCACCTTTACCGAGGTCACTTCGCTGGAGGGCGCCTCGCGGGAAGACGAGCTGGCCCGCATTATCGGCGGGGAGGTCACCGAGGTGAACCGGGAGGCGGCGCGGGAGATGCTGAAGGAAGCGCGGTGACCTCTATGGGAATCGGGCTTGACAATCCGGTTCGACTGTGGTTTAATCCTTGTACAGGCTGAGATGGGAACGAGTACTCCCGCTGACAGGCAGTCAAGAGAGCCGCCGGATGGTGCGAGGCGGACTGCGGGCGGAAGGAAATACCTCCCGGAGCCGCGACCTGAACGTCGGTGTTTCCGCCGATTGAGTAGGGAAGACGCGCGGGCGCGTTACAGCCCATGGCGTTCACGGCCCAGCCGCCGACGCCGCGAGGCCGGCTTTGCCGGTAAACTGAGGTGGTACCGCGAGTCAATTCGCCCTCTGCAGGAAACTGCGGAGGGTTTTATTATTTCCCGGGAAATCGGGGCGGAAAGAGAAAGGACGGAGAAACATGAGCTCGGTATTCGAAGAACTCAAAGCGCGGGGCGTTATCGCCCAGATGACCGATGAGGACGCCATACGCGACCTGCTGGACAGGGAGAAGGTCTCCTTCTATATCGGATTCGATCCCACGGCGGACAGCCTGCATGTGGGACATTTCGTGCAGATGATGGTGATGGCCCATATGCAGCGGGCAGGGCATCGGCCCATCGCCCTGATGGGAGGCGGCACCGGCATGATCGGCGATCCCAGCGGCAAGACCGACATGCGCAAAATGCTGACCCCTGAGACCATCCAGCACAACATCGATTGTTTTCAGAAGCAGATGACCCGTTTTATTGACTTTTCCGACGGAAAAGCCCTCATCGTCAACAACGCCGATTGGCTGATGAATCTGAATTACATCGAATTCCTGCGGGAAGTCGGGGTCCATTTCTCGGTCAACCGGATGCTGACCTTTGAATGCTTTAAAAGCCGGCTGGAGAGAGGCCTGTCCTTCATGGAGTTCAACTACATGCTGATGCAGAGCTATGATTTTTATGTGCTCAATCAGGAGCATGGCTGCCGTTTGGAGCTGGGCGGTGACGACCAGTGGTCCAATATCATCGGTGGGGTGGAGCTGTGCCGCCGCAAGGCAGGGCGAGAGGTCTACGGCATGACCTTCTCCCTGCTGACCAATTCCGAAGGAAAGAAGATGGGCAAAACCGAGAAGGGCGCCGTCTGGCTGGACGCCGAGAAGATGCCTCCCTATGAGTTTTTCCAGTACTGGCGCAACGTGGACGACGCGGATGTCAACAAGTGCCTGCGTTTGCTGACCTTCCTGCCCATGGAGGAGATTGATGAACTGTCCAAGGCGGAAGGCAGCGCCATCAACGAGGTGAAGGAGCGCCTGGCCTGGGAGATCACAGCGCTGATCCACGGCAAGGAAGAAGCTGACAAAGCGAAAGAAGCCGCCCGTTCCCTGTTTACCGCGGGTGCTGTGAGCGAGCATATGCCCTCTACCGATTTGAGTGCGGACGCCTTTGCCGACGGAGCGATCAGCGCTATCGAGCTGCTGGTACTGACCGGTCTGGCGCCCTCCCGCGGCGAGGCCCGGCGGCTCATCCAGCAGGGCGGCGTCTCAGTGGACGATCAGAAAATCACCGCTATCGACGCGAGGATACCGCAAAAAGACTTTGAGAAGGGATATGTCGTCCTCCGCAAGGGGAAAAAGGTGTTCCACAAGGCGGTATTTCAAGCCTGAGGCGGTTTACAGACCATTTTTATGCATCAACCACCATAAAGAAAAGCGGGCCACACTTGTGGCCCGCTTTTCATAGGATCCGCTCCTGCCGACTACAGGGTTTCCTGACGGTCGACGGCCGCGGAACAGCCGTATTGACCGGCGTAGTCGAGCAGCAGGGAATCCGGCATCTTTTGACCGCAGTAGATCGTGATGCGGCTGCCCTCCACATCGGCGGACATCACCCCGGACAAGGTCCCCAGCTTCTGGCCTGCAACCTTGGCGCTGGCGGCATCCTGTGCGTTGAGAACAACTTTTTTCATCGAATACGACCCCCTTTTGCCTTAGTATGTGCCAAAAAGGGGATTCCTATGTATCGGGCGCTTACAGTTCCCGTATCATCTGGCGGTATTCCAGCGGGATATAGCCCATTTTGGTGTACAGCCGGATCGCACCCTCGTTATCGTCTTCCACCTCCAGGCGGAGCCGGGCGGCAACACCTGTGTATTCCTCTTCCAGCTGGCGCAGCAGGAGGCTGCCAAGCCCTTTGCCGCGGAAGGCTTCGGTTACATATGCCTCTTCCAGCCAAACCACGGGACCGCCCGCTTCGTTGGACCAGCTTTTAGCCGTCAGGGCGTAACCGGCGGTTTTTCCTTCCCACTCCAGCAGGTACAGGTCGGCGTAGGGGCTGCCGGAGAGCACTTCGCGGACGGTGGCCTCAAAATTGGCGTCGGGGACAGGATGCAGCACGGCGGGGGAATGGTAAAACTCCCTCATCATCAGCAGGACTTCCGGTACGTCGCTTGGGGTCATTTTGCGAAACATGGGAAAACCTCCTTGAGTATTCATTCAGTGGCTGCTGCGGGGCAGGGCGCCGGCGGAGGCGTCCGCTGGTTCTGCTGTCTCTCCTTTGTCCTTCTTGCGCCCCAGGATGACCGAATACACCTTCATACCCAGCAGGCTGACCACACCGGTGACGGCGAAAATCAGAATAGCCAGTCCGTAATTTTGGTTGCTGATCACATCGCCCCCAATAGTGGAAGAGACGATAGAGGGGATGCGGGCGATGGTGGTAATGATGAGAAATTCATGCAGGCGGATGCGGGTGAGCCCGGCGAAGTAGGTAAGCACGTCCTTTGGCGTACCGGGTATGAAGAACAGGATAAAGATCATACGTTTCAGCTTTTGTTCGCTGTTGATAAAACGCAGTTCGTTGATTTTGTCCCGGCTGATGAAGGTTTCCACCAAACGGATGCCGAACAGGCGGGTCAGCAGAAAGACAAAACAGGAGGCCACTGCCGCGCCGCCCATGCAGAGCAGGGTGCCCTCCACCGCTCCGAAGGCGTAGCCGGCGCCCACTTCGATCAGTTCGCCGGGGATGAAGGCGATCACCACCTGCAAAAACTGAAGCCCCAGCAGGATGAACCGGCCCTGCCAGCCGTAAGAGTCGATATATTCCTTGAACTTTTCGGGCGAATCGACATACTGAAGTATATTCCGGCTGATAAACACCGTCAGCCAGATGAAAATCGCCAGCACCACCCCGAGAGATAAAAGGCTGACGACACGGCGCCGAATCAGCGTTCTGCGCTCGTCCCCGGCGGTATTGGCGTCGTTTGTTTGTAACATCCTTTTCATATGTCCCGTTGAACCTCCGCAAACTGTTTTTGTTTACAGGTTCAGTATAAGTGAATAAAGGAAAAACATACAGGGAAACTTCTTAACATTCGGTTAATTAAAACGAATGAAACCGTGACGACAAGAAAGGGGCGGAACCGACCGGTTCCGCCCTCTTCCTATTTCTGTTCCAGAAAACGCCGATGGGCGGCGCGCAGCTCCTCAGCGGTGTCCTCGGGGCAGGTGGGGTTGCAGTGCGCCCACGCGCCCGTCTCACTGGAGGCATTGTATTTGACCTTGTCCGCACTGCGCATCGGCGGATAGAAGGCAATATGGAAGTGATAATTTTCAGAAGCGTCCACGCCGTTGACCGGTTCGTTGTACATGCACATCATATAGGGGAACTTGTAACCGAACAGGCTATCCAGCATGCCGGTGGTCTGGCGCAGCGTTTCCGCCAGCGACAGCCGTTCCTCTTCGCTCAGCTGGGCGATGTTGGAGCGATGGGCGTTGCTGATGATATACACGCCGTAAGGATACTCGGTAAAGAAGGGCAGGAAAACCGTAAAATGCTCATTCTGGAAAATGATGCGCTTGCCAAAAGCCAGCTCCTGATCCTTCATTTCGCAGAAGAGACAGCGCCCTTTTTCCTCACGGAATTTCTGGGCGTTCTCCAGCTCCAGCTCGATCTTTTTGGGGATGAAGGAATAACCGTAAATCTGGCCATGAGGATGGGGCATGGTCACCCCCACAATATCGCCGCGGTTTTCAAAGATAAAGATGTATTTGATTTTTTCATCCTGCCGCAGTACTTCGTACCGCTCCACCCACAGGTCCACCAGCTTTTTGATGTGACTGGCGGGCAGCTCGGGCAGGGTGACCGTGTGCTGGGGAGAATACAGGATGACCTCGCATTTGCCATAGGCGGGGGCCGTCTCGAAAAAGTCGGTCGCCACGTCGTCAGGCTCCGGCGGATTCTGGGACAGGGCGGGGAAGTCGTTGTCGTATTTGTAGACATCGTAGTCGTCGGGAACCTTGCCGGAGCCAGGACAGAAGGGACAGAAGTCCTTGGGCATCTGGGGACGGGCCTGTCGGTGGGAGGCAATCATGATCCAGTCGTTGGTCAGCGGGTGTTTTCTCAATTCAGCCATGGAAAAATCCAACCTTTCATATTCTTCCGCGCCGTCAGGACTGCGGACAGGGAGTGGGGGAATATACTGATATTGTCGGGAAGATCAGCCGATTTCCGTCAGCATTTTATCGATGCTGATGCCGCCCCAGGGACGGATGGTGAGGATATGGCAGCTGCTTTTGCCGAACACCCGTTCCATCGAATCGCAAAAACCGTCCAGCTTGTCTTCCGGTACGAAATTCTGAGTGGTGCCGCCGAATCCGCCTCCGTGGACCCGCCACGCGCCGCAGTCCCGCAGCAGCATCTGCGCCACGCACAGGGCGAGGGACAGCCCCTGGAATCGGACGTCGGATACGGTGTACACATTCTGCAGATACTCAAAAGAGGAGTGGCCCGATTCAATAATCAGCTGTTTAAAGCGATCGAAGTCACCGGCCTCAAGCGCTTCAACCTGGCGTTCCACCCGCTCGTTTTCATTCAGGAAGTGGAGAGCCCGCAGTACCGCGCGGTCGCCGTGCGCTTCCCGCAGGGCGCCGATCTGTCCCAGTATCTGATCCACCGTCAGGCCGCGGAGGGTATCCGCGCCGAAGGAACGGGCCACCGCCTTCATCTCCTCAGGGACGCTGGCGTATTCGCAGGTGAGATCGGCGTGATTGCCGCCGGTGTCCACAATGCACAGCCGGTAGCCGCTGCGGTCAAAATCGGTGGCCACTGAGCGGATCAGCGGCTTTTCCACGTCCTGAAAGTCGATGGTGATCACACCGCCAACCGAGGAGGCCATCTGGTCCATCAGCCCGCTGGGTTTGCCGAAATAGACGTTTTCGGCATATTGTGAGATTTTGGCGATTTCCACCGCGTCGATCTTCCCGTCGTTGTACAGATGATTGAGGATGGTGCCGGTCAATACCTCGAACGCGGCGGAAGAGGAAAGGCCCGAGCCTTTGAGCACGTCGGAGGTGGTATAGGCGTCGAAACCGCCGATACGCCGTCCATCTGCGGCAAACCGGGCGGCAATGCCACGGATCAGGGAAGCGGCGTGATTGGTCTCCTGTTCGTGGATCGACAAGTCGTCGCACTCGATGACATCCATGGGGTATCCTTTTGACTGGATGCGTATCCGGCGGTCAGCTGATGGCGATACCACCGCAATGACATCCAGATTGACGCTGGCGGCCAGTACCCGTCCGTGATTGTGATCGGTGTGGTTGCCGCCGATCTCGGTACGGCCGGGAGCGGAAAACAGAAACAGGTCTTCGGACGGACCGAAGAGTTCGATAAACGCGGCGATGGCGTCGGTATAACGTTCCCGCTGGCGCGGGATACTTCCGGCGCCGTACAGGCGGGTAAACAGGGGGTCAAAAGCGCCCCCGCGGATACGTTCGGTCAATGCAGCGGCTGTGCTCATGGTTTGTATCATCCCTTCTGCGCAGGTTGGCCGGTCAAAGACGGCCCACAGGACTATTCAGCTTAATTGTATAGCAAAACCATGACATTTCAATCCTGTTATTTATCATTTATATGGACATTTGTTGCATGCAGGCGTACAATCAGGTATAGAGAAGAATCAAGGCCCATCCGTTGGAAGGGAGCACTGCTGATGGAAGAGAGCAAACACATCTTCGCCGATACGCTGCGCGAAAATCTAGGGCTTGCCGTGTATAACACCGGTTATCAAAAATGTGAACCGGGCCATACCTGGGGACCGGCCCTGCGCGACTTTTATCTGATCCATTACGTGTCGGCGGGACGGGGCGTTTACCACTGCGGAAAACGGGAATATGCCCTGTCCAGCGGCGATCTTTTTCTGATATCACCCGATCATATCGTCAGTTACGGGGCGGATGAGGAGGATCCGTGGGAATACTACTGGGTGGGCTTCAACGGCACCGACGCCAAGCGGATGCTCAGCCTGACCGGTTTTACCGAAGAACGCCCGGTTATCCGCCTCAGCGAAACGCGCCCGGTACGCGAAATCCTGCTGAAAATCTATCATGCGGGAGGCAATACGCCGGCGGCCGACGCGGATATGGTGGGATATCTGTACCATTTCTTCGCCTGCCTGATACGGGAAAACGGGGATCATCCCACCGTTTACGGCACGCGGGAGTATCTGCCGCAGGCGCTGCGTTTCATACAGTACAACTACGCGGGCGATATCAGCGTATCCGATATCGCCCGATTCGCGGGGGTGAGCCGCAGCCAATTGTACCGCGCCTTTGTCACCGGCTTTGGATTATCCCCCCATGATTTTTTACAGAAATATCGGATCAGCGAGGCGTGCAGCCTGCTTCGGCGGCGGGATTATACGGTGGCGGAGGTGGCTGGATCGGTTGGGTTCAACGACCCGCTGTATTTTTCCCGCATATTTCGAAAACTGAAACAGATGTCGCCCACCGAATTCCAGCGGCAGCAGGGAACGGCCGCGGAAGAGACGGAAACCGACGCCTTTGTGGGCTTTACGCACCCGGATTGACAAAGTTCGGCCCGTTCCTTATAATGAGTTCCCGACGGCGGGTGGTTGAATTTGCGGCTACAGTTCAAATCACCGGCTATATGAGGTGTGTATGAAAAAAACAATTGCTGCAACAATTGCAAAAGGCACGGCGCTGCTCCTGCTCGACGGGGTCACGCTGTGGCTGCTGTTTGTTTACTGGCGTCTTGCCGGCCATTCCGTCGGCCTGTGGGCGCTCGTATTTCTGGCGATCTCTCTGGCGGCCCTCCATATTTTGTCGCTGATGCCGAGGGAGACGGTCCGAAAAATTCACATGAAATCCACCGCGCCGCTGATCGCGCTGTCTTTTGTTTATTACCTGCTGATTATGGCGCAGATACGTCTGACCTATCTGTGGATGTCCTCCCGCTGGTTTCTGGTCATTTCGCTGGTGATGCTGGCATTCTTCCTGATATTCTTTATTTCGCTGTATATGTCTGGCCGATCGGTGGTGCTGGAGGACACGATGACGGCCGATCGGCCGGTGTCCTTCCGACAGATACAGACGCTGCTTCTCAATATGGACAGCGCTGTCCATCATGCGGAACGCGCACTGGATGAACGGCAGTATGCCACCCTGCGCCGCGCTTTTGAGACGATGAAGGACGAGGTGGAATTTTCTACCCCCTTCGGCCGGTCCTTTTCGCCGGTTATCGTGGATATGGAGCGCAGTATCTCTCAGCAGATGGAAAAGACAGGGGATGAAATAGCCGCCTTGTCCCATCGTACCGGATCGGCGGTGCCGCTGGAAACGATTGAGGAGGAGCTGCTGGCCATCGCGCAGATGATCAAGAAAAAAGAGCTGCAGTATTTACAGGGTAACGACCGATGACAACAAAACGTCCCCGCTGTGGAACAATCCGCGGCGGGGGCGTTTTTTATCCGTTTCTTTTCGAATCTGGGCGTCTGCCGATGCATATTTTGGACACGGCGGTCGATGCTAACAACCGGTATCGTGGTATAAGAAGATTGTTAAGGTTATATCTAACCATTAATTCATTGACACGACGGTAATATTAGTATACTATAGACAATATCGTGCCGGCCGGGCTGAATAACGAGCCAATTTTACTGTACGACGGCGGCACAGGGAGAGGGGAGGAAAACGGATGGCACAGCAGGTGCTTACCGATATTCTCGCCGCTGAAAAACAGGCGGAGGAAAGTGAGCGGCAGGCGTCGTCTCAGGCGGAGGAATGTCTCCGCCTAGCCAGGGAGGAAGCGGACCGCCTGCGCGGGGATATGCTGCGTGAAAAACAGCGGGAGGCGGAAGAGCTTCTGGTCGCTGCCGACCGCGACGCCGACGAAGAAACGGCGACAGCCCGGCATGAGGCGGAGGAGCAGGCGGGACAGCTGCGGCAGCTGGCGGATAAACGAAGGGAAGCTGCCGTCAACAGCGCTCTCTCCTTATTGACAGGCGAATGATAAAGAGTTCATACGACAGGAGGCGGCGGCAGTGGCAAAACAAAAAATGAAAAGGGTCAGTCTGTACGCCCCCCGGAGCGACAGACGACGACTTTTATCCCTTTTGCAGCGCATGGGGATACTGGAGCTCCAAGAACCCGATGAGGATACCGGCCTGTTTCAGGAGGACAAGGACGCGCAGGCGCAGACCTACGAACGGGCCACGGCAACTCTGGAGCAGGCGCTGGAGATATTGCGTCAGGTCGTACCGGCCTCCGGCGGCATGCTGGCCTCGCTTTCGGGACGGCGGGAAATATCCTATGGGGAGTTTGACGGATACGAGCAGCGGCGAAATACATTAATCCGCGACTGCCACGATATCGTGGCGCTGCAGAAGCAGCGGGGGGAATGCCGGACGGAGATCGCCCGTATCGACACGGTGCTCAGCCAGCTGGAGCCGTGGGTAAAGCTGGACGTGCCTTTATCCTTCCGCGGGACGAAAAGCACGGCCGCCTTCATCGGTTCCCTGCCCGCCCTGTATACGGGGGAATCCCTGAACGCCGCGTTGGCGGAGGGGGAAGAGGCGCTGCCTTTTGAAACGGAAATCCTGTCGGCCGGGCGGGAACAGACCTGTGTGTTTTTGCTGTGCCGCAAACGGGACGCCCAGCGCATGGAGAATAAACTGCGGGTGCTGGGGTTTGCGCGGCCGCCTCACAACACGGCGGAACTGCCGAAGGACAAGGGGCGGGAGCTGCGGATACGCCGCGACGCCCTCCGGGAAGATCAGGATATCCTGCTCTCCCTTCTGACCCGGTACGGCGAAAAGCGTGAAGAGCTGGAGACGATGGCGGATTACTGCCGCAGCCGCGCCGAGAGATACCGCATCATTTCGCAGCTGAGGCACACCCGGCATACGGTTTTGATCACCGGCTACCTGCCAGAAACGGCCCTGCCGCTGCTGGAAAGCAGTCTGAGGGAATATCCGGTACTGATGGAGACGGAGGACGCCGACCCTGAAAGCGCGCCGGTACTCCTCAAAAACAGCGCCTTTGCCCGTCCGGTGGAATCCATCACCGAGATGTACGCCCTTCCTGCGGCGGGGGATATCGACCCTACCTCGTTGACCAGCGTCTTTTTCTATTGCTTTTTCGGCATGATGCTGTCCGATGCGGGTTATGGGCTGCTGCTGGTACTGGGGACCTGGCTGATGATCCGTAAGCTCCATCCGGAACCCCGCATGCGGCGCAACCTCAAGCTGTTTCAGTACTGTGGTGTCGCCACGATTATCTGGGGGCTGCTTTTCGGCAGCTTTTTCGGCGATATCGTCACCGTGGTGGCAGCCAACTTCTTCGGACGCCCGGATTTTCAGCTTCCGCGGCTGTTTGACCCGGTGCAGGAACCGGTGCTGCTGCTGGTCATCAGCCTGGCGCTCGGCTTTATCCAGATCATGGCGGGCCTCGGCGCCAA
The DNA here is from genome assembly GCA_022800315.1 of Clostridiales bacterium. Classification (GTDB taxonomy): domain Bacteria; phylum Bacillota; class Clostridia; order Oscillospirales; family Acutalibacteraceae; genus Avimonas_A. The sequence continues at coordinate 31,980 of JAAWQC010000002.1, forward strand.
GCTGTACACCCAGTGGCACGGCGGCGACCGTTGGGGAGCGATATTCGATTCGGGCTTTTGGATGACCGCCCTGCTGGGGGTCGCGCTGCTGGCGGCGGGCGGTTTTATCGCCCCGGTACTGTCCACGGTGGGAATTGTCCTGGCGGTGGTATCGCTGGCGGGTCTGGTACTGACCCAGGGCCGCAGTAAAAAGGGACCCATGAAGTTATTGTCCGGTATTGCCAGCCTGTACGATGTCACCGGCTATGCCAGCGACCTGATGTCCTATTCCCGCCTGATGGCGCTGGGACTGACAACGGGAGTCATGGCTACCGTTTTCAACAAGCTGGGCGGCATGGCGGGGGGCGGTGTTGGGGGAGCAGTGGTACTCCTCCTGGCCTTCGTGATCGGCCACTCCATCAACTTTGCGCTCAACGCCCTGGGGGCGTACGTCCATACCATTCGGCTCCAGTACGTGGAGCTGTTCTCTAAGTTCTATGAGGGCGGCGGCCGTCCTTTCGCGCCCTTCGGCATGAAGGGACACTATGTAAGACTCAAGGAGGATGACAACAATGTTTAATTTCTTCACCGAATACGGCGGGCTCATTTTCGCCCTGCTGGGGGCGGCGCTGGCCACCGCTTTTGCGGGCATCGGTTCCATCAAGGGCGTCGGGATGGCCAGCCAGGCCGGCATGGGCGTGCTGTCGGAGGATTCCTCCAAATTCGGCAAGATGCTGGTGCTGGAGCTGCTGCCCGGTACGCAGGGCCTGTACGGCGTCATCGTGTCCTTCATGATGCTGATGAACATCGGCGTGCTGGGCGGCAGCGGCGACAACGTCACCCTTGCCCAGGGCCTGCTGTATCTGGTGGCCTCGCTGCCCATCGCCATCGGCGGCATGATCTCGGGTATCCACCAGGGAAAAGCGGCGGTGGCCGGTATTTCGCTGGTGGCCAAGAAGCCCAACGAATTTTCAAAGGCCATGATTTCGGTCACGCTGGTGGAAATTTACGCGCTGCTGGCCTTTCTGGTATCGCTGCTCTCCACCATTGCTATCGGCGGCATGACCTTTTAAATGAGTGTGTTAGAAAGGAGGAGGCGTCCATGATCGGGAAAGAGCAGCTCATCGCCTCCATCCGGGAGGAAGCGGAGCAGTCCGCACGAAAAAAGCGGGAGGAAGCACAGCGGAAGGCCGTTCAACTGCTGGAACAGGCGAAGGAATCGGCCGAGGCGGAGGGCCGCCTTCTGCTCGATAAGGCGTTGCAGCAGGCGGACAGGCTGCGGCAAAACGCCCGTTCCGCCGCAGCGATGGAAGCACGCGGCCTGTTGCTGACGGAACGCCGCCGCCTTATCGCGGAGACGCTGGAGGAAACGCGCAGACGGCTGCTGTCCTTGCCGGACGATGTCTATTTCCAGATGATCTCCCGCTGGATAGCCGCTTCGGCTGAATCCAAAACGGGAGGCACCCTCGTCTTTGGTGAACGGGACAGGCAACGCCTGCCCGCCGGTTTTCTGGACGAGCTGCGCCGCCAGCCCCGCTGTGAGGATTTGAGACTTGCGGAGCGAACCGGCCCGCTGGACGGCGGCGTGCTGCTCTGCTACGGGGATATCGAGATCAATCTCAGCCTTGCCGCCCTGATGGAAGCCCGTCGGGAAGAGCTGGAGGATCGGATAAACCGCGCGTTATTTTCGGAAGGATACGTTTCTTAAGGAAAGGAGGGCGCGTCTGTGGAAAAACCGTCCTATGCCTATGCGGTGGGCAATGTGCGCGCCCATGAGAACGGCCTGCTCAACCAATCGGAGCTGGATTCGCTGCTGCACAGCGGTTCGGTGAGGGAACTGGCGTCCACCTTATCCGACAGGGGGTACGGTCTGTCGGATAAAACGGACGACATCGACCGTCTCCTCGACGAGGAGAACGAAAAGCTTTGGCGCTATCTGCGTGAAACCGCGCCGGACGATTCCCTTTTTGCCCCTTTTTTGTACCGCAACGATTTTCATAACGCGGGGGTGATCCTGAAGGGGATCCTCGTCGGTCGGAATTATCTGACGCTACTGCTCCGACCGACGACCGTCGAACCGGAGCTGCTGGCGCAGGCGGTGCGGGAACGCCGGTACGACCTGCTGCCGGAGCGGATGGAGTCTGCCTGCCGGCGGGCGTATGAGGTGCTGGCCCACACCGGCGATGGTCAGCTGTGTGACGTGATACTGGACCGCGGGCAGATGGAGGCGGCCCTCGATGCAGCCGAACGGTCGCGGTGCGGGATGCTGTGTGAATATTTCCGTTTGCTGACCGCGTACAGCGATATCAAGATTCTGCTGCGGGGGCAGCGAACCGGCCAGGCAGCCGAGTGGATACGGGAAGCGCTCTGTCCTGTCGAATCCGTGCCGGCTGCCGATGTGCTTCCCGCTTACCGTGAAGGTGAGGAAGCCCTGCTGAACCGCCTGGAACGCCTCGACGGCGGCCGGTTTGAAAAAGCGGTCGCGGCGTATAAGATATCTCCTTCCGCCTTTGAAAGACAGATGGAAAACGAGCTGATGGACTGCGCCAGAAGAGGGAAACGGGTCACCCTTGGTCCCGAACCGCTGATCGGCTATCTGCTGGCGAAGGAGGCGGAAATCCGTGCTTTGCATATCGTGGCATCGGGAATCCGGACCGGTCTGCCAGAGGCTTCGATCCGAGAAAGGCTGAGAGAACTGTATGGATAAAATTGCCGTGATGGGGGATTTGGAGAGTGTTCAGGGATTTGCCGCGCTGGGGCTGGATATCTATCCCTACGACGGGGCGGAGGAAGCCGCGGCGGTATTCCGCCGTCTGGCAGGCGGCGAATACGGCATCATTTTTCTTACCGAAGAAGCGTACGCCCTGCTGGAAAGAGACATCCGGCGGCTGGAGGAAACGCTGACCCCCGCCGTGATACCGATACCCGGCGTCCGCGGCAATACGGGGATCGGGCGCCGCCTGCTGAGCGAGGCGGTGGAACGGGCCGTCGGCTCCGACATCCTGTTCAGTTAGGCAGGGGTTCCTCCACGCATCGGATTCTTCATCTGTTGCTTCCGTCACGATTTGTTCTTCGGCCGGCCGGCCGGAACCCGCGATACAGACTTGATCATCGAGGAGAGATTGTCATGGCCGTTGGCAGAATCAAAAAGGTAGCCGGACCGCTTGTCATAGCGGAAGGGATGCACGAGGCGAATATGTTTGACGTGGTGCGTGTCAGTGAGCTGCGCCTGATGGGCGAGATCATCGAGATGCACGGCGACAGGGCATCCATACAGGTATATGAGGAAACCTCCGGCCTTGGCCCCGGTGAACCGGTGGAATCCACCGGCGCGCCGCTCAGCGTGGAACTGGGTCCCGGTCTTATCGGCTCCATTTTCGACGGTATTCAGCGGCCCTTGAAGGAGATCATGCGTCTGACAGGCACCAACCTGCAGCGCGGGGTGGAGGTTCCCTCCCTCGACCGTGACAGGAAGTGGGCCTTTACACCGCTGATGAAGGCGGGGGACGAAGTGAAGGGCGGCGACGTGCTGGGCACCGTACAGGAGACGCCGGTGGTGCTGCATAAGGTATTGGTGCCGCCCAAAGTGTCCGGCCGCCTGCGTGAGCTGAAGGAAGGAGCCTTTACGGTTGACGAGACGGTGGGTCTGATCGAATTGGATGGCGGCGCCGATATACCGGTCCGCCTGATGCAGAGCTGGCCGGTCCGCGTAGGCCGTCCGTACAAACGTAAGCTGTCCCCCGATATCCCGCTGGTCACCGGTCAGCGGGTCATCGATACCCTCTTTCCCATTGCCAAGGGCGGTGTGGCCGCTGTGCCGGGGCCTTTCGGGTCGGGCAAGACGGTAGTGCAGCACCAGCTGGCCAAATGGGCGGCGGCGGATATCGTGGTGTATATCGGCTGCGGCGAACGGGGCAACGAGATGACCGACGTGCTCAACGAATTTCCCGAGCTGAAGGACCCCCGCACCGGAAATTCCCTGATGGAACGCACCGTCCTGATTGCCAACACCTCCGATATGCCGGTGGCGGCGCGGGAAGCGTCCATCTATACCGGAATCACCATCGCGGAATATTTCCGCGATATGGGTTATACCGTAGCGCTGATGGCGGATTCTACCTCCCGCTGGGCGGAAGCGCTGCGGGAGATGTCGGGCCGTCTGGAGGAGATGCCCGGCGAGGAAGGCTATCCCGCGTACCTGGGCAGCCGTCTGGCGCAGTTCTACGAACGGGCGGGCCGTGTTATCGTGGAGGGCCGGGGAGAGACCGAAGGGGCGCTGTCGGTCATCGGCGCGGTGTCGCCGCAGGGCGGCGATATCTCCGAGCCGGTCACCCAGGCTACCCTGCGTATCGTTAAGGTGTTTTGGGGACTGGACGCGTCCCTCGCCTACAAACGGCATTTTCCCGCAATCAACTGGCTGACCAGCTACTCCCTGTACGCGGATTCCCTCTCCCGCTGGTTCAACCGGGAGGTAGGAGAGGAATGGACCGCCCTGCGCGGTCGGCTGATGGCTCTGCTGCAGGATGAGGCCGAGCTGGAGGAGATCGTCCGGCTGGTCGGCATGGACGCCCTGTCCGCACCCGACCGCCTCAAGCTGGAGGCCGCCCGCTCCATACGGGAGGATTACCTCCATCAGAACGCTTTTCACGATACCGACACCTATACTTCCCTTCCAAAACAGTTGGCGATGATGAAGGCGATACTGGCCTTTTACGATCGGGGAGTGGAAGCTCTCAAAAAGGGAGCGTCGGTCGATGCACTGGTATCCCTGCCTGTCAGAGAGGGGATCGGCCGTCTGAAATATGCGGCGGAAGACAGGGTGGAGGAGGAGTATTCCTCGCTCCTGTCCCGCCTGGACAGTGAAATCACCGAAGCGCTGCAACACGCGGACGAGGATCGGTAGAAATAAAGGGGCGTGCAATCGATGCCAAAGGAATACAGGACCATCCGCGAGGTGGCCGGCCCGCTGATGATGATCAGCGATGTGGAAAATGTCAAATTCAACGAGCTGGGCGAGATCGAGCTGCAGAACGGCGAACGCCGCCGCTGCAAGGTGCTGGAGATCGACGGCGGCAACGCGCTGGTCCAGTTGTTTGAGAATGCGGCGGGTATCAACCTGGCCGAGTCTAAGGTGCGGTTCCTGGGCCGCGCGATGGAGCTTCCCGCCTCGCGGGATATGCTGTCCCGCGTGTTCGACGGGCTGGGCCGTCCCATGGATGGCGGGCCGGAGCTGATCCCCGACAAGCGCATGGACGTCAACGGCCTGCCCATGAACCCGGCGGCGCGGAATTATCCGCAGGAATTCATTCAGACCGGTGTTTCGGCTATCGACGGGCTGAACACCCTGGTGCGCGGTCAGAAACTGCCCATCTTTTCCGCTTCCGGCCTGCCTCACGCCCAGCTGGCGGCACAGATTGCCCGTCAGGCGGCCGTGCCGGAGGACAAAAACGGCGGCAATTCTTCCTTTGCCGTGGTGTTCGCCGCTATGGGCATTACCTTCGAGGAAGCGGATTATTTCATCCAGTCGTTTACGCAGACCGGCGCGCTGGAGCGGACGGTTATGTTCATCAATCTGGCCAACGACCCGGCGGTGGAGCGTATCGCCACCCCTCGTATGGCACTGACGGCGGCGGAATATCTGGCCTTTGACCAGGGGATGCACGTGTTGGTCATCCTGACCGATATCACCAACTACGCCGACGCGCTGCGGGAGATATCAGCCGCCCGCAAGGAGGTACCAGGCCGCCGCGGTTATCCCGGTTATATGTATACCGACCTGGCCTCTCTCTACGAGCGCGCCGGCCGGCTGAAGGGGAAGGACGGCTCCATCACCCTGATCCCCATTCTGACCATGCCGGAGGATGACAAGACCCATCCCATCCCCGACCTGACCGGCTATATCACCGAAGGACAGATCATCCTCAGCCGTGAGCTGTACCGCAAGGGAATTGCCCCGCCCATTGACGTGCTGCCCTCACTGTCCCGTCTGAAGGACAAGGGCATCGGCAAGGGACGCACCCGTGAGGATCACGCCAGCACCATGAACCAGCTGTTCGCCGCCTACGCCCGCGGCAAGGAAGCGAAGGAGCTGATGGTCATCCTCGGAGAGGCCGCCCTGACCGATATCGATAAACTGTATGCCAAATTCGCCGAACGGTTTGAAAAGGAATACGTATCGCAGGGCTACGATACCAACCGTCCGGTGGAGGAAACCCTCGATTTGGGCTGGAAGCTACTGTCTCTGCTGCCGCGCAGCGAGCTCAAACGGATCGGGGATGAAATGCTGGATCGGTATTACGGCAGATAGATCGGGATTCTCCATGCCGTCAGATGGAAAGGAGGTGTTTTCGTGGCTGTCATGAATGTCAATCCCACCCGTATGGTGCTCAGTCAGCTGAAAAAGCAGCTGAATACGGCGCGCAGGGGTCACAAGCTGCTCAAGGACAAGCGGGATGAGCTGATGCGCCAGTTCCTGGATACGGTGCGGGAAAACGAGCGCCTGCGGCGTCAGGTGGAGGAAAGCATCGCCGACGCCCATCGCCATTTTGTACTGGCCAGCGCTGTCATGAGCCGGGAGGCCATGCAGGGGGCCCTGCTGGCCCCTAAACAGGAAGTGACGCTGCAGACATCCTCCCGCAATGTGATGAGTGTGGACATTCCGGTATTTACCACCGAAACCCGGACCTCGAAGCCGTCGGATATCTATTCTTACGGCCTGGCCTTTACCTCCTTCGAGCTGGACGATGCGGTATTGCGGCTGGCGGAAACGCTGCCCGACCTGCTGCGGCTGGCGGAGGTGGAAAAGGCGGCGCAGCTGATGGCGGCTGAGATCGAGAAGACCCGGCGCCGGGTCAACGCCCTGGAGCACGTGATGATTCCACGGCTTGAGGAGACGATCCGGTATATCACCATGAAGCTGGAGGAAAGCGATCGTTCCAGCCGTACCCGCCTGATGAAGGTCAAAGATATGATGCTGGAAAAGGCGCGGGAATCCCGCGGAAATCCATAAAAAGCGCCCGCCTGAACGGCGGGCGCTTTTCCACTGATGGGATTGCTATTGCCGGCTGTACCATGTTATACTGTTCGCAGAGGAAGAATGTGAAGACATTCTTCGGCACCAGTTCTGCCGATACAGCTTGTCACAGCAGCGAAAAGGAACCGGTGTACAATCGTATGCGTGTCAAATTTCAATGAAAAGGATGGTAAACGGGATGTCAAAGGAATCGGTCAATATTTCCCGGGAAAATATCCAACAGGCGTTTAAGGTATTCTGTATGACGATACTGGCGGCGCTTATCAGCTTTTTTATCTTTATGTCGATATCCTTCATTGCCAGCGGCGTATCGACCCAGACCATCGGCTATCAGATCGTTCAGATAGAAGAGGATGGCAGCAGCACACTGATCACCGAGCACCTGTATGCCGCCGATGATACCACTATTCCTTCCGAAACGAAAAATACCGGGGAGGAGGGGGCCGTCTCCGCCACAGGAGAAGGAGAGACCGCCACAGCCTCATCGGAAACCACCCTGCCCAGCAATCAGGTCAAACAATATATACGCAGCGAAATGTCTCCCGCGGTGTCGGCCTTTGTCGATGTTCTCTCTTCGGTCCTGATGATCCTGCTGCTGATTGCCATGCCCTATTCCGTCTTGTGGAAACAGGGGGACAGGGACAGCAACGCGGTTCACTTCGGCCGGATGGAGGAGGACCGCCTGCGCGGCCTGAAGGTGGGGCTGCTGGCGGGACTCCCTTCCTTCGCCGCCTATTTGCTGTTGCTTGTCAGCAAGCTGGGGCTGCTGCTGCCCAACTTCCTCGTGTATTACCGGCTGGGTAATGTGCCCTTCCTGCCGCTCATCAACCGGATGGTGCCCGCCAGCACAGCCATAACGGCAGAGGTTCCCTGGACCGTGATGCTGGTGATCCTTCTCACGCTGGCGGTGGTGCCGCTGACGGCCGTCATCGCCTACCGCTGGGGATACCGGCATTTCTCGCTCAGCGAGGTGCTCACCTATAAAAAGAAGAAAAAGTAAAGCGTAGGACCTTGTCCGTATCGCATAACCGCTGGCCCCGCGCAATATACTTGCACGGGGGTGGAAAGATTGAAAGGATTCAAGAACAAGGAACGTCTGGCGGCCCCGGCGCTGGTCATCGGCTGTACCCTTCTGGTGGCTGTCTGTATGCTGTACCTGTCCCGGCCGGCGGAACCGACGGGGACGTCTGCCGGCACCGGCTATATTCTGATCGATCCGGGTCACGGCGGCGCAGACGGCGGTGCGGTGGCGGCCGACGGTACGGCGGAAAAGGATCTGAACCTGAAAATCGGGGAATCGCTGGCCGATATGCTGCGCGTCTGCGGGCTGGAGGTCAAAATGACCAGGGATACCGATATATCGGTACACAGTCCCGACGCGGGTACGCTGCGGGAACAGAAGGTCAGTGATATGAAAAATCGCCTCAAAATGATGGAATCCAGCCGGATGTCGGTGAGCATCCATCAGAACAAGTTTCCCCAGACCCAGTACAGCGGAACACAGGTATTCTATTCGGTGAACAATCCGCAGAGCCAGAAGCTCGCGGATTCCATCCGTTCCTGTGTCATCAACCAGCTCCAGCCGGACAATACGCGGGAGCTGAAAAAGGGAAACAAGGATATTTATCTGCTTGACAAGACGACCGTACCGGCGGTCATCGTAGAATGCGGCTTTATTTCCAACGAGCCGGAACTGAAAAAGCTGAAAACGTCGGAATATCAGCAGCAGATGGCTTATGCCATCGCCTGCGGTATACTGGCCGGCTAGGAAACACAGCAGGAAGGACCGATAAACCGATGCCTCCTAAAAATAAAACGATTTACGTCTGTTCCCAGTGTGGGTTCGAGATGCCCAAATGGGCGGGGAAATGCCCCTCCTGCGGTGAATGGAACACCGTGCAGGAGGAGATGCGGATGCCCGAACGGAACTCCCCGCTGGCCTCCGGCCGGCCGGGGGCGTATGCCGTACGGCCTATCGGCGATATCTGTCCGGAGGGGGAGCATCGTCACCTGACCGGCCTGCCGGAACTGGACCGGGTGCTGGGAGGCGGCATTGTCCGCGGGGCTCTGATGCTCATCGGCGGTGATCCCGGTATCGGTAAATCCACCCTGCTGCTGCAAATCTGCGGCAATCTGGGACAGCAGCTGAAAATCCTCTATGTATCGGGGGAGGAATCGGAGCGGCAGATCAAACTGCGAGCCGACAGGCTGGGCGTGATCAGTCCCCGTTTATACATCCTGTGTGAAACCGACGTGGAGACCATACTGGACGCCATGCGGTCGGAAAAGCCGGATATCGTTATCATCGATTCCATTCAGACCATGAATCTGGCGGGCATCGCCTCGTCTTCCGGTAGCGTCACCCAGGTGAGGGAGTGCACGAATGCCATCATGAAGGTGGCCAAGGGCAGCGATACCCCCGTTTTCATCGTTGGCCATGTGAATAAGGACGGTGCCATCGCGGGTCCGAAGGTAATGGAACATATCGTCGACTGCGTGCTGTATTTCGAGGGGGACGCCCATACCAGCTACCGGATTCTCCGCTGTGTCAAAAACCGGTACGGCTCCACCAACGAAATCGGCGTGTTCGAAATGCGGACACAGGGGCTGTGCGAGGTGGAAAATCCCTCACTGATGCTGTTGTCGGGCCGGCCGGTCAACGTCAGCGGCACCTGTGTCGCCTGTATGATGGAAGGATCCCGGCCGCTGCTAGCGGAGGTGCAGGGGCTGGTGTCGCCTACCGGCTTCGGCAATCCCCGGCGGATGTCCACCGGCTTTGACTACAACCGGCTGTCCCTGCTGCTGGCAGTGCTGGAAAAACGGGCGGGGTACTTCTTTTCCAATCTGGATGCTTACATCAACGTGGTGGGCGGCCTGCGGCTGGACGAGCCCGCCGGCGACCTGCCGGTGGCGCTGTCCCTCATCTCCAGCCTGAAGGATACCCCGGTGGGGGAGGGCATCGTCGCCTTCGGTGAAATCGGCCTGGCGGGTGAGCTGCGGGCGGTTTCCAATGCGGAGGTCCGCCTCAACGAGGCGGCGCGGCTGGGCTTTAGCCACGTGATACTGCCCTATCACAATCTCAAATCACTGACAGCGCGAGAGGATGTGGAGGTCATCGGGGTCCACACGGTGCGCGAGGCTTATGAGGCACTGAGCTGACGGAGGCGGGCCCGCTTGTCGTCGTGCAGCAGTCAGAAAAGGAAAAGGGGGCACAGTATGGGGATTTGCAGCAACCTTCTGTATCGAAAACGGATAACAGGAGGATTTGACTATGGTGAAAATATTATTGGATACTGACATCGGCGGCGATATCGACGACGCGGTCTGTCTGGCCTATCTCTTAAAAGAACCGCGGTGTGAACTGCTGGGCATTACCACCGTCTGCGGGGAATCAGAAAAACGGTCGTCGGTAGCCGACGCTATCTGTAAGGCCGCGGAACGGACGGTCCCCATTGTGGCGGGACTGGACACGACCTTGCAGCCCATCCCGGTTTATCCCAAGCCGGAGGGGGCTGGCGCGCTGAAAAACTGGCCGCACAGTACCTTCAAAAAGGGGGACGCACCCGCTTTTCTCTATCGGCAGATCATAGAGAATCCCCACGAAGTCGTACTGTTGGGCATCGGCAACATGACCAATATCGCCACCCTCTTTCGGGAATACTCGGATGCGCCGGAGCTTCTCAAAGGGCTTTATGTAATGAACGGGTATTTTGGCAGAGAAAAGCTTCCCGACCCCAGCTATAACTGGAACTCGTGGGCTGATCCCCTGGCTTCCAAAGAGGTCTTCGCCGCAGCCGTCGCCGTCCACCGGGCCATTCCGCTGGAGGTCACGGACAAGCTTGACCATCGAAGGGGAGCGAGCCGGTAAACTGATGTCCGCGAACACCGATCTGATAAAGGCTGTATTGGATTTCGGCAGCGCCTGGCTGGAGAGCGCCGGGAAGCTGACCCTGCACGATCCGCTGGCGGCAGTTTCCATTTTCTACCCGGAACTTTGCACCTTTGAAAAAGGCGTCGTCCAGGTGGAAACAGGGGAAAACGGCAATATGGGCGGCACCGTCTTTACACCTGACCCTAACGGGATTGTGGAGATTGCCAGAACTGTGGACAAGGAAGCGTTCTATACCGTGTTGAGTACGACACTGAACAGCGGCACCAGGAACTTGGCAGAGGGAAACCGGGCGTAAAATGCTGGACACCGTGCAGTTCTGGTCGGAAAACCTGCGGAAAGAAGGTTGAACGGCTGTGGCTCACCGGTGTCAGGAGTATCGACCCCATCTTATATCGAGGGGCTTACAAAAGCTGAGATACCGGTGTCTGAATGCGGCGGATGCCCTTTAAAACACACAAAAAACGGCTGCGGAAAGCACAGCCGTTTTTTTGTGAATATAAAAAGGAATAGGCAAACGGGGGGTGGAATCCGTTCATCGCCTTACAGGGTTTTGACCAGTTCCTTGAGATAAGCGCGGAAATCGTCTCCCACTTCGGGGTGGCGCAGGGCGACTTCGCAGGTCGCCTGCAGGATTCCCAGCTTGTTACCCATATCGTAGCGGGTACCGGTAAAGTCCACGCCGGTCATACCTGAACGGCGTGCCAGGGTGCACATGGCGTCGGTCAGCTGTATTTCACCGCCGGCGCCGGGAGGCGTCCGATCGAGGATATCGAAGATATCGGGGGGCAGGACACAACGGCCGAGCACCGAATACAAGGACAGGATTTTATCGGGGGAGGGCTTCTCCACCATATCGGTAACTTTATAAAGATTGTCCCGCAGCAGATCCACCTTCAGGGAGCTGTACCGCTGCACCTGCTCTTCCGTGACCTCCTTGATGCCGACCACACCGCAGCCGTATTCGCCGTAAACGCGGCAGAGCTGGCCGCAGGCGGGATCGTCACCCAGAATGACGTCGTCGCCGTACAGAACGGCAAAGGGCTCGCCGCCCACAAAGGAACGGGCACAGTTGATGGCATGCCCCAATCCCCGCGTCTCCTTCTGGCGCACGAAGTAGATATTGGCCAGGTGTGCCAGGGAACGGATCTGATCGAGCATCTCCTTCTTTCCCGTGGCGGCAAGCCGGTGTTCCAGTTCCACCGCGTGATCGAAATGATCCTCGATAATGCCCTTGCCGCGGTTGGTGATGATCAGGATGTCTTCGATACCCGAACGCACCGCTTCCTCTACAATGTACTGGATGGCGGGTTTGTCCACAATGGGCAGCATCTCCTTGGGCATGACCTTGGAAATGGGGAGTACACGGGTACCCAAACCGGCGGCTGGAATGACCGCCTTGCGAATTTTCGTTGTCATGGAATCCTCCTCCGGTTTTCAATCGATGCTATAGAATCGGCGTCGCAAAATATGCCAGCATCAGGCAAAAGGCAATAAGCAGAAGCAGCGACAGCACCATCAGCGCTGCCACTGCCAGCAGGCTGGTACCGCCCCGCCTGGACAATTCGTAACGGCAGTGGAGCGGTTCGTGATGGCATCCGCGGATACGAGAAACCTGTCGCAGGACGTGAAGTTGATACAGGCTGTTTCCTATACAGCCCAAGATCATGCGCAGCAGAAACAGCAGCGGTACAGAAAAGCCGTATAATACGTTCAGCCAGCCGGGAAGCACCAGCTCCGGCAGGTCACCCAGCGCCAAAAAAGCCTGCATCGCCTCCGGATTGGCGGTCAGCTCTCGGTAATTCAGCAGCATCACCGCACCGATGGGGGCGCAGAACAATAGTGTCAGCAGGAATAAGACGAAGAAAGGCCTTTTCATTTTTCGATAGGCCAGCCAGGGGACGGGAAATAAAAAAGCGGCCCAGTTCCAGGAGATGCGGCCGCGCTGGGCCCGCATCATCTGAAAACGGCTGAGGTAATGATCGCTGCGGCGGCCGATAAAAGTGGTGATATCCTCAGTGGGTTGGCCGTTAAAGGCGGGTTCTTTTCGCGGCGGAGGGGTGGAAAAGGGAAGGGTGAGCGGCGGCAGCGAACGGTCCTTTCCCTGGAACGAATTATCGGGTTCGTCCTCGGTAAGCAGGCTCTTCCCGCATTTGCGGCAGACGGCGGCTTCCGGTTCGTTCGCGCAGCCGCAGTTGCCGCAGTTGCGTGCGTCCTCGTCATCGCGGCGGGGCGGCCGTTTCCACTGCTCCGGTGTTCCATGCTGCTTGCTGTAGCGGCAGTGCCCTGTTTTTTTCCAGCAGGCGCGGTGATGGGGAGCGCCGCACGCAGGGCATACCACCAGGTCGTCCCGTTCTGTGAAAGGACGGCCGCAGACAGGACAGGTCAAATCACGATAGTCGGGCATACGGAAACTCCATCCTTATAACCGCTCCCCGTCGGGTATCCGGCGGGGAGAAGGTCGTTATCATATTCAGTACTAAATAAAGGCAACCAGCAGCATGGAGGAAAACTGGATGATGGCGTAGGACAGGGCGGCGAAAGCAAAGGAGATACCACCGGCGGCGCTGAGCCGGCCGCGGTAGCCCACGGTGTCCTGGGTGCGAAGCTTATGAATACGTGCCACTGCCGTCCCGAGGTAGACCGAATTGCCGAACAGGCCGAACAACAGGCGTATCACCAGATCGGCGAGAAACAGCCCCATGATGATCATGAAAAAGACCGATTTGCTCTCATCCTGCGCCGCGGCCTGTATGGCGTTGAAATATTCGGCGGGGGTGGCGATGTCGGAACCGACGAGAAAGCGGTAGATCACCAGATTCTCCACCACCGTTTTCATTATCGTAAAGAAAAGGACCAGACCGCCCGCCAGATAATTTTTGCGGAACATCAGCCAATAGGGGGTTATGAGGAAGGCGGGCCAGTTCCAGGAAGCCCGTTTGCCACCCGCTATTTTTTTAAAGCGGGGCAGATAATAGGGCGTGTTCACCGCCGTATAAGTCATCAGGTCTTCCGCCGGGGTATCGTCAATCGTCTCATTTTTATCGACGCCGCCATAGGGATCGATTACTGGCATGCGGAAAGGGCTATACTCTCCATATACCCCGCCGTTTCCGCCGGCGGCGGGAGGAGGACCGTCCACCGGCGGCGTGTAACTGCTTTGCCAGTCGGTGGCAGGCAGATCTTTTCCGCAGCGGGAACAGAATTCGGCGTATTGGGTGTTGACGAATCCGCAGGAAGGACAGGGGTTTCCCCCCTCCGCAGACGGGTCTGCCGCCGAACCGCCGGCAGCGGTAGACGGGCCCGATGGGGCCGGTTCCTGCCGTTTCCACTGTTGCGGGGTGTCGTGGGCGCTTTCAAAATGACAATGGCCTTCACGGCTCCAGCAATCTCGATGATGGGGCGCGCCGCATTTGGGGCACACCACAATATCGTCGGTTTCCTGGAATCGTCTGCCGCAGACTGGGCAGTCGTAGCCTTCATAAAAAAACATGTTATGCCTCCCGGAATCATACGAGGATACCATAGGATATGCAATATCACACCATAAAAACGGAACGAATATGGGTTCCCTGAATATTATTCATGATGGAACAACCAGGAACCTATATATTGTACCTTTTTTCACAGGCAACTGCAACCGAATGCCCAATCGTTTATAAAATGTTAAAGAATCCGGCTGCTCTTTCCCGAAATCGTTGATATTTGCGCCAGTGGTCAGTATAATAGACAACAGTACTGTCGTGAAGGAATGATGCGTCGATGAATCCGTCAGAGTCCCGTGCGGAACGTTTTTTCCGCCGATTAAAGGGCAAAAAAGTGGCCATCTGCGGTATGGGAACCAACAATACCCCGGTGGTCCTTCAGTTTTTACAGAAGGGCGCACGTGTGACCGCCTGTGACCGGCGAAACCGGGAGCAGTTGGGGCAGGCAGCCGCCCTGCTGGAGGAGGCAGGGGCGTCTCTTCAATTAGGCGACGGTTATCTGCAGGGCCTCGAAGGCTTTGATCTGATCCTGCGCACACCCGGGATGAAGCCTTATCTGCCCGAATTTGAAGCGGCGCGTGACAAGGGGATTGCCGTTACATCGGAAATGGAGCTTTTTTTCAGCCTTTGCCCGGCGCCGATTTACGGCGTTACCGGTTCCGACGGCAAGAGTACCACCACCTCGGTCATCGCCGGCTTGCTGGAGGCCGGCGGAAAAAAGGTGCATCTGGGGGGGAACATCGGCCGCCCCCTGCTTCCCCTTATCGGCGAGATCGGACCGGAGGACGCCGCGGTGGTCGAACTGTCCAGCTTCCAGCTGACCCGCATGACCCAGAGCCCCCATGTGGCGGTGATCACCAATATCGCACCCAATCATCTGGACTGGCATACCGATATGGACGAGTATGTGGAGTCCAAGAGGAACCTGATCGCGTATCAGCAGGCGGGTGACCGCATGATTCTCAACGCCGATAACGCCTATACCGCGGGATTCGCACGGGATATGGCGGGAAAAAGCTCCGCCCGCGTCCTGCTATTTTCCCGCCGCCATCCGGTGGAGGAAGGGGCGTGGATGGACGAATCGGGAACGCTGAAAATCACCATAGACGGTAAAACTAGCGTCATTATGGAGTCGGAGGACATCCTGCTGCCCGGCGACCACATTCGGGAAGACTTCCTCGCCGCTATCGCCGCCGTGTGGGGAGAGGTGTCTCCGGCGGCAATCAAAACGTATGCCTGCCGGTTTGGGGGCATTGCCCACCGCTGTGAACTGGTGAGAGAATGGAACGGTGTCCGCTGGATCAACGATTCCATCGGTACCAGCCCCACCCGCACCATAGCGGGGTTGGAGTCCTTCGACCGTCCGGTGATCCTGATCGCCGGGGGATATGACAAACATATCCCCTATGCACCGTTGGGGCCGGTGGTTGCCCGCAAGGTGAAAACCGCGATTTTGATGGGCGATACCGCCGACGCCATCGAAAAAGCGATCCGCGAAAACGGCGATACACCGGTGATCCGCGTGTCCGATATGGAGCAGGCGGTGAATGAGGCGGCCAGGCTGGCCGGGTCGGGTGAAATCGTTTTGATGTCGCCGGCCAGCGCCAGCTTCGATATGTACAAGAATTTTGAGGAAAAAGGCGACCACTTTAAACGGCTGGTAAACGCCCTGTAACAGACAGGGTAGAAAGGACGGGAAAAATGGAACTGCTGACAGTTTTGGAGGCGTTGTGCAGCTCTGTCGGCGCAGGCGGGCAGGCGCAGGCCGCCGATACGGCGGCCGTATTTCTGAAGGAAACCTGCACACAGGTTGGGCGCGACGCGCTGGGCAGTGTCACCGGATTCCGCCACTGCGGTAAAAAGAACGCGCCGCTGATTTTGCTGGAGGCACACATCGATGAAATCGGCTTTGTGGTCACCGGCATCGACGAGCAGGGCTTCGTCCGTGTGGCGAAATGCGGTGGGGCGGACCAGCGGGTACTGTCCGCCGCAGAGGTGATCGTCTGGGGAGACAAGCCCTATCCCGGTCTGTTCTGCTCCACGCCGCCTCATCTGAGCGATGCGGACAGCCGCCGGAAGACGCCGGAGCCGGACGCTCTTGGTATCGACGTCGGTATGGACAGCGAAGAAGCCAGACGCCATATATCCGAAGGGGATGTGGTGACTTTCAGCCCGAATTTCCAGCGAATGGATAAGAAACGGGTGTGTTCCAAGTCGCTGGATGACCGGGCGGGCGTAGCCTCGGTGTTATATTGTCTCGACCGGCTGAAGGGGAAGGAACTGTCCTATGACCTGGCGGTGGTTTTCGCGGTGCAGGAGGAGCTGGGCTGCCGCGGCTCCGCAGCGGCGGCATATGCGGCTGCTCCAACAGGGGCCATCGCAGTGGATGTTAGTTTCGCCTGGACGCCCGATGCTGACCGCCGCCACTGCGGCCTGCTGGACGGCGGTCCCATGATCGGCCGGGCGCCGGGGCTGAGCGCTCGTTTGTCGGACAAGCTCATCGAGCTGTGCCGGGAAGCGGACCTGCCTTATCAGACGGAAGTGATGGGTGGGGACACCGGAACCGATGCAGATAATATCGCTTCCTCGCGGGGAGGCGTACCCACCGCGTTACTCTCTATCCCGCTGCGCTATATGCACACGCCGGTGGAAGTGGCTTCACTGGAGGACATCGAAAATACCGGCCGTCTCATGGCGGAAATGATCGAGAAGGAGGGCTTTCAGAGATGATGAACCGTTTGAAAGAGCTCTGTGAGCTTCCCGGCGTTTCCGGATGTGAGGACGCAGTACGGGCGTATATCCTGGATAAACTGGGGGAATCGCCGGCGGAAATCGACGTGCGGATAGATCCACTCGGCAGCGTAATTGCCGAAGTAACCGGCAAAAAACGGGCCGACACCCGCCTGCTTTTTGCTGCCCATATGGATGAGGTGGGCTTTCTCGTCACCGACGCCACCGACGAAGGGTTTCTTCGTTTTACCCCGGTGGGGGGGATCGATCCCCGTGTGGTATTCGGCAAACGGGTACGGGTGGGAGAGCATTTCGGTGTCATTGGAGGCAAAGCGACCCACCAGTGTTCCGGTGAGGAAAAGACAAATGTGCCCTCCCTCGACGACATGTTGATCGATGTGGGGGCTTCCAGCCGGGAGGAGGCGCTGGTTATTGCTCAGCCCGGTGACCCGGTAATCTTCGACGGCGCGTACCGGGAACTGGAGGGCGGCCTGTTTAAAGCCCGTGCGCTGGACGACCGGGCCGGCTGCGCCCTGCTGCTGGAGCTGGTGCGGGAGGTTCCGGAATACGACATTGTCCTGGCCTTTACCGTTCAGGAGGAGATCGGCCTGCGGGGAGCGAAAACTGCCGCTTTTTCGGTCGATCCCGATGTAGCCGTCGTGGTGGATTCCACCACAGCGGCGGATACGGCGGGTGTTCCCTCCCACAAGCAGGTGTGCCGTGTCGGCGGCGGTCCGGTGGTCTCCTTTATGGATGCCCGTACCCTTTACGACCGGCCGCTGTACGCCTGCATCCGCCGGCTGGCGGAGGAAAACGGCATTGAAACGCAGACCAAGACCATGGTGGCGGGCGGCAACGACGCCGGAGCCATCCATCAGTCCCGCGGCGGCGTTCGCACGGCGGCGGTGTCTCTGCCCTGCCGGTATATTCATTCGTCCTCCTGTGTGCTTAAGAAAAGTGACCTGGAAGCGACAAGGTCTTTACTGCTTCTGCTGGCACGGGAGCTTGCCTGTAAAGGCGAATGCCAGACGGAAGAGGGACGTTCATGATCCGGCAGGCGGATGATACCGAACTGTCGGTTCTGCCGCCGGTAACCGAAGCCGCTGTGCGGATACGGTCACTGTGGGAGTCCTACGGCGCCGGCCGTCCCTTCTGCCGGTTCTGGCGATGGGGTGTAAACGGGCGGATATCCCTGATGGAGGGGACGGCTGTCCTCTATACCGGCGGCGAAACGGGGGAGGAAGAGCTGGCGGCGTTCCTTACGATGTCGCCGGATATCGAACGGGTGCGGACCGACGGGGCCACGGCCCGACGTCTGGCGGAACGGATCGGCTGTACGGCTGAGACCGGAGCGGTGATGTCGCCGTCCGGTCCTCCGGTGGAACCGCCGGTTACCTGCGTCGATTTGCCGCCGCGGGACCTGTATCCGCTGCTGGTGTCCTGCTTTGCTTCGGGGATTCCGCCGTTTGATGTCTGGTATGCCGACGTGTCCCACCGGCAGCGTCACGGATTATGCCGCATCGCTGCTGTCCTTGAGGACGGCGTACCGGTCGCCGGCGCCATGACGGTGGCGGAATGCGGAGGCGGGGCCCTGATTGGCGCGGTGGCCACCCGACGGGAAAGCCGGGGACGCGGGTACGCTTCCGCCTGTGTGTCACGTCTTACCCGGGCGCTGATGAAGGAAGGCAGACAGGTATATCTCTCACCGAAAAATGAAACGGCCCGGCGGATTTATTCCCGCCTTGGCTTTATTGAAACAGGGGAGTGGGGAGCGTTTTCCCTGCGATAACCCGGGAAAGGCGGCAATTTATCCATGCAGCAGCCCTTTTTTAAAATTGATCCGCGCCTGTCGGCACTGTCCGATCGGGCGCTTCGCAAGGCATCGGCCGTATTTGCCGACATTGAGGAAAATACGGAGTACAATCAGCAAAAGGTCCTGTCCGCCTTTATCGAGGCACAGGTGAGCGATACTTATTTCAATCCCACCACCGGTTACGGCTACGGAGACAGGGGACGGGACGCGCTGGACACCCTTTTTGGCCGTATCATGGGGGCGGAGGACGCGCTGGTACGGCACAGCATCGTGTCGGGCACCCACGCGATCACCATCGCCCTGTTCGGCGTGCTAAGACCGGGGGATACCTTGCTGGCAGCAACCGGGGCCCCTTACGACACGCTGCATCAGGTAATCGGTATCGGCGGCCAGCCTGCCGGCGGATCGCTGCGGGAATTCGGCGTCGGGTATCGTGAGACGCCTCTCGATGAAAACGGCCGCCCCGATCTGCCGGCCATCCGGCAGGCTCTTCAGGAGGATGAATCCATCCGTCTCGTACATATCCAGCGTTCCCGTGGATACAGCCTGCGTCCGTCGCTGACAGTGGAGGCGATCGGCGAGATTATTGAAGCCGTCCGCGCCGTACGGCCTCAGGCGGTGGTTTTCGTGGATAACTGCTACGGCGAATTCGTGGAAAAGACCGAACCGACCGCGGTGGGCGCCGACCTGATGGCCGGTTCCCTTATCAAAAATCCCGGCGGCGGCATTGCGGAGAACGGCGGATATATCTGCGGACGGGCCGAGTTGGTGGAGCAGTGCGCCTACCGCATGACGACACCGGGCCTCGGACGGGAGGTAGGGGCCTCCCTCGGCCACAACCGCACGCTGTACATGGGTCTGTTTCACGCCCCCCATGTTGTGGGTGAAGCGCTGAAAACCGCCGTTTACTGTGCGGCGCTGTTCAGTCTGCTGGGATACGAGGTCAGTCCCCTCATCACCGAGAAACGGGCGGACATCATCCAGACGGTGCGGCTGGGGACCCCGGAGGGCCTGATCGCTTTTTGTCAGGGGATGCAGAAGGGGGCGCCCGTGGACGCCTTTGTAACGCCCGAACCGTGGGATATGCCTGGCTATGAACACCAGGTGATCATGGCGGCCGGCGCTTTCACCATGGGCGCTTCCATCGAGCTTTCCGCCGACGCGCCGCTGCGTGAGCCCTACGCCGCCTATATGCAGGGAGGGCTCAATTTCCACAGCGGAAAAATCGGTGTGCTGCTGGCGGCTCAGTCCATGCTGGATCAGGGCGTCCTTTCCCTGTAAATACAGATAAAAGAAGGCGCGGCATGTATGCCGCGCCTTCTTTTTGGAATAGCATTATTACAGAACGACCTCATGGCCGGTTTCAGCGGAGCGGTAGATCGCGTCGAGAATCCGCATCAGCTCCACGCCGTCCTCCGCGGGGGCGCGGCAGGGGATGCCGTCGCACAGGCAGGAGACGTAGTGGTTGATCTCGTTTTCGAACAGGCCGTCGAAGCTCAGCGCTGTCTGGGCGTCCAGACTCACATCGGCAAGGTATCCGTTCAGCTCGGTATACATCTCCAGTTCGGGATTGAACTTGGCGCCCGCCTTGGTTCCGAACAGCTCGACACAGCCCTCATCCTTCTTGATGTTCAGGCTAAAGCTGGCCTCCACCGACAGCACCGCGCCGTTGTCAAACCGGATCATCGCCGTCGCCAAGTCCTCCACATCGCAGATATCCTGGCCCGCTTTGTCGGCGGAAACCCAGCCGGCCCCTGTTTTGATATGGGGACGGTTGAACAGCTTCTGGAAGGTGGCGCCGTAAACCGAGACGGCACGGGGGTTGCCGAACAGGTACCGTACATGGTCGATAACATGTACACCCAGGTCTATCAGGGGACCGCCAGCAGAACGGGATTTGTCGCCGAACCAGCCGCCGGGATTGCCGTTGCGGCGCAGATAGGTGGCTTTGGCATAGTACAGATCGCCGAAGAAATCGGTGTCGATGAAGTCCTGCACGATCTTGGTATCGTTGCCGAAGCGGCGGACAAAACCGATCATGAGCAGCTTGCCGTTTTTCTCAGCGGCCTGCTGCATGGCGACCGCCTCTTCCGCGCTGGCGGCCATGGGCTTTTCCACCAGCACGTGCTTGCCCGCGTTGAGGGCGGCGATGGCACAGGGGGCGTGAGCGGAGTTCCAGGTACAGACGCTCACCGCGTCCAGTTCGGGCAGGGCGGCCAGCATCTCGTCCTTGTCGGTGTACAGGCGGGTGACGCCGTGGGCCTCGCCCTTTTCCTTCAAACGCTGCTCATTGATATCGCAGAAGGCGTACAGCTCGACGTTGGGATTCTTTTTATAAGCCTCGATGTGGCAGTTGGCTATGTTACCGGTTCCGATGATACCGATTTTCAGTTTTTTCATATCCGGCACTCCCTTATTTCATCAGAGATTTGAGGAAATCCGCCGCCTTGCGGATGTCCGTCTCGGGGTTGTCGCCGACTTCGCGCTCGATGGTCAGGAAGCCGTGATAACCGATGTCGTCCAGAGCCTTCAGATAGTTTTTGAAGTCCACGTCGCCTTCGCCCAGCGGCAGCTCGGCGAACGCCTGGCCTTCCTGAATGACGTCCTCGATGATGCCGTAAATGACCTCAGGGTTGCAGATACGCAGACGGCGGCCGTCCTTGGCGTGGGTGTGGACGATATAATCCTTCAGGGTGTAAACCGCCTGTACGGGATCGTCGCCGGTGACCATGACCAGGTTGGCGGGGTCAAGGTTCACCGAGACGCCGCGGGAATTGAGGGAATCCAGGAAGGTTTTCAGCGTTGTGGCGATTTCGGGTCCGGTCTCGATGGCGAAGTGGGCTTCCACGCTGTCAGCATAGACGGCCAGTTCACGGCAGGCTGCCTGCATGATCTTATACCGCTCGTGGGAGGGATCCTCCGGTACGACGCCGATATGGGTGGTCACCACGTCGCACTCCAGGTCTTTCGCCATGTCGAGGATGCGCTTGGAGCGCTCGATCAGGCCGGGATTTTTTTCGGCGTTGCCGAAGCCCTGACCGAGGTCGCCGCACAGGGCGGAGATGCACAGGCCGCTGTCCTTGACCATTTTCAGGAATTCACGGCGCTTGTCGCCTACGAGGGTTTCCGAGGAGAGCTCCCCATAGGTGGCGTACACCTGAATGCCCTGGGCGCCGACCGAAACGGCCTTTTTCAGCGCGGAGGGAACGTCGGTGCGGAAAGAGTCCAGCATGACGCCGATGGAAAAATCGTACATGAACCATTCTCCTTTTCTGGCGGCCGTCCTCTGCATGGAGGATCAGCCGGTGTTGGGGGTTGTGCTTTTATTGGTTTCATTATAAAATAATCACAGGGAATGTAAAGGAATTATGTTGCTTTGTTTTAACACAATCTTGCTCTGAAGGGAGGGCGTCCATGGCTGGCACGGTTTTTGAGCGGCATGTGCATCAGGACCCCGCTTTTCCGATCATCTTCCATTCCGACAGCCTGTCGGTAAGAAGCGATGATTTTATCATGCACTGGCACGACAATCCGGAGCTGCTCTTTTTTTATCGCG
Organism: Clostridiales bacterium; assembly: GCA_022800315.1. Taxonomy (GTDB): domain Bacteria; phylum Bacillota; class Clostridia; order Oscillospirales; family Acutalibacteraceae; genus Avimonas_A. Next base: position 54,465 of record JAAWQC010000002.1, read on the forward strand.
GAAGCGGTGTGATTACCCTGAATACCGAGACGGTACGGGCGCAGGCGGGGGAACTGGTGGTCATCAACTGCAATACTCTCCATTCCATTCGGTCGCTCACCCCCAGCTGCAGCTACTACTGCCTGATTATCGACCGGGATTTCTGTGAGGAATTCGGTTTTGAAGTGGGCGACGCCCTGATCAACAGCCCGGTGTGTTCCCCGGCTGTGGAGACCTGCTTTGACCGCATCGTGCAGGAAATGCAGCAGCGGGGTGATTACTACAAGCCGGCGGTGAAAGCGGCAGCCCTGGAAATACTGCTCCACCTGTTCCGCCATGAGCTGCGGGAACCGGCGACCTCCGGCGGGCGGGATCGGGGACGACTGGAGATGGTGAGGCAGGCTATCGGCTATATCCGCCAGCATTATCGAGAGGAACTGACCATCGACGATATCTGTGCCCCCACCGGCTTCAGCAAGTATTATTTCTGCCGTACCTTTCGTGAGATTACCGGCCAGACGCCGATGGACTATATCAATACCCTGCGCTGCGAATATGCCCGCCGCTTGCTGGCGGAGGGAAACAGCGTGGGGGAGAGTGCGGAACGCAGCGGTTTTCACAATTATTCCTATTTTACAAAGGTGTACAAAAGGCAGATGGGGGTCCTTCCCTCAAAAAACAAGCAGGAAATATGAAAAAGGCCGCGTGATTCATCGGCATGTATGCTATAATCCTTTTGCAGGGAAGTGGCTGTGTCCTCCGGGAAATCTGCCCTTCGTGGCAACCGGCAGAATGATACAAACGCATCCCGATTTTTAATGCAGGCTTCAACAAACAGGAGGGGTTATCTTTTATGGCGCGGTACATAGTGGATTTTGAAACGAGTAAGCCGGATGATATGATCCGGTATATTACGGAGGATTTCTTTTCCAAGGAGGGCTTTACCCTCGTCGACTTCAAGGGAGAAGTGGTCTGGAAGAAGGGGACCGGTATGATGACGGCCCCGCAGTTTGTGAAGGTCAGCTCACTCAGCGGCCGGGTTCATCTGGAGGCGTGGATGAAAAACGCCATCCTGCCCGGCGTATATGTAGGGGAGATGGGGCTGGACGGCGCTTATGGCTGGGCAGTCAAAAAGGTGCTGAAGGATCGTGTCAATACACTGACCGCCCTTTTGCTGCAAGGGGCGCCGGCCGCTGCCGCCGTACCGGCTCCCGTCATGGCGGGGCCCCCCGCGCCGGGCGCCGTTTCTTTCGATGCAGCTGGGGAAATGCCGGTCCCGGCGGGCCCGGTGGAGGCTATATCCTATGCTGATGGAACCGGTATATATCCCACTGCGCCGGTGCCGGTAGCGGTTCACGATCCAAAGGGGAAAGCCGTGGCTTCCCTCATACTGGGGCTGGTCAGTGTCATCGGCTGTATCTGGCCGTTTGCCGGTATTGTCACCGCGATACTGGGCATCATCACTGGGCTGACCGGCCGCAAATCCACAGCGAAGACGATGGCGACTGCGGGCTTGGTGATCAGTATCGTGTTTCTGATCGTCTCGGTGGTGGATTACGTGTTTTATTTCCTTCTGCTGTTGAGCTGACAGCGTGTGGCATATCTAAAAAATCCCGCCGCTACGGATTTCATAGCGGCGGGATTTTTGATAAAATATTTTGATTAAACGACACCCTGGGCCATCATCGTTTCCGCGACCTTCATGAAACCGGCAATGTTGGCGCCGGCGACATAATTGCCTTTCACGCCGTATTTTTCTGCGGCGTCGTAGGCGCTTTTATGAATGCCGACCATGATGTCGTGCAGCTTGCTGTCCACCTCTTCGAAAGTCCAGCTCATACGCATGGAGTTCTGGCTCATCTCCAGCGCGGAGGTAGCCACGCCGCCGGCGTTGGCCGCCTTGCCGGGCGCGAACATCACCCCGCTCTTCTGCAGCAGCTCGGTGGCCTCCAGCGTGGTGGGCATATTGGCACCTTCCGCAACAGCCTTTACGCCGTTTTTGATCAGGAGGGCGGCGTCCTCGGCGTTCAGCTCGTTTTGGGTGGCGCAGGGGAGGGCCACGTCGCAGGGGACCGACCAGATGCCCTTGCCCTCGTGGTATTCGGCAGAGGGACGGTAGCCGACGTATTCCTTGATGCGGCCGCGCTTGACTTCCTTGATCTCCTTGACGGCGTCGAGGTCAATGCCATCCTTGTCGTAAATCCAACCGTTGGAGTCGCTCAGAGCCACGACCTTGGCGCCCAGAGACTGAGCCTTTTCGGTGGCGTAGATGGCTACGTTGCCCGAGCCGGACACCACGACGGTTTTGCCGTTCAGGGTGCTGCCGGCCGCCTTGAGCATTTCCTCGGTGAAGTAGATCAGGCCGTAGCCGGTGGCCTCTTTGCGGGCGAGGGAACCGCCGTAGGTCAGGCCTTTGCCGGTCAGAACGCCTTCGTAACGGTTGGTGAGTTTTTTGTACTGGCCGAACAGATAGCCAATCTCACGGGCGCCCACGCCGATATCGCCGGCGGGAACGTCGGTGTCCGCGCCGATGTGACGGTACAGCTCGCTCATAAAGCTCTGACAGAAGGCCATCACTTCACGGTCGGATTTGCCCTTCGGATCGAAGTCGGCGCCGCCCTTGCCGCCGCCGATGGGCAGGCCGGTCAGGGAGTTTTTGAAAATCTGCTCAAAGCCGAGGAATTTAATGATACCCAGATTGACCGACGGATGGAACCGCAGGCCGCCCTTATAGGGACCGATGGCGCTGTTAAACTGGACACGGAAACCGCGGTTAACCTGAACCTTGCCCTGGTCATCCACCCACGGCACACGGAACATCACCACACGCTCAGGCTCCAGAATACGCTCGAGCAGGGCAGCGCTCTGAAACTGCGGATTGGCATCGATGACAGGACGCAGGGAATTCAGAACCTCGGTGGCGGCCTGAATAAATTCGTCCTGAGCCGGATTTTTCCGGATCAGCTCCTGCAGCACGGAATCAACGTACGACATAATCATCTCTCCTTATCGGTCAATATGGAATGGCGCGTATAATTGGCTTTTTTATTATACTGTTTCATGCTGAAATATGCAAGTGTAATCAAACTAAAATTCAATATTCGTTCATATTGTTCTGTAAATACCTTTTATAATAAGAAAAACTGGCGGAATCGAAATTACCAGTTGCGTTATACCGGTGGTGCTGCCTTCGTGTATTAAAATCACCGATCGCAAAAAAAGATGAAAAATCTTGTCGTTTATAATTGCATAGAAGGGGGAGGATATGCTATACTATCTATTTAGGTAAAGGCAACACAGGAAACATTACCCTTTCAAAGGAAGTGGAAGCGATGGATAAGCTTTTCATACGCGGAGCCGTTATTGTCGATCCTCTGAACGAGGCTGCTTCCAGCCTGCCGGACAGCGATATTCTCGTGGTAGACGGCCGCGTGGAAGAGGTCGGCCGTGATCTTTCCGACATAGATGCTGAAATTTTAGAGGCTGACGGCCTGTGCTGCGCCCCCGGCCTGGTGGACATGCACGTACACCTGCGGGACCCGGGACAGACGGATAAGGAAGACATCCTGTCCGGCTGCCGGGCAGCGGCGGCGGGCGGTGTCACCTCTCTGGCCTGCATGCCCAATACACAGCCGGTATGCGATTCGCCTGATATTATATCCTATATATTAAAAAAAGCGCAGGCGGCTGACGCGCGGGTGTATCCCGTCGCGGCGGTGACCCATTCTCTCGGAGGGGAACGGATGACCGATTTTGCCGCACTCAAAAGCGCCGGTGCGGTTGCCGTCTCCGACGACGGCCGGCCGGTCCCTACGGCCGGCGGTATGCTGGACGCCATGCGTCTGGCGGCCGAAACCGGTCTTCCGATCCTTTCCCATTGTGAGGAGATGTCCCTGACCCGGGGCGGCATTATAAACGAGGGGGAGGTATCCCACACCCTCGGTATCCCCGGAATCCATCCCGCCGCCGAAGAGGCGGCCACGGCAAGGGAAATTGCCCTGGCGGCGGCTACCGGCTGTCCTGTCCATATCTGCCACGTCAGCACAAAGGGCAGTGTGGAGCTGCTTCGTGACGCTCGGCGCCGGGGAGTGCCGGTGACGGGTGAGACCGCTCCCCATTATTTTTCACTGACCGACGACCTGCTCAAGGGGCGGGACGCCGACTACCGTATGAATCCTCCGCTGCGGACCCCCGTGGACGTGCGCGCCGTGATCGAAGGCCTTTGCGACGGAACGCTCTCCGCCATAGCCACCGACCACGCTCCGCATACCCCGGAGGACAAGGCGGATTTTTTAAAGGCGCCCAACGGTTCGGTGGGAATGGAGACCTCTCTCGCCGCCGGGATCACCTTCCTGGTGCGGGAAGGGCATCTGTCGCTGAACCGCCTGATTCAGCTCATGTCCGCTGAGCCGGCCCGGCTGCTGGGGATTCCCGGCGGAACGCTGCGAAAAGGTGTCGCTGCTGATCTCGTGCTGTTTGATCCCAACGAACGATGGACAGTGGACGAAAAGCGGCTGCACGGTAAATCCCAAAATTGTCCGTTCAAAGGCATGATCCTTTACGGCAGGGTAAAATACACCTTGCTGGGCGGACGGCTGGTCTATACCGATCAATAATTCCGAATAAATGGAGGCATACGCATGGCGCTGGACAGACTGATCGACGCGATACGGAAAATGGACAACCCCACGGTGGCGGGCCTTGACCCCCGACTGGAATACCTGCCGGAGTACATAAAACAGGAGGCCTTTCGCCAGTGGGGCGAGACGCTGGAAGGCGCCGCCGCCGCGATCCTGCGGTTCAATAAGGAACTGATCGACGCCCTGTACGACGTGGTTCCCGCTATTAAACCACAGGCGGCCTATTACGAGCTGTTCGGCTGGCCGGGTATGCGTACCCTGCAGGAAACCATGGCTTATGCTGACGAAAAGGGCCTGTTCGTCATCACCGACGGCAAACGCAACGACATCGGCTCCACCATGGAGGCGTATGCCGCCGCCCATCTGGGCGAGACGCAGGTGGGGGAGCAGGTCTGCCATGCCTTCGACGGCGACGCGCTGACGGTCAACGGCTATCTGGGCACCGACGGCATTCAGCCGCTGCTGCAGGTGTGCCGCCAGCGGGACCGGGGCATTTTTGTGCTGGTCAAAACCTCTAACCCCTCTTCGGGAGAGCTGCAGGACCTCCGCCTTGAAAGTGGTGAGACGGTATACCGCCGCATGGGCGCTTTATGTGAGAGCTGGGGGGAACAATTGCCGGGCAAATACGGCTATTCCGGCGTGGGGGCCGTGGTCGGCGCCACCTGGCCCGACCAGCTGGCGGAGCTTCGGAAAGCGCTGCCTCACACCTTCTTTCTGGTGCCGGGTTACGGCGCGCAGGGAGGAGGCGCTCAGGATGTAGCCGGCGCTTTCGATCAGGACGGCATCGGGGCGGTAATCAATTCTTCACGCGGCATCCTCTGTGCCTGGAAAAAGGAAGAAAACTGCCCGGCGGAGGATTTCGCCGGCGCCGCCCGGCGGGAGGCCCTGCGCATGAAAGAAGCCCTCGCGGCGGTGAGATAATGGCAGATCACATCTGACAAGATGATGGTATACAACTCAAAACGGGAAAGGGAGTACGCAAATGGACAAGATGAAGCCGGCAACCCTGCTGCTGGAGGACGGGACCGAATATCAGGGATATTCCATGGGCGCTGAGGGAGCCGCCTTCGGCGAGGTGGTATTCAACACCGATATGACCACCTACCAGGACCTGCTGATGGATCCCACGTATTCGGGTCAGATCGTGGTGCAGACCTACCCTCTGATCGGCAACCGGGGCGTGGACCCGGTCAGCGAATCACGGCTGGTGGCCAGCGGGTATATCGTGCGTGAATGGTGTGTGGAACCTACCGACGCCCATGAGTTTGTGACGCTGGACGAATATCTCAAGCAGCAGAATATTATAGGCCTCTGCGGTATTGATACCCGCGCCCTGACCCGTCATATCCGCGATCACGGCGTCATGAATGGCGTGATCACCCCCACACTGGATAACAGGGAAGAGCTTATTCGGCAGGCAAAGGCTTACCGTGTGCCGCCGGCAGTGGGCGCCATCACGGTCAGTGAGCCCAGGCGTTATGCCGCGGAAAATTCCCGTTACGAGCTGGCTATCCCGGACTACGGCTTCCGCCGCTCCATCCTTGAATATTTTCTGCGGCGCGGCTGTTCCTGTACGCTGTATCCCGCCCATACGCCGGCGGCGGAACTGCTGGCGTCGGGTCCCGACGGCATCATCCTTTCTGACGGACCCGGCGATCCGTGGGACAATCCGGAAATCGTGGAGATCATTAAGGAGTTATCTGACAGCGGCAAGCCGCTGTTTGGTTGGGGTCTCGGCCACCAGCTTATGGCGGTGGCCGCCGGCGGCTCCATCATCAAGCTTCCGGTGGGGCACCGGGGCAGCAATCAGCCGGTCCGCGACAGCCGCAGCGGGCGTATCATGGTGACCGAACAGAATCATGGCTATACGGTGGATGAAAGCAGCCTCGACACCGGAAAAGCGGATGTGTTCCTGCACAATGTCAACGACGGCACGGTGGAGGGTGTGCGTTATCTCGACCATCCGGTCTTTACCGTCCAGTTTGAGCCCTCCGACGGCAATGGTTATCAGGATACCGCCTGGATTTTCGACGAATTCGTCTCGATGGTGAGCGAACACAAGGCCTGATTTTCACAAACTCCCGCTATTGCGAAAGGAATGACCATTAATATGCCAAAACGTACGGATGTCAAGAAAGTACTCATGATTGGTTCCGGTCCCATTGTGATCGGTCAGGCCGCTGAATTCGACTATGCGGGCACCCAGGCCTGCCGCGCCCTGAAAGAGGAGGGGATCGAGGTGGTGCTGGTCAACTCCAACCCCGCCACCATCATGACCGATAAAACCATGGCCGACAAAATATACATAGAGCCCCTGACCGTGGAAACGATTAAAAGGATCATCGATATCGAAAAGCCGGACAGCGTACTCGCCAATATGGGCGGGCAGACCGGTCTGAACATCGGCATGGAGCTGTCGGAGGGGAATTTCCTGTCCTCACGCGGCGTCAAGCTGCTGGGCGTCAATCCGGAAACCATCCGCAAGGCGGAGGACCGGCAGGCCTTCAAGGATACCATGCTGTCCATCGGCGAGCCCTGCATCCCCTCTAAAGTGGTAGAATCGGTGGAGGATGCGCTGGATTACGCCCACGTGATCGGCTACCCCGTGGTGGTGCGTCCGGCGTATACCCTGGGCGGTACCGGCGGCGGCTTCGTCCACTCCGACGACGAAATGCGGGAGATCTGTGCGGGCGGTCTGCGCGCCTCCCTGATCCATCAGGTGCTCATCGAGAAGAGCGTGGCCGGCTGGAAAGAGATCGAGTTCGAGGTTATCCGCGACGGCGCGGGCAACTGCATCGACGTGTGTTCGATGGAAAATATAGATCCGGTGGGTGTGCATACGGGCGATTCCATCGTAGTGGCGCCCGCCCAGACGATGACCGCCCACGAGTTCCGCATGATGCGCGCCGCAGCCCTTAATATCGTCTCTGCGCTGGGCGTGGAGGGCGGCTGCAATGTGCAGTTCGCCCTGAAGCCCGACAGCCTGGAATACGCCGTGATCGAGGTCAATCCCCGTGTGTCCCGCTCCTCGGCGCTGGCTTCCAAGGCTACCGGCTATCCCATCGCCAAGGTGGCATGCAAAATCGCCATCGGCTACCGGCTGGATGAGATCGTCAACGCCGTCACCGGCAAGACCTATGCCTGCAACGAGCCGGCGGTGGATTACTGCGTCATCAAGTTTCCTAAATGGCCCTTTGATAAATTTGTGTACGCCGACCGCCATCTGGGTACCCAGATGAAGGCCACCGGCGAGGTCATGTCCATCGGCGCGGGATTTGAAATCGCCTTTATGAAGGCGGTGCGCTCCATCGAACTGGGTATCGACACCCCCAATCTGCCGCGGGTAGACGAGAAGGGCGACGAAGAGATCAAGGAGATCATCGGCCGGATGGACGACGAGCGTATCTTCGCCATCTATACCGCCCTCAAGCGAAAGATTATGACGCCGGACGAGGTTTTCGAGCTGACCAGGATTGACCATTGGTTCCTCTCCAAGCTGAACCGGCTGGCCGCGATGGAAAAGCTGCTGTCGGAGGAAATCCTCACCGAGGAGCTGTATCTGCAGGCCAAACGTCTGGGCTTCCTCGACAGGACTATCGTGGAGCTGTCTCAGCAGTTTATTCCCGTCAGCAAGCATGCCAGCTATAAAATGGTGGACACCTGTGCGGCGGAATTCCATGCGGAAACGCCCTATTTCTATTCCTCCTGGGACGATGAAAACGAGGCAGAGCTGTACAATCAGGAACTGAATTCGGGCAAAAAACGGGTGATCGTCTTCGGGTCGGGTCCCATCCGCATCGGGCAGGGCATCGAGTTCGACTATTGTTCGGTCCACTGCGTACGCACCTTGAAGAAACTGGGATATGAAGCGATCATCGCCAACAACAATCCCGAGACGGTGTCCACCGACTTTGACACTTCCGACCGCCTGTACTTCGACCCGCTGACGCCGGAGGACGTGGACAATGTCCTGCACACCGAGAATCCCGACGCTGTTGTGGTACAGTTTGGCGGCCAGACCGCCATTAAACTGACCAAGCATCTGGAAAAGCGCGGGGTGCGTATTCTGGGTACTCCCGCCGACAGCATCGACGCTGCGGAGGACCGGGAGCGCTTCGACGAGGTGCTGGAACAGTGCGGCATCCCGCGTCCACAGGGCGACACGGTCATGACCGCCGATGAGGCGCTCGAAGTGGCCCACAGCCTGGGTTATCCCGTTCTGCTCCGCCCTTCCTATGTGCTGGGCGGTCAGAATATGATCATTGCCTATGACGACAACGACGTGACCGAATACATGGCGATCATCACCTCCCATGAGCTGGAGAACCCGGTGCTCATTGATAAGTATCTGATGGGCAAAGAGGTGGAGGTCGACGCCATCTGCGACGGCACCGACTACCTTATCCCGGGTATTATGGAGCACGTGGAGCGCGCGGGCGTCCACTCGGGCGACTCCATCTCGGTCTACCCCTCCCAGTCGCTGAGTCAGAAGATAAAGGATACCATCGTGACCTATACCGGCCGTCTGGCCAAGGCCCTCAAGGTGGTGGGACTGGTCAACATCCAGTATGTGGTGTATCAGGACACTGTCTATGTGATTGAGGTCAATCCCCGTTCTTCCCGCACGGTGCCCTACATCAGCAAGGTGACAAACATCCCGATGGTGGAGCTGGCGACCCGCTGCATGATGGGTGAAGAGCTGAAAGGAATGGGGTTCGGCACGGGTCTGTATCCCGAACGGGATATCGTCGCGGTTAAGGTGCCGGTCTTCTCCTTTGAGAAGCTGCGGGACCTGGACATCCAGCTCGGGCCGGAGATGAAGTCCACCGGCGAGGTGCTGGGCCTGGCAAGCACCTTCGGTGAGGCGCTTCTCAAGGGGTTGGTCGGCGCCGGATACAAGATGAAGAAGAGCGGCGGCGTACTTATCACCATCCGCGACACCGATAAGCCGGAGGCGATGGAAATCGCCGACCGGTTCTCTCAGCTGGGCTTCTCCATTTACGCCACCGCCGGGACGGCGAACAAGCTGAACCGCGAGATGATCCCTACCTCCTCGGTGCGCAAGATGCACGAGGAGCATCCCAATATTGTCGATTTGCTGGAGAGCGGCAAGATCGATTACATCCTCTCCACCGACGCCCACGGCCGCGATCCCAAGCTGGCCAGCGTCCAGATGCGCCGGCTGGCCATCGAGAGAGCGATCCCGGTTTTCACCTCCATCGACACCGCCAGCGCCATGCTGCAATGTCTGGCGATGGATCAAACCATGGTCGATATGGAGCTGCTGGATATCACCAAGATCTGAGGTGGCTGTATGCGTTATACACAGGAAAACGCCCGTATTTTAGCAATCGACGAATGTGCTCCCGGCATCTATAACTGCACCCTGTCCGCACCCCGTATCGCCGCTTCAGCGTCGGTGGGCCAGTTTGTCGGGGTGCTGTGCGAGGGATATACGCTGCGCCGTCCCATTTCCCTGTGCGGCTTCGACGCTTCGCTGGGAATCCTGCGCCTGGTATTCGAGGTACGGGGAAAAGGCACCGCCTGGATGGCGAAACGGCAGGCGGGGGAGAGCTTTGATCTCATCGGGCCGCTGGGGCACGGCTTCCCGCTGCTCGACCCGTCGAAAAAGGCCGTGCTGGTAGGGGGAGGTATCGGCACCCCGCCTCTGCTGCCGCTGGCACAGCACTATGGAGAAAACGCCGTCGTCATCCCCGGCTTCCGCTGCGGGACGTCCGCCATCCTCACCGACGATTTCACCGCTGCGGGCGCACAGGTGATCCTGTGCACCGACGACGGATCTGCGGGCTTCCACGGCTTTACCACCCAGGCGCTCCAAACCTGGCTGGATGCCCATACCTGCGATGTGATCTACACCTGCGGCCCCAAAATGATGATGAAGGGCACGGCAGAGCTTGCCGCCGCCCGCGGTATCGACTGCTACGTTTCCATGGAGGAACGCATGGGCTGCGGTGTGGGCGCCTGCCTGGGCTGCGCCTGCATGACGCAGGACGAGGACGGCGCCGACCATATGGTCCGTGTCTGCCTCAACGGTCCGGTATTCGACGGGAAGGAGGTGGTGTGGGGATGAGTGATCTGCGTGTCAACATCGCCGGCGTGGAGCTGAAAAATCCCGTGATAGCCGCCTCTGGCACCTTCGGCTACGGTATGGAATACAACGAATTTTATCCGGTTTCCCTGCTGGGCGGCATTTCCTGCAAAGGCACCACCCTGCTGGAAAGGAAGGGCAACCCGCCCTCCCGCATAGCGGAAACTCCCTCCGGCATGCTCAACAGTGTGGGTTTGCAGAATCCGGGAGTGGATCAGTTTTTATCCACCTATCTGCCGTGGCTTTTGCAGCAGGATACCGTCGTAATCGCCAACATGGCCGGCAGCACGCTGGAGGACTATTGCGCCATGGCAGAAAAGCTGGACGGTTCCGCCGTCCATATGGTGGAGTTGAATATCTCCTGTCCCAACGTGAAGGAGGGGGGCGCCAGCTTCGGCACCTCCTGCCACAGCGTGGAGCAGGTGACGGCGGAAGTGCGGCGTCGCTGCCGCAAACCCCTTATCGTCAAACTGACGCCCAATGTCACCAGCATCGGCGACATAGCCCAGGCAGCGCAGGATGCGGGCGCCGACGCCCTGTCCCTGATCAACACCCTCACCGGCATGCGCATTGATCTGCGTACCCGCCGCCCGATCCTGCACAACAACACCGGCGGCCTGTCGGGACCGGCGGTGTTCCCGGTGGCCGTCCGTATGGTGCGGGAAGTGTACAAACGGGTGAAGATTCCCCTGATCGGCATCGGCGGTATCTCCGCGTGGGAGGACGCAGCGGAAATGATGATGGCCGGAGCCTCCGCCGTACAGGTCGGTACCGCGAATTTCCACGATCCCATGGCCATGCCGAAGATCATCGAGGGACTGGACCGCTTTGCCGATCAGAATCGGATCGGCAGTATCGCCGAACTGACCGGAACAGTTCGGGAGTGGTAAGAGAATAAAACGGCTGTGGAAGCTCCTGTTTTAGCAGGGGCTTCCGCTTTCAATCGGGTATCAGTACACTTTCAGGAGGATGGACATGACGATCCTGTATCTTGTGCGGCATTGCGAGGCTTTCGGCAACATTAAGCGGATCTTCCAGGGGCATATCGACAGTGAAATCAGCGACAACGGGCAAAAACAGCTGGACCGCCTGACCGAGCGGTTTCGCGATATCCCGCTGGACGGGATCGTATCCAGTCCGCTGAAGCGGGCGTATTTGACCGCCCAGGCGGTAAACGGCGATCGGGGACTGCCGGTGGAAACCGACAGACGCCTGATGGAGATCAACGGCGGCCGGTGGGAAGGAAAGCCGTGGGACGATCTGGACGGCCTGTATCCCGAGGAAAGCGCCGCCTGGCTTAAGGCGCCCTGGGATTTCCATCCGGAAGAGGGGGAAAGCATGCGGGCCGTCTATGAACGCATGGCGGCAGCGCTCACCGATATCGCCCGGCGTTACGAGGGGAAAACGGTGGCGGTGGCCTCCCATGGCTGCGCTATCCGAAACGCCCTTTGCTGGATGCGCGGCTGGCCGGTGGAGCGGTTGAACGAAGTCCCGTGGGCGGACAATACGTCGGTAGCCCTGCTGGAATTCGATGACCACCCCCACGGGGAGCCATCCCGCCGGATCGTGTACGAAAACGACAATTCCCATCTGGGAAAGGAAATCTCCACCTTTGAAAAACAGTCGTGGTGGCGCAAATAAAGCCGCCGAAAAGACAGGGACAGACGGGATGGATAACGTTATGAAAATACTCAGTGTGGATTTGGGTGTGGCCCGCACCGGCCTGGCTGTCTGCGATTCCGCCGAACGGCTGGCGTCGCCGGTGGGAACCATCACCCAGCGGGATCGGGAAATCCTTATGAAGCAGGTGGCGGCGAAGGCGGAAGAGCTGCAGGTCAAAGCGCTGGTGGTGGGCCATCCCCGCAACATGGACGGCACCCGTGGCGACAGCGCCCGGCAGGCGGAGGAGTTTGCCGCCCGGCTGCGGGAAAAGACCGGCCTGCCAGTCACCCTGTGGGACGAACGGCTGACCACCGTTTCCGCAATCGGTTATCTGAACCAGACCGATACCCGAGGAAAAAAACGCAAACAGGTGGTGGACACCGTATCCGCCGTCATCATCCTGCAGGATTATCTCGACAGCCGCCGCCGCGGACAATAAAACAGGCCCCGCTTTTTGATAAGCGGGGCCTTTCTGCGGGAAGAGGGATACGTCCGCGTTCACACTCGGAACAACAGGTCACCGTAGGTAGGAAAGGGCCAGTACTTTGCAGCCGTATGGAGCTCCATTTCGTCGGCAGCTGCCCGCAGTTCCTGCATGAGGGTAAAAACCATATCGTGATAGCGGGCAGCCCGTTCCCGCGTGTCCTCAACAGCATGGGCGTCCAGCAGGGCCCGATCCAGTTCCTGCGCCTTATGGTAAACGCAGGAGCAAAGGGCGGATAAACAGGTGACCAGCTCCTCCTCCACGGTGCACGAGGCCTGCGGAGACAGCGTTTTTTTGGACAGGGCGGTATCACTCAGGTCGCGGATGTAGTTTTCCACCGCCGGCAGGATATCCTTACGTGCCATATCCAACATGGTAAGCGCCTCGATATGCAGCACCTTCTGATAGTTTTCCAACAAAATCTCATAACGGGATACCATCTCCTCTCGTGAGAAGACTTTGTGGCGGGCGAACAGGTCTACGTTCTTATCCGCCACAAAACAGGGCAGGGCATCCACGGTGGATTTGAGATTGAGCAGCCCGCGGCGCTGCGCCTCCTCCACCCAATCGTCGGAGTAGTTGTTGCCGTTGAAGATAATCCGCTTATGTTCACGGATCACCCGACGGATCAAGGTGTTGAGAGCAGCGGTAAAGTCGTCGGCCTTTTCCAGCTCGTCGGCAAACTGACCCAGCTCTTCCGCCACGATGGTGTTCAGAACCGTATTGGGTCCTGAGATGGAGGCGGCGGCACCCAGCATACGGAACTCGAACTTATTGCCGGTAAAGGCAAAGGGTGAGGTGCGGTTGCGGTCTGTGGTATCCTTCGGCAGGCTGGGCAGGACATGGACGCCGATACGCATCTCCGTCCTGTCTACCGTGTCGCAGGGCTGGCCGGTTTCAATGGATTTCAGAACGGCAGTCAGCTCGTCTCCCAGAAACAGGGAGATAATGGCGGGAGGCGCCTCGTTGGCGCCCAGCCGGTGGTCATTGCCCGCGCTGGCAACCGACACCCGCAGCAGATCCTGATATTCATCCACCGCCTTGATAACCGCACTGAGAAACAGAAGGAACTGAGCATTGTCCTGCGGCGATTCCCCTGGCTCCAGCAGATTGAGGCCTGTGTCGGTGGACAGGGACCAGTTGTTGTGCTTGCCGCTGCCGTTGACACCCGCAAACGGCTTTTCCTGAAAAATACAAACCAGCCCGTGGCGTTTGGCAACCTTCTTCATGATTTCCATAGTCAACTGGTTGTGGTCGGCAGCGATGTTAGTGGTGGAAAAGATTGGAGCCAATTCATGCTGGGCTGGAGCTACCTCGTTATGCTTCGTCTTGGCCAGTATGCCCAGCTTCCACAATTCCTCGTCCAGTTCCTTCATGAAAGCGGAGACCCGCAGGCGGATGGCGCCGAAATAGTGGTCCTCCAGCTCCTGTCCCTTGGGCGGTCTGGCGCCGAACAGGGTCCGACGGGTATAGAGCAGGTCTTTTCGCTGTTCGTACAGGGCGCGGTCGATGAGGAAATATTCCTGCTCGGGCCCCACCGTGGTGTCCACCCGCCCCACCTCGACGCGGCCAAAGAGGCGAAGTATACGCAGTGCCTGCTTGTTGATGGCCTGCATGGAGCGCAGAAGCGGCGTTTTTTTATCCAGCGCTTCGCCGCAGTAGGAGCAGAAGGCGGTGGGGATACACAGGGTCCCGTCCTTGATAAAGGCATAGGAGGTGGGATCCCACGCCGTATAGCCCCGGGCCTCAAAGGTGGCGCGCAGGCCGCCGGAGGGAAAACTGGAGGCATCGGGTTCCCCCTTGATCAGCTCCTTTCCCGAAAACTCCATGATGACGCCACCATCAGCGCCGGGGGAAATAAAGCTGTCGTGCTTTTCGGCGGTGACACCGGTCATGGGCTGGAACCAGTGAGTGTAGTGGGTCGCACCCTTTTCAATGGCCCAGTTTTTCATTTCATTGGCCACGATTCCGGCGATATGGGGGTCCAGATGCCTTCCTTCGTTCATGGTTCTTTTCAGTGCCTGGTAGGTCTCCTTCGGCAGGCGTTCCTTCATAACACTGTCGTTGAAAACCATACTGCCGAATATTTCCGTAACCCTGCTCATGATGGCTTCATCCTTTCTGGCCCATATGAAATAACAGCAAAGGCGCAGCCGGTCATATGACCTGCAGCGCCTTTGCTGTTTCTGGAGATAGTATAGCGCACCGCGGAGGCAGTGTCAACCTTTTTTTATAAAATATGCAGGAATAACCTCAATGATAATTCAAATATTCCTGGTTACAGGCAGTTCAATGCTCTTATATACAATATAAATGAATGATTGTTTGAAATATACTTCAAAATTTGGCTGAAGCTTATTGACAACTAGAGGGGGGACGCGTATAATAAAAACTGTGAACAAAGGCGTTCATCGGATCGGCATACCGGCTTTCATAGGTCGGTGTTTCGATTCCGATGGACGCTTTTCTGCTGTCAGGAGGCATGGCTATGTGGAAGGAAGGTCAGGTTCGAATCCCGTCGGGCTGCGCAATTTCCGGTGTGATATCCCGGTCAGGCAGGTTGATGAGCGGAGACAGTATCGTGCGATCTATCGCGCTCATGCACGACCGCTCCAACGGCTTGGGGGGCGGTTTCGCTGGTTATGGCATTTATCCGCAGTATAAAGAGTACTACGCTCTTCATCTCTTCTACGATACACAACAGACGCGAACCGCTTGTGAAAAATTCATCGACCGGCATTTCGACGTGGTCAACCTGTCCAAAATCCCGACGCGGAAAATACCGGAGATAACCGACGAACCACTGATCTGGCGATATTTTGTCCGACCGCTACCCACCCGCCTGAAGGACAGCCAGCTGGGGGAGGAGGAATACGTCGTCCGCTGCGTACTACGGGTCAACCGCGAGATCGAAGGGGCTTACGTCTTTTCCAGCGGTAAAAACATGGGTGTCTTTAAAGCGGTGGGGTATCCCGAGGACGTGGGGCGCTTCTACCGATTGGAGGAATACGACGCCACCTGCTGGACCGCGCACGGCCGCTACCCCACCAATACCCCCGGCTGGTGGGGAGGTGCCCATCCCTTTGCTATGCTGGATTACTCGGTGGTGCACAACGGGGAAATCTCCTCTTACGACGCCAACCGGCGTGCTATCGAGATGTATGGGTATACCTGTACGCTGCAGACCGATACCGAGGTTATCACCTATTTGGTGGATTATCTGCACCGTCGGCAGGGACTCACCTGGGAGGAGGTTGCCCAGGTGACGGCGGCCCCTTTCTGGTCCGCTATCGACCAGATGCCTCCTGCGCAACGCGTACAGCTCTGTTATCTGCGCAACCGGTTTTCCAGTCTGCTCATCACAGGTCCTTTTTCTCTCCTGATCGGTTACCGGGACGGGCTGGTGGCCCTGAATGACCGGCTCAAGCTGCGCTCCCTGGTGGCGGCGGAGAAAGGGGACACGGTTTATCTGGCCAGCGAGGAATGCGCCATTCGCGCCATCGAGCCGGACCCCGACAGTATATGGTCGCCTCAGGGCGGCGAACCGGTCCATATCACCTACGACCGTTCGAATTGAAAACAAGGAGGAAAACCCATGTCCCTCGACTTTTTATACCCCGTCTACGAGGTGATGCGAAACGCCGGCCGGTGTACCAACTGCCGTGTCTGCGAACGGCAGTGCGCCAACGGGGTTCATTTTTGGAGCGAAAAAACCGGGCGGATGGAAAGTGACGAGTCGAGGTGTGTCAACTGCCACCGCTGCGTCGCCTTTTGTCCGGCACGCGCACTGAAAATCGTCCGCACCGACCATACTTATAAGGAAAACGCGAACTGGACGGGGCAGACCATGGAAGAGATCTACCGTCAGGCGGGCAGTGGCGGCATCCTCCTGTCCTCTATGGGCAACCCGCAGCCGTTTTCCTCTTACTTCGACCGGTTGCTGCTCAACGCGTCCCAGGTAACCAACCCCTCTATCGATCCGTTGAGGGAGCCGATGGAGACACGGGTGTTCCTGGGAAAAAAGCCTGACCGTATCGAACGGGATGAGGACGGCCGTCTGATCGATAACCTGCCGCCGCAGCTGCAGCTGGACGTACCCCTCCTTTTCTCTGCTATGTCCTACGGTTCCATCAGCTATAACGCTCACGAAAGCCTGGCTAGGGCAGCGCAGGAACTGGGGACCTTTTACAATACCGGCGAAGGCGGACTACACGAGGATTTTTACCGCTATGGGGGAAACACCATCGTACAGGTAGCCTCCGGCCGGTTCGGCGTGTTCAAGGGGTATCTGGACGCGGGAGCGGCCGTGGAGATTAAAATCGGGCAGGGCGCCAAACCGGGGATCGGCGGCCACCTGCCAGGGACAAAAATCGCAGCGGATATCTCCAAGACACGCATGATTCCCGAGGGAGCTGATGCTATTTCCCCGGCGCCCCACCACGATATCTACTCCATCGAAGATCTGCGCCAGCTGGTCTATTCGCTCAAGGAGGCTACCGGCTATCAGAAACCGGTCATCGTGAAAATCGCCGCGGTGCACAATGTGGCGGCTATCGCCAGCGGCATTGCACGCAGCGGGGCGGACATCATCGCGCTGGATGGATTTCAGGGCGGCACAGGCGCCGCGCCCACCCGCATACGGGACAATGTGGGCATACCGCTGGAACTGGCACTGGCCAGTGTGGATCAGCGGCTGAGGGACGAGGGCATACGGGATGCCATTTCCCTGATCGTGGGCGGCAGTATCCATAACAGCGCCGATATAGTCAAGGCCATCGCACTGGGAGCGGACGCGGTTTATATTGCCACCGCCGCCCTTCTTGCGCTAGGCTGCCATTTGTGCCGGGCCTGCCAGCAGGGTCTGTGCAACTGGGGTATTGCCACCCAGCGGCCTGAGCTGGTGAAACGGCTGAACCCCGACGAAGGTGCTAGGCGTCTGGTCAACCTTGTCAATGCCTGGAAACACGAAATGATGGAAATGATGGGCGGTATGGGCATCAACTCCATTGAGGCGCTGCGCGGAAACCGCCTGATGCTTCGGGGGGTGGGTCTGACCGAAAAGGAACTAAAAATCCTTGGGGTACGACACGCGGGAGAATGAAGGACGACAGCCTTTAAGGAGGAAGCAGTCATGATCATACAGGCGGGGGGCAAACACTTCCATCCGCTCAACGAAGAGATACGGGCAGCGGCGGATGATCACATAACGGTAAAGCAGTGCCTGGGACAACGGTACATCGGATGCGGCCTCAGCGGGAAGACGCTGACCATCGAAGGGACGCCGGGCAACGCGCTGGGCGCCTATCTGGACGGATGCCGCATCACGGTGAAGGGCAACGCACAGGACGCCACCGGCGACACCATGAACGACGGCGTCATCGTCATCCGCGGTTCGGCGGGCGACGCTACCGGCTACGCCATGCGCGGCGGCAAAATATATGTGCGGGGCAATACCGGCTACCGCGCCGGTATTCATATGAAATCCTATCGGGATAAAATCCCTCTGCTGCTGGTGGGCGGCTGCGCGGGAAGCTTCCTCGGCGAGTATCAGGCGGGCGGCGTTATCGTGGTGCTGGGCCTCGGGCGACCGCCGGAAGAGCCCATTGTCGGGCACTTCTGCGGAACCGGCATGCACGGCGGCCATATCTACCTGCGGTGCAGCGAGCCGCCGCGAGATCTCCCTGTCCAGGTAAGCGTCCGGCCGGCACAGGAGGAGGATATGACGGTGATTGAGGACTGCCTTCGAGAGTACTGCGCCACCTTCGATCTGGATTATGATACGATACGGCGGCACCCCTTTTTAGTCCTCAGGCCCAACACAAAAAATCCGTACAAGCGGCTTTATACAAGCAATTGATTTTGATATACTAAAGAAAAAGGGAAAGCGAGGATGAAGCAATGGAGCTGACGGCAGCGGATGCGATGGAGTTTATTCGAGACAACGACGTAAAATTTATACGATTGGCTTTCTGCGATATATTCGGCACCCTGAAAAATTGCGCGGTCATGGCAGATGAACTGCCCCGCGCGTTTGCCGATGGATTTGGATTCGACGCATCCTCCGTACCGGGATTTGCGTCGATTGACCAATCCGACATGCTTCTGTTCCCCGACCCTTCTACGCTGGCCCTGCTGCCCTGGCGTCCTCAGCAGGGACGGGTCGCCCGCTTCTACTGCGATATACGATATCCCGATGGGCGTCCTTTCGAAGGAGACGGCCGCCGGCTGCTGAAAAAGACCGTGGAAATGACAAGGGAGAAGGGCTATACCTGCCGGGTCGGAGCGGAGTGCGAATTTTATCTGTTTGAAACCGATGAGAGGGGCAACCCAACCTGTCGGCCGCAGGACGAAGCTGGTTTTATGGATGTAGCGCCGCTGGACAGGGGAGAAAATGTTCGGCGGGAAATCTGCCTGGCGCTGGAGGAACTGGGCATTGCGCCGGTATCTTCCCATCATGAGCTGGGGCCGGGACAGAACGAGGTTGATTTCAAGTATGCGGAGGCGCTGGAAACGGCTGATAATCTGATAACCTTCAAGATGGCGGTCAAAACCATCGCTTCCCTGAACGGACTGCACGCTTCTTTTCTGCCAAAACCGCTGCCCTGTCAGGGTGGCAGCGGCCTGCATGTCAATCTATCCCTGTTGCGTGAGGGGCACAATCTGTTCCGCAGCGGCAGAGAGCCGGCGGAGCATTCGTCGGAAGCGGAGAGTTTTATCGCCGGCATTCTGAACCGCGTCAAAGAAATGACGGCATTTTTAAACCCGCTGACCAATTCGTACCGGCGGTTCGGCGCTTTTGAGGCGCCTCTCTATATTGCCTGGTCTCATCAGAATCGTTCCGAGCTGGTGCGGATTCCCGCAGCAAGTGGTGAGAATCTCCGCATGGAACTGCGCTCCCCCGATCCCACCTGTAACCCCTATCTGGCTTTCTCCCTGCTTATCGCCGCGGGAATGGAGGGAATCGAGAGGAATCAGCCGCTGTCTCCCGCCTCCAATTTCGACCTGAACGCGGCAGATGAGAGTCGGCTGCAGGAACTGGACAGCCTTCCCTCATCCCTGATCGAAGCGTTGGAAGCGGCTAAGAAAAGCACTTTTTTGCCCCAAGTGCTTCCTGCGGACACGCTGGCCAAATATCTGCGGCTGAAACGGGAAGAATGGCAACAGTACCAGCAGTCGCAGGATAAAGACACCTTTGAATCCGCACGGTATTTCGGACGTTTCTGACTGAGGATCCGGGAGGTGTAGAAGGATGGAAAGCGTTCTGCTGGCAACGGCTCCCGGCAAGGCGGGAGAGGCACTGCTGCCCCTGCTGAAAGGGGCAGGCTATACACAGGTGGCGATAGTTTCCAGCGCTGCCGAGGCGCGGCGCTGCCTCTCCCGGCTGGATGTTGAACTGCTGATCGTCAATTGTCCTCTCTGCGACGATTTGCGGGGAGAGCTCGCCCTGCATGCCGCGGCGAAAACCGCCGCAGGCGTTCTGCTGCTTCTCAAAAGCGGCACGCCGGAGGAGATCGCCGTCCAGGCGGAAAGCGCGGGGGTGTTCCCACTGTATAAACCGATAGCCCGTCCGCAATTTATGCAGGGGATACGCCTGGCGTCCGCCGTGCACCGCCGCATGGGGGGGCTGAGGCGGGAAAACCGCACCCTGCAGGAGCGGATAGAGGAACTGCGCCTGATCGACCGGGCCAAATGCGTTCTGATACAGCGGCTGGGCTTATCGGAATCGCAGGCCCATCGATATATCGAAAAGCAGGCGATGGACCGACGGCTGACCAGGGCAGAGGTTTCCCGCAGCCTGCTGCAAACTTACGAATAAAGGAACTCAACGAAATACGATGGGAGAATGTTTATGGAAAGCCAAGCCTGCCTGATACTGGAAAATGGTAGGGTGTTCGAGGGCAAGAGCTTCGGTGCTGCCGGCGAAGTCACGGGAGAGGTGGTTTTCACGACAGCTATGACCGGTTATCTGGAGACGCTGACCGACCCCAGCTATTACGGCCAGATCGTGGTGCAGACCTTCCCCCTCATCGGTAATTACGGGGTGATTCCCGCCGATTTCGAGAGCAGAGCGCCCCATATGCGGGCCTATATTGTCCGGGACTGGTGTCAGGAACCTTCGAATTTTCGATGCGAGGGCGATCTTGACGCCTTTTTAAAGAGCCGGGGAATCCCCGGTTTATATGGCATCGATACCCGCGCGCTGACACGGGTAGTACGGGAGCATGGCGTAATGAACGGCCGTATCGCCTGCCGGCCGGACGTCACGCGGGATACCCTTGAGGAGATTCGGCGCTACCGTGTCACCGGCGCGGTGGCGGCGGTGAGCGCGGGGCAGGACAGCAACGCTTGCTGGGGGGACGGTGACGGCCCTCATGTTGTGCTGTGGGACTTCGGCGCCAAAGGGAATATCGGCCGGGAACTTGTCAGGCGCGGCTGCCGGGTGACCGCCGTTCCCTATCGGACGACAGCGGAGGAAATCGAAGCACTGAAGCCCGACGGCCTGATGCTGTCCAACGGACCAGGGGACCCGGCGGAGAATCCTGGCATTATAGCCGAGCTGAAAAAGCTGGGCGAACGGCGTCTGCCCACCTTCGGCATCTGTCTGGGACACCAGCTGCTGGCCCTGTCCCAGGGGGCGCGCACCATCAAAATGAAATACGGGAATCGGGGCGCCAATCAGCCGGCAAGGGAGATAAAAACCGGCCGTGTCTACATCACCAGCCAGAATCACGGATACGCGGTGGACGCGGACACGCTGCCGGATACCGCCCGGGAGAGCTGGGTGAATGCAAACGACGGCACCTGCGAAGGGGTGGTGTATCTCGACAGGCCGGCCTTTTCGGTGCAGTTCCATCCAGAAGCGGCCGCCGGCCCCCAGGACACTGCCTTTTTGTTCGACCGTTTTGTCGAATATATGAACCGGAACAGAAACGGGGGTAACATCCATGCCGCTGAATAAAGACATCCGCAAGGTGCTGCTGATCGGGTCGGGCCCCATTGTCATTGGGCAGGCCGCGGAATTCGATTACGCCGGCACACAAGCCTGCCATGCCCTCCGGGAGGAGGGGCTGGAGGTGGTGCTGGTCAATTCCAACCCCGCCACCATTATGACCGACAGTGCCATGGCGGACAAAATCTATATCGAACCTCTCAACCTGGACACGATCAAGCGCATTATTGAGAAAGAAAAACCGGACAGCCTGCTGTCCACGCTGGGCGGGCAGACCGGGCTGACCCTTTCCATGCAGCTGGCTAAGGAGGGCTTTCTCCAACAAAACGG
The DNA here is from genome assembly GCA_022800315.1 of Clostridiales bacterium. Lineage (GTDB taxonomy): Bacteria > Bacillota > Clostridia > Oscillospirales > Acutalibacteraceae > Avimonas_A. The sequence goes on from JAAWQC010000002.1 coordinate 76,619, forward strand.
TGTACGACTGCTGGGCGCTGATCCCGATACCATCGACCGGGCGGAAGACCGCCAACTCTTTAAGGACACCATGGAATCCATCGGCCAGCCGTGTATCCCCTCCCGGGTGGTGACCACGGTGGAGGATGCCCTCGCCTTCGCTGAGGAAATCGACTATCCCGTGATCGTCCGGCCCGCCTTCACGCTGGGCGGCAGCGGCGGAGGAATCGCCGGCAGCCGGGACGAGCTCAGAGAAATTGCGTCGGGCGGCCTGCGTCAATCGCCCATCACTCAGATACTGGTGGAAAAGTGCATTTCTGGCTGGAAAGAGGTGGAGTTCGAGGTTATGCGGGACAGCGCGGGTAATGTGATTACCGTCTGTTCTATGGAAAACTTTGATCCGGTGGGGGTGCACACCGGCGATTCTATCGTGATCGCGCCCACCGTCACCCTGGCGGACAAGGAATACCAGATGCTCCGCTCCGCCGCGCTGAACATCATCACCGCGCTGAAGGTAGAGGGGGGCTGCAACTGCCAGTTCGCCCTGAAGCCCGACAGCTTCGAATACGCCGTGATCGAGGTCAACCCCCGTGTGTCCCGTTCCTCTGCCCTCGCCTCCAAGGCCACCGGCTATCCCATTGCCAAGGTGGCGGCAAAAATCGCGGTGGGCTATACGCTGGACGAGATACGCAACGCGGTGACCGGCACCACCTCCGCCTGTTTTGAACCGGCGCTGGATTACGTGGTGGTCAAGCTGCCCAAGTGGCCCTTCGACAAATTTGTATATGCGAAACGGACCCTCGGCACCCAGATGAAGGCCACCGGTGAGGTGATGGCCATCGGTCAGACCTTCGAGCAGGCCATCATGAAAGCGGTGCGCGGGGCGGAGATTTCCCACGACAGTCTGAACAGTCCCCGATTGAAGGAGCTGTCCGACGGAGAGATAAGGAACCGGCTGCGCAATTGCGACGACGAGCGGCTGTTCACCGTTTTTGAGGCAATGAAGCGGGGCGTCACTCCCGATGAAATTCACAGCGTTACGCAGATCGACTGCTGGTTTCTGAACAAGCTGAGGAAGCTGGTCCATGTGGAGGAGCGCCTGTCCGCCGGGGTGCCGGATGAGGAGTTGTACAGAGAAGCGAAAAAATGCGGCTACACCGACCGCGTGATCGAACAGTTAAGCGGCTGTCCCGTCGTCAGCCCGCTCCATGCCGGCTACAAAATGGTGGACACCTGCGCCGCGGAATTCGACGCGCAGACCCCTTACTTCTATGCCGCTTACGATGAGGAGAACGAAGCCGCCCGGTTTATCGAGGCACGGAGGGGACGGGAAGACGGCGAGCCGAAGAAAACCGTGATCGTCTTCGGTTCCGGCCCCATCCGTATCGGTCAGGGTATCGAGTTCGACTATGCCTCGGTGCACTGCGTCTGGTCGCTGAAGAGGGCTGGGTTCGAGGTGGTCATCGTCAACAACAACCCCGAGACGGTATCCACCGATTTTGACACCGCGGACCGCCTGTACTTCGAACCGCTGACGCCAGAGGATGTGATGGACATCATCCGCACCGAACAGCCCTACGGCGTGGTGGTGGCCTTCGGCGGCGGCACCGCGATCAAGCTGACCAAATTCCTGAGCTCCCAGGGGGTTAATGTGATCGGCACCTCCGCGGACAGTATCGACAGGGCGGAGGACAGGGAACGGTTCGATGAGCTGCTCGAACAGCTGGAAATCCCCCGTCCGGAAGGGTTTACCGTCATGACCACCGACGAAGCGCTTCAGGTGGCCGGCCGGATTGGCTATCCGGTGCTGATGCGCCCTTCCTATGTCCTCGGCGGGCAGAATATGATTATCGCTTTTAGTGACGACGACATCCGGGAGTATATGGGCATCATCCTGGCGCAGGAGATCGAAAACCCCATACTCATCGATAAATACCTGATGGGAATCGAGCTGGAAGTGGACGCTATCTGTGACGGGGAAGAGGTGCTCATCCCCGGTATCATGGAGCATATCGAGCGTACCGGCATCCATTCGGGCGACTCGATTGCCGTGTATCCCGCCTTCAACATCGACGATGACATGGCGGCAAAGGTGGTGGATTGCTCCCGGCGGCTGGCCCTTTCCCTCCATACCAGAGGACTGGTAAATATCCAGTACCTGATCTATCGCGGCCGGCTGTATGTCATCGAGGTCAATCCCCGTTCCTCCCGCACCATTCCCTATATCAGCAAGGTGACCGGCGTGCCGATGGTGGATCTGGCCACCCGCGCTATGCTGGGGGAGAAGCTGAAAGACATGGGCTACGGCACCGGCCTGTATCCGCCTTCGCCCTATGTGGCGGTGAAGGTGCCGGTCTTTTCCTTTGAGAAGCTGACCAACGTGGATACCCATCTGGGCCCGGAGATGAAATCCACCGGCGAGGTGCTCGGTATCGCCAGTACCCTTGACGAGGCGCTGTATAAGGGCTTGTTGGCCGCCAGTTACAATATGAAAAAACAGGGCGGGGTCTTCCTGACCGTCCGGGACGCGGATAAAACCGAAATAGGGGACACCGCCAAACGTTTCAAGGAGCTGGGCTTTAAGCTCTATGCCACCAGAGGAACCGCCCTGGCGCTGGCCGGTGAAAACGTGGAGGCGGAGGTCATCGGCAAAATACACGAGTCGGAGAGTAACCCGCTGACCCTCATCGAAAGCGGCAAAGTGGACTACGTGATCTCCACTTCCTCCAAGGGGCGCATCCCCACCCGCGACTGTGTGAAAATAAGGCGCAAAGCGGTGGAAAGGGCAGTCCCCTGCCTGACCTCCATCGATACCGCGAACGCGGTGGCCATTTGTCTGAAGAGCCGGTATTCCCCCTGCAATACCGAGCTGGTGGATATCAACTCGCTGCGCACCGGACGGATGAAGCGCCGGTTTATCAAAATGCAGGGATGCGGCAACGATTATATCTACTTCAACGCTATGGATCAGGAGATCGTCAACCCAAACGGGTTGAGCGTACGGCTGGCCGACCGGCATTTCGGCATCGGCGGCGACGGCGTGGTGCTGATCTGCCCCTCCGAGACAGCCGACGCCAAGATGCGCATGTTCAATTTGGACGGCAGCGAGGGCCTGATGTGCGGCAACGCCATCCGCTGCGTTGGAAAATACCTGTACGACAACGGCATTGTCAGCAGGGAAGAGATGACCATCGAAACCTTGAGTGGCCTGCGGGACGTCCGGCTTATTAAGCAGGGGGGAGAGGTGTGCGCCGCCAGCGTCAATATGGGTCCAGCGGAGCTGAAGGCCGCCCGCATTCCCGTCGTGAGTGAACGCGAGACCGTCATCGCTGAACCAGCCGTGATTGGGGGAAAGGAGTACGCCATCACCTGTGTGTCCATGGGAAATCCCCACTGCGTGGTATTCTGTGACAATGTGGAAATACTGGATTTGAATGTGGTCGGCCCGCAGTTCGAAACCGATTCCCGCTTTCCCGAAAGGGTGAATGCGGAGTTCATCAAGGTGGTCAACGACCATACCCTGCGTATGCGAGTATGGGAACGGGGCAGCGGCGAAACCTGGGCCTGCGGCACCGGCGCCTGCGCAGCGGCGGTGGCGGCGGTGGAAAACGGCTTCTGTCCCAAAAATGAAGACATCACGGTCAAGCTGCGGGGTGGAGACCTGGTCATCCGGTATACCGATGAGGCGGTCTATATGACCGGTAACGCGAAGACGGTGTTCGAGGGCACCGTAGTCCTGTAAAAATAGAAAGAGGCGCGGTTTATGATCAATCAGCACTATCGGGAACTTCAGGACAGCTATCTGTTTTCCACTATCGCCCGGAAGGTATCCGCGTTTCAGTCCTCCGCCGATCTGCGGCAAAAGCCCCTGATCCGTATGGGAATCGGCGATGTAACCCATCCGCTCTGCCCGGCTGTGGTCGCCGCGATGAAAGAGGCGGTGGAGGAAATGGGGCGGAAAGAAACCTTCCGCGGTTACGGGCCGGAACAGGGTTACGATTTTCTGCGGGACGCGGTGAGACAGTATTATGCCGGACGGGGAGTCCTGCTGAACGCAGAGGAACTATTCATCAGTGACGGGGCCAAGAGCGACGTGGGCAATATACTGGATTTGTTCGAGCCGAATCTGACCGTATGCATCCCTGACCCGGTATATCCGGTTTACGTGGATACCAACACCATGGACGGCCGCTCCATCGTCTATTTGGACGCCAACGAGGAAAACGGTTTCCTGCCGCTGCCCGATCAAAGGGTGAAAGCGGGACTGATCTATCTGTGTTCCCCCAACAATCCCACCGGCGCCGTCTACAGCCGTGATCAGCTGAAGCAATGGGTGGACTACGCCAACGGCTGCGGCGCCGTGATCCTGTTCGACGCCGCTTATGAGGCGTTCATCCATGACTCCGCGCTGCCCCGTTCCATCTTTGAAATCGAGGGGGCGCGCACCTGTGCCGTCGAGTTCTGTTCCCTTTCCAAAACCGCCGGCTTTACCGGCACCCGCTGCGGGTATACGGTCGTACCCGACGAGCTGGAACGGGAGGGGCTGTCGATCAACCGGATGTGGCTGCGCCGTCAGACCACCAAATTCAATGGTGTTTCCTATGTCGTACAGCGGGGCGCGGAAGCTGTTTTTACTCCGGAGGGACAGCGTCAGACCAGTGAAACCATCGCGTATTACCGGGAGAATGCCCGCATCATGGCACAGGCTCTGGCGGCGATGGGGGTATCTTTCACCGGAGGGGCCCATTCGCCCTATATCTGGCTGAAATGCCCCGACGGTCTGGATTCCTGGTCCTATTTTGATCGGCTGCTCCGCGAAGCCCATGTGGTGGGAACGCCTGGTGTGGGATTCGGCCGCAACGGGGAGGGATTCTTCCGTCTGACCGCCTTCGGCACGCGGGAGGATACAGAGGAAGCGATGCGCCGGATGCAGAACTGTTAATTATCTGAAGGAACGATAAGCAAAGAAGGCGGGACGTGGTTTATACCACGCCCCGCCTTCTTTGGGCCTTGATCAATAGGCGACGATGATACCGCCGTCGTTCGCGTACATGGTGGAGAGGCCGCCGGTGGGCGCCATGACGATGTCACGGATGGCCGCGCAATGCTCCAGGATGCTTTTCTTCAGCCCTTCCGCCCTGCCGGGGCAGTTGCAGTAGGTGAGCACCAGTTGAATGGATTTTGGCGCGGCAGAGGCGGTGTATTCCCTCAGCAGCTCCACCAGTTTATTCAGCGCCATGCGATTGCCGCGAGCTTTGGAGATCATCTTGATGTCGCCCTTGCCGTCGTCGCCCAGAATGGGGCAGAGGGACAGCACCGAGGCGAGAATGCCCGATACCTTGCTCAGCCGCCCGTTTTTGACCAGGTTGTCCAGATCCTCCAGCACGAAGAGGGTCCGCATTTCAGAGATAAAGCGCTCGGTCATCAGCACGACGGTATCGAAGCTTTTGCCGGCGTCAATCAGTTCGCGGATATACAGGGCGATTCGCAGTTCACCCGCCGATGCACTCTTGGAATCAAACACATAGATTCGTTTTTCAGGAAATTCTTCCCGCACCATTTCCATGGCGATACGGGCGGAATTGTAAGAGCCGCTGAGCTTGCTGGACAGGGTAATGACCACACATTCGTCATGGGCCCGCATATACCGGGCAAAATCCTCCGGCGCGGGGCAGGCAGATGCGGCGGCTTCCTTCGACGCTTTCATATCAGCGATCAATTGTCTGGTATCGATGCCCGGCGCGTCGACGTATTGACGGCCTCCGGCGATCTGCACCTTCAGCGGCGCTATGTCAAATCCCAAATTATCCCGCAATTCCGGTGTGCTGTCACAGCAGCTGTCCACGATCAGATGAATGCCCATACCTAACCTCCAAAAACATATAAATCTTATGGCACCAGTTCCCTATACTTTTGGTACGGCATATTCCGTGGAACCCGGTGCCGAAAATGGTCAAGCAGTACCGTCTGATGATGAAACGAGGCAATCGCTATATCATCTAGTATTGAAAACCAGAATACCATATATTTAAGTCAATGTCAACGGGAAACCCAAAGGGACCGCTCTATCTTGAAACATACCATTAGTATACCCTCCTGTACGAAAGGGAATATGACGAAACCAAGAATTTGGCAGAAAAAAGCTCCCGCTTTTTCAGCGGGAGCTTTTGACTCGTCCAGAGGCTGTCAGACCGAACCGACCAGGTCTTTCATCGCATAGAATCCGGGTTCCTTGTCAATGAGGAACAGGGCGGCGTTGATGGCCCCCTGTGCAAATATTTCCTTGGACATAGCGGTGTGGGTCAGGGTGATAAGCTCGTCATGACCGGCAAAAATCACGTCGTGCTCTCCCACGATAGTACCGCCGCGGATGGAGGAGATACCGATCTCGTTCTTCTCCCGCTTTTTGCGGACCGAATGGCGCTCGTATACATACTGGGGATCATAGTCCACGCCCTGTGTCACCGCCTCGGCCAGCATCAGCGCCGTACCCGAAGGGGCATCCAGCTTTTGATTGTGGTGTTTTTCCAGAATTTCAATATCGAATTCACCGCCCAGCACCGATGCCGCTTTACGCGCCAGTTCCATCAGCAGGCTGATGCCCAGCGACATGTTCGCGCTGAAGAAGGCGGGGATGCAGGCGGAAGCCGCCCGCACTTCCTCCACCTGGTCGGCCGACAGGCCGGTGGTGGCGACAACGGCGGGGATGTTCCGCTCTTTCGCGAACTGGAGAACTCCTTTTAATGCGGAGGGATGGGAAAAATCAATGATGACATCCGCTTCCACTCCGCAGTTGAGCGGATTGGAAAACACAGGGAAACCACCGTGGTTTTCGGTATTGATATCCAGGCCGGCGACGATGGTACAGTCGCAGCGTTCCGCCACACAGGCGGTAATCATCCGGCCCATCTTGCCGTTACAGCCACTGAGTAAAATCCTGACCAACTTGACAACATCCTTTCTTGGAAACGCCTCGGAAGGGAAGGGCTACCTTCAGGCCATCAGACCGTGCCGGCGCAAGACCGCCGCCAGCGCTTCCCGTCCGGCGTCATCCATGCCGACCAGCGGCATACGGCACTGTCCCACATCCATTCCCATCAGGTTCATGGCCTCCTTAATCGGGATGGGGTTGACATCGGAGAACAGGGCCATCGATAAATCGGAGAGTTCCTTTTGCAGGGCAAGGCTGCCTTCGGTATCGCCGGCAAACCATTTTTCACAGATATCGTCGGTCTGCTTCGGCAGAATGTTGGACATCACCGAAATCACGCCCTTGCCGCCCAGGGCGAGCATGGGGACGATCTGGTCGTCGTTGCCCGAATACAGGTCGAGACTGTCGCCGCACAGGGCCGCGGTGCGCAGAATAGCCGACATATTGCCGTTGGCTTCCTTGATGGCGACAATGTAGGGATTCTTGCCCAGCTCCACATAGGTGGCGGGCTTGATATCCACGCCGGTGCGGGAGGGGACATTGTAGAGCATGATGGGCATACGCACCGCGTCGGCCACCGTGTTGTAGTGGGCGATCAGGCCGCGCTGGGAGGTTTTGTTGTAATAGGGTGTCACCACCAGCAGGGCGTCGGCGCCCAGGCGCTTCGCCTCCTGGGACAGCTCGATGCAGTAGCCGGTGTCATTGGAACCGGTGCCGGCGATGACCGGCACGCGGCCTTTCGCCTGCTCGATGGAGACCTTGATGGCCTCGGTATGTTCCTCGTGGGTCAGGGTAGAGGATTCGCCGGTGGTACCACAGGTGATGATGGCATCGGTGCCGTTTTCAATCTGCCATTCTATCAGCTCACGGTATTTTTCGAAGTTGACGCTGCCGTCAGCATGCATGGGGGTGACAATGGCGACGCCGGTACCGCGGAAAATGGTAGTCTTTTTCATACTAACACCTTTTCTCTTTTAGAGTGATGGAGGATGGTTCGTTCAGTCCATATAGCCCTTGGCGCACAGCAGCTCGGCCAGCAGGACCGCGCCTCCCGCCGCGCCTCGCAGCGTGTTGTGGGAAAGGCCGACGAATTTGTAATCGTACTGCGTATCTTCCCGCAGACGGCCGAGGCAAACGGCCATGCCGCCCTCCAGCCCGCGATGAAGCCTGGTCTGGGGCATATTGTCCTCCTCAAAATAGTGGAGGAACTGCTTCGGGGCACTGGGAAGCTCCAGCCGCTGGGGTTCGCCTGAGAAATCGCGCCACGCTTTTAGTATGTCCTCTTTGGATGGCTTTTTGTCAAAGCTGCAATAGACGGCGGCAAAATGGCCGTTGCTGACCGGCACCCGCAGGCACTGGGCCGTGAAGGAGGGGGAGGAGGCGGGGACGATTTTGTCGCCGACCACCTGTCCCCAGATCTTCAGGGGTTCCTGTTCGGACTTCTCTTCCTCGCCGCCGATATAGGGGATCACGTTATCCACCATCTCGGGCCACGTTTCGAAGGTTTTGCCCGCGCCGGAAATCGCCTGGTAGGTACAGACCAGAGCCTTGCTCAGACCGAAGGCCGACAGGGGGTACAGGGCGGGTACATAGCTTTGGAGAGAGCAGTTGGACTTGACCGAGATAAAGCCCTTCTTCGTGCCGAGACGTCTGCGCTGGGCGGCGATTACCTGAAGATGATCATCGTTGATTTCCGGGATGACCATCGGCACATCGTGCGTGAAGCGATGGGCGCTGTTATTGGAGACCACCGGGCACTCGGCGCAGGCGTAAGCCTCTTCCAGTGCTTTGATTTCCGCCTTGGGCATATTCACCGCGCAGAAGACGAAATCCGCCTTGGCGGCGACGTCTGCGACATCGGCGGCGTCCATTACCGGCAGTTCCGCTACGTTCGCCGGCATCGGTTCCTCCATCATCCAGCGGGAACCCACCGCTTCTTTATACGTCTTGCCGGCTGAACGGGCACTGGCGGCCAGCGCGGTCACCTCAAACCACGGATGATCGTGCAGCAGCAGCGCGAAGCGCTGTCCTACCATGCCCGTGCAGCCGATAATGCCAACTTTATACTTTTTCATGGGGACCATTCCTTTCTGATTACAGGCAATAAAAAAAACCGGTTGAAAACCGGTTGCAACAGCCATATAATAGAAGCACTGACGTCCGGCGGCTCCAGCGCACCGGAAAGACAGAATAGCGCTCCATCATAGGCTGATGGCAACCGTACGGTTTTTCACCGCAAGGCCAGGCAGACGGCTCACCGGAAAACGCGTCCCCTTCGGCATCGCCGCCTTTGAGCTGTGGTCACCGGCCCGGCGCCTCACACAACCTACTCATCGACAGATGCTCCTCTATTCAGTATATTCGATTTCCTCGAATAGCCACATTGTAACATCACGATATCGGGTTGTCAAATAAAAAGTCAGTTAAGATGGCCGGCGGCGGACCATAAAGGAAGGAAACGGCAAATGAACACAAAGGATTTTGATTATTTTCTCCCTCAGGAGCTGATCGCTCAGGAACCGATAGAGCCGCGGGATCATTCCCGCCTGCTGCATATGGACCGACAGTCCGGCGCCCTTACCGATACGGTTTTCCATCAGGTGACGGATTTCCTGCGGCCGGGCGATTGTCTGATCCTCAACGACAGCCGTGTACTGCCTGCCCGTTTGTACGGCCAGAGAAAGGATACCGGCGGCGCGGTAGAGCTGCTGCTGCTCAGCCCACAGGGCAACGACTGCTGGGAGGTACTGGCGGGCCCTGGTAAAAAAGCAAAGCCCGGTATGGTGCTGACCTTCGGAGAGGGCCGGCTGGAGGCGGAGGTACTGGATGTCATCAACGACGGCAACCGGCTGGTCCGTTTTTCCTATGAGGGGAATTTCTATACCCTGCTGGAAGGGATTGGTCAGATGCCCCTGCCACATTATATTACGCACGAACTCAAGGATAAAGAACGGTATCAGACGGTGTATTCGCGGGAATCCGGTTCCGCCGCCGCCCCCACCGCAGGGCTTCACTTTACCAGCGAACTGCTGGAGTCCATCCGGAGGAAGGGTGTGGACATCGGCTTCGTGACCCTGCATGTGGGATTGGGAACATTCCGTCCTGTAAAGGTGGACGACATTACGCAGCATAAGATGCATTCGGAACACTATGAACTGTCCCGTGAGACAGCCGATCTGATCAACCGGACCAGACAGAGGGGCGGGCGGGTCATCGCGGTGGGGACCACCAGCTGCCGCACCCTGGAAAGCGTCGGTGTGACCGAGGGAATCGTCGGTCCCGCCGAAGGCTGGACCGACATCTTCATCTATCCCGGTTATCGGTTTCAGGTAATCGACGGGCTTCTGACCAACTTCCATCTGCCGGAAAGCACCCTGATCATGCTGGTCAGCGCCTTTGCGGGCTATGACCACACCATGGCGGCCTATCGCCATGCGGTGGAGCAACGGTATCGGTTCTTCAGCTTTGGCGATAGCATGCTGATCCTGTAAACCAATCAGCTGGCACATGGCTTGACAAGCTGTACGAAAGGATATAACAAAAAAATGGTTAGCGGATACCTTTCGCAGAAGCGATTGGTATCCGCTTTTTTGCCTTAAAGTTAGCGAGAGCTAACCTAAAAGGGGGAAGGTTTACGATGTGAAAAATCCAGCGGATTCCGCTGTCAAAGGCGCTGAAGACTATGGATTGATTTAGGCGTAATTACGTAAAGAGAATTCCCGCGTTTGTTTACCCTTTACAAAAAGACGGAAAACTTGCCTCGTCGATGGTTTTGCCAGTATTTGTGCCTTGTTTCTCAAAGCGTGGACCAGTATGCTGGAATGACAGCGAATTGATAAAAAAGGATAGAAAAGCATATGATCCGAATGAAGGGAAAATTATTGTATAAAGCGGCTTCGCTGTTGGCTGTATTGGCCTTGATGGCGGGGATAGGGTCTGTCTGTCTCCCCACGCTGTCAGCGGAAGCCCCCAGCCCTCCGCCTGTCACCATACCTTCTGCCGAGACGACAACCACAGGGGAGCGTTCGGAGACCAGGAGGACCGATAGCGGGGAAGAGATAGTAGGTCCGACGGAAAACCCAACCGATGCAGGCGAATCGAGCGAAACGGAGTATACGGCGGGCAGCAGCACCGGCAGAGCGACGACGGTACATACACAAGCGCCGGCGAAACCGTCCGCCGGTCCCACAACACAACCGTTTGTTCCCGATCCGCCAACAAAGGGGACGGTGGTCGGTTATTATACCGGCTGGTCAGCCGCTAAAGGCTATACCCCTGATAAAATACCGGCGTCACAGCTCACCCACATCCATTACGCGTTTGCCAAAATCGATCCGGACACCCTAAAAATCAGTCTTGCTGATCCTGTGACCGACCAGCGCAATTTTGCCGCCCTTCGTCAGCTGAAAAAACAATATCCCCATTTGAGGCTCATGATTTCGGTTGGCGGATGGGACTACTCGGTCTATTTTTCTGATGCCGCCGCGACGGAGCAGGCGCGCAGCGCCTTTGCGGAAAGCTGTGTGCAGTTCCTGAAGGAATACGGCTTTGACGGGGTGGATATCGACTGGGAATACCCGGTGTCCGGCGGTTTAACGGGCAATCACAACCGGCCTGCGGACCGGGAAAATTTTACCCTGCTGCTGCAAACCCTGAGAAACCGGCTAGACCGTCAGCAGGCCGCTGACGGCCGGACGTATCTGCTGAGTGTGGCGGGTGCTGCCAATACAGGCTATCTCGGAAAAATCGAACTGAACCGCGTAATGCCCCTGCTCGATTATCTTTTTATCATGGCATACGATTTTCATGGTCCTTGGGATCGGTACGCCGACCTCAACGCACCTTTGTACACCCCGTCGGCCGCCTCACCCCAGTATAAAAGCAGCGTCAGTGAAGGCGTGTCCGCCTATCTGAACGCAGGCGCGCCTGCCGGTAAGCTGGTGCTGGGAATGCCCTTTTACGGGTATCGCTATCAGGGGACAAACGGGCTGTACAGTCCCTTTGCCTCCGCGTCATCCATTACGTACGACGAAGTAATCGGTTCCTACGTGAGCAATCCTGCGTATACGGTGCATCAGCACGAAGCGAAGGTTCCTTTTCTGACGGGAAACGGGCTGTTCATTTCGTATGAAGATATCAGTTCCATAGCCGCGAAAGCACAATATGCCAGGGAACGCGGGTTGAAAGGCGTCGGAGCCTGGTCGCTTTCTCACGACGCGAATGGAATATTGCTGGCCAGCATGTGGAACAACTGGCGGAATTGATCCGATTTAGATATTATTAAGTGAAATATATGTTTAATAACACATTTTTATTGGATTATATTGTTAATATAAGATAATAATTCAGCGTTATTTAAGCAAAGGAACAGATAATTGTATTGACAGTAAATCAGTGGAGAAATATAATATATTGCAAGTTACGACATGAAACTATCATATTTTCCACTGGCTGTTGTGATTAATATGACTTCTTGAGTGCAATAAGAAATGGTTTACTCACTGGGGTAACGTAAAACCGACAAATAAGAAGGTGATACCTATCGCGACGAAAGTCATGCTTATTTCAAAAGACGATAATCTGTTTTGCCGGTATGCGGAACATATCCTGCTGAGTTGTTTTCCCAAAGAGGAGGTTCGCCTGGTTGCCGGCACAGTGGGCGATCCGCTGGATAAAGAACTCAAATGGTGCCGTCCCGAATATCTGGTGTCTTTTTTATCGCCTTGGATTATCCCCGCGGAACTGCTGCAGACCGCCCGGACGGCCGCCATTAATTTTCATCCCGGTTCACCGGATTATCCCGGCAGCGGCTGCTATAATTTTGCCCTGTATGAAAATGCAGCGAGGTATGGGGTTACCTGCCATCATATGCAGCCGAAGGTGGACAGCGGGGACATCGTCATGACCTCCTATTTCGATGTGGGAGAGTGGGATACCGTCGAGACGCTGAAACTGAAATCCATGAATCACCTCCTGCTGTGCTTTGAAAGGGTGGTGTCGCTGATTGCGGCGGGGCGTCCGCTACCCCTGTCGGAGGAAAAATGGCGGCGAAAACCCTTTACCCGCAAGGAAATGTACCAGCTGTTTGAGATTGACCCCGCAGCCTGTGATACCGCCGAGGTGCAGAAACGCATCCGGGCCGCCGCTTATCCCTCCTGTAAAGGCGCCTATACGGTGATAGGGGATACCCGATTTTATGTGGACACCGAAGATCGTCCTCCCATTGTATAAAGATGAATGGCCCGGGTGCTTACGTTAGAGGCGCCCGGGCCGTATACGTTTTTGACAAAAGCCCGTTCTCCCGATATAATACGGATGCATCATGCAGCGAAAGGTGGCAATACCTATGAAAAACTGGCGTCTGATCCGGCAGGAGGGGACGGCCCGGCGTGGAGAATTTACCACGCCTCACGGTACGGTGCAGACGCCGGCCTTTATGAACGTAGCGACCTGCGGAGCTATAAAAGGGGCGGTTTCCGCCTACGACTTAGCACAGATCAAGTGTCAGGTTCAACTGTGCAACACTTATCATCTGCATGTACGGCCGGGAGATGAGCTGGTGCGCGACATGGGCGGACTGCAGGCCTTTACCGGCTGGAAGGGGCCCATCCTGACCGACAGCGGAGGTTTTCAGGTTTTTTCCCTGGCGGGTTTGCGTAAGATTACAGAAAAAGGCGTGAATTTTTCCTCACACGTAGACGGCCGCAAGCTGTTTATCGGGCCGGAGGAAAGTATGCGCATCCAGTCCCATCTGGCCTCCACCATCGCCATGGCTTTCGACGAATGTGTCGAAAATCCCGCTTCCTACGAATACGCCAAAGCATCCTGTGAGCGGACTGTTCGATGGCTGGAGCGGTGCGCGGCGGAAATGCGCCGGCTTCGTGAGAATCCCGCTACCCTCAATCGGGAGCAGCTGTTGTTCGGCATCAATCAGGGTTGTACCTTTGACGAACTGCGTGTCGAGAATATGAAGCAGATCGCCGCCATGGATCTGGACGGTTACGCAATCGGCGGACTGGCGGTGGGGGAGCCGGCGGAAGATATGTACCATATTATCGAGGCGGTGGAGCCCCATATGCCCGCCGATCGTCCCCGCTATTTGATGGGCGTCGGTACGCCGGTCAATATACTAGAAGGCGTTTACCGGGGAGTGGATCTGTTTGACTGCGTCATGCCCTCCCGAAACGCCCGGCATGGGCATATCTTCACCTGGCAGGGCCATCGCAACCTATTCAATCAGAAATACGAACGGGATGCCGCCCCGCTGGACGAGGAATGCGACTGCCCAGTTTGTCGCCGGTATTCCCGCGCCTATATCCGCCATCTGTTCAAAAGCGGCGAGATGCTGGCGATGCGCCTGAGCGTGCTGCACAATCTGTACTTTTACAACACCCTGACCGAGCGTATTCGAAACAGCTTGGAAAAGGGCGAATTTCAGTCGTTTTATGAGCGTTATCGTCAGATCCTCGATCGTCGAATCTGAAGAAAACCCCTGAACTATAAGCATTTTGTAAACTTTTCACTTTGTCCTTGCTATATGCTGGAAAAACCGATATAATAAATAAGATTTTTTAGGAGGTGCTTGTCTTGAATCAGTTTTTAACCCTTTTGGCGGAGGGAGACACGTCCGGCGCTACCGGCGGAAACGCCCTGATGGGTACACTGGTATCCCTGCTGCCGATTATTCTGGTAATCGTCCTGATGTACTTCATCGTGCTGCGCCCGCAGAAGAAGAAGGAGAAGGAAGAGCAGAAAATGCGCAACAGTATGCGGGTGGGCGATGAGATCACTACCATCGGCGGCATCTGCGGCCGTGTGGTTACCATCCGTGACGATTCGCTGGTTATTGAAACCGGCGCCGACCGCAATAAAATGACGGTTAAGAAATGGGCGATTCAGAGCTGCGATACCGTCCACGATCCCAAAGAAGACGATGACGACGATGATGATGATGACGATATCTAAATCAGAAATGGTACGCAAAGGCTGAGAAAGAATTGCGGGCAATTCTTCGGTACCGGTTCCGGACAGCTCGAACAGCTAATGAATAATAGGCGGATAGAAATCGGCACCTGTACTAATTTCCTCACGGGCAGAATATGTTTATAGCAAAACGAGGCTGTCTGCGGAGAGGGAGTTGGAACATGAAATCATCGCATTCCACCCATAAAGAAGAGGCGCCGCTGATCGGCAAAATGGTACGTCCGGTATTGATCGGAGCTGTTGTCGGCGCGGCCTGCTGCCTATTGCTGCTGCTGTTGTTCGCAGCGGTGATGGCGGCAAAGGATATCCCACAGGGTGCTGTGACCCCCATGGCTGTCGTGGCCGCCGCCGCCGGTTCTTTTGTCGGCGGTTTTGTAGCTGCCCGCATTGCCAAAATGAAGGGCATTTTGTTCGGCGCCGCCTGCGGTCTTCTCCTGTATTTGGTGGTGATGGTGGCCGGTTACGCGGTGCTCAAGGATATCCGCGGAATCTACGCGCTGGTCAAGTTGGCTATCATGCTGGGCTGCGGGGCAGTCGGCGGTATTCTCGGTGTGAATACCCGCAAAAAATAGGAGCGGTCCCGCTGGTCGAATAAGGATTGAAATTCGACAGGATATCCTGTATACTGTAAGAAAAAACGGAGGCGTTTCCCCATGAAACACATCAAGACCATCAATTCTCAGAATCTGAAGGAATCGGCGGCCAAGGGCGGCTGCGGTGAATGTCAGGCTTCCTGCCAGTCCGCCTGCAAGACCTCCTGCACCGTTGCCAACCAGCAGTGCGAGAAGTAAGGTTTGATCGACGTCACGTCAGGGCGGATAACATCCGCCCTGATCTTTGTTTATAAAGTGAAACGCCGGTTCATGGGCGATATGGAAAAGGACGGTTAGGCGACAGATGATACATCGGTTTATCAATAATGGGTATGCTATTGTTTTGGACGTACACAGCGGCGCAGTCCACGTGGTGGACCAGCTGACCTATGACATTTTGGGTGTGCTGGGGGATATCCGCGACTCCCTTCCTGCCGAATGCCCGACGGAGGTCTTATCGGCCCTGCCGCAGGCGGACGCGGAGGAGGTGCGGGAAATTTACCGTGAGCTGTACGCCCTGTATGAAAACGGCCAGCTCTACAGTACCGACGACTATCAGCAGTTCGCCGACAGGATGGTGTCCTCGCCGCTGAAAGCCATGTGCCTGCATGTTTCTCACGACTGCAACCTTCGATGCCGGTATTGTTTTGCCGGCCAGGGCAGTTATGGCGGTGAGAATAAGGTAATGAGCCTTCAGGTGGCCAAAGCGGCCATCGATTTCCTGATTGAAAAATCGGTGGGACGGCACAATCTGGAGGTGGATTTCTTCGGCGGGGAACCGCTGATGAATTTCGACGTGGTGAAGGAAACAGTGGCTTACGCCCGGTCGCTGGAAGAGAAGCACCACAAAAAGTTCCGTTTTACTACCACCACAAACGGCGTGCTGCTGGACGATGAAAAGGCCGATTTTCTCAACCGGGAAATGAACAATGTGGTCTTGTCGCTGGACGGCCGCCGCCAGGTCAACGACGCAATGCGGCCCAATGCGGGAGGAAAAGGTAGCTACGATTCCATCGTTCCCAAATATCAGCGATTCGTCGCCCAGCGCGGCGATAAGGATTATTATGTCCGTGGTACCTTTACTCGGGAAAATCTGGATTTTACCGAGGATGTCCTACATATGGCGGAATTGGGCTTCGATCAGGTGTCGGTGGAACCGGT
Organism: Clostridiales bacterium; assembly: GCA_022800315.1. GTDB lineage: Bacteria > Bacillota > Clostridia > Oscillospirales > Acutalibacteraceae > Avimonas_A. The sequence goes on from JAAWQC010000002.1 coordinate 93,266, forward strand.
TGTGAGCGACCCCAAACTGCCTTTTTCTATTACGGAGGAGGACCTGCCCCGCGTATTTGAAGAATACGACAGACTGGCCAAGGTGATGTTGGAACGGAAAAAGGCCGGGACCGGCTTTAATTTCTTCCACTTCATGCTGGATCTGGATCAGGGCCCCTGCGCTATCAAGCGGCTGCGGGGCTGCGGATGCGGAAACGAATACGCTGCTATTGATCCCGACGGCAACGTATATCCCTGCCATCAGTTTGTCGGTAAACCGGAATGGCTGATGGGCAGTGTACTGACAGGTGATTACGATCTGGAACGCAAGGGCGACTTTGCCCGCGCCACAGTCTACAGCAAGCCGCAATGCCGCGACTGCTGGGCCAAATTTTACTGCTCCGGCGGGTGCAACGCCAACAATCAGGAGTATGAGGGGGATATCCGCCGTTCGCATACCCTGTCCTGTGAACTGGAAAAAAAGCGCTTGGAATGCGCTGTAATGATCAAGGCCGCTTTGGCCGATACTGAGGCGTAACCGGCATAACCCTGTGAACCTGCGCATAGGATGATACAGGAATCGTCGATAATGCGGAGGAATGCACATGAACAGGACAAACAGAGAAGCGCCGCTTCAGAGTGTGGCAGTCTATTTATCTGAAAACAGCCGTTTGGTTTTCTTTACCGTACTGCTGTTATCCGGTGCGGTATTCGGAATGCTGGTCTTTCTGGTATCCAGTCCGTGGGTATCCGGCGAGCTTGCTCTGATCCTGAAGGTGCGCGGTGTACCCGAGGGATTTATGGGCGGTATGTCGGGGTTGCTGTCCTCCTGTCTGTCGCCGTTGATTTTGTTGGGGCTGCTCTTTCTGGTGGGATTATCCGCCTGCGGCGCGCCGGTTATCCTGTTGGTACCCCTGTTTTATGGTCTGGGACTGGGGATGACCGAAGCGTATTATTACAGTACCGGTGCCGCCGGTATAGGGGTCACGGCGCTGCTGATCCTGCCGCACAGCCTGATGGCGGGCGTATCGCTGATTCTGGCGGGAGCGGAATCCATGCGCATGTCCCTGCGGTTCAGCGGCCAGCTTCTGCCCAGCGCCCCGATGGGGGGCATGTGGCAGGATTTCAAAATGTACTGTGTTCGGTTTCTGATCTATTTGGGACTGATCTTCGGTTCCGGTGTGCTGGATGTCTTTCTGCGATTGGGTTTTGCCTCTCTTTTTTCCCTTTGACAGGGAAGAGGGAAGGGGAGAGATAAGGGAAGTAAAATGTAAAGGAGTAGAGGACGCGTGGCTTTCTTTGGATTGTTCAATTACAACAAGCCGGGACCGGGAGTTGGAAAGGATGAACCGAAAAAAAGAGGTTTTATTGCCTTTTTCGAAATTTTCATCCGCAAGTTTTGGAAGATGCTGCAGGTGAATCTCATCTACTTGCTGTGTTCGCTGCCGGTGATCACCCTGGGGCTGTCCAATGCGGGCTTGACCCTGATTACACGCAATTTTACCCGTGAAAAACCGGTTTTCATCGCGGCGGATTTTTTCGGCGCCATCAAAAAGAACTGGAAACAGGCGCTGCCTATGGGAATCATCAATACAGCGGGTGCACTGCTGATCTGGTTTGATATCTGGTATTTTTATCAGGCGGGCGGTATGGTCAGCCTTCTGCTGACCGCCGTGGTCGCTATGATCGGCATTTTCTTCTTCTTTATGAAGTATTATACCTATTATCTGATGATTACCTTCGATTTGTCGCTGAAGCAGATTTACAAGAACAGCCTGATACTGGCATTCGCCGGCCTGCCGCGAAACTTTCTGATTTTTATTACGCTGGGCGTGCTGTATTTGCTCATGTTCCTGCTGTACTTCCTGGCGCCTCAGTTCGGCATTCCAATCTTCGCCCTCATGCTCTTCATATTCCCAGCATTTCGTGCACTTTTTGTGCAGTATACGGTATTTCCTCTCATCAAAAAACATATGATCGATCCGTATTATCGGGATCATCCAGAGGCGGCCAGAGAAGAAAAAAGACGCTTGAATCTGGAAGAGGAGCAGGAAGAGGAGATGGAAGAAACGGCCGTCGAAAATAACGATGTAATTTTTCAGGATACCGGACGCACCGAACGGGAAGAGGCATTGTCCGAGAAAGAAAAATCCACCATTCCCCGTCAGTACACCGAACGGGAAATGAGACGCCTGAAGGAAAAACAGCGCCGGGCGAGGGAAGAATCCCGCGATGACGACGATGATACGATATAGACAATACGAAAGAGGGCTGCCATATTGGCAGCCCTCTTTGATATCCAACGTCAGAAAAAAGGTTAGCTGTCCTCATCCTGATTATCACCGTCGGATGGTCTGCTCTTCTTTTTCATGGAGGGTGGTTTTACGCCGGACAGCGGATTCTGATCCGCCGCCTTGCGAATTTGTTCATCCGACAGATGGGTGTATATTTCAGTGGTTCCGAGGTTTTCGTGTCCCAGTATTTCCTTCAGAACGCGGATGTCCACACCGCCGTACTGGTACATGAGCGTTGCGGCGGTATGCCGCAGCTTATGGGTGGAATACCCCTGCAGACCATCCAGTTTGCGCAGATAGCCTTTGACGACGTAATGGACGCCCTGCAGACTGATACGCTGTTTCAGGCGGCTGAGGAATAAGGCGTCTTTATCCTTGACGCCGTCGCGCGGACGTACCGCCAGATAGCTTTTCAGAGCATCCTGGCAGGCTTGGTTGAGATACACAATGCGTTCCTTGTTGCCTTTTCCCAATACACGCATGGTATGATCGCTTCGTATATCGCTCAAATTCAGGCCAGCAACCTCCGCCCGGCGCAGGCCGCAGTTAAGCAGCAGAGTCAGCAGGCAGTAATCCCGTTCGGGATATTCTCCGTCGACGCTTTGGAGCAGAGCGTTGCTTTGCTCCAGCGTGAGATATTTAGGCAGTGTTTTTTTGCTTTTGGGTGTTTCCAGATTCTGTATTGGGTTTTGCTCCAGCTGATGGGTATAGTTGGTCAGATGCTTGAAAAACATACGCAGCGATACACATTTACGTGCCAGCGTCTTATTATTGTTATCCCGTTCGTTCTTGGCATCGTTCAGAAATTCATAGACATCGGTAAGGGTGATGGAACGGATAAAATTGAGATCGATTTCGGTAATCCCGATTTCCAAATCCGGTATTTCCGGTGGGACCAATCCACGAAATCGTTTCATAAAACGGAAAAAAGTACGCAGATCGATGAAATATCCATCGATAGTCTTACTGGAATGTCCTTTAACCGTTTCCAAGTATCCCAGAAAATCCCGCAGAATCGGAAAGCATTCCTGTGCATAACGTTTATTCATAGTAATTGGGGGGTAAGCCACATAATGGAGGAAATCAACCGGGGGCCTCTCGTGAATCTGTACACAACTATACTAAATGAATATTTAGTATAGTACAGGGAAGGAGTTCATTCAATCCATTGCAGCCTAAGCGCACCCGCGCCTCCTTTCTACGATCGGATAGTCACGTGCCATACAACCAGTGCCGGCAACTAACTCCGGCACTGGTTGTACTTTACTGTGAGATCTTTACCGATAACGAATGATCACGACGCGCCGGATAAAATACAGCAGGCCGTTCATCCTTTCTTTGAGAAGTCGTTCTATCTGCAAATGAAATTGTTCCAGCAGTTTCAAATCATCGTCAGATGGCTCGATTTGACCATACCGCCACCGCATCAGGATATCACCGGCAGATCTCATAGAAAATTCGCCTTTTCGGCCCAAATCCAGTCCGGCATCGACACGGCGCGCAAAGCCGGCGATCGTTTCCTTGTTTTCAGGCAGATAATGCAGCAGCCGGAGTTGTGTCAGCAGGTCCCGGTAATATTCGTCTGCAATCGGACCATTCTCCTTATACTTTGCGCGCATATTGCCTAGGCGGAAAATAGTCAGGCTGCGGTAGCACTGCAGCAGTATCAGCGCTGCGAACAAAAGCAATAATACCAACAGCAACACCAGAACAATCGTTCCGTATGGGATTGAGGAAGACTTTCCGCCGCGATGCTCGGAGTCGGTCTGGGACGCTGTAGTGGCTGCAAGGGCTTCTGACGTCGTACTCACTCCGCTGTCGGTGGTAGTCGGCTGTGGCTCAGGGGCACTGGTCTGGGTAGGCTGACTGTCCGTACTGCCGGTCACCTTTGGCGCTACTTCCAGATTGGCGCCCGGCGTTGGGTCAAAGGGTATCCAGCCGACTCCTTTGATATAGCATTCAACCCAGGCATGTGCGTTTTTCGCCTGAACGACGGTATCGTCCTGACCGGTTCCATTCACCTTGTAGCCGGCTATAAAACGGGACGGGACCCCAACGCTGCGGGCAATTACTGCCATGGCGGATGCGAAATACACGCAATACCCTTTTCGGTCGTTCAAAAAGTATGTGACAAAATCTGTGCCTTCCGGAACGTCACCCGGTGTCAGTGTGTAAGTAAATTGCGCCTGATCCCTTAGATAACGCTCCAACTTGACCATCTTCTGATAGGGAGAATCCGACAAATCAAATAAAGACTCGTTGATATCAGTGATTGCCGACGGCAGTGTGTCGTAAGGCAGCTGCAAATAGCGTTCGGTAAGAGTATCGAACAGGGTGTCTTTAGCCGATGCCACTTCCTTTTCAGCAATCAGGGAATTGAAATAGGGGGAGTTCCTCTGGTATACATCCGCGACCAGCCGATAGGCATAGGGCGTGGTCACCTCTCCCCTGTACAGCATTTCGGAACGGGGATAGAAGAAGATTCCCCGGTCCAACAATTTATCGTCGAGCCAGCTGACCTTTTGAACGATTCCGGTGCTGTATATATTGTTTCCCTTATTCAGGACCGAAATTTCCAGGTCCATGGTGGTTATCAGATCGGGGTTATAGATCGGCCGGATACCAAAAGCATTGACCTGTTCCGCCTGGGGGGAGTCGTTATCAAAGGCGATAATTGATTCGTATGTCGCGTTCCAGCTGCTCTGGTTATAATGATCATAAACCAACCCTTTCAACGAGCAGGCGTTTGTTCCTTTGACGTACATGATCGGCGTGGTGTTGTCCAGCGAAATATCGCCGCCTAATTGGGTCAAGTCAGGCTGAAGCCCCATGCCGCTCATATTGATGGAATCCTTTTGAGGGTTGTTGAATAAACCGTCGGTGACCAGGCTTTGCAGTTTGTTGGTCAAATCAGGGTCCTGCCATCTCGTCGTGTCACGAGGCAGCAGCAGTGCCGCCAGCAATACGATGGTCGTACAAACCGAGACCGCCGACAACGCGGTGTTTTTCTCCGGCGTGATCATGCCGGAGCGATGCCGCTCAAAATACAAATAGGCGCTTTTCGCCAGCAGCGGCAGAGCACCGGTCATGATGAGAATCAACGCCAACAGGTTACTGTGATAATCGTAGAGTAGAATACCGGCGAACAGGAAAGATGCGGCGATTAGAACGGTCAGGGCACCCCGCGTAAACCGAACGAAAAGAAATACCACCGTTGTCGCCGCCAAATGTATCAGAAACAGGGCGAGCGTGATGTTCCCCGGACGATAATACGTTGAACTCCTGGGAAACAATTCGATCCACCAGCTAATAAAGCCACCGATATACGTGATCATATTTCCACCGCCGATCAGCAGGAGCAGCAGCAGAAAACCGGCAATTACACCAGCCGCGATCAGTCCCACTCGCTTTTTCATCTCGAACAGGAAAAATGCCGAGGTGATGAGAAGCGGGGTCAGAATCAGCATAAATAGTGCGGACTGGAAAGGAAATACCTGTTCAATTGCCAGCAGAACACCGATTGTAATGAGAATCGTACAGCAATAATCCAGCCAGACAAAGTGGGGTTTACCAAAGGAATGACGAGAAGCTGTTTTCATGACTCGCCCTCCCACAACAGTGCGATGTCCCGGCTGTCTGCGGTCCTGAGCGTCCGAATGCCGCCGATACGCGTCAGATACGGATCAGCCAGAGTCATATCAATCAGAACGCAGGTAACAGGACAATGGTGAACGGCAATTGTCTGCAAATACTCCAGCGTTTGTTCGCTGGCATCGCCGGTGATATAATACAGGGAATGTGCCGCCATCGTATGGTGGCACAGCCGATCCAGCTCCTCTATGGCGGATGAATAGCCGACAAAGGGAGCGGTTGCCAGCAACTCGTAGACCATATCGAATTCTTCTATCGATTCCACAGCGACATCACCCGTTTCCATGCCGGGGACGATGAGACGGACACGATAATTACGGGCGGCATAATTCAGCGCCAGCTCTCCCATGCATTCACAGGTAATATCGGTATATTCCAGTACAGCGTCGATGTCCGACGGGGCTGTCGGAACCCGGTTGTCCATCAAGACAAGCGCGTATTGCTCTGAAGGAATCTCATATTGACGGGTAAACGGTTCCCGCATTTTCGCCGTCAGTTTCCAGTGGATGCGTTTCAGGGAATCCCCCTCGCGATACGCTCTCACACCTGCGGAGGAATCACCGGCCTCCGAGGTAACCAAACGATCCTCCGAATATGCCATATTGGACGGAAGGGGGAAATCGCGGTCGACAGCCGCGTGAAGACAGGGATACACTATCAGAGTGCCTCCCCCCTCTTTTCGGCCCGAAGCAACGGCGGGAAGAGAAAACAGACCGAACAAATCCCGTACACGCAGCCGTTTGACCTGTAAATGCCACAATCCGCGATGACGGCAGTCCAAGGGGAGGCTGTAGACAACGCGCCGAAGCCCCGGCAGCATTTGGATTCCGTATTCCTGTACAGGCCCGTTCTCAAGACCGATACGCACGGACAGGAACACGGGAAGAATCCGCACACCGCTGCATGTCAAACGGATGTCTGCGTGTTCCCCTCTGACGACAGCACTTTCCGGCGACTGAAAGGAAAACTGCAGAAATAGAGAAGCCGACAACGCTGTCAGAAGCGATGCGATCAACAGAATCCCCATACAGAACAGAGCATAAAATATTTCGCTGCTGCCGGTTAGCTTGCCAAAAAACAGAAGCAGCGCAGAAAAAATCAGGAGTCCTATTCCACGCTTAGTCATTTGACAGCCGGCACCGGTACCGTTCGCAGAATAGCCTGTATGACGTTTTCCGGCGTTTGGCGGCGCATACCGGCGCGCATACGCATCACCAGCCGATGGCACAGAACCGGGAATGCCATCTTTTGAACATCATCGGGCAGGACATAAGAACGCCCCGCCAGCATGGCGCTTCCTTTCGACGCCTGCATCAGCGCGATCGTTCCGCGGGGGCTGACGCCCATTTGAACTTCTTCCAGCGACCGGGTCATTTCCGCCAGTGAGACGATATAGTCCATAACAGGCGCCGAGCACAGAATGGTGTCCAGTTCCTGCTGCATCTGCAGTACGGCCTGCGCATCCGCCACCGGAGAGAGTGATACCGTTTGATGTCGGGAGCGATGGTTTTTCAGGATGTCCACCTCTTCACGGTGAGCGGGATATCCCATGGATACCCGCATCAGAAAACGGTCCATCTGTGCTTCCGGCAGCGGATAGGTCCCGGTCATTTCCACCGGGTTCTGTGTCGCCAGCACCATAAAGGGAGACGGGGCTGGATAGGTCTTTCCATCGATCGTCACCTGATTTTCCTGCATAACCTCCAGCAGGGCGGACTGTGTTTTGGGACTGGTACGATTGATTTCGTCCGCCAGTACGATTTGATTCATGATACTGCCTTCGTGAAGTTCCTGCTCCCCGGTCCGCATGTTGAACATGGTAAAACCGGTGACGTCGGAAGGCAGGACGTCGGGGGTGAACTGAATCCGCCGGAAGGAACAGCCCAGCGATGAAGCCAATGCCGACACCAGCGTGGTTTTGCCGGTTCCCGGCATATCCTCAATGAGAACGTGGCCCGAGCAAAGCAGCGATATCAGCAGCTGGTCGATGACCTCGTCCTTTCCGATAATCACCGATTTGACATTGTAGCGTATTTCATTCAGAAGCGATATGTGATCCACGTTAATTCCCCATCCCATCTCTTATTATCCACTTTATTTCAGCTGCAGCGGCAGGCCGCAGGACATCAGATAAACTTCATCGCAAAACCCTGCCAGATACTGATTGAGCCGTCCCATAATATCGGCAAAAATACGACCGAGCCGATAGGGCGCAACCAGGCCGCTTCCGCATTCGTTCGTCACCAGTACAGCCGTGTGCTGCCGCCGCCTCAGCTCCTCCAGAAAGCGACCGAACTGCCGGCGGATATCCTGTTCAACCGACTCCGCTCTCTCCATAGAAATATGATCGTAATCGCTCTCCGCATCCAGCATCAGATTGGTGACCATATTGGAAACACAGTCCAGCAAAACATCGCGATCGGGATGCCGCTGCAGCAATCTATCCAAGTCACGATATTGTTCGGCGGTAATCCATTTCGCCGGGCGGGAGGCGCGGTGGACAGCGATACGCCGTTCCATTTCCTCGTCAAAGCAGCGGGCCGTGGCAATATAGAGAACATCGGCGCTTCCCGCCAGCAGCTGTTCGGCCTGCCGGCTTTTTCCGCTGCGGATACCACCGGTTATTAAAATCAGGCGGGACATAGTAGCCTCCCAAACAAACGAAAAGTAATAGCATAACACTCACAATAGTATACATAATCCCGGTGGATATGTCCAGACGAATCCTTTCACTTGCGATAATTTTCTCATGAATACGACAGCTTCATCGTATCACATTTTCTCGACTATAATATCCTTCTGTGATATAATATACGGGTAACCAATCAGATTTCATCAGCAGAGGACTGGCCCCCAGTGAAGATTTGCTGAATTCTTTCTTGAAAATATATCAAAAGATAAACTAATGAGGAGGCGGTTATGTGCCCGCTTATCCGGGGATACATCCCGATGCCCTGTGGCTGCTGTCGGAAAACCGGTTTCACGACAGCAAAGAATTTTATGAGGAGCATAAGCGGGAAATCCGCAGTCGTGTGCTGGACCCGCTGCGTGCACTGGTGGAGGACCTGTCCCCTACCGTGCTGAAAATTGATCCTCATATCGTGGTCGATCCCGGGCGCAACGGCTGTGTCAGCCGTATCCGCCGGGACAATCGCTATTCCCGCGATAAATCCCTCTACCGCGAAAATGTCTGGGTAGCCTTTATGCGGGACAAAAAGGCCTGGGACTGCATTCCGGGTTTTTTCGCCGATTTTTCCTTAAAAGAGAGTACTTACGGTATGGGATTTTACGCTTCGACCCCTGCGCTGATGCAGATGCTGCGCCGAATGATGGACGAGAACGCCGCGCCTTTCCTCAAAGCCGCCAAAAAAGCGCTGGCGGCGGGTTTTTCCATCAGCGGTGAGCGGTACGCACGGCGGAAAAAGGAAGGACTTCCCCCCCTGCTGGATGAGCTGTATAATCGAAAAAATATCGATTTTACCCGAACGGAGAACGATCCGGCTTTTTTCGGCAGTACGGATCTTCCTGCCGTGTTGACCGCCGGTTTTCAAGCGCTGGCCCCCTTTTATCGTCTGCTGACCGAAGCGGCGGAACGGGAGCTGGAGGAACGGGGCAAGGAATAGCGGCGGGAGGAAGGCATTTTGAAAATCAACCGGCTTATCGAAATCACCACCCTTCTGCTCAATCATCAAATGGTGACCGCTGGGGAACTGGCGGAGCGGTTCGGTGTTTCTACCCGGACCATCTACCGCGATATTGACGACCTGTCCGCGGCGGGAATACCAGTTTGCTCCACCCAGGGGGCCGGCGGCGGCATCTCGATTATGGAGCATTACGCTCTCAATCGCACGGCGCTGGATGAAAGCGATCGGAAAAGCCTGCTGCTGGCGATGCAGACGTTGCGTTCTACCCGCTATCCGGATGCCGATAAAGTGATGGCGAAGCTGGGAAGCCTTTTTCAGGTGGAGGACGACGACTGGATCACCGCTGATTTTACCACCTGGGGCAGCGATCCCGACAGCGATCACCGATTTACCGACATCCGGCGGGCTATCCTGCAGCGCCTCGTGATCGAAATCGATTATATCAGCGCCGACAACCGCAAAACCACCCGTCAAGTGGAGCCGCTTCAGTTGGTCTTTAAAGACCGCGCCTGGTACCTGCGGGCATACTGCCGGGCAAGGCGGGCGGAGCGCCTGTTCCGTCTGTCCCGCATACGGAAGGCGGCGGTGACCGATCAGGTTTTTGACCGCCGCAGTCGTTTGTTGCAACGGGAAAAAGAAAACCGGGTTCCCTCCTCCCCTCCCCTGGTTCATCTGGTGCTTCGGTTTACGGAGCGTGCGCTGTTCCGTCTCTGTGACGATTATGACAGTGACCAGATCCGTTCCAACGGGGACGGCAGCTACACGCTGGAGATGGAGTATCCCATGGGGGACTGGGTGACGGGGTATCTGCTGAGCTTCGGCCCTGACGTCTGGGTGGAATCCCCCGCCTGGATGCAGCGGATTCTTATGGAAAAAAGCCGGCAGGTCTGGGAATCCTATCGGCCCTGCCCCCTATTGTGCGAGGAGGAATCGAATCGTGAATAATCGTCGGGAATTATCTTATCCGAGCAGTGATGGAATCCATACGCTGTACGCCACCGTCTGGTTGCCGCCGGAGGGAGATATCCGCGCAATTGTGCAGATATGCCACGGAATGGTGGAGCACATGCAACGGTATGAATGGCTGGCGGGCGAGCTGACCTCCCGCGGCTTCCTGGTATGCGGAGACGATCATCTGGGACACGGCCGTTCCGCCGAAAAGAAAGAGGACCTGGGATACTTCGGCGAAAAGGACGGCTGGCGCCATCTTATCGAAGACGAGGACGGACTGCGCCGGATCATGGAAAAAGAGTACCCCCACCTGCCCTACTTTCTGCTGGGGCACAGTATGGGGTCTTTTATCACCCGTAACTATATCACCCTTCATGGGCAGGGGCTGGCAGGGTATCTTTGCTGCGGTACCGGCGGCCGCAACAACCTGATCGGTTTCGCCCTGCTGCTGAGCAACCTGATGGTGGGCCTGGGCCGCGGCAGAAAAAAAGGGGTCCTGCTCAACAAGCTGGCTTTCCGCGATTACAACAGCCGGTACGGCGAAGTAGTCACAGGAAACGAATGGCTGTCGCGGGACGACACCAATTACCGTCCTTTTGCCAAGGATCCAAAATGCCATTTTCTCTTCACCAACGCGGGCTTCCGCGACCTGTTCACCCTCCTGCATAAAGTGAGCGGCCGGCAATGGAGCGACCGGGTGCCCAAGGAACTGCCCCTGATCGTGCTGTCGGGCGATATGGACCCGGTGGGCGGATTCGGCAAGGGGGTGCGTCAGGTGTACGACTGGCTGAAGGCATCGGGCATGAAGGACTTGACCCTCAAGCTGTACCCCGGCGCCCGTCATGAGCTTCACAACGAGAGCAACCGGGACGAATTCGTCGGCGACATCACCGCCTGGATGGAAAAGCGGATGTGAAAAGACCGGAGGTCTAACGGCCTCCGGTCTTTTCACGCTCCAGCACATATTCCAGTATTTTATCCGCCACATCCACGCCGGTGCAGGCGGTGATCTCTTCCATAAAGGCGTTGGAGTTGACCTCGCAGATCAGGGGGCCGCGCTCCCGGTCGTGGAGAAAATCGACGGCACCGAAGTCAAGGCCCAGCAGGCGGCAGCAGGCAACGGCTATGGATAATTCTCTGTCGGAAGGCCGGTAGGCCTCCCCCCGACCTCCCCCGCCGATGTTGGCGCGAAAGTCGGTGTCCGAACGACGCTTCATTGCCGCCGCGCAGTGTCCGCCCACCATATACAGGCGATAGTCCTCGCCGGCGGCGGTGGACACAAATTCCTGCACGAGAAACGGGCGGGCGTCCATTGTACGGCACAGGGCGCGCAGCTCCTCGCCGCTGCTGACCAGTGTCACCTGGCCACCAAAGGAGCCATAACATTCCTTGACCACCATGGGATAAGAAAAGGCCGCCTCCGCTTGGCGGCAGAAGCTCTCAATGCCGCCGTCGATGCTGCGGTAGGTCATGGGTGCCACCAGTGTGCGCGGCAGGGGCAGACCGTGGCCTGTCAGCGCCAGCTGGCAGGCCGCTTTATCGTCGCAGACCTCAATGGCCGCCGCCGGATTGCAGACCCGGATACCGGCGGCTTCCAGACCGCGGGCGAGCCGGGTATCCTTGTCCCAGAACAGGGCGTAATCCCCCTGCCATCCTGCTACCCGCGCCTGGTCGTCCAGACAGACGGATAAAGCGGTATTGGGTAAGGGCCGCAGGACTTCCCCCCTCCTGTCGGCGGCCGCGATCAGGCGCCGCACCGGATCGGGTGGCGTGTCGGGGTTCCAGAATCCGTTGTAAACAATCGTTCCCACCATGTTGCTTCGCGGCCGTCCTTTACTCATTCGTTGGGGGTAAAGCTGTGTTCCACCGTAGCGACAGTGAAGAGGGTTTCGTCCCGCTCCCATACCCGCCGCTGTATGTCACTGCACAGGTTCTGCGTCTCTTTAAAATCATAGGGAATGACCACATCGAAAATGAGATTGGTGTGGGTCTCGCCGAACACCACGCGAAAATCATGGAGCGACAGGGTCGGATCGATATCCCGCAGCACTTCCTCAACCAGGACATGGAGGTGCTGTACCCGTTCGTCCTCGGTATCCACCGGGTCCATATGGATGCAGGTCATCGCGTGAAATTTCTGCATTAGTTCCTTTTCCACCCGATCGATGAGGTCGTGGCTGCGCATCATATCCTCTCGGCAGGGAACCTCCGCGTGGAGGGATATCACCATGCGGCCCGGCCCATAGTTGTGTACCATCAGATCATGGACGCCCACGATCCCCTCGTTTTCCAGTACGGTCTTTTTGATATCCTCCACCATTTCCTTGTCGGGAGCCTGACCCAGCAGCGGCGATACTGCTTCTTTCACAATGCTGAAGCCCGACCAGATGACGAATAACGCCACCGCGACCCCGATATAACCGTCAATCTCAATTCCGCTGAACAGGACAAACACCGATGACAGCAGCACCACACCGGTACAGATGACATCGTTACGGCTGTCCGCCGTAGCGGCTTTGAGTGTTTCGGAATCGATCAAAAGCCCTATTTTCCGATAAAAAAGAGCCATCCATAGCTTGACGCCGATGGAGATCAGCAGGATAATAACCGTCAGAAAACTGAAGGAAGTCGGTGTGGGATGCAGAATTTTGTCAAAAGAGGAGGTCGCCAGTTCAAACCCCGCGGCCATGATCAGCGCTGCAACCCCCAGCGCTGCCAGATATTCCATACGGCCGTGGCCGAAGGGATGCTCCCTGTCCGGCGGCAGAGAGGACAGCTTAAAGCCCACCAGCGTCACAATGGAGGAACCGGCGTCGGATAAATTGTTGAAGGCGTCTGCCACAACTGCCATACTGCCCGATAAAAAACCGGCCAACAGCTTAAGGATGAAAAGCAGCAGATTGGCGCACAAACCGGAAGCGCCCGCCAGCCGGCCGTAGGCATAACGGATGGCTGGGTCGCGTACTTCCTCCGGTTTTTTGATAAAGAGACGGATCAGCAGGGCGGTCATCGGTACTCCTCCTTTATTTTGAGCACAGCGGCCATTCTTTTTCGAGATACGCGGCGACTCCATCCTCGTCGTTGGAGGGCAGGACGATATCCGCCGCCTGAAGCGCGCCGGGAGCGCCGTTGCGGACCACGCAGGCCACGTCGGCCTGCCGCAGCATGGGGAGATCGTTGAGATTGTCGCCGAAGGCGACCACACGGTCCGCTCCCACCCGGTCCTTTAAACGGAGCAGGCCGTTGTCCTTTCCCGCCCCGCTGCTGAAAATCTCCAGATAATAATTCCCTTGCAGATAGGTATCCTGATACAATACGCAATTTGTCTGCGGAAGGGCCTCTATCCCGTCCCGAATAGGCAGCAACCGCTCATAGGTGTCCTGCAGGGAAAAATAGACGGCTCCCCGGTTGAAGTCATAGGTTTCGCATGCGTGGAAATAGCCCGGGAAATGTTCGCTGCGTTCCTTGAGAAAAACGCGCTCCCCTTCCGATGTGGCCGACCGGTAGGCGATGTCCATCTCCCCCTTTTCAATCCGGTAAACAAAGGGGTACTTTCCCTGTGCGGCACAGATGTTTAATACCGCGCCCACTGTTTCCGACGGCATTTCACAGGTGTCGAGGATTTCCCGGCGGGCATAATCGTACAGCAGCACTCCGTTCATGAGAACCAGCGGAATGGTAAAGTGTATCTCATGCAGGGGTATCATAAAAATCCCCATCAGGCTGCGGGCCGAGGCGGCGGAAAACAGCATCCCCTCCCCGATCCTCTTATTGATTACGGAAGCTGTGTGAGCCGACAACGTTTTATCGGAGCGGAACAAAGTTCCGTCCAGATCGGTTATGTATAGTGTTTTTGTCTGTTCCATCAAGTCTCCCCAAAGATAGTGTTTTATGGTATACTGTCCGCAGAGCGCCGTACCGGCGGTCTGCGGACTGAAAAAATCTCCTTTCGGGACGAAGTTTTTTAAAAAGGAAAGAAAGAAGGGCTCTGCCTTTCTTCGGCACAGGATTATATAGGAACCGGTGTAGGGTTATCATCAGCGAAAAGGAAGAATCCCGAAGGAATTCTTCAGCACCGATTCCCAACGATTTATCCTGTACCGGCAAGGAAAAGGAACCGGTGTATATGGTATACTATTTGCGGACATTTGTCCAGTGGATCCGCCCCGGTGAACAGGTGCACAGGAAAGGATTTGATACCCGATGGAAACCATACGGCTGGACGAATTGACAGCGAGACAATTTTCGCTGACGCCAGAGGAAGCGACCGGTCTGATTATGGCGGGCCGCATCAGCATCAACGGCGTACCCATGGATAAACCCGGTACGCCGATCCCGTCTGACGCGGTGCTGATATTAAAAGAAAAAACAAAAAAATATGCCAGCCGTTCGGGCTATAAGCTGGAAAAAGCGCTGGAAGTATTTGAAATTAACGTCTCCGGCCTGACTGTGTGCGATATCGGCGCCAGCAACGGCGGGTTTACCGACTGCCTGTTACAGCATGGGGCGGGCCATGTCTACGCAGTGGACGTGGCCTACGGCATTCTGGAATGGCGGCTGCGCACCGATGAACGGGTTACCCCGCTGGAAAGGACAAACGCCCGCAGCCTGACGTTGGAACAGCTGGGAACACGGTGCTCGCTGGTCACAGCGGACGTCTCCTTTATCTCGCTTTCCAAAATATTTCCCGCTGTGGACCGGGTGCTGACGGCGGACGGTATCTGTATCTGCCTGATCAAACCCCAGTTTGAAGCGCCTCAAAAAGTGCTGGGGAAAAACGGGGTGCTGAAAGACCCGTCGATTCTGCCCGATCTGTTTCGTTCCCTGGCGGATGATGCGGAACAAAGCGCCCTCTATCTCAGCGGTATGGCCGTCTCCCCCATCCACGGTACCAACGGCGACACCGAATTTCTCGCCTGCTTCTGCCGGCAGCCTTCCCTGACCGAAGAGGAGCGGGACCGCTGCTTTGAGCAAGTCGCCGCATTTTATTCAAGCGAGAAATAAAGCAATATCTTCCATTGTTATTTGCATGGCAATTGCAGAAAATAACAGCGGAGGTGATCGTATGCCCAACAATCCGAATCAGAATTGTACAGACCTGAACGACCTGCTGCAGTCCAACCCTCAGGCGAAGGCCTATTTTCAGTCCCTGCCTGCTTACATTCAGGAGACGATGCACCAGAGCGGCGCCACACTGCAATGTGAGAGCGACCTGCGCAGCTGTGCGGAAAATATGATGAAAAAGCAGTAATCTAGCCGATACCGCTGTCGATGCGGCGTATTTCCCGTTTTTATGTAAGAGAACCGGTGTTTATAGAACACCGGTTCTCTTACTTTAATGACAAGAAAACAAGCCGCCCTGTGGGGCGGCTTGTTTTGCGTGATGGGTTATTCGTCGCAGCCGCATCCGCAGCCGCATCCTTTGCTGTCGTCCTGGGGCGGGAAGAACTCGTCAACCGGGAAGCACATCTTGCGGAAGAGATCGCAGGGATTATCGGTAGCCGGGCAGCTACAGTCCTTGCTGGGCATGCAGTAGTCGTATACCGGCACCAGCATCTGGACATTCCGGATGAGCTGGACGATGGTAAAGATACCGATGGTGACATACACGATTTTGCCGTCGCTGTCGTCGCAGAAATTGCCGCCGTACCGGCTGCAGATACAGCCGGGGATATTGCAGCAGCATCCGCAGTCACAGCCACACTTGCAGCAGTCGCAGGCTTCGCACAGGCGGGCTGCCAGCACGATGGGCTCGGCGACCTGTACGCTGCAGCGGGGCAGATTGCGGGTCGGGTTCTCCTGGATATCACACTGGTTGTCGCGGTACTCGCTGTTGAAGACCTTGACACTGCCTTCGCTGCCGTAAAGGATAACCTTCTTTTGGAACACGCTGACCCCGTACACGGTGGTGCAGGGCATGGCGTGACCCGAATAAACGTCCAGCTGGATTTCGAAATAGAAGGTCAGGTCGCAGGCGTAATACCCGCGGTTGAAGGGCAGGGCCTCCACGTCGATGTATGTTGTGATGACTTCCACATTCCTTGCCCGTACACTGACTGCGTGGTTGATCACCATCTGGTCCCGCTCGGTGAAATACACCCGCAGGTCCTCGAGGCAATCCTTGTCGCTGCAGGAATCATACACTCTTCCTGCGTCGATGCATACGGCTTCCTTACAGCCTCCGTCGTTCAGGAACTTGTTATCAGGCATACGTTAATCCCCCTGTTCAGTTTGATTGAAGTTTTGCTTCAATACATACTATGACACAGGGGGATTTCGGTTACAAATCATGGAGAATTTGGTGTTTACTGCGCTTTAAGCCGGGCAAAATTGGCCATTAGCTTCTTATTGCCTGCCTTGTCAAAGAGGATTTCCAGCAGATGGTCGTTGCCCATGGGCGTGATCGACTGGATCACGCCGCTGCCAAAGGTCCCGTGGACAACCATATCCCCCTCCTTCCATTGACAGCCGCCGGAGCCCGGCCCGCCGGCACGGGAGTCCAGCGCAGTGATGCCCTGCCGCTGAGCGGCCCGTTCACGGGGGAATCCGCCTGTCTGAAAGCCGCTGCGTGATGCGGCAGGCGCCGCGCCGCCGGCGGAGGATACGGTGTGCCAGCCGTCGCCGTCACGGCTCCCCTGGCCCTGTACGGGTCGGGCATAGGCGTGATACGGCCGATGCTCCTCGATGAGTTCCGGCGGGATATCGGACAGGAAACGGGAAGGCCGATTGCGGGTGGTGGAGCCGTACAGCATACGGCTGAGGGCGTTGGTGATGTAGAGCTCCTCCTTTGCCCGCGTGATCGCAACATAGCACAGCCGCCGATCCTCTTCCATCTCCTCGGGGTTGAACAGGGTCTGCATGCCAGGAAATATACCGTCCTCGAATCCCGGCAGGAAAACCACCGGGAACTCCAGCCCCTTGGCGGCATGCATGGTCATGAGCACCACGGTATCGGCGCCGGCATCGTAATTATCCACGTCGGTCATCAGCGCCGCTTCCTCCAGAAAGCCCGCCAGCTCGGGGATGGCTTCTTCGCTGTTCTTCTCATAATCCTTAATAGAAGAAGCCAGCTCGTTCAGATTCTCCACCCGGCCCGCTTCCATTTCACCGGCCGCCTTCCACATCGCCAGATAGCCCGTCTGCTCCAGCATTGTCTCATACAATGCGTGGATGGTGATATCGGGATCGCCGTTCAGTTCCCTCAGACGGTTCATCATATCGGTAAAGGCTTTGAGCTTTGCGGCAGAGCGTACCAGGGCGGGATATTCGTCGGCGTGGGCGATCACCTCGTACAACGGCAGAGACAGACCGTCGGCAATCTCCGCCGCCTTATCCATGGTGGTGTCGCCGATGCCCCGCTTGGGCTCGTTGATGATACGCCGCAGGCTCACCCCGTCGTCGGGATTGCTGATCACCCGCAGATAAGCCATCGCGTCCCGTACCTCTTTGGTATCGAAGAAGCGGTGTCCGCCGATGATGCGGTAGGGGATACCGCTCTTGACGAACGAACGCTCGATGGCGTTGGACTGGGCGTTGGCCCGGTAAAGTACGGCGAAATCGCTGTAGTTCCGCCCCGCCGCCACGCCGTCGAGTATGGTATCCGCGATCAGGCGGCTCTCCTCATCCTCGTTATCCAGTGTATGCAGCTGGAGCAGGTCCCCTTCCTCATTTTCGGTCCATAGGGTTTTGCCCTTGCGGTTGGTGTTCTTTTCTATCACGGCGTTCGCCGCGCGGAGGATATGGCCGGTGGAGCGGTAGTTCTGCTCCAGGCGTATGACTTCACATCCGGTAAACTCATCCTCAAAGCTCAGGATATTTTCGATGGTGGCGCCACGGAATTTATAGATGCTCTGGTCGTCGTCACCCACCACGCACAGGTTGCCATAACCCGCCGCCAGCAGGCTGATAAGTTTATATTGCGCGTGATTGGTATCCTGGTACTCGTCCACCATTATGTAGCGAAACCGTCGCTGGTACCGTTCCAGCACATCGGGGCATTCACTGAACAGCTTCACTGTCAGGAACAGCAGGTCGTCGAAATCCATAGCGTCCGCCTCCTCCAGCCGTCGCTGATAAAGACGGTAGCAGGCGGCGATCTGTTTGAGGCGGTAATCGCTCCCCGCCTGGGCGGCGAACGCCTCCGGGTCCAGCAGGGCGTCCTTGGCACGGCCGATCTCGCTGAGAACCGCTTTATGCGGCAGTATCTTTTCCGCGATATCCAGATCCTTCAGGCACATTTTCATCAGCCGCCGGCTGTCGTCGGTGTCGTAGATGGTGAAATGAGAGGAATACTCCAGCCGTTCTCCGTCCCGCCGCAGAATCCGCGCGCAGAAGGAGTGGAAGGTGCTGGCCATCACGTCGTTACCTTCATCGCCCAGCAGACGGGTCAGCCGTTCCTTCAGCTCGCCCGCCGCCTTATTGGTAAAGGTGATGGCAAGAATGCGCCACGCCTGACAGGGATCTACCCCGCAGATGTGAGCCACCGATTCGTCCGCCCTCACACGGCCGGCGGCGCATTCCCGCAGCAGGAAGAGATCGTCCTCGTTCAGCTGAACGCTGAATTCATTGCTGTTGTAGGCGCGGCCGTATTTGATGATGTTGCCGATCCGGTTGACCAGCACGGTGGTTTTACCGCTGCCCGCCCCCGCCAGAATCAGCAGGGGGCCTTCGGTATGAAAGACCGCCGTTTTCTGGCGGGCGTTCATGCGGGAGAATTCCTGGTCGATAATCTGCCTGCGCAGACGCAGGGCCTCGGTCTGTATATCGGGCATCGGATGGTTCCGCCTTTCTGTATGATGTGGGTTTGCTGTGATACGATCATTTCCTGTAAAAAAGCCCATTTTTCGCCCTGGGGGGATGAAAAAGGAGGACAACCACCGCTGTCCTCCTTTTCTCTATCAACCGTTAAGGCGGTATTACTGGAACAGGCTCAGCAGCACACCAGCCGCTACAGCAGAGCCAATGACGCCGGCCACATTGGGGCCCATGGCGTGCATCAAGAGGAAGTTGCTGGGGTTCTCCTGCTGGCCGACCTTCTGGGAAACGCGGGCCGCCATCGGAACGGCGGAAACACCGGCGGAACCGATCAGCGGGTTGACCTTGCCCTTTGTCAGCACATACATCAGTTTGCCCAGCAGCACACCGCTGGCTGTGCCGATACCGAAGGCCAGGAGGCCCAGCACGATGATGAGCAGGGTCTTGGGCGACAGGAAGGTGGCAGCGTTGGCCGTGGCGCCGACCGTGATGCCGAGGAAGATGGTGATGATATTCATCAGCTCGTTCTGCGCCGTCTTGGAAATACGTTCCACCACACCGCTCTCGCGGAAGAGGTTGCCCAGCATGAGCATACCGATCAGGGGCGCCGCACTGGGCAACAGCAGCACGCAGATCAAGGTAACGAAGATCGGGAACAGTATCTTTTCGGTGCGGGAAACGGGCCGCAGCTGTTTCATCACGACCGAGCGTTCCTTTTTGGTGGTCAGCGCCCTCATGATGGGCGGCTGTATAATCGGTACCAGCGCCATATATGAATAGGCGGCCACCGCGATGGCACCCAGCAGATGGGGCGCCAGCTTAGAGGTCAGGTAAATCGCCGTGGGGCCGTCCGCGCCGCCGATGATGCCGATGGAGGCGGCTTCCTGATTGGAGAAGGTGATATCCGCTATTCCGGTCAGGCCCAGGGCTCTCGCTCCAAAGAAGGTGGTAAAAATACCCACCTGCGCTGCCGCGCCGAGTAGGAAGCTGCGGGGATTGGAGATCAGGGGGCCGAAGTCGGTCATGCAGCCGATGCCCAGGAAGATCAGGGGCGGGTAGATACCGAACTTAACACCCTGATACAGGTACCACATCAGGCCGCCGGTTTCAAAATGCTGCCAGAAATACTGGGTGACCACTTCGCCGTTGATGGTGGCGTTCATGGTAAACACCGGATAGGATTGGTCGATCTGGCCGGCTAAATAGTGTGTCAGTTCATCTGCTGTAAAGGGAACCAGGGAATTCATCTGCGGGTCCATAATTTTGCCCAGCGGCAGGTTGACCAACAGCATGCCGAAGGCGATCGGCAGCAGCAGCAGGGGTTCGAACTGCTTTTTGATCGCCAGATAGATCAGGATACAGGCGATGCCGATCATGATCAGGTTTTTCCAGCCGCCGTTCTGGAAGTTGAACAGCTGGGCAAAGCCGGATTCCATCCATAGCTTCTGTATGGCTTCCCAGAGAGCGCCCATTTGCATCAGTCCTTTCGGGTTTGTGTAAATCTACAGGAACGCTGTAAATGAAACGTCTCCTGACTAAAAGGGTCTCACGTTGTCGAGCAGGCCCGCGGCCGCCCACACAGGACGCTCCGAACGGGACCGTCCGTCTGCCCGGCGGATACTTCTGACCGCGTAGGTGGTGCCGTCCGCGGCACTCATGGCAGCGACGGCGGCGGAGATGACCGCAATGATCTCTTCGCTGTCACCGGCGGAGGAAACCGGCGCCGCCGGTTTTACAGCGGATACGGCGGCCGGCTTTGCCGGCGCGGGCTTGTCCGGGGCCGGACCGTCTTTGGGTTTCCCCTTCAGTGCCACCATCACCTTGCCGAACAGGACAAAAATGGCGGTCAACAGGATCAGAACGCCGAAAACCACCACAACACCGGTCAGGATGGTCATACCCGCCCCGCCCAGAATGTCGCCTACCGACTCGGCGGCGGCTGATAAATACGTGATTGCAGTCATGCACAACCCTCTGCTTTCCTCATACTTGAACGGAAGGGGTATCCTGGAAAAAAACACCATTCCCGCCCATGATCCATAATGCTGTTATTATATCTCATGGCGGACTAAAAAGCAATGTTCGACGCTGAAATTGTGAACAAATTTTTGAGAAAGGAAAGACGGTTCGTGAACGAACCGCCTCTTCCCTTTTGTTCCGACGGCAGGTATAATAGGGTACGATATCTGTGTGTAAGGGAAGGATAATGAGGATGAAATATATCGTACTGCTCTGCGACGGGATGGCTGACACCCCCTGCGCCGCATTGGATAACCGTACCCCCATGGAGGCAGCCGACAAGCCGTGTATGGATCGGCTCGCCCGCCGGGCGGAGGTCGGCATGGTCCGTACCGTGCAGGAGGGTATGTCCCCCGGCAGTGACGTGGCCAACCTGACCGTCATGGGATACGACACGCGGGAATGCTATACCGGCCGTTCACCGCTTGAGGCCGCCAATATCGGTGTGGAGCTGGCAGAGGACGATGTGGCCTTCCGCTGCAATCTGGTGACCCTTTCTCCAGAGGAGGACTACCCCCATAAACGTCTGACCGACTACTGCGCCGGTGATATCCACACCGCCCAGGCGGCGCCGCTGGTGCAGCGGCTGCAGTCGGCATTCGGCGGCGGGGAATTCGACTTCTATACCGGCACCGCCTATCGTCACTGTCTGGTGTGGCATCACGGCAAAACCGCGCTGGGCCGCGTCACTCCCCCTCACGACATCACCGGCCAGGTGATCGGGCCCTATCTCCCCCTGCATCCCGACGCCTCTCTCCTGCTGCGGATGATGGAGCAAAGCGTGGAGCTGCTGAAGGATCAGCCGGCGGCCAACGCCATCTGGCTGTGGGGGCAGGGCAGCCGCCCCCGTCTCCAGAACTTCCGGGAACGTACCGGCAAAAAAGGCTCGGTGATATCGGCAGTGGACCTGATTAAAGGAATCGGCAAACTGTCCGGCATGCGGGTCTGCGACGTTCCGGGGGCCACCGGCTATATCGACACCAATTACGAGGGCAAACGTGACGCTGCCATACGGGAGCTGCGGGATGGGCAGGACTTCGTCTATATCCACGTAGAGGCGCCCGACGAATGCGGTCACCGGGGCGAAACTGATAACAAGGTAAAAGCCATCGAGGATATCGACCGTCGGGTCCTTTCCCCTCTGCTGGAGGAATTGGAGAAAATGGGGGATTATCACCTGCTGATTCTTCCCGATCACCCTACCCCCCTCGCCATCCGTACCCACTCCGCCGAACCGGTACCCTACCTTCTCTATCGCAGCGAAAACGCGGCGGACAGCGGTATCCGCTGCTTCACCGAGGAGGCTGTCCGTTCCACCGGCCGATTCGTCGAAGAGGGCCGCACTCTGATAGGCCGCCTTTGGAAATAGGCAGGGGAAAACGACAAGCTGCTGGATGGGGACACCGGACGCATCAGCTCGTTGACCCGAGCCTTACGCCCTCTGTCCCCGCCAGTCCTACCCCTGCTATTGAAAGCCGGCGGAAACACGTGTGTTTCCGCCGGCTTTCGCCTATAAGGTGTGTTTGCGAGGCACATGTCCTCGCAAACACAGGTAACCCGCCTCCGCTCGGATTCTCCTTATTCGACAGTCTCAAGCCCCCGGACATACGTCCGGGGGCTTTTTTAATGCAGTACGGCGGCTACCGTCTGGAACATCAGTTTAATATCGCGGAAAAAGGAGAACTCCCGGAGATATGCCAGATTGTACTTCATCTTTTCAGGCAGGATTTCCTCAATATAGACCTGATCGGCATTCTCCGCGTCGGCAAGCAGACGGTCCTCGTCCTTATACTGGATACTGGCAAGAGAGGTCACCCCCGCCGGCAGGAGGAGGGTCGCTTTCATTTCGTCGGTATAGGCGTCCACGTAGCGGGGTACTTCCGGGCGAGTGCCTACCAGCGACATATCGCCGATGAGGATATTGAACAGCTGGGGGAGCTCATCCAGCCGGTATTTTCGCAGAACCCTGCCGCTGCGGGTCACCCGGCTGTCGTTTTTCACCGTCACCTGTGAACCCAGCTTTTCCGCATCGCTGACCATGGTACGGAATTTGAAGATGCGAAAAACGCGGCCGTAGGTGGTCACCCGCTTCTGCCGAAAGAATACCCCGCCGCGGGAATCGCAGAGGATGACCAGCGAAATGACCAGCAGCACCGGCGACAGCAGCAGGATCAGTAAAAAAGAGACCACGATATCGAGCAGCCGTTTGACGATCAGGCTCCCCGTGCGTTTTTTCAGATAGGTGAAATATCCCCGAACCTCGTCGTTGTGCAGTTCCTCCGGAAGCTGTTCCCACTTTTTCAGCAGCACGGCCGTCTCCCCTGTTCCGTCAAAATCGTTTCCTATATAACGTTGGCTATTATACCGCATTCTATGCAGGGATTCAACTTCTGCCGCCGCTTATGCTGCAAAAATCGTCATTCCTCTATATCCGGAAGCTGTGTAACCGTCTTCGGGAGTCCCCGCTGTACCTCGTCCAGTGTTTTCGACGCCTCCAATAGCGCCATGGCCGCCGGGTGAGGACAGGCGTAGATGCCGTTCCAGAAATATTCGTCGTATGACGGCCGGTTCCGAAAGGCCAGCACCGGTTTATCCAAGGAAAACCGGGCGTCTATTCCGCCGGTATTGCCTCGTGCATCCAGTCTGATCCAATGCCCGTCCAGATAAACCGCGTTGAAGGCGTGGACGCAATACCCCAAAGAATCGTCATCCGCCAGTGTAATGTGCTGATAGCAAAAGCCCGTCGGAATACCTTGAGAACGCAGCAGCGCCGCCAGAAGGTTGGCCTTCGCGTGGCAGATGCCGGTGCGGTGGCGCAGTACGTCGGAGGCTTTCGCGGTCACGATACCGGACCGGCAGTCAAAGGAGTGGGGTATCTCGTCGCGTACGAACACATAGGCGGTTTCCGCCCGTTCCACCGCCGGGCGGCCGTCCTCGAACAGCTGTGTTGCCGCAGACCGGATCAGCGGTGAACGATAATCGATATAGGGTGATTCCTCCAAAAAGCGGCCGATCAGTGGATCCATCGTCTTTTCTCCTTCCTGCGAAAAGGAAAGGCCATGGGATATCCCATGG